>DIZW01000030.1 GCA_002428015.1 Oxalobacteraceae bacterium UBA6018 | reverse complement strand
CCGGCGCCGCCCTTGATCGTGTGGAAGGAACGGAACACCGCGTTCAGCGTTTCCTTGTTGTTCGGGTCGCGCTCCAGCCGCAGTAAGTGCTCTTCAACGTTGACTGCAAGATCCATCGCCTCGACGACGAAATCCTTGAGCATATCGTCCATTAGAATCCCAGATCGGCAAGAAGGTCGTCAACGTTATCCTGGTCGAGCGCGACCGACGGCAGCGCCGGGCCCGACATGAGCACGGCCGGCTTGCCGGCCAGCTTCTCGCGCACGGACGGCGGCGCGTTGTCGCGCAGCAGCTCGGCCAGTTCGTGCTCGACGGTCTTGGTGATGATGACCACCTTCTTGATCAGCTGGCCGGTGATGTCCTGGAAATCCTGGGCCATCATGATGTCGAGCAGGCGCGCCTTCTCGGCCTCGGTCGCTTCGGCCACGGCCTGGGCGAAGCTCTTGGAGTCGCCGGCCAGGGCCTTGAAGTCGTCGATCGACAGCTTGCCGGCGAACAGCTCGCTCCAGCGGTTGTCCATCTCCTTGGCGCGCTTGCTCAGCACGTCCTGGGCCGGCATGCCTTCGTCGAGGGTGTTGAGGACCTTGTTGGCGGCCTGTTCGGTCAGGCTGGCGACGTACTCGAGCCGGTCCTGGGCGTCGACGATCTGCGAGGAGGCCTCGGTGAGCGCCTTGTCGTAGCCCAGTTCGCGCAGCGAGTCGTGCAGCAGGCGCACGATGCCGCCCAGGCGCTCGAACATCGGATTGCCGCTGTCATGGTGCTCGGCGTGCTCGGCGGCCGGGGCTGGGGCGGGGGCGGCGGCCGGGGCGGGAGCGGCTGCCGCCGCGGGTGCCGGCGCGGCTACCTGGACCGGGGTGCTGGCGGCCGAGACCTGGTCGAACAGCGCTTCCATGTCGTCTTCGGCGGCGGCCGGAGCGATCGCCGCGGGCGCGGGAGGGGCGCTGGCGCGTTGCGCGGACACTTCCTCGAATAGTGCGTCGAAATCATCAGCGGCGTCGGTCATAATCCCTGCTTCTCCATAATTTGTAAAATCTGGCAATGTTAAATTGCTGAATTCGGTTGTCGCTGTGCGAGTGTGGGGCAGAGCATGATTCGGGGCAACATCACCGCGATTACGCGAGTGTAGCAGCGTGTCATGCCTGCGGTAAATCACTGTGCGCTTCCTGTGTTGATTTCACCCACCAATCTTGTGAGCTCGACCATCAAAACGTGTCATTGGCGCACGCATTTCCTCAGTAAATCTTGTAATTTGTAATCTTACCATCGGAACTTGGACCGAAAGTATCCTTGCGGGCAATAAATATTGCGCTGCACCGACAGGGCCGTTTGAGCAAGATCAACCATTTGCGTCCTAACAATAGTCGTCGGGCGAACTACAATGGAGAATGGATTCCAATGTGGGAGGATTGATCATGTATCGGAAGATTCTGATTACCACGGACGGCTCGGCCGTCTCCAAGCACACCGCCTGCGCCGGCGTGCAGTTCGCCGCGCAGATGGGCGCCGAGATCCTGGCGCTGTACGTGGCGCCAGAGTATCAATACCCGGTCTACGTGGAAATCATCCCGCCGTCGTATCCCAGCGAGGAAGAATACATGGCGCAGATGCGGCGGGTCGGCGACGAACACATGCGGTCGATTTTGCAGGAGGCGGACAAATGCGGGCTCAGGCACGAAGGCTTGACGGCGTTCGCGGACGGCGCGGCGCTGAAAATCGTGAATGTTGCAGAGGAACAACACTGCGACCTGATCTTCATGGGATCGCACGGACGCAGCGGATGGGGCCAATTGCTGCTAGGAAGCGTTACCAACAAGGTGTTATCGCACACCAGCCTTCCGGTTCTAGTCCACAGGCTCATCAAGGAACCCGGAAGCTGACCCTTTCAACATTGCGCGAATTACAATTTAGCCTTACGCTTCGCCTGCGCCTTGTCGCTTCGCCATGCGTACGGCGGGCCGCCGCCCCCCGTGGGCGCGGTCCGGTTCGCCCACATGGCCGCGCGCAGGCCTTTCTTCCACCCTGCCGGATTGCCCACTTATGATACGCATTGTCATTGCCGACGACCACACCATCATGCGCGAGGGCTTGAAGCGCATTCTCGACGGCGCGCTCGACATCGATATCGTCGGCGAAGCCATCAACGGTTTCGAAGTGCTCACCCACGTGCGCCAGGGCGGCTTCGACCTGCTGCTGCTGGACTTGTCGATGCCGGGGCGCAGCGGAGTCGACCTGATCCGGCAGATCCGCAGCGAGTCGCCCAAGCTGGCCATCCTGATCCTCACCATGCACGAGGAGGAGCAGTACGCGGTGCGCGCCATCCGCGCCGGCGCCCAGGGCTACCTGACCAAGGAAAGCGCCGGCACCCAGCTGGTGGGGGCGATCCGCAAGGTGGCCTCTGGGCGGCCCTACATCAGCACCGAGGTGGCCGAGCAACTGGCGCTGAACATCATGACGCCCAACGAGCAGTTGCTGCACAAGCAGCTCTCGGACCGCGAGTTCGAAGTGTTCTCGCTGTTGGTGGGCGGCAAGTCGATCACGGAGATCGCCAACGGCCTGCACCTGAGCGTGAAAACGGTATCGACCCACAAGACCCGCATCATGCAGAAGATGGGGATGACTTCCCTGTCGGAAATGGTGCAATATGCCGTAGCGCATCGTCTGCTGTCGCCGTTCAAGAGCTGAGCCGCCGTCACACCGACGAAAAATTTTAGACCGCGCCGCCACGGATTCGTGCCGACCCGCGTCAACCCAGCCGCGTCAACCCGCAGCCGCGGGTGTCCCGCGCGCCCCGTTCCGCCCTCCGCGTCCTCTATGAGAACCCGACTATATGGTAGGAAGATTCCTACGGGGTGACGCCCCATCCTACCTACATATTCAGCCATCGCTGATATCAATGCCGGACTCGTGTTGGCATACTAAATCCATCGATTCGGCTTTCCTGGGTTCATCTTTCACCTGATGGTTAAGCCAGCCGAGCTGTCACAGGGCAATCCCCGCCGTCTGCGCGCAGCCTGAAACCATGAGTTTACTCACCTGGAGATGAGCATGCAGTCCACGTCAACCGAACCGCGCAACAATCAACCGTCCACGATGCATTCCGCCCCGTCGGAAGCCGGCCGCCAACGCCAAGGCCGTCTGTGGTCCAATCTGCGCGAAGTCTGCGACCTGCTGCACATCACGGCCGCCGTCTCCGTCAATTCCGAGGAGCTGCTGTTTCAGCACGTGCAATTCAAGACCGGGCAGCGCGTCCACACCATCGGCCAGGCATTCGACACCCTGTACATCGTCAACTCCGGCTTCCTCAAGACCGTGCTCATCGACGAATTCGGCAACGAGCAGGTGCTCAGCTTCCCCATGAAGGGTGACATGCTCGGCGTGGACGGCATCCACACCCGCCACTACGCCTCGGAAGCGGTGGCCCTGTCCGATTGCGACCTGATCCTGCTGCCGTTCAAGAAACTGACCGCGCTCGGCCGCGTGCACATGGAACTCGAGAACGTCATGTACGGCGTCATGAGCCGCGAACTGGTGCGCGAGCAAGCCATGATCGGCATGCTGGGCGCCCTGTCGGCCGAGGCCCGCGTGGCCCGTTTCCTCGTTACCCTGGCCGACCGCTTCGCCGCCATGGGGTATTCCAGCAAGCTGTTCAACCTGCGCATGACCCGCCACGAAATCGGCAGCTACCTGGGCCTGACCCTGGAAACGGTCAGCCGCACCCTGTCGGCCTTCAACGAGATCGGCCTCATCACGGTGGACCAGCGCACCATCGGCATCAAGGACGCGGAAGCGCTCAAGACCCTGCGCCGCCTGCCACCGTCGCGCTCGCGCGCCAAGCAGAATAGCGCGGCCAAACAAAAGGCCGAAGCCGGGCAGCCCGGCGACGATCAAGTGCTTGCCACCACCATCTGAAGGCCAGGCTCGGCTAGCTTCCTGCGCGGCGACGTTTTCGCCTGGCGACGCCCACTTTTCCGCAGACGGCAGCGCTTCTCGAACGACAGGTTCGCCGCCCGCTCAGGTGTTTCGCGCTCTCCATAGCGTGATCCTGGCCCGCGGCCGGAATAGCGCAGTCAAAAAAAAGGCGCCCCGCGGGGCGCCGTTCTTCGTTCTTGCTAAAGCTTTGCGTTCAATCAATTAGTGCCGGCATCGCGTTCCAGCACACCATTGTTGACCTTCACTTTGTCACCAACGTGCAAGCCCGGATCGTTCTCATACGTCATGCTCTGGGTGCCGCCATTGGGATAGCGCACCACCACCTCGTAGTGATGGGTGCGGCGCGAGCTGCGCTCGATGTTGCGCCCAGCATAGGCGCCGCCGACCGCGCCAGCCAACTCGGCCGCCGTCTTGCCGTTGCCGCGGCCGACCTGGCTGCCCAGCAAGGCCCCGACGACGCCGCCGCCGATGGTGCCCAGGTAGTTGCCGTCACCATTGACTTCGACCACGTTGACGGCGTCCACCGTCGCACAATTGCTGCAGTAGCGCACCACGCGCGGCGTCGGCGCCGGCGCCACGGCAGCCTGCAGCGGCTTGCTCAGGGTGCTCGTCGTTACCAGCCTGCCCATGCGCATGTTCGCCGTCACGACGCTGTTCGGGCCGAGGTGGTCGGCGCGGCGCACCGTATAGGCGCCGCTGTACTCGCCCGGCTTGACCTCGGGCAGGAAAAACACGCCGCGGGCGCCGCGAATGGCCATGTCGACCTTGGCGCCAGGGGTGCCGTAGACGGAGAACACCAGTTCGCTGCCGGGGCTCAGGTCGTCGTTGCCTTGCACGTCGAAGCGCTCGATACGCGGACGCTCGCTGGCCATGGCCGGCTGCACGGCGCGCTGGCCGCTGCGGCGGTGCTCGCCGACGCCGCTCAGCAGTGATTCGCTGAGCACGCCACTGGCGACCCGGTTGCCCACGCGCAGATTGGCCGTGACGGCGCTGTCGCCGCCGACGCGGTCGCGCGTGCCCACGGTGTAGGTGCCCTCGTAGACGCCGGGATCGGTTTCGTTCAGGGTCAGGTTACGGCGCGCGCCCTCGATGCTCAGGGTGGCGCGTCCGCCAGGGGTGCCGTACAGGCTGAAATTGAGCTCGACGCCGGGCGTCAGGCGGCGCACCTCGGCCACGTCGAAACCACGGATCACCGGCCCCTCATTGGTCGCGCGGGTATCGTATTGCTGCGCCATGGCGGGCGCCGAGGGCAGGCTCATCGTCAATAGCGGAACCACTGCCAGCAAGCCCCGCATGAGTGTCGTTGTCGTTTTAATTTTAATCTCCTTGGGTGATGTCGTTCCGCTGGAATGTCCAGTCAGCAACCCTAAGGTACGCCACGCCCACCCAGGCGTCCGTACGCTAGCGTACACAGTGGACGGCGTCGCCCGCGCACACGACGATGCGTTCGTCCGCGGCCGGAGTGACCGCGTAGCCGCCGGTGAACGCGCCGAACGATGGCAGGATCATGCGCTCGCGCCCCACCACGAAGCACGGCAGGCGCAGCGCATCGACGCGGGTGGCCAGCAGGTACACGGGATGCACGTGGCCGGCCAGGGCATAGCCGGGCGCGGCGATGTCGGGATGGTGGCAGAAGCTGAACGGCGCCAGCGTAAACGGCTCGTCGACCACGCGCACGCCCAGCGCGGCGGCCGGATCGCCCGCATGGCGGTCGTGATTGCCGCGCACCAGCAGCAGCGCCAGGCCCGGATGGCGCCGCCGCCAGTTAAGCATCGCGGCCTGGGTGGCGCTCGCGTGGGCGGCGCGCGCGTGCAGGAAGTCGCCCAGGAACAGCAGCTGCTCGGCCGGATGGCGCGCCATCAACGCATCGAGCCTGGCCAGGTTGTCGGTCGTGGTCCCGCGCGGCACCGGCACCCCCAGCGCGCGAAACGCGGCCGCCTTGCCGAAGTGGATATCGGCCACCACCAGCATGCGCTCGCGCGGCCAGTACAGCGCCTTCCCGGCCAGCAGCAGCACGCGCTCGCCGGCCAGTTCCAGCGCCAGCGCGCTCATGGCGTGGCCGCCTTCTCCAGCTCGCGCAGCATGCGCGCGACCCGGTCCGACAGCTTCTCGGTGGTCAGCTTCTCGCGGAAGCGCTCGACCATCAGCGCGAAGCCGAACGGCGTGGCGCGCGCCACCGGCCGATAGGCCAGCGCGCGCGCATGCAGTTCGGTGAGCGTATCACGCAGGCGCGTGAGCTCGAGCTCCTGTTCGAGCACCTCGCGCCGCGCCTGGGTCAACAGCAGGTTGCCGCTGTCGTGTTTGCGGAACACCTCGAAGAACAGCGACGACGAGGCTTGCACCTGGCGCGTGCTTTTCGGCTGGCCCGGGTAGCCCGGGAACACGAGACCGGCGATGCGCGCCACCTCGCGAAAGCGCTGCTGCGACAGCTGGGTCGCGTTCAGGCTGTCGAGCACGTCCTCGAGCAGCCGGTCGGTGGACAACAGCGGCACCGCCGCGCCAAAGACTGGGCCGGTGATTGCGCCGGAGCCTGCGCCGCCCACTGCGCCAGCGCCCGCGCCGAACACGCGCGCCCAGTCCACCGCCTCGGCCGAGAGCAGCTCGAAGCCGTAGTCGTTGATCGCGATCGAGAACGTGATCGGCTGCTGGCGCCCGATGCGAAAGGCGAACAGCGACGCCAGGCCCATGTGCACCGAGCGGCCCGCGAACGGATACACGAACAGGTGGAAGCCCTCGCGGCTGGCCATGCTTTCGACGACCAGGGTGTCGATGGTGGGCAGCGCCGACCAGCGCCGCTGGATCTCGAGCAGCGGTTTGATGGCCTGCATCTCCGGCCCCTCGTAGCGGCCCAGCGCCGCCAGGCGCAGCTGCTCGAGCGCGGCGTGGGCCAGCTCGGACGACATCGGCATCTTGGCGCCCTGCCAGCGCGTGACGGCGCCGCGCGCACCGGTGGCGCGCTTGACGAAGGCGGTCATCTCGTTGACCCGGATGAATTCGAGGATGCGCCCGCCGAACAGGAAATGGTCGCCCGCCTTCAGGCGTCCGATGAAGGACTCCTCGACGCTGCCGATGCGCCCTCCGCTCAGGTACTTCACCTGCATGGTCGCGTCGGACACGATGGTGCCGATGCCCATGCGGTGGCGCCGGCCCAGCGCCGCGTTGGGCACGCGGTACACGCCATCCTCGTCGGCCACCACGCGCTGGTACTCGGGATAGGCGACCAGGCTCTGGCCACCGCGCGCCACGAAGTCCAGCGCCCACTGCCATTCCTCGTCGGTGAGGCCGCGGTACGACCAGGCCGCGCGCACCTCGGCCAGCATGGCCTCGGCCCGAAAGCCGCCGCCCAGCGCCACCGTCACCAAGTGCTGCACCAGCACGTCGAACGGCTTGTTGGGCACCAGGCGCGCCTCGATGCGGCGCGCCGCCACCGCCTGCCTGGCGCCGGCGGCCTCCAGCAGCTCCAGGCTGTGGGTCGGCACCAGGGTCACGCGCGAGACGCGCCCGGGCGCATGGCCGCTGCGCCCGGCGCGCTGCAGCAGGCGCGCGATGCCCTTGGCGCTGCCGATCTGCAACACCCGCTCGACCGGCAGGAAGTCCACGCCCAGGTCCAGGCTGGCGGTGCAGATCACCGCCTTGAGCTCACCCTTCTTCAGTCCCAGCTCGACCCATTCGCGCACCTCGCGGTCGAGCGAGCCGTGATGCAGGGCGATCACGCCGGCCCAGTCGGGCCGGGCCTCGAGGATGTTCTGGTACCACAGCTCCGACTGCGAACGGGTGTTGGTGAATACGAGGGTGGCGTTGAAGCGCTCGATCTCGTCGATCACGGGGCCCAGCATGGCGATGCCCAGGTGGCCGCCCCACGGAAAGCGCGACACGTTGGCCGGGATCAGGCAATCGACCGCGATCTGCTTGCGCAGGCCGCCCTCGACCAGCACGCCCGGCGCGCCGCCGAGCAGCACGTCGCGCGCCTGCGCCAGGTTGCCCATCGTGGCCGACAGCCCCCACACCACCAGCTCCGGGCGCCACTGGCGCAGGCGCGCCAGCGCCAGCTGCACCTGCACCCCGCGCTTACTGCCCATGAGCTCATGCCACTCGTCGACGATGATCATGTCGAGCGCGCCGAACTGCTCGCGCGCGCCGGCGTGGCTGAGCAGCAGCGACAGGCTCTCCGGCGTCGTGATGAGGGCCGTGGGCATAGCGCGCGACTGGCGCGCGCGCTCGGCCGAACCGGTGTCGCCGGTGCGCGCGCCGATGCGCCAGGCCGGCGCCAGCACGGCGCTGGACTCCTCCAGCGCGCGCTGGGTGTCGGCCGCCAGCGCGCGCATCGGCGTGATCCACAGCACGCGCAGGCCGCTGGCCTTGCGCTGGCCGGCCAGCGCGCCGCGCAGCAAGGCCGCGAACCATACCGCGTACGTCTTGCCGGCGCCGGTGTTGGCATGCAGCAGGCCGGACTGCCCCGCCAGCGCCGCCTTCCACACCGCCTTCTGGAACGGGAACACCTTCCAGCCGCGCGCGCCGAACCAGTCCTGAACCTCCTGCACGTCCTGCGCCATCTGGCTCCTGCTCATGGGCCGGCTGCGGCCAGCAGGGCCTTGAGGGTGTCGAGCGTGTCGGCCTCGTCGACGCATTTGTCGTCGCGGCGGCGCAGGATGCGCGGAAAGCGCACCGCGATGCCGGCCTTGTGGCGGCTCGACAGGGCGATGCCCTCGAAGCCGATCTCGAACACCATGGTCGGGCGCACCGAGCGCACCGGGCCGAATTTCTCGACGGTGCTCTTGCGGATGGCGCTGTCGACCTGCGCGATCTCGGCGTCGGTCAGGCCCGAATAGGCCTTGGCGAAGGGCACCAGCTTGCGCTCGCCGGCGGCGTCCACGTCCCACACCGCGAACGTGTAGTCGGTGTAGAGCGACGCGCGCCGTCCATGCCCGGCCTGGGCGTAGATCAGGACCGCGTCGACGCTGTACGGGTCGACCTTCCACTTCCACCATGTACCCACGTCCTTGGTGCGCCCTACCCCGTAGCGCGCGTCGGCCGCCTTGAGCATCATGCCCTCCACGGCACGCACACGCGCCTGACCGCGCAGCTGCGCCAGCGCCTCCCAGCTGGGCGCCTCGACCAGCGGCGACAGGCGCAGCTGCGGCCTGTACACGCTGTCCACCAGCGCTTCGAGCAGCGTGCGGCGCTCGCGCTGCGGCAGGCCGCGCAGGTCGACCCCGTCTTCCTCGAGCAGGTCGTAGGCCACCAGCACGGCCGGCAGTTCGGTCAGCAGCTTGGCCGACAGCGTCTTGCGGCCGATGCGCTTTTGCAGGTCGGCGAACGGCGCCGGGAAGCCAGCCGCCTGAACGTCCGCCAGCGGGACGCCGGCCGCAGAAGAACTGGCTTCCGGAGCGGCTGCCGCCGTAACACTGGCCGCGGGGACGGCGCTGTCGACCCAGATGAGCACCTCGCCGTCGATCACGGTCCCTTCCGGCAGCGCCAGCGCGGCCAGTTCGGGAAAGCGCTCGGTGATCAGGTCCTCGCCGCGCGACCACAGGTAGTTCTGGCCGCCGCGCCGCACCAGCTGGGCGCGGATGCCGTCGTACTTCCATTCGACTTGCCAGTTCGCGAGCGGGCCCAGGGCGGACGGTTCACCCTGCAACTGGTGCGCCAGGAAGAAGGGGTAAGGCTGGCCCCCGCGCAGCCTGTGCTCACCGTCGGACGGCGCGGCGATCAGCTGCAGGAAGCCGCTGGCGGTGGGGGCCACGCTGCCGTCGGTCCAGCCCATCAGGCGCTGGGCGATCAGCTTGCTGTCGACGGCCGCGATGGCCGACAGCGCACGCGTGACCAGCAGCCGCGAGACGCCAACCCGGAAGCCACCGCCAATCAGTTTGGTCAGCAGGAAGCGTTCGCGCCAGTCGAGTTCATTCCAGTAGCTGAACAAGGCATCCCGGATGGCCAGCGGATCGGCGCCGCGCAAGGGGCCGATCCGCTCCCGCATCCACTGGGCCAGGCCGACGTCGCCGTGGCGCTCGGCTGGCGGCAGGATGTGGGCGATGGTCTCGGCCAGGTCGCCGACGGCGGTGTAGCATTCGTCGAACAGCCATTCGTCAAGCGCCGCGTACTCGATCGCGACCTGGCGCAGCAGCTTGGACGGCACCGCCTGGCGCGGCTTGCCGCCGGCGAGAAAATACACCGCCCACGCCGCGTTCTCGGGCGCCGCGCTGCTGAAGTACTGCTGCAGCGCGTCGAGCTTGCGGTTGGTGGCGGTGGTTTCGTCGAGCTCGGCGTAGAGGCGCGCGAATTCACGCATGCACGGCGTCCTTGTAGGTCCTGGGTCAGGCTACAAGGATAACGCGGCAGGCCTACAGCATCGCGCACGCTTGCGCCAGCAGCTCGACGCTGCGCTCGACCAGCACGGCCAGGGTGGCGCGCTCGCGTTCCAGCGCCAGCGCGGCGGGATCGCGCCTCAGGCTGGCCTCGAGCGCGGCCAGGTGCGCCACCAGCGCGTCCGCCCCACTGCCCCGGCCACGCCGCGCAGACCGTGGCACAGCCGCGCCGCCTGGGGCGCCTGCCCGTGCGCCAGGCAGGCGTCGAGCTCCCCGGCCAGGGCGCGTGCCTCGATCGGATATTTATCGGCCACATTGAGAAACAGCGCGCGGTCGCCGCCCATGCGCGCCAGCGCGCGTGCGGCGCCGTCGCCATGGGCGCCTGCCGCGCGCCGGCCGCGGTGGCGCAGCAGTGCCTCCACCAGCACATCGAGGTCGATCGGCTTTTCGACGTAGTCGTTCATGCCCGCCGCCAGGCAGGCTTCGCGGTCGCCGGCCATCGCGTTGGCCGTCATGGCCAGCACCGGAAGGCGCCTGAGCAGCGGCTCGGCGCGGATGGCCCGGGTCGCCGCGTGGCCGTCCATGTCCGGCATCTGCACGTCCATCAGCACCAGCTCGACCCGGTCCGGCCGCTCGCGCAGCAGCTGCAGCGCCTGCACGCCGCCGTCGGCCATGGTCACCTCGGCGCCTTCGCTGCCGAGCAGCGCCTCGGCCACCTGGCGGTTGAGCTCATTGTCGTCGACCACCATCACGCGCAGCCCGGCCAGGCGCGGCTGGCGCGGCAGCGCCAGCGCGGCGTGGCCGTCCAGGGCGGGCACCGGCGCGAGCGCCAGCGCGAACCAGAAGCGGCTGCCGGCGCCCGGCACGCTGCTCGCCTCCAGGGCGGCCCCCATCAGCCGCACCAGGCGCTGGCTGATCGCCAGGCCCAGGCCGGTGCCGCCGAAGCGCCGCGCGGTGCTGGCCTCGGCCTGGCTGAACGGCTCGAAGATGGCGTCCAGCTGGTGCGCATCGATGCCGATGCCGCTGTCCAGCACGGAGAATTCGATCAGGCTCCCGCGCGGCGCGATCTCGAGCGCCACTTCGCCGCGCGCGGTGAACTTGATGGCATTGTCGATCAGGTTGAGCAGCACCTGGCGCAGGCGCAGCGCGTCGCCCAGCACCTGGCGCGGCAGCGCCGGGTCGAGCGTAAAGCGCAGCGCCACCGGCTTGGCGCCAACCAGCGGCCGCGCCAGGCCGGCCAGCTCGGCGGCCAGGCCGGCCAGGCCGAACGGCGCGCATTCGAGCGTCATTTTGCCGGCGTCGGCCTTGGAGAAGTCGAGGATGCCGTTCAGCAGGCGCAGCAGCGAGCGCGCCGCCACCTGGGTATGCTCGGCGTGGCCGCGCTGGACCGGGTCCAGGTCGGACTGGCACAGCAGCTGCAGCAGTCCCAGGACGGCGTTCATCGGCGTGCGGATCTCGTGGCTGACGTTGGCCAGGAACTGGCTCTTGGCGCGGCTGCCCGCCTCGGCCTCGTCGCGTGCCGCCGCCAGTGTGCGCAGCAGCGCCTTGTCCCTGCCGATGTCCTTGGCCACGCCCAGGTAGCCGGTGGCCGCGCCGGCGCCGTCGCGCAGCGCCGTCACCGTCACGCTGACCTCGATCTCGGCGCCGTCGCGCCGTACGTAGGTCCATTCGCGCGTTTGCGACTGGCCGGCGGCGGTGCCCTCGACCAGCGCCGCGAAGCCGTGCGCGCTGCGCCCCTGCGCGGCCAGGGTGCGCGCCAGCGCGGCCACCTCGTCGGGCCGGTGGAACAGCGCCGGCGTGGCCCGCCCCACCACCTCGTCGGCGCGGTAGCCCAGCAAGCGCTCTGCACCCTTGCTGAACAATTCGATGGTGCCGTCGGCGGCGGTGGCGATGATGGAGAAATCGATGGCCGCGTCGACGGTGGCATGCAGGCGCGCCAGGGCCTGGGCCTGCCCGGCCTGGGCCAGCTTGAGCTGGCTGATGTCGCTCACGAAGCCGTACACGCCTTGCACCTGGCCGTCCTGCACGTCCGGCACGTAGGAAAGCAGCAGGTGGCGCGTACCGCCGCCGTCGTGCGGCATGGTGCGCTCGAACATGCCGCCGTGGCCGCGCATGACCGCCTCGAGCGCATCCTCGATCGCGCCATAGCGCGCCGCGCCGATCACCTCGCGCATGTGCATGCCGCGCATGTCCGCCGGCGCGATCCCGTACCAGTCCTGGTAGGCGCGGTTGGCAAAGCGGTTGCGCATGTCGCGGTCCCAGTAGGCCACCAGGGCCGGCGTATGGTCGATGATCGACTGCAGGTCGCCCTGGGCGCGCGCCAGCTCGCCGCTGCGCTCGGCCAGCTGGGCCACGGTCTGCTCCAGCGCCGCCTGGGCGCGGCGCCGCTCGGCGTTCTCGGCGCCCATCCGGGCCAGCGCCGCCTCCAGCTCGGCGGTCATGCGGTCGAAGCTGGCGCCCAGCTGGCCGATTTCGTCGTGCTCGCGCAGGTGCACCCGGGCGCCAAGGTCGCCGCCGGCCACCCGCTCCATCACCGCCTGCAGCGCGGCCACCGGCACCAGCACGCGGCGGCGCAGGATGACGATGCAGGCCACGATCAGGGCGGCCAGCAGCAGCACGCCGGCGCCCACCACCCGGCGCGCGCGCTGCTGGGCGGCGCGCACGGCGAGCCGGTTCTGGCGCAGCAGTTCGGTGGCGTCGTCGATCATCTGCTGGCTGGTCTGGAACAGGCTGGCGACGGTCGGCGGCAGCGCGGCGCCGGCTTCGCGCCCGAGCGGCGCGTCAGCCATGCGCGCGTACAGGCCGGCCAGGGTAGCGAGGTTGGCGCGCTCGCGTGCCAACAGGGCGTTCTCGCGCGCGCTGCTGTATTGGTGGGCCGCCAGCGCCAACCCAAGGCCGGCCATGCGCGCGTGCCACTGCGCGGCCACGCGCGGGGCGCCCTGCAGGGCCGTCTCCATGACCAGGTAGCGCAACTGGTGCACGTCCTGCACGGTGAGCTCGGCCATCTCGCTCTCGCGCGACTGGTCGCGCACCTCGCGCATGGTCAGCAAGGCGCTGGCCATCACCGTGGCCAGCGCCAGCGCGGCCAGCCACGCCAGCAATTTGCTTTGCCGGCCCAGCGTCAGGCGCGCGCTCATGCCGGCCTCGCCGGACGGCGCGCCAGCGCGGACATGCGGGCGCGGCACGGGGCGCACGCGCGACTGGGCAAATTCGGGAAAGATGGGCGCTGCATCACGGTCCAATCGGGTCGAAAGGCGGATGCGGGGCCTGGTCAGGATGTCAAGCCAGCCAGGGCGGGCGGTGACGGGCACTCCAGACGCGGGGGCGGGGCGGCTGGGCCGCGCGGGCGGCTTATGGTTTATTGCCCAATGCTACCATTTGTAGGGGCTGCGGGCGGTATTTTTTGCTTACCGGCATTATTGCGCTGGCGTTTCCGCCACAGCCGCCGGCGCGCCCTCCACCGCTTCGTCCTCGTCGCCGTACTCGGTGTCGAATCCCGACGCGTCCAGCCCGAGCTGGCGCAGCCAGCGCACCATCACCGGAATCGAACCGTGGGTGACGATCACGCGCGGCGCCCCGGTGGCGCGGATGGCGCTCATCAGGCCGGGCCAGTCGGCGTGGTCGGACAGCACGAAGCCGCGGTCCACGCCGCGCCGCCGGCGCGCCCCGCGCAACTGCATCCAGCCGCTGGCAAAGGCGTCGCTGTAGTCGCCGAAGCGACGCATCCAGGTGCTGCCGGCCGCCGACGGCGGCGCGATCACGAGCGCGCGCCGCAGCGCGGCCTTCTCGATCTCGGTCACCATCACGGTCGGCGGCAGCGCCACCCCGCCGGCGCGATACACGCGGTTGATCGGCTCGGCCGCGCCGTGGCAGACGATGGTGCCGATCGACGGGTCCAGCCCGGACAGGATGCGCTGCGCCTTGCCGAAGGCGTAGGCGAACACCACGCTGGCGCGCCCGGCCTCGGCGTTCCTGCGCCACCAGCCGTTGATGTCGTCGAACACCTGCTGCTCGGGGCACCAGCGGTAGATCGGCAGGCCGAAGGTCGACTCGGTGATGAAGGTGTCGCAGCGCACCGGCTCGAACGGCGCGCAGGTGCGGTCCGGCTCGACCTTGTAGTCGCCCGAGGCGACCCACACCTCGCCGCGGTGCTCCATGCGCACCTGGGCCGAACCGAGCACGTGGCCGGCCGGATGCAGCGAGACGGTGACGCCCTCGTGCACCAGGCGCTGGCCGTACTCCAGGCCGTCGATGTGGATCTCGCCCAGGCGCGTGCGCAGCACGTTCACGCCGCTGGCGGCGGCCAGGTAGTGGCCGTGGCCGACGCGCGCGTGGTCGCCGTGCGCATGGGTGATGACGGCCCGCTCGACCGGGCGCCACGGGTCGATGTAGAAGCGCCCCGGCACGCAGTACAGGCCTTCCTTGCGCACCACCACCATGTCGCCCATGCGCGCCTCGCTCAAGCCGGCGCGACGAAGTCGGCCAGGAAGGTCTTCACGCCGTGCTCGGGGAAGTCGATCGTGACCTGGTCGCCGGCCACCGACTGCACGGTGCCCAGGTCGAACTTGGGCACCCGCACCTGGGCTCCCGGTGCGAACGCCGGCGCGAACGGCGCGCTGGCGCCGCTGCGGTCGAACTCGTCGTCGCGGATCACGATCTCGGCCACCTGCGGCGGATTGAGGCAGTTGTCGCAGCGGCAGCACTTATCGAAGCCCTCGACCTCGTCGCCGAAGTAATCGAGCAGCACCTTCCAGCGGCAGAAACCGCTGACGGCGTAGCCCACCATCTGCTCGAGCGCCGCGCGGTCGCGCTCCTGCTTGTCAACATAGGTGGCGGCCAGCTTCTCGTACAGCGCGGCGCTGGGCGCGTTGGACGTGAGCGCGTATTCGAGCGTGCGGTTCTGGCGCAGCAGGCGACCGTCCTTGAGCAGCTTGAGGCATATCTTCAGCTTCGAGGCGGCCAATTCGTCGATCGCGCCGGCCAGCGCGTCAAAGGCGACCGGACCCTCGCCTGCCAGCTCGCAGGCGCGGTCGTAGACGGCCTTGAGGTCGTTCGCGCTGGGGTAGTGCTTCACCAGGAAGAACTGCTGCACCCGCTTGTCGTCCTGGAAGTACAGCAGCGTGCAGCTGGCGTCGGCGCCGTCGCGCCCGGCCCGGCCCGACTCCTGGTAATACGCCTCCAGGTTGGCCGGCAGCTGCAGGTGGATCACGAAGCGCGTGTCCGGCTTGTCGATGCCCATGCCGAAGGCGTTGGTGGCGACCATCACGCGCCGTTCGCCGCGCATGAACAGGTCCTGGTTCTCCCTGCGCTCGGCGGCGGCCAACTTGCCGTGATAGAGCGCCACGCTCTCGCCGGCGTCAAGCAGGATCTGGTGCATCTCCTCGGCCGCCTTGACGGTGGCGGCGTACACGATGCCGGTGCCGGGTGTATCGTGCACCAGCGCCAGCGCGCGCGCGTAGCGCTCCTCGTTGTTGGTCACCTGGACCACGCGGTAATGCAGGTTGGGCCGGTAGATGCCGGTGTTGACGACGTGGATGCGCGCGCGGCCCAGCTGTTTGCCGATGTCGGCCACCACATCCTCGGTGGCGGTGGCGGTCAGCGCCAGGATGGTCGGCTTGCCGAGCGCGTCGATCGAGGCCGCCATCTCCAGGTAGGCCGGGCGGAAGTCGTGGCCCCACTGGGAGATGCAGTGCGCCTCGTCGATCACCGCCAGCACCACCCTGGCCTGCTTGAGCACGGCGAGGAAGGCCGGCAGCGCCAGGCGCTCGGGCGTGCAGAACACGATCAGTCGCCCGCCCGCGGCGATGCGCGCCAGGGCGCCCTCCTCCTCCTCGCGCGACAGGCTGCTGTTGACCTGGCAGGCGTCGATGCCGAGCGCCTCGAGCTTCTCGAGCTGGTCCTTCATTAGCGAGATCAGCGGCGAGACGACGATCGTGATGCCGTCCAGGATGCGCGCGGGAATCTGGTAGCACAGCGATTTTCCGCTGCCGGTGGGCATGATGGCGAGGGTGTCGCGCCCGTCCAGCACGTTGTCGATCACGCGTTGCTGGCCATCGCGCAGGCGTTCGACCCCGAAAACCGAGGCCAGCAGCTTCTTGATGGTATTGCGGCGCACGGCGCGCGCGCCGTTGTGCAGGAGGGTGGAGTGGTGCGTTGTCATGGGCTTTACTGTAAGGCGCACGCCAGGGCAGCACCATAGGACGCAGCCTACAACAAACGTAGGATCAACCCAACAGGCAGCGGCGCAAGCCAACGTCCTACAGTGGGGCGGACGTTCCACCGATGCCCAGCGGACCCGACTGTGGCTAAGATGGACTCATACGAACCACAAACCGCAGTAAGCACGAAGGAGGACATCATGATGCGCGTATTTCCACTGACTTGGGCAGCCCTGCATCTTGGCCTGGCGAGCGCCGCGACCTACCTCCTGTGCTCCTCCGACCTGCTCGACAGCACCGCCCTGTTCCTGATCCACTGATCCACTGATCCGCTGGCCGGCAACCCGGCGCGACCTCCGCGCGGCCCGGCCGGTCAATGCGACGCCGCGATCACCTGCGAGGCGGCGTTGATGACGGCCGCGATCCGGCCCACGTCGCGCAATTCACCGACGACTCCCGTCCTTCTTCAGCAATTCGAAATGCGACTTGTTGACAACTGAAATAGATTTTCTCTATAGGGCCGATAGCATGGGTTCGCCACGGCAAGAATGATTAGGTTCCGGACTCAGCGAAAAACGCAGCCAGGTAGGGCGCGGTGGCGCTGGCTTTCACTTTGGCCAGCGCGCGCGGCGGGCCGGCCGCCACCACCGTGCCGCCGCGCTCCCCTGCCCCGGGCCCGATATCGATGACCCAGTCGCTGGCCGCCACCACCCGCATGGTGTGCTCGACCGCGATCACGGTGTTGCCCGCGTCGACCAGGCGGTTCAGCTGCACCAGCAGGGTCTCCACGTCGGCCGGATGCAGGCCCGTGGTCGGCTCGTCCAGCACGTACAGCGTGCTGCCGCGCGCGGCGCGCTGCAGCTCGGTCGCCAGCTTGATGCGCTGGGCCTCGCCGCCGGACAGCTCGGTGGCCGGCTGGCCCAGGCGCAGGTAGCCCAGGCCGACGTCGCGCAGCACTTCCAGCGAGCGCGCCACGGCCGCCTCGGCGGCGAAGAACTGGGCTGCGCCGTCGACCGTCATGCCGAGCACCTCGGCGATATTCATGCCTTTATATTTCACCTCCAGCGTCTTGGCGTTGTAGCGCGCGCCCTGGCAGGTCGGGCACGGCGCGTACACGCTGGGCAGGAACAGCAGCTCGACCATCACCTGGCCCTCGCCATCGCAGTGCGCGCAGCGGCCCTTGGCGACGTTGAACGAGAAGCGGCCCGCGTCATAGCGGCGCGCGCGCGCCGTCTTGGTGGCCGCGAACAGCTTGCGCACGTGGTCGAACAGGCCGGTGTAGGTGGCCAGGTTGGAGCGCGGCGTGCGCCCGATCGGCTTCTGGTCCACCCGCACCAGGCGCTTGATGGCGGCCATGCCGCCGGCGATGCGGCCCTCGGTGGCGATGGCGTCGGGCAGCTCGAGCGGATCGCCCTCCTCCGGCTCGTCCGGCACCGCATTGCCCAGCTCCGTGGCGGCCAGCGCCACCAGCACCTGGCTCACCAGGGTCGACTTGCCCGATCCCGACACCCCCGTCACGGTCGTCATCACGCCCAGTGGAAAGGCCACGTCCAGGCCGTGCAGGTTATTGCGCGTCACGCCGGCCAGGCGCAGCCAGCCGGCCGCCTCGCGCGGCGCGCGCGGGGCCGGCGCCGCCACGTCGAACAGGAAGCGGCGCGTGTGCGAGGCGGCGACCGCGCGCAAGCCGTCCGGCGCCCCGCTGTAGAGCACATGCCCGCCCTGTTCGCCCGCCGCCGGGCCCACGTCGACGATCCAGTCGGCGTGGCGAATCACGTCGAGCGCGTGCTCGACCACGAACAGCGAATTGCCGGCCGCCTTGAGCTGGTCGAGCGCGCCGAGCAGCGCCTCGGTGTCGGCTGGATGCAGGCCGGCCGAAGGCTCGTCGAGCACGTACACCACGCCGAACAGGTTCGAGCGCACCTGGGTCGCCAGGCGTAGCCGCTGCAGCTCGCCCGGCGACAGGGTCGGCGTGCTGCGCTCCAGGGCCAGGTAGCCCAGGCCCAGCGCCAGCAGCACCCCGAGGCGCGCCACCACGTCGGCCGCGATGCGCTCGGTGACGATCATCTTTTCCGGATGCGCGGCCGCGGCCTTGGCGTCCCGCCGCGCGCTGCCGTCGGCGTAGGGCTGCAGGATGGCCGCCAGGCGCTCGAGCGGCAGGCGCGCCATCTCGGTAATGTCGTAACCGGCGAACGTGACCGACAGGGACTCCGGGCGCAGGCGCCGGCCGCGGCACAGCGGGCACTCGGTGCTCACCATGTAGCGCGCCACCCGCTTCTTCATCGACGCGCTCTCGGTGGTGGCGAAGGTCTGCAGCACGTAGCGGCGCGCGCCCGTGAACGTGCCCTGGTAGCTCGGCGTTTCCTTGCGCTTGAAGGCGCGCCGGGTCTCCTCGGGCGTGAGGCCCGCGTACACCGGCACGGTCGGCGTCTCCTCGGTGTACAGGATCCAGTCGCGGTCCTTCTTGGGCAGGTCGCGCCAGGGCGTATCGACGTCGTAGCCGAGGGTGACCAGGATATCGCGCAGGTTCTGCCCATGCCAGGCCGGCGGCCAGGCCGCCACGGCGCGCTCGCGGATGGTGAGGCGGTCGTCCGGCACCAGCGACTGCTCGGTCACCTCGTAGACCCGGCCCAGTCCATGGCATTCGGTGCACGCCCCTTCCGGCGTGTTGGGCGAAAACGACTCCGCGTACAACAGCGGCTGGCCCTTCGGATAATCGCCGGCGCGCGAATACAGCATGCGCAGCGAGTTGGACAAGGTGCTGACGCTGCCGACCGAGGAGCGCGTGGTGGGCGAGCCGCGCTGCTGCTGCAAGGCCACCGCCGGCGGCAGGCCGACGATGTCGTCGACCTCGGGCACCGGCATCTGATGGAACAGGCGGCGTGCGTAAGGCGACACCGATTCCAGGTAGCGCCGCTGGGCCTCCGCGTACAGCGTGCCGAAGGCCAGCGAGGACTTGCCCGAGCCGGACACGCCGGTGAACACCACCAGCGCGTCGCGCGGGATGTCGACGCTCACGTCCTTCAGATTATGCTCGCGTGCCCCGCGCACCTGCACGAAGCCGGCGCGCGCGGTGGCGGTGGCGATGGCGCCGCGCGGCGCGTCCTGTTTGTTGCGCATGGCTGAACCCGGTGGCGTGGAATACGGCCATTACAACGCGCTTGGCGCCATCCCACCGTTCGCTGCCACACAGAAAGCGAAGTCCTCCGCGCCGGGGTCGGAGGCGACATTCGGACACGGACTCATCGGTCGATCAACGCATCGGGGTCGGAGGCGACATTCGGACACGGACTCATCGGTCGATCAACGCGTCGAGGTCGGAGGCGACAAGAGCGCGCCGGGGTCGGAGGCGACATTTGGACACGGACTCATCGGTCGATCAACTCATCGGGGTCGGAGGCGACATGCGGACACGGGCTCATCGGTCGATCAAAACCTGAGCGAGCGGCGCCCGAGCCGTCTCGCATCGGGGTAAGGATAGCGCGGCTGAGCTCGTGTCCGCTTGTCGCCTCCGGCCCCGGCCGGCTACTGCTGAGCTCGTGTCCGCTTGTCGCCTCCGGCCCCGTTGGCTACTGCTGAGTTCGTGTCCGTTTGTCGCCTCCGGCCCCGTTGGCTACTGCTGGGCTCGTGTCCGTTTGTCGCCTCCGGCCCCGTTGGCTTTGTCGCCTCCGGCCCCGTTGGCTACTGCTGGGCTCGTGTCCGTTTGTCGCCTCCGGCCCCGGCGTTTTTTTGGCCAGGAAACGGAAAAAGCCGCCCGGCTTGCACCGGGCGGCTTTTCAGTTACTGCGGCAAGCAATTACATGAATTACTTGTTCACGGTGCGGGTGCCAACGACTTCAACGGTCACGCGACGGTTCTTGGCGCGGCCTTCGGCAGTCTTGTTGTCGGCCACTGGCTGGGTTTCGCCCTTGCCTTCGGTGTACACACGCGATTGCTCAACACCTTTCGATACCAGATATGCCTTGACCGCTTCGGCGCGGCGCAACGACAGTTTCTGGTTGTAGGCGCTCGAACCGACCGAGTCGGTATGGCCGACGGTGATCATCACTTCGGTGTTCATGCCTTGCAGCTTGGTCAGCAGTTCGTCCAGCGCAGCCTTGCCTTGTGGCTTGACGACGGCCTTGTCGAAGTCGAACAGCGCTTCGGCGGCGAACGAGACTTTCTCAGACACTGGTACCGGTGCTGGCGCTGGCGCCGGTGCCGGCGCTGGTGCTGGCTCGGCTACCGGTGCCGGTGCTGGCGCCGGTGCTGGCTCTGGTGCCGGCGCCGGCTGGGACACTGGACGGCCCAGTTTGTACACGAGCGAGACCGAGTACATGTTCACGTTGCCGTTGTTGCGCACGGCGTCGTCGATGCGATAGCGCTCAGCTTCGCCGCGCACAGCCAGCGCTTCGGAGAATTTGTACTCGAGACCAAGGCCGACCTTCGGATTGAGCTTGCGGTCGCTCTGGTGAGGATCGGTCAGGGCCCACAGGCGGTTGCCGGTGAAGTTGGTGGTCGACTTGGCGTAGTTCATGCCGACCCGACCCAGCACGGAGAAGCGCTCGGACAACGGCAGTTGACCAACCAGGTCCAGGAACACGCCGCGGTAGCCCATACGGGCAGCCAGCGATTGACCCTGGTAGGTGGTGGTGTTGTAGCCGAACTTGCCCAGGTCGAAGTAGCCGCCTTCGATCGCGAAGTTCTGGTTGAGCTGCTTGCCCATGAACAGTTTGTAGCCGGTGTCTTTCTCGTCCGAGTTCCACGAGTTGACGGTGCCGCCCGGGGTGTTCAGGTTCACCAGCACGTCGCGTGCCTTGATGATGGTGTTGGTGCGGCCAATGCCGGCGCCGATGTAGGTGGCCGTGTTGGCCCAGTCCGGGTTGACGAAGTCGTCAGCCGCGCTAGCCACTTGGGCTGCAAGCAGTGCCATGGAGAGGGCGCTCAAGGTGCCGATTTTTTTTGCAATTGTCATTTGTTTGATCTCGCTTGGGTTATGGTAACGAAGGCCGCCAGACGTCTTGTCTGGCCAGGACTCAACTATTACTTATTGCCAACTCGGCATCCGTTCGTTAGCGAACACAGCCTATCAAGATCAGAATGATTTCTCAAAAATACAACACAATAACACCACGCTTTCGCCGGCAGCGGCCCTGTTAGGGGGTAGCTGGTCCGTCGGTGGCCTGTAATTCCTCTTCCTGGGTCTTGCGCATGGCCGCCATCTGGATCGCGTATTGCTCGAAGCGCTTGTCGTCCTCGCTTTGGGGTATCCATTTCGGTACCGTGACGGAGTCGCCGCCGCCGTCGACCGCCACGAACACGATCAGGCAGCGCGTGGTGCGCTTGCGTGCGCCGGTCTTCGGTTCCGTGGCCGAGACGTCGATGGCGATGTGCATGCTCGAGTTGCCGGTGTGGACGACGGACGCCTTGACCTCGACGATCTGGCCGATGAAGATCGGCTTGTAGAAGCGGATGCCGCCGATGTAGACCGTGACGCAGTAGTAGCCGCTCCAGCCGACCGCGCAGGCGTAGCCGGCCTGGTCGATCCATTTCATCACGGCGCCGCCGTGGACCTTGCCGCCAAAGTTGACGTCGGTGGGCTCGGCCAAAAAGCGCAGGGTGATGTCGCGCGCGCGCGCCGGGGTGGTGTCCAGATTCATGCGGCAGCTCCTTGCGGGTGTTTTTCGAGGTAGATGTCCTTGGCGGCGGCGCGCACGCAGTTGAGCAGCAGTTCGGCGCCGGGCGAGAGCAGGTGGTCCTTCTGGCGGATGATGCCGAACGCGTCCATCTTGCACGGCAGTTCGATCGGCAGGATGCTCAGCACCTTCAGCGAGGCGTAGTACTGGGCCACCTCGAGCGGCATCACGTGCAGCGAGTCCGTGTGTTGCAGCAGGGCCGTCATCAGCAGCAGCGCGGTGGTGTCGACCACGTTGACCGGGGTTTCCAGGCCGGCGCGGCGGAACATCATGTCGAAGCGGTGGCGCAGGATGCTGCCGTTGGGCGGCAGGATCCAGGGCTGGCCGGCGATGTCCTTGAGTTCGAGCTTCTTGGCCGTGAGCATAGGGTGCCCCACCCGCACCACGCAGCAGGCCGGCTCCTCGGTCAGTTCCTCGTAGATCAGCCCGGCCGAGTTCTCCTTCTCCAGGATGCGTCCGATCATGAAGTCGAGCATGCCGTGCTGCAGGCGGTCGAGCAGGATGTTGCTGGCCTCCATGTGCGCGCCGATGCGCAGCATGGGGGCCTGCTGCTTGACCCTGGCGATGGCGCGCGGCAGCAGGGCCATGGCGGGCGTCATGATCACGCCCACCTCGACCTGGCCGGCCAGGCCGGCCTTGAGCGCGAGGATGTCGTCGTGGGCCAGCGCCAGGCTGGTCAGGGCCATGCGGGCGTGGCGGATCATGGTCTCGCCGAACATGGTCGGCTCCATGCCGCGCGGCAGGCGTTCGAACAGGCGGACGTCGAGCATTTCCTCGAGGTCCTTGATCTGCTTGGACGCGGCTGGCTGCGTCATGTGCAGTTCTTCGGCGGCGCGGTGGATGTTGCGGTGATCGTCAAGGGCGATCAACAGCAGCAGCTGGCGGGTTTTCAGGCGCGCCTTGAGAAACCAGCCGGGGTTCAGTGTATCCATCATGGAATAATACCCCAATCAATATCGGTATTGCTACAGTGCATCGATCGGGGATATCACTTACAACCAGGGCTGGGGTTGGCGGCGGGGCCGGCCTCGGTCTGGTCCACGTGGGCGATGGTGCCGTCCGGGTTGTAGTGCAGCTCCTCCACCGCCACCGAGCGGCGGAACTCGCCGCCGGTGGGCAGCTTGCTGTTGTGGTAGAAGATGTAGGACTTGCCGTTGAAGTCGACGATGGCCTGGTGGATGGTCTTGACGCCCTCGTTCTTGTCCATGATCACGCCGCGGAAGTTCCATGGGCCGGTGGCGCTCTTGCCGGTGGCGTACACGGTCTCCTCGGGGAACAGGCGCGAGTACGACAGGTAGTAGGTGCCCTTGTGCTTGTGCAGGTAAGGCGCCTCGGTGAACTGGTCGATGCCCTGGGTGTGGATCGGACCGTCGAGCTCGGTCATGTTCTTCTTCAGCTTGGCGTACTTGAGCACGCGGTTGCCCCAGTACAGCCAGGCCTGGCCGTCGTCGTCGAGGAACACGCCGGGGTCGATGTCGTCCCAGCTGATGTCGGTTTCGCGGGTCATGTCGTTGGTGATCAGGGCCGAGCCGCGCGCGTCCACGAACGGGCCGGTGGGGCTGCTCGAGACGGCCACGCCGATCGCCTTGCCGGGGATGGTCGCGTGCTCGACCGGCGCGTAGAAGTAGTACTTGCCGTTGCGCTTGACGATGTCGCCGGCCCAGGCGTCCTTCTTGGCCCACTTGAAGGCGCCCACGTTCAGCGGCGACCCGTGGTCGGTCCACTTCTGCATGTCGCAGCTGGAGAACACGCGCCACTCCTTCATCACGTAGTCCGGACCGCCGACGGCGGCCTCGTCGTGGCCGACGTAGAGGTAGACGCGGCCCTTGTCGACCAGGGCGGCCGGATCGGCCGTGAAGATGTCGCGCACGATCGGGTTGGCCGCGTGGGCGCAGAGCGTGACGGCGCCGAGCGCGAGCGCGCACAGTGACTGCTTGAACATGGTTCTCTCCTGTTGTTTTATTGGGTGCTGCCGGTACGTCTTGTCGCGCTTATGCCGCGCGTTCAGTATTCACGTTCATTCTTTCAACCGCCCGTCGCGCATGCCTGCGCCGTCTCTACGCCCGCCTGGCCGCGCCCATGGCCATCAGGCGCTGCACCACGCAGAACACGAACAGCAAGGCGCCGATCACGATCTTGGTCCACCACGAGGAGAGCGTGCCGTCGAAGGCGATCAGGGTCTGGATCGTGCCCAGCACCAGCACGCCCGACAGCGCGCCGGCGATGTAGCCGTAGCCGCCGGTGAGCAGGGTGCCGCCGATGACCACCGCGGCGATCGCGTCCAGCTCGGTGCCCTGGGCGTGCAGGCCGTAGCCCGACAGCATGTAGAACGAGAACAGCACCCCCGCCAGCGCGGCGCAAAAGCCCGAGAAGGCGTACACCAGGATCTTGGTGCGCGCCACGGGCAGGCCCATCATCAGGGCCGACTGCTCGTTGCCGCCGATGGCGTACACGCCGCGCCCGAAGGCGGTGTAGTGGGCCAAGAAGATGGCCAGGCCCAGCATCGCCAGCGCGATCAGGGCGCTCGGCGAAATGAAGCCGCCCAGGAAGGACAGCTGGCTTTGCGACATGGCCAGGTAGAGCGGATTGTCGATGGTGATCGAGTTAATGCTGATCAGGTAGCACAGGCCGCGCGCCAGGAACATGCCGGCCAGGGTCACGATGAAGGGCTGCAGCTTGAAGTAGTGGATCATCGCGCCCATGGCGCCGCCGAACAGCGCGCCGAACACCAGCACCAGGGCGATCACGGCCAGCGGCGGCCAGTGCGCCGTCTGCAGCAGCCAGGCCGAGATCATGGTGGTGAGCGCCAGCACCGAGCCGACCGACAGGTCGATGCCGCCGGACAGGATCACCAGGCCCATGCCGATGGCCAGCACCAGCAGGAAGGCGTTGTCGATGAGCAGGTTGAAGATAACCTGCACCGACAGGAAGCCCGGGTAGGCGTAGCCGCCGATGCCCAGCATGGCCACCAGCAGGGCGACGGTGACGAGGGAAGTGAAGTAAGGCGACTTCATGCGGGCCTCCGCGCAAACAATTGCTTGAACTCGGCCGACTGCGACAGACAGACCAGGAATACGACGACCGACTTGACCACCATGTTCACCTCGGGCGGCACGCCCAGCGAGTAGATGGTGTAGGTCAGGGTCTGGATGATGAGCGCGCCAATGACGCTGCCGACCAGGCTGAACTTGCCCCCGGCCAGCGAGGTGCCGCCCAGGGTGACGGCCAGGATGGCGTCGAGCTCGAGCAGCAGGCCGGCGTTGTTGGCGTCGGCGCTCTTGATGTTGGAGCTGATCATGAGCCCGGCCAGGCCGGCGCAGGCCGCGCAAAACACGTACACGAACAGGATCAGCGCCCCGGTCTTGAGGCCCGCCAGGCGCGCCGCCACCGGGTTGATGCCGACCGCCTGGATGAACAGGCCGAGCGCGGTGCGCTTCATCATGAAGGCGATCAGGGCGAACACGACGGCCACCACGGTCAGCGCGAACGGCAGGCCGAACAGGTAGCCGCCGCCCAGCACGAAGTAGGGCTCGTAGTAGACGGTGACGATCTGGCCGTCGGTGAGCAGCTGGGCCAGGCCGCGTCCGGCCACCATCAGGATCAGGGTGGCGACGATGGGCTGCAGGCCCAGGCTGGCGACCAGGATGCCGTTCCACAGGCCGCACAGCAGGGCCGCGCCCATGGCCGCGGCCATGGCCCACAGCATCGGGGTCTGGGCCTCGGGGCCGCCGCCGATCAGCATGGCGGCCACGGTGCCGGACAGGGCCACCACGGCGCCGACCGAGATGTCGATGCCGCGCGTGGCGATCACCACCGTCATGCCGAGCGCGGCCAGCATCAGCGGGGCGGCGCGGTTGACGATGTCGATCAGGCTGCCGTAGAGGTGGCCCTCCTTGACGGTCAGGCGGAAGAAACCGGGCACGGCGACCAGGTCGATGATGAGCAGGACCGCCAGCGCCGCCAGCGGACGGAACAGCGGATGGCGCAGCAGCGCGCCGGGGGCGGGACCGGATCTGGGCGCGCGCGCCAGGGTGCTGGGCTGGCCGCTCATGCCGCCTCCCCCGCGATCACTTGCAGCACCGTGGTGTCGTTCAGTTCGCCGCGCTGGTATTGGCCGCCGGCCTTGCGGTCGCGCATGATCATCAGGCGGTCGCTGCAGCGCAGCACCTCGGGCAGTTCGGACGAGATGAACAGGATCGCCATCCCTTTTCGGCACAGGCCGCTTACATAATCCATGATTTCCTGTTTGGCGCGCACGTCGATGCCGCGCGTCGGTTCGTCCAGGATCAGCATCTTCGGGTCGGTCACCAGCCAGCGTGCGAGCAGCACCTTCTGCTGATTGCCGCCGGACAGCGATCCAATCGGTGTTTCAATGTCGGCCGTCTTGATGCCCAGCCACTTCACGTAGTTCTCCGCCATCGTCTGCTGCTGCTTGAACGGGATGGCCCGCATCAGGCCCATGCGCGCCTGCATGGCCAGGATCAGGTTCTCGCGCACCGACAGGTCCAGGATCGCGCCTTCGTGCTTGCGGTCCTCGGAGCAGAAGGCGATGCCGGCCTCGATCGCCTCGCGCGGCGAGCTGAAGGTGCCCTGGTGCTCGCCGATGGCGATGCTGCCGCTGTCGGCCTTGTCGGCCCCGAACAGCAGGCGCGCGGCCTCGGTGCGCCCGGACCCGAGCAGGCCGCACAGGCCCAGCATCTCGCCTGCGCGGATGTCCAGGTCGAGCGGATTGAGGGCGCCCTTGCGGCCCAGGCCGCGCGCCTGCAGCAGCGGCGCGCCGAGGGCCGCTTCGTGCACGCCCCACATGGCCGCGGCCGGGTCCTCGCTGCTGTCGGGCGCGCCGATCATCTTGTTCACCAGCGCCAGGCGCGACAGGTCGGCGGCCAGGTATTCGCCTTCGCGCTCGCCGTTGCGCATGACCGTGATGCGGTCCGAGATGGCGTAGGTCTGGTCCAGGAAGTGGGTCACGAACAGGATCGCCATGCCCTGGGCGCGCAGCTTGCTCAGCACGCGGAACAGCAGCTGCACCTCGGCCTCGTCCAGGCTGGAGGTGGGCTCGTCGAGGATCAGCACGCGCGCCGAGATGTTGAGCGCGCGCGAAATGGCCACCATCTGCTGGATCGCCAGCGGATAGGCCGACAGCGGCGCGGCCACGTCGATGCGCACCTCGAGCTGGGCCAGCAGGCGCGCCGCCTCGCTGCGCATGGTCTTCCAGTCGACCATGCCGAACTTGCGCGGATAGCGGCCGATGAAGATGTTCTCGGCCACCGACAGATTCGGGCACAGGTTCACTTCCTGGTACACCGTGCTGATGCCCAGGCGCTGGGCGTCCTGGGTGGACGCCGGGCGGATCTGCTGGCCTTCCATGGTGATGCTGCCGGCGTCCGGCGTGTAGACACCGGTGAGCACCTTGATCAGGGTCGACTTGCCGGCCCCGTTCTGGCCCATCAGCGTGTGCACCTCGCCGGGGAACAGGCGCAAGGCGACGTCGCTCAACGCCTTAACGCCTGGAAATTGCTTACTAATGCCGCGCAGCTCCAGCACGGGAGCGGCGGCCTGGCTTGCCTGGTTCATGTGCGGCCCGCTTAGTATTTGCGGCTTGGGAATTCCTTGGCAGCCACTTCAGCCGGGAACACGCTCTCGACCGTGGTGATGCGCTTCGGTACCGCCTTGCCGGCCACGACATCGCGCGCGACCTGCATCAGTTGCGGGCCCAGCAGCGGGCTGCACTCGACCGTCACGTTCAGCTTGCCGGCCATCATGGCCTGGAACGCGCCCTTGACCCCGTCGATCGAGATGACCAGGATGTCCTTGCCCGGTTTCAGGCCGGCTTCCTCGATGGCCTGGATGGCGCCGATGGCCATGTCGTCGTTATGCGCGTACAGCACGTTGATGTTCTTGCCCTCGGCCTTCAGGAAGGCTTCCATCACTTCCTTGCCCTTGGCGCGGGTAAAGTCGCCCGTCTGCGAGCGGATCACCTTCAGCTTGGGGTTGCCGGCGATGGCTTCGGCGAAGCCCTTCTTGCGGTCCAGCGCGGGGGCGGAGCCGACCGTGCCCTGCAGTTCGACGATGTTGATCACCTTGTTGGGCATCTTGGCGGCGCGCTCGACCAGCCAGCGGCCGGCGCGGCGGCCTTCCTCGACGAAGTCCGAGCCGATGAAGGTGGCGTACAGGGAGGGGTCGCTGACGTTGACGGCGCGGTCGGTCAGGATCACGGGGATCTTGGCGTTCTTGGCTTCGCGCAGCACGGTCTCCCAGCCCGACTCGACCACTGGCGAGAAGGCGATCACGTCAACGTGCTGGGCGATGAAGGAGCGGATGGCCTTGACCTGGTTTTCCTGGCGCTGCTGGGCGTCGGCGAACTTGAGCACCACGCCGTCCTTCTTGGCGGCCTCCTTGATCGAGGTGGTGTTGGCGGTGCGCCATTCGCTTTCGGCGCCGACCTGGGAGAAGCCCATCACCATCGGCTTGGCGGCGAGCGCCGGAAAGCTGGCGGCCACGGCCCCGATCAGGGCGCTGGCGAGGATGAATCGTCGGGTATGGATCATGCGTGTCTCCTGTGGATTTTTTACGTACGGCTATACCCCAATGGTAGGGGAAACTGACATAGCCAACCAATCAATTTTTTGATGGATGCGATATCGAAATTGATATTGGCTATCGATACCGCATCCGCTGCGGGGGCACCCTACTCGCGCAGCAGGCGCAGGCTGTACAGGCCGCCCGCGATCGAGCCCGGCCTGGCGGCAAACTTTACCACCAGCTTGCCCTTGGACGCCGCCACCAGCGCGGGCGGAATGGCGATGTCGCGCGTGTAGAATTCCTGGGGCGCCTTCCCGTCAAGCTCAACGGTTGCCACCAGGCTGCCGTTGACCAGCACGTCGAACTGGCGCCCGGCGTCGCCGCGCGCGAAGCCCAGGCGCAGGGTCTTGGCCTCCAGCTTGCGGTCATTGAGTACGTAGCTGAACCAGCCGGTCGCGTGGCGCCAGTGGCGCTCCTGGTTGATGCCGGCGTCGCCGCCCTCGGCCGCGAAGCCGTGGTCGGACTCGGGCTGCTGCTCGCCCGGCGCGACCTGGTCGACCGTGAGCGCGTCCAGCGCCAGGCGCGCGGCCTCGGCCTGGCCGGTGGCCGCGCGCGAGGCCGCCAGGCCGGCCGGGGTCGAGTACGGCCAGTAAATCATGTAGCGCGAGTCGTGCAGGCGGAAAAACGGGATCAGGCGCAAGCTGGCCGCGTCCTTGCCCTGGATCAGGCCGGGGGCCGTGAAGGTCATCGGCTGGCCGGGCACCGGTTTGAACTTCTTGACGAAGTCGCGCGTGTCGCTGACGAACACCGGCGCCGCGTCCAGCGGGCACACCGGGCCCGAGGCGATGTGGCCCATGCGCGAATCGTCGGCGTAGACCTGGAGCCGCTCGTCGCCGAACAAGTGGGTCTTGGCGGCCAGCACGATCGGACCGCGCAGCACGGCGTAGTAGTTGGACTTGTCCGGCATCTGCTCGAGCGTGGTGCGCATCGGCAGCACCACGTCGATGCGGTCGCCCGTGTGCCACTGGCGCCGCAGGCTGACGTACTGGCCGGGGCCGGCGTCGAGCTTGAGGCGCCTGCCATTGAGGCGCACCTGCAGCGCGCCCGGCGCCACCCAGGCCGGATAGCGCAGCTTGACGGTGAAGCCGCCCTCCCCGTCGATCACCAGGCGGGTGCTGTCGGCGTCCGGGAAGCGCGTGCTCTGGGTCACGCGCACGTGCTTCTCGCGCCAGTTCAGGGTGGAGGCGGCGTACAGGTTCACGTACAGGGCGTCGCCCTCGTGCGCGTAGATGAATTCGCCGTACTTGGACTGGCTCTCCAGGCCCGAACCGACGCAGCACCACATGGCCTTGTCCACCTGCGAATAGACGCGGTAGTGGTTGGGCCGCATGGGGGTGAAGTAGACGAAGCCGCCCGTGTCCGGGTGCTGCGAGGACAGGATGTGGTTGTACAGCGCGCGCTCGAGAAAGTCGGCGTAGCGCACCTGGGGGTCGCGCCGGAACAGCATCTCCGTCAGGCGCAGCATGTTGTAGGTGTTGCAGGTCTCCGGCCCCTCGACGTCGTCGATCATGGGCGAGAAGTCCTTGTCGTCGTGGAAGTGCTCCTTGACGCTGTTGCCGCCGATGGCCACCGTGCGGTGGTCGTGCACGGTGTTCCAGAAGAAGCGCGCCGCCTCGTGCATCTTGGGGTCGCCGTCGAGCGCGGAGATGCGCTCGAAGCCGATCACCTTGGGGATCTGGGTGTTGGCGTGCAGGCCGGTGAGCTGGTCCTGGTCGCGCTCGAGCGGCTGCAGGATGGCCTGGTGCGAGAAGCGCTCGGCCAGGGTCAGGTACTTTTTGTCGCCGGTCATCTGGTAGACGTCGGCCAGCACCTCGTTCATGCCGCCGTGCTCGGCGCGCAGCATGTCCTGCATCTGGGCCTCGGACAGCTTGCTGGTGAGCGCCAGGGCCCAGTCGGCCATGGCGATGAGCATGGTGCGCGCGTCGGCGCTGCCGGCGTACTGGTAGGCGTCGCGCAGGCCGGCGTAGGTCTTGTGCAGGTTGTACCAAGGCACCCACTTGCCGTTGACCGAGAAGTTATCGGCGTGCAGCTTGCCGTTGGCGATGTCGCGCCAGGCTTCGCTGCCCTTGGGGATGCCGCCCAGGTAGCCGTTGCCGTTGGCCTGCTGGCACTTCTTCAGCTCGGCGATCATGTAGTCCAGGCGCTGCTTGACAACGACGTCGCCGGTGGAGGCGTACATCAGCGACAGGGCCGACAGGTAGTGGCCGCCCATGTGGCCGTCCAGTCCACTCGCCTCCCAGTTGCCGTAGCTCGCTTCCTTCTGCGGCAGCCCCGCCTCGCGCCGGTAGGGTGCCAGCAGGCGGTCCGGGTCCAGTTCGAGCAGGTAGTGCAGGTTGGTGTTCTGCGCGTCCAGGAAGGGACCCGCGCCCAGGCGCACGTCGGCCAGCGGAAACCGCTCCGCCGCCGCCGCTGCCGTTATAACCGATGCCGCCAGCAGCAAGCTGGCCAGGAGTTTGCTCATAGGGTTCGCTTAGTGCTCCAGTTGCGTGCTGTTGTAACGGTTGAGGTCTTCCGGATCGACCACCGGCCAGCCGGCCGCGTCCCACTTCATCTCCAGCACCTTGAGCTTCTGCAGGTAGTGGTCGGCCGTTTCGTAGGCGTGCACCACCAGGTAGTCCTTGCCGCCGAAGGTGTAGGCGCTGTTGTGGCCGACGCCGGTCCAGGCCGCGCTGCGGTCCAGCACCAGCGTGCCGCCGCCCTTGGCCAGGTCCTTGCCATCCTTGTCCAGGTAGGGCCCGGTCACGCTGCTGGAACGCCCCACCATCAGGCGGTAGGTGCTGTCCTTGCCGCGGCAGCACAGGCCCCACGACACGAACAGGTAGTAGGAGCCGTTCTTCTGGAAGATGAACGGGCCTTCGATCTCGGCCGGGCCCGGCTCGCCGTCGGGAGTGCCGGCCGGGCGCGCGCGCGCGGCGATGGCGTGCCACTCCTGGGGCTCGGCCAGGTGGGTGAAGTCGGGCGCCAGCTTGACCAGCTTGATGCCGCTCCAGAACGAGCCGAAGGTCATCCACGGGGTGCCGTGGCCGTCGACCACGATGTTGGGGTCAATGGCGTTCCAGTTGTCGCGCACCGGGACCGATTGCAGCACCATGCCCTGGTCCTGCCAGCGGTAGTTGGGCGCGTGCGGGTCGAGCGTGGCGTTGGTGGTCACGCCGATGCCGGACGTGTTCTTGCCGAAGCCGGAGACCGAGTAGTACAGGTAGTACTTGCCGTTGGCGTAATGGACGTCGGGCGCCCAGATGTGGCCGTTGAAGGTGGGCGCGGCCTTGGTGGCCCAGGCCGGCGGCGTCGCGAAGACCGGGCCTTCCAGCTTCCAGTTGCGCATGTCGCGCGAGCTGTAGAAGGTGATGCCGGGGCCGGTGCTGAACAGGTAGTAGGTGTCGCCGTCCTTGGCCATGACCGGGTCGTGGACGCTGACCTGCTTGGCCTGGACGGCGCCCAGCGCCAGCGCGCCGGCCAGCAGGAATGCGGTGTGCAGCAGCTTTTTCATACGTGGACCTTGTGCGTCTTCCCGCCGCGGCGGGAGGGGTTCTACTTGAATCTTCCCACCGCGGCGGGAGGGGTTCTACGTCGGTTCTACTTCAGTACAAAGGCGTCCGCGACGCCGCCACGTGGGCGGCGCCGCGGGCGCGCCGCTTAGGCGCCGGTGCGCAGGCCCCACAGCGAGACGCCATCGGCCGACTGGGCCGTGAACGTCACCACGAAGGCGCTGGCGTTGCTGTTCCACTGGCGCGACAGCACGCCCTTGAAGGTGCCGGTCGTGCCCAGCACCAGGGTCAGGTTGTTGCTGCCGTCGTAAGTCCAGGTGCCGCTCACGGCGCCGCTCACGCTGCCGTCGGTGCCCAGCTTGATGTTCTGGGCCGTCTTGATGGTCGCGGTGATGTCCTTGCCGTGGTTGACCATCTGGTAGCTGCCGGCCGCGTCGGCCGCCGTGACTTCTGGCGCCAGGGTGGTGGCGTTCTTGGACAGCGGCACGTAGCGCTCGGGCGCCATCACCAGCCAGCCGTCGGCGTTGATGAACAGCTCGTGCACGCGCACCTGGTGGAATTCCCCCTGGCCCGGGAAACGGGTGTGGAGCACGATGAAGTACTTGCCGGTGGCGGCGTCGTAGAAGGCCGAGTTGTGGCCCGGCGACACGTAGCCGTAAGGGGTGCCGGTCTCGCCGGTGGCCAGCGCGAACTGGAAGTTACCCACCAGTTTCTGGCCGTACGGGGTGATGCTGGCGTCGTCGAAGATGGTACCCGGCTTGCCCATCACGGTGGCCATGTCGGTGCCCTTGGCGTCCACGTAGGGGCCGTCCGGGTTCTTCGAGCGCGCCACGCGCAGGTTGTAGCCGCCGTCGGCCGTCAGCCCGCCCCACGAGGTGAACAGGTAGTAGTACTGGGTCTGCGGGCTGTACAGCACGTAGGCGCCCTCGATGCGCGCATGGTTGCCGCCCATCAGGTGCTTGCCGTAGCCCTGGCCGGCCACCGGCAGGCCGGTGCTCTTGTCCATCGCCATGATGAAGATGCCGCCCGAGTAGGAGCCGTAGATCATCCACATCTTGCCGGTGGCGTCCTTGAAGACGTTGGGGTCGACCGCGTTGGGCTGCTTGGTGGCGTCGTAGATGGTGCCGTCCGGGCTGATCTGGCCCCACATGCCGGACTTCAGGAACAGCTGCTTGTTGACGTAGGGACCGTCGACCTTGTCGGCCACGGCCACGCCCAGCGCCGAGGTGGGATCGGTGCCCTTGCAGGAGTTGTAGTAGAAGTAGAACTTGCCGTCGTCGAGCTGGGTCACGTCCGGCGCCCACAGGTCGGTGACGGTGGACCAGGCGAAGGTGTCGGCCAGCGCGGTGGTGACCTTGTTGAACAGCGGATTGGCGTCGTTGACGCCGTCGGCGATCTTGGTCCAGTTCATCAGGTCGGTCGACTTGGCCGCGGCCAGGTGCGAACCGAAGATGTAGTAGGTGTCGCCGGTCTTGATGATGGCCGGATCGTGCACGGACACGTCGGCGAAGGTGACGCTGGTGGCCGGCGTTGGCGTGGGCGTGGGCGTCGGCGTCGGCGTCGGCGTAGGGGTCGGCGTAGGCGTCGAGGTCGGCGCGGCGCTGCCGCCACCGCAACCGGTCACCAGCAAGGCCGCCGCCACGGCGCTCGAGCGCAGAATAAAGCTGCGTTTCGTGGTATCCAAGATCAGCCCTCCAGCGCGACCACCACCACCGACTTGGCGGGCAAGGTCAGGTTAAGCTTGCCGTTGACGGCCTTGGCGCTGTACGGCGCCGGCTTGATCGCCTGCGGCGCCTTGAAGGTGTTGTGGGCGTCCATGGCGGCGGCGGTGAGCACGTGGCCGGACGCGCCGCTGACCTTGGCGCCGGCCAGGTTGACGGCGATCTCTGCCGGCTCGCCGGGGTTGGTGTTCACCAGCGCCAGGTAGACCTTGCCGTCCTTGGCGCGCGCGGCCGAGGCCGACACGCCGGGAATGCTGGTGCCGCCCAGCGCGTACGGGGCCGCGTCGCTCAGCGCCACCGGCAGCGAGGTCGCGTCCTGGAACGGCACGTACATCTGGTAGGTGTAGTAGGTCGGGGTCAGGACCATCTTGTCCTTGTCCGTCACGATCATCGCCTGCAGCACGTTGACCATCTGGGCGATGTTGGTCATCTTCACGCGCTCGGCGTGGTTGTGGAAGATGTTGAAGTTCAGCGCCGCCACCACCGCGTCGCGCAGGGTGTTCTGCTGGAACAGGAAGCCGGCGTTGGTGCCCTTCTCGACGTCGTACCAGGTGCCCCATTCGTCGACGAACAGGCCGATCTTTTTCTCGGGATCGTTCTTATCGAGCACTTCCTCGTTCTTCTTGAGGATGCCGTCCATCTTGAGCGTGTTGGCCAGGGTGGCCATCCATTCGCTCTCGGGGAAGCCGGTGGCGGCGCCCTTGACCGCCCACTTGCCGGTCGGGATGGTGTAGTAGTGCAGGCTGATGGCGTCGGTCATGCCCTTCAGGCGGGTCGACAGCACGTCGGTCCACTGGGTGTTGAAGTCGTTGCCGCCGCTGGCGATCATCTTCGGACGGTTGGCCTGGGGCGCCTTCAGGAAGCTCTGGTAGTTGCGGTACAGGTCGGCGTAGTGGTCGGGCGACATATTGCCGCCGCAGCCCCAGGCTTCGTTGCCGATCGCGAAGTAGGCGACCTTGAACGGCTTGTCATGGCCGTTCTTGCGGCGCAGGTTGGCCAGGGTAGACTTGCTGTCCGAGGTCAGGTACTCGACCCATTCCGACATCTCCTGCACGCTGCCCGAGCCGAGGTTGCCGTTGACGTAGACGTCGGCGCCGATCATGTCGGCCAGGTCGAAGAATTCGTGGGTGCCCACGGCGTTGCTCTCCTCCACTCCGCCCCAGTTGGTGTTGACCTTGACCGGACGCTTGCCGCGCGGGCCGATCCCGTCCTTCCAGTGGTACTCGTCGGCGAAGCAGCCGCCCGGCCAGCGCACCAGCGGCACGTGCAGCTGCTTGAGGGCGCCGACGACGTCGTTGCGCCAGCCCTTGGTGTTGGGGATCTTCGAGTCCGGCCCCACCCACATGCCTTCGTAGATGCCGGTGCCCAGGTGCTCGGCGAACTGGCCGTAGACGTTCTTGTTGATGACAGGGCCGGGCTTGGCCGCGTCGATGGTCAGGTTGACCTGGCTGGCCGCGAAGGCGGGGATGGCGCCGATGGCGGCCAGGCTCAGTGCGACGATACTGTGTTTGATCATGTTCATATTTTTGGTCTCTCTCCGATGGTTTTATTTGAAAATCGCGACGAATCCGCCGTGCGGCTTGACCGTGATCGTGGTCTTGCCGCCGTGGATGGCCGTCTGGGTGAAATCGCGCTCGCCGGCGCCGTCGGCGATCAGGCTGCCGCCGCGCTGGCCGAGGAAGGACAGGTCCAGCGCCAGGCTCCGGGCGCTGTCCTCGGCGTTCAGGCCGGCCACGTACCAGGCCTTGCCGGCGCGCCGCGCGAGCACCACGTTATTGCCCGGGAAGCCAGTGATGAACCTGACCTCATCCCAGCGCCGCGGCAGCGCTTGCAGCATGGCTTTCACGTAGGGAGGCACGGTCGCCATCCCTTCGGGGATCTCGGCGAAATGCTGTATGCCCGACAGGAACAGCACCGACTCGGCCAGCTCGAAGCCGTTGCGGGTGGTGCGCTTGATCTTCGGTATGTCGCCGAACACCATCGGCGTGAAATCCATCGGGTCGAACAGGTTGCGCGTGAACGGAATCGTGGCCGCGTGGCGCACCACCTGGTCCTCGTCATCCTGGGCGAAGGTGGTGTACTCGAGGCCGCGGATGGCCTCGGTGCTCATCAGGTTGGGATAGGTGCGCTCCCAGCCGCGCGGCAAGGTGGCGCCGTGGAAGTTGACCAGGAGGCCGGCGTCCGCCGCGTCCTTCAGGATGGCGATGTAGTAGTCGATCATCGAGACCCCGTCGCCGCCGAAGAAGTCGATCTTGACGCCCTTGATGCCCATGCCGGTCAGGCGCTTGAACTCGGCCACGCGCTGGGCGTGGGTCAGCAGCGCGCCCTTGGGCGAATACGGGGTCTTGTTCCACTCGCCAGAGGAGTTGTACCAGACCAGCAGGCCAATGTGCTTGGCGGCCGCGTACCTGGCCAGCTCGGCCAGCTTCTCGTAGCCGATCTTGCGGTCCCAGTCGGCGTCGACCAGGGTGTAGTCCCACTTCATGTCGGCCGCGTAGTCGATGAACTTCTTCTGCACGTCGAACACGGTGTTGTCGTCCTTGAGCAGGGCCCAGCTCCAGGAGGCGTGGCCGGGCCGCACCAGGGCCGGGTCGAAGGCGATGGCCGGCGCGGCCAGGTCGGTGCCCAGGGTCGATTGCATCACCGTGGCCAGGCTGCCCAGGGCGATCACGCGCCACGGTGTGACCATGGTGCCGCTGGTTTCGGCCAGCAGTTTGCCACCGGTGAACACTTCCGGCGCGGACGGCGGCGCGACGCGGTAGCCGCTACCTTGCGGCTCCAGGCGCGAGGCGTGGAAGCTGCCGTCCATATTGGCCTCGGTCAGCGCGACCCAGGTGGCGCCGCTGCGTACCAGGGCCGGGAACACGAAGCCGGCGTTCAACGGCGAGGCGGTGCCGACCGGCACGTCGCCCAGGTAGTGCTCCTCGTAGGACGGGTTGGTGTTGCTCCAGCCGGTCTGGGCCACCGCCATCGGCTGGATCCACGCGCGCGCGGCGGGCGCGAACGTGAAGCTGGTCGCCTCGGAGACGAATTTCTTGACCGGCAGCGAGGGGTCGGCCACCACGTAGCGCAGCGCCACGCCGTCGTTGGAGACGCGAAGCACCACCTCGAAGCGGTGCCCGTCGGCGCTGGTCACGGGGAACACCTGCTCGTTGGCGCGGTACTGGATGTGGGACCTTTTTCCCACCGCCATGTCGTAGTCCTCGGCCACCGGCGTGACCTTGGCGCCGGCACCCAGGGTGAGGCCGTCGGCCAGGTCGGCGCCTTCGAGACGCAGGCCCAGGCGCGAGGCCAGCAGCACCGGCGCCTTGTCGCGCGCCACCGTGTAGACGAGCTGGTGCTGCGCCGTCTGCGCGAGCTGGACGTGGATGTGGCGGTCCGGACTGTCGAGGGCGTGGGCGCTGGACGCCGCCAGCGCCAGCGCGGCGCACACGGCCGCTTGCTTGGAATGGTCCATGGCGCTCATACCCAGCCGGCGTCGACGATGAATTCCTGGGCCGTGCACATGGCGCTGTCGTCGGCGGCCAGGAACAGGACCATGGCGGAAATGTCGTACGACTGCATCTGGCCCGGCACGCACTGGGCGCGGCGGATCTCCTCCTTGCCGGCCTCGTCCAGCCACAAGTCCTTCTGGCGCTGGGTGATGACCCAGCCCGGGGTGACGGTGTTGACGCGGATGCCGAAGGCGCCGAAGTCGCGCGCCAGGCCGCGGGTGAGGCCGATCACGGCCGCCTTGGTGGTGGCGTACACCGGGTAGCCGCCGTTCTTGGCGTGGAAGGACATCGAGCTGATGTTGATGATCGAGCCGGCGCCCTTCTTCTTCATGCCTTCGAACACGGCCTGGCAGGTGAAGAACATGGGGCGCTGGTTGATCGCGATGCAGTTGTCGTAGAAACCGACCGTCACGTCCTCGGTCTTGTGGCGCTGGTCGTTGGCGGCGTTGTTGACCAGCACGTCGAAGTCGCCGCCCAGCTCTGCCGACAGCTCGGCGATGGTGGCCTGCAGCGCCGCGATGTCGGTGATGTCGCAGCGCCGGAACAGCGGCGTGCGGTGACCAGCGGCGGCCACGCGCGCGCACAGCGCCTCGCTCGCCTCCTGGGCGATGTCGACAAAGGCGACCTTGGCACCCTGGGCCGCGAACTCCTCGACCATCGACTCGCCGATGCCGCTGCCGCCGCCGGTGATGAACACGCACTTGCCCTCGAGGCTAGGGAATTTGGCTTTCTTGATCATGCTGTCTCCTGCTGCTGTTGGAATGCCGAAGGCGGCCACGCGGGCCGCCTCCTCTTTTTTATGTTGTCACTCGCGCGTCAATGCGCCGTCGCGGCGCCGCCAGGCCTGCCCGGCGGCGCTGTCCTGCAGCACCGGCGGCAGCAGTGTCTGCGCCAAATTCTGGTAGCACACCGGGCGCAGGAAGCGCTGGATCGCCGCCGTGCCGACCGAGCTGCTGCGCCCGTCCGAGGTGGCCGGGAACGGGCCGCCGTGCACCATCGCCGTCGACACCTCCACCCCGGTGGGGAAGCCGTTGGCCAGGATGCGGCCGACCTTGCGCTCGAGCACAGGCAGCAGCGCGCGCACCTGCTCGGTGTCGGCCTCGTCCATCTGGATGGTCGCGGTCAGCTGGCCTTCCAGGCTCTCGGCGATGGCGCGCAGCTGCTCGATGCCGTCGCAGGCGACGATCAGCGCGGCCGGCCCGAAGATCTCGTCCTGCAGCGCATGCTGGCTGAGGAAGGCCGCGGCGCTGGTGCGAAACAGCGCCGGCGCGCCCTTGCCGTCGGCGCTCACGCCCGCCATCACCTGGCGCACGGTCTCGTGGGCGCCCAGCTTGTGCACGCCGGACTGGTAGGCGGCGGCGATGCCGGCGGTGAGCATGGTGCCGGCGTCGACCTTGGCCAGGGCGGCGGCGGCAGCATCGGCGAAGGCGTCCAGCCCGGGGCCGTCGATGGCCAGCACCAGGCCGGGATTGGTGCAGAACTGGCCCACGCCCATGGTCAGCGAGGCGGCGAAGCCGGCCGCGATCTGGGCGCCGCGGCTGGCTAGCGCCGCCGGCATCAGGAAGAAGGGGTTAATGCTGCTCATCTCGGCGTAGACAGGGATCGGCACCGGACGCGCGGCGGCCACGGCCATCAGCGCGGTGCCGCCCGAACGCGAGCCGGTGAAGCCCACGGCCTTGATGGCGGGATGGGCCACCAGGCCCTGGCCGATGCCGTTGCCGGTGCCGGTCAGCAGCGCGAACACGCCGGCCGGCAGGCCGCACTGGGCCACCGCCTTGACGATCGCGCGGCCCACCAGCTCGGAGGTGCCGGGATGGGCCGAGTGGGCCTTGAGCACCACCGGGCAGCCGGCCGCGAAGGCCGACGCGGTGTCGCCGCCGGCCACCGAGAAGGCCAGCGGGAAGTTGGAGGCGGCGAACACCGCCACCGGGCCCAGGCCGATCATGCGCAGGCGCAGGTCGGGGCGCGGCACCGGGGCGCGCTCGGGCAGCGCGCTGTCGATGCGGGCGTCGGCCCAGGAGCCTTCGCGCAGCAGGTCGGCGAACAGCTTGAGCTGGCCGACGGTGCGGCCACGCTCGCCCTCGAGGCGGGCACGCGGCAGGCCCGATTCGGCCATCGCACGCACGATCAAGGCGTCGCCCAGCGCCAGAATCTGGGCCGCGACGGTCTCGAGGAAGGCGGCGCGCGCCTCGTTCGACAGCGCGCGGAAGGGGTCGAAGGCCGCTTCGGCCAGGCGGCAGGCCTGGCCGATCTGCGCCGCGCTGACCATGTGGAAGGCCGGTTCGATCGCAGCGCGCAGAGCCGGGTCGGTGGCCTGGAAGGAGCCGCCCGCGCCCTTGACGGCGACGCCGCCGATGAGGGCGTCGCCGGTGATCGTGTTGTCCGCTGCGTTGTCCGCTGCGTTGTTCGCTACGTTGCTCGCTGCGTTACTCATAAGGTGTTCACTTTCGTATAGGTGCTCGGCTCGACCACGAGAGTGTTGCGCAGGGCCGGGCCGAAGGCCGGCGCTTCGACTTCGAAGGCTTCGCCGGGCGCGACGCTGATGTTCTCCGCGAAGCTCAGGGTGGCGGTGCCGAAGAAGTGGATGTGCACGTCGCCGGGGCGGGTGAACAGGCCGTACTTGAAGTGATGGTATTCGAGGTTGGCGATGGTGTGCGACATGTTCTGCTCGCCGCTGACGAAGGGCTTCTCCCAACGCACCTTGCCGTCGGTGCCGATGATGCGCGAGGTGCCGGACACGTGGGCGGGCAGCTCGCCCACCAGCAGGGCCGGGCCCAGGCCGCAGGTGCGCAGCTTGGAGTGGGCCAGGTAGAGGTAGTTCTGGCGTTCGGTGATGTGGTCGGAGAACTCGTTGCCGATCGCGAAACCGACGCGCTGCGGCTGGCCGTCGGCGCCGATCACGTACAGGCCGGCGATCTCAGGCTCCTCGCCGCCATCGAGCGCGAACTCGGGCATCGGCAGGCTCTGGCCGGCCGCGCGCACGATCGAGCCGTCGCCCTTGTAGAACCATTCCGGCTGCACGCCGCGCTGGCCTGCGGCCGGCTTGCCGCCCTCCACGCCCATGCGGAACATCTTCATGCTGTCCGACAGGGTCTCGACGTCGCCGCCGATCTTCTTGTGCATCGCGTCGCGCGCGTCGGCGCTGCCCAGGTGGGTCAGGCCGGTGCCGGTGACGTAGCAGTGGGCCGGGTCGGCATGGTCAAGCGGCGGCAGGATGCGGCCGGCCTTGGCCACCGCTTCGTAGGAATGGGTGGCGGCGCCGGCCGAGCGCGCGGCCAGGGCTTCCAGGGCCGTCTTGCTGTTGATGGCGTGCTGGGCCAGCGCGTAGGTGGTGTCGAAGCCGTCGATCTCGCGGATGGTGTCCTGCTCGAGCAGGCCGATGCGGCGCGCGCCGGCATCATTCTTGAATTGTACGATTAACATGGATTCTCCAGGATGGGTGGCTTACCTGCGCATCCACCCGCGCCGGGGGCGGGCGCAGGCGGCGGCAAGTCCGTTTTAATGGGAGTGGCGCGGCACGGCCGAGCCGCGGCAACCGACCAGGAAGTCGAAGTCGCAACCCTCATCGGCCTGCAGCACGTGCTCGACGTAGAGCTGCTGGTAGCCGGACTTGGCCACCGGCGGATGGCTCTCGGCGCGCGCGGCCAGGCGGGCCTGCATTTCCGCGTCCGGGATGTTCAGGTTGAGCGCGCCGTTGGCGCAGTCCAGGGTGATCGAGTCGCCATCCTTGACGATGCCCAGCGGGCCGCCGTCCATCGCCTCGGGCGCCACGTGCAGCACCACCGTGCCGTAGGCGGTGCCGCTCATGCGCGCGTCCGAGATGCGCACCATGTCTGTGATGCCCCTGGCCAGCAGCTTGGGCGGCAGACCCATGTTGCCCACCTCGGCCATGCCGGGGTAGCCTTTCGGGCCGCAATTCTTCATCACCAGCACCGAGTTCTCGTCCACCTCCAGGTCAGGGTCGACGATGCGCGCCTTGTAGTGGTCGAAGTCCTCGAACACGACGGCCGGGCCGGTATGCTGCATCAGGCGCGGGGTGGCGGCCGACGGCTTGAGCACGGCGCCGCGCGGCGACAGGTTGCCGCGCAGGATGCAGATGCCGCCGTCGGCGATCAGCGGCTTGTCGAGCTGGCGGATCACCTCGTCGTCGTAGATCGGGGCGTCCTTGCAGTTTTCCCAGATGGTCTTGCCGTTGGCGGTCAGGCAATCCTTGTGCGGCAGGATGTCGCCCTCGCCCATGCGCTTGATCACGCCCGGCAGGCCGCCGGCGTAATAGAACTCCTCCATCAGGAAGCGGCCCGAGGGCAGCAGGTCGACGATGGTCGGGGTGCCCTTGCCGATCTTGGTCCAGTCTTCCAGCTCCAGGTCCACGCCGATGCGGCCGGCGATGGCCTTCAGGTGGATCACGGCGTTGGTCGAGCCGCCGATGGCGGCGTTGACCCGGATCGCGTTCTCGAACGCACCGCGGGTGAGGATCTTGGACAGGCGCAGGTCCTCGTGCACCATCTCGACGATGCGGATGCCCGACATGTGGGCCAGCACGTAGCGGCGCGCGTCGACGGCGGGGATGGCGGCGTTGTGCGGCAGCGAGGTGCCGAGCGACTCGGCCATGCAGGCCATGGTCGAGGCCGTGCCCATGGTGTTGCAGGTGCCGGCCGAGCGCGAGTGGCCCGCTTCGGCGGCGATGAATTCGTGCATGGTGATGGTGCCGGCCTTGACCTGCTCGTGCAGCTGCCAGACGGCGGTGCCGGAGCCGATGTTCTTGCCGTTGAGCTTACCGTTGAGCATAGGGCCGCCGGTGACGACGATGGTCGGCAGGTCGACCGAGGCGGCGCCCATCAGCAGGGCCGGGGTGGTCTTGTCGCAGCCGACCAGCAGCACCACGGCGTCCATCGGGTTGCCGCGGATCGATTCTTCCACGTCCATCGAGGCCAGGTTACGGGTGAGCATGGCGGTCGGGCGCAGGTTCGATTCGCCGTTGGAGAAGACCGGGAACTCGACCGGATAACCGCCGGCCTCCAGGATCCCTTTCTTGACGTGTTCGGCGAGCTGGCGGAAGTGGGCATTGCAGGGGGTCAGCTCGGACCAGGTGTTGCAGATACCGATGATGGGCTTACCCTGGAATTCGTGATCGGGAATGCCCTGGTTCTTCATCCAGCTGCGGTACATGAAGCCGTTCTTGTCCTGTGTGCCGAACCACTCGGCGGAGCGCAGCTTGGTTTTTTTCGTCTCAGACATAGGTTTTCTCCTGGGTTGTTCTGGTTGCTGCGACGGACTCTTTTCCGACGATCCGCTCAGCCATGCTGAAATACTAAAGAGTCTCGGGATGCCTTTCCAATCACTTTTTCGGCAATATCGATACTTTTTACGATATCTCGACCAAAAAAAAGCGCCGGAGTTGCCTCCGGCGCCAGTGCGCAGTGCGAAAACCGGACGATTACCCGGCGAAACGGATCTCCGGCAGACCGCGCACGCCGCCAAGTTGCATGGAAAGCAAGCCACCGTCGCAGGCAACCGGCGCGTCCAGTCCCACCCGGGCGCTGCTGGAAAACAACACATCGAGGCCGGGGCCGCCGAGCGCGGTGCAACTCGGCTGCGAGGCCGGGCTCGCCACGGTGCGCTCGATGCTGCCGTCCGGCGCGTAACGCACCACCTTGCTGGCGCCCCACTGGGCGTTCCACAGGTGGCCGTCGGCGTCGATGCAGGAGCCGTCCGGCTCGCCCTCGCCCACGGTCGCGGCGAACACGCGGTCGTTGGCCAGCGACGGGTAGTCGCAGCGGCGGATCGCCTTGTCGGGCGAATCGCAGTAGTACATGGTGGCGCCGTCCGGGCTGAAGCAGACGCTGTTGGCAATGGCCACCTTCTTCAAGGCCAGGCGCTCGAGCGTGAGATCGGCCGCGTTGAGGCGGTAGAAGGAACCGATCGGCAGGCGCGGCTCGACCTCGTTGAAGGTGCCGAACACGAAATTGCCCTGGCGGTCGCAGCGCCCGTCGTTCAGGCGCGTGCTCAAGCCCTCCTCCACCTTGCAGATGGGTGTGACCTGGCCGCTTGAAAACGCGAAGAAGGCCAGTTGCGAAGCCAGCCCGAGCAGCAGGCGGTCGTCGTCGCCGGTCAGGGCGAAGCAGGACAGGCGCTCCGGCATCGGCCAGCTGGAGGTGGCGCCGCTGGCCGGGTGGTGGGCCCACAGGGTGGCGCCGAGGATGTCGGTCCACAGCACGCGCTGGCCGCGCTCGTCCCACAGCACGCATTCGCCAAGCGCGTTCCTGGCATCGACGATCATTTCAAGCATGCTCACTCCACGGAAAATTTGAAGCGCGACACGGTCGCGTATTCCCCGCCCGGACGCAGGATCGTGTTCGGGAAGGATGGGTGGTTGGGCGAATCGGGGAAGTGCTGCGGCTCGATGCAGAAGCCGCTGCGAAAGCCGTAGGTCTGGCCCTTGCCCGTATTTGTACCGTCGAGGAAGTTACCGCTGTAGAACTGCACGCCCGGCTCCTCGGTGTACAGCTCGAGCACGCGGCCCGAGCGCGGGTCGCGCACGCGCACGGCCAGCACGGACGCGCGCGCCGCCGCCGGGCGCGCGAGCACGAAATTGTGGTCGTAGCCCTGGCCGAAGCGCAGCTGCTCGTCGTCGGCGCCGATGCGCTCGCCAATGGTGTGCGGCGTGCGGAAGTCGAACGGCGTGCCCGCCACCGGGCGCAGTTCGCCGGTCGGGATCAGGGCGCTGCTGACCGGGGTGTAGGCGTCGGCATGGATGGTGACCTGGTGCTCCAGGATGTCGCCCTGCCCGGCCAGGTTGAAGTAGGCGTGCTGGGTCAGGTTGATCGGCGTGGCGCGGTCGGTGATGGCGTCGAAGGCCATCACCAGCTCGCCCTCGGCGGTGAGCTCGTACACCACCGTCACGTCCAGGTTGCCGGGATAGCCTTCCTCGCCGTCCGGGCTGCGGTACATCAGGGTCAGCCCGACCGAGCTGCCTTCCTGGAACGGCAGCGCACGCCACAGGCGGCGGTGGAAACCGCCCTCGCCGCCGTGCAGGTGGTTGCCGCCGCTGTTGACCGGTAGCTGAACGGTCCTGCCGTCGAGCTCGAAGCGGCCGTGGGCGATGCGGTTGCCGTAGCGCCCGATCAAGGCGCCGAAGTAAGGCGACTCGTCGGTGTAGGGCTGCAGACGGCCGTAGCCAAGGGCGATGTCGGCCATCTGGCCGTCGCGGTCAGGCACGTGGATCTCGGTGATGATGCCGCCGAAGTCAGTGATCTTGACCATGATCCCGCTTGGGTTGGTCAGGGTGTAGAGCGTCGCGTCCCGGCCGTCGGGCAGGGTGCCGAAAGGCGCGCTGGTGATACTAGGTTGCAATTTAAATCCTTTTGATCTTCCTCGCTCAAGCGATCGAGGGCCGTCCGAACACCGGCATGCCGTGCTCGTCCCAGCGGAGTGGTTTGACGTAAGTGTGGCGGTCCGGGTTCCACAGCGGATCGCCGACGATTTCCGTATAAGTACGTGCATGATAAACCAGCATGACGCCTTCGCCATCTTCGGACACGGTAAAACTATTGTGGCCGGGCCCATAGACGCCATGTTCGAAGCAGGTCTGCAGCACCGGCTGGGGCGACTTGGTCCACGCGGCCGGGTCCAGCAGGTCGGCGTTTTCGTCGGCCCACAGCAGGCCCATGGCGTAGTTCTCGTCGGTCGCGCTGGCCGAGTAGCTGATGAAAATCTTGCCGTTGCGCTTGACCACGGAGGGCCCTTCGTTGACCCAGAAGCCGCGGATCTCCCAGTCGAATTCCGGCTTGCTCAGCATGACCGGATTGCCGCCCAGCTGCCACGGCGTCTTCATCGGCGCGATGTACAGGTTGGAGTTGCCTTCGATGGCCTCGTCCTTCTGCGCCCACAGGTAGTACAGCTGGCCCTTGTGGGTGAAGGTGGTCGCGTCCAGGCAGAAGCTGTCGATGCCGGTGTCGATCTGCCCCATGAATTCCCACTCGCCTTCGAGCGGGTTGGCGTTGGTGTTGCGCACCGCGTACATGCGATGCTGGAACAGCTTGTTCTTGATCTCGCGGCTAGGCGCGGCGGCGAAATACACGTACCAGGCGCCCTCGTTGAAATGGATCTCCGGCGCCCACAGCAGTTCGCTGTAGGGACCGCTGTCGGGCTTGTGCCAGACGTCCTTGGCCGGAGCGCTGGCCAGGCCGGCGATGGTCGTGGCGCGGCGCAGCTCGATGCGGTCGTACTGCGGCACCGAGGCGGTGAAGTAATAGTAGCCGTCGCTGTGCTTGTAGATGTAAGGATCGGCGCGCTGCGCGATCAAGGGGGTCAGTTTGGTTCCGGTTTGCATGTTGTACTCTTGAGAATCACGACAATCAGTTGGCCACGTAGCCCAGGGTTTTCATCTCGGCCTTGACTTCGCCGTAGTACGCGTCGCTGATGCGGTACTTGAACATCAGCAGGCCCATCACGAAGTGGAAGAAGCCGGGGATCACGGTGAGCATCAGGGCGATGCCGCTCATGGCCAGCGCGCTCTGCTCGTGGTTGGCCTGGTAGCCGAAATAGGTCAGCAACACGCCGACCAGGCCGCCGGCGACCGCCATGCCCAGCTTCTGGCACACCGAGATGCCGCCGAAGGACAGGCCCGAGACGCGCTTGCCGGTCTTGACCTGGCCGTAGTCGATGGTTTCCGCGATGGCCGACCAGAACACCGGCGCGTGCAAGTCCACCACGAACGACAGCATAAAGTACAACACGAACGCGAGCGCGATATCGCCCGGCTTGACGGCGTAATAAATCACCACGCTGATCAAAGCGACGAGGATCTGGGTGTTGCGGAACAGCTTGACCTTGCAGAAGAACTTGGTGATCCAGGTCGAGGCGATCATCGACAGGATCGCCGCCAGCACGCCGACGGTGAGGAAGCCCGACTGCACGGCCGTGTCGCCGCCCAGGTAGTACTTGGCGTAGTACAGGGCCACCGAGCCGCGCACCACGTAGCCGACCGTGCCGGTGATGCAGGCGCCGGCCAGCAGCAGCCACTGGTCGTTTTTCATCAGCAGGCGCACCTGGTCGGCCAGCGACTCGCGCTTGACCACGTGCACCACGCGCTCGGTGGTCCCGACCACGCAGAACAGGAACAGCCCCACGCCCATGGCCGCCATCACGCCCATGGCGGCCTGGTAGCCGACGGCCGGGTCGCCGCTGCCCCAGCGCTTGGACAGCAGCGGCACCACGATGGTGACCATGAAGGCGCCGATCTTGGCGAAGAACAGGCGGTAGCCGTTGGCCGAGAGGCGCTCCTGGGGGTCGCTGGTCAGGCCGCTGATGAGGGAGATGTAGGGCACGCCGACGCCGGAGGTCATCACGGTCATCAGGATGTAGGTGCTGTAGGCCCACACCAGCTTGGCCGAATAGGCCCAGGTGGGCGTGGTGAAGACGAAGAACACGCTCACGCCGTAAGGCACGGCCAGCAGCAGCAGCCAGGGGCGGTAGCGTCCCATGCGCGAGGTGAAGCGGTCGGTCATCTGGCCCACCGTCAGGTCGGAGACGGCGCCGATGATTTTCACGAGCACGAACAGCAGCGCCAGGTCTTGCGTGCGCAGGCCGTAGATGTCCGTGTAGAAGAAGGTGATGATGAGCATCATCGAGGAGATCACGACGTTCAGGGCCATGTCGCCGGCGCCGAAGGCGATCTTTTCGAAGATCGAGAGTTTATGCGAATTCATTGTGTAATCCTTAGAAGGACAAGGAGGCGTTGCCGGCCAAGACCATGCAACGCCTCCTCTCAATCACTCAGGCAGCGAGCGATACGCTTACATCTTCCAGTTCAACGACAGGCCGACGGTGCGGTCATAGCGACGCGTGTCGCGTGGGTAGATCGCCGCGCTGTCCCAGTAGTCGGTGTACTTGAAGTTAAGCAAGTTGGTACCGGTCAGGCTCACCGACAGGTTCGGGGTGAACTTGTAGCTGAGCGAGCCGTCGAGCGAAGACATCGGCGCTGCGATCAGGTCCTTCGGTCCGGTGGTACCGGCGTTGCCTGGACGGTCGCCGTACACTTGCACGAACTTCGAGCGCCAGTTGTAGGCCAGGCGGGCGGACACGCCTTCCTTCTCGTACAGGGCGACGATGTTGTACGAGTTCTTCGACATGCCCGGGAAAGGACGGCCGGCCAGCGCAGGGTTGGTCTGCGAGGTCACGCCGCCTTCCATGTACGTCATGTTCGCTTCCATCCCGAAGCCGCTCAGCCAGCCTGGCAGCGCGTCGTAGAACTGGCGGTAGGACAGTTCCAGACCTTGCAGGTGACCCGAGTCGGTGTTGAAAGGACGGGTCGTGTCGTAGTTGACGCCCTGGTAGACTTCCGGCACCGCCTTGTACAGGATGTAGCCGTCGAAGTTATGACGGAACACGGTCGCGCTCAGCATGCCAGTTGGAGCGAAGTACCATTCCAGCGCCGTGTCCAGGTTCTGGCCGGTGAACGGCTTCAGGTTTGGATTGCCGCCGGACGCAGACGCCTGCACGGTGGTGCCGTTCGAGCTGACATAGGCCGTGCCTGGGTTGAGCTGGGCGAAGTCAGGACGGGTCAACGTCTTGGCGTAGTTGAGGCGGCCGATCAGGTCGTGCGGCAGCTTGGCCTTCAGGCTGAAGCTTGGCAGCACATCGGTATTGCTAGTAGCGACCGGCGTGTCGACGTAGGCGCCGTTGATCTGGCTCTTGCCGACCAGGTCGGAGTTGGTCTTGGTGACGCGCACACCAACCACGCCGTCCACCGGCACCGCGCCCAGATTGAAGCCGATCTTAGCCTTCAAGTACATGGCGATGTTCTTTTCCGTCTCCTGGAAGAAGGAACCTGGATCGATCGCCTTGGCGTTCGCGCTGCCGGTGACGGCCTGGCGCACCACCGAGGTATTGCTCAGCAGGTAGCTGGCGCAAGGGGTGTACCAGTTCTGGGTGCCGTAGTCCTGCGACATGGTCGGCACGGTGCAGTTCAGACCGGGGATGGTCGAGGCGGAAACGTTTGGCGGCGCGCCAACGCTGCCCTCGTACGACTTGATCGATTCGGCCTTGCGGTTGTTGGCACGCACACCGGCCGAGAATTCCTTGAAGAAGCCGTCATCGTCCGGCGTGTAGGTAGCGTCGGTGCGGAAGTCGGTCGAGCTGCCCTTGTCGTGACCGTAGCGGTCGAACAACTGGAACAGGTTGGCGTTCTTCGAGTCGCCCATGGCGATGCCGCCGTATTTCATGTATGCCGAGCCGTCCACGTTCGTCTTGACGTACACGCTAGGCACGTTGATCAAGGTATCGAGAATCGGGTTCTGCCAGTCGAAGGTGCTGTTGGTGCGCGCCAGTTCGGACTTCACGCGCAGGCCTGGGGTGGCGTGCCAGTTGGCGCCGATGGCGTACTGGGAGGTCTGGTTGTCGGCGTGGCGAGCCTGGGTCGACAGAATCGTGTTGGCGTTCTTCGAGGTCAGGGTGTCGAGCTGGTTGGTGCCTGGGATCTTGGTGCCGGAGATGCCGGCGCCGTCCGCCCACCATGGCAGGCCGACGAAGAAGTCGGTCTCGTCGGTGTTCTTGTAGTGGGTGTTCAGGCCTTCCGCGTACAGTTCAAGATCGCGGTTCGGCTTCCACTGCAGAGCGAAGTTCTCGGCGGTGCGCTCGCGCTTGCCGTAGATCGCTTCCAGGCCGACCAGGTCAGGTCCGGTCAGGTTCGGCAGCAGCCAGTCTTTCTGGATCGGGAAGGTGTTGAAGGCACGCTCTTCCCAGAAATTGTTCTTGACGTAGGAGACGCCGAACAGGGCGCCGAATTCGCCCGCGTCGGTCTTCCAGCGGTTCGAGTACAGCGCCGCCACTTCCGGATCGGTCTTGTGGGCCTTGTCCTGGTTCTTCAGGGTGGCGATCACGTTGAGCTGCTGGCCCTTGAAGTCGAACGGACGGTTGGTGCGAACGTCGATCACGCCAGCGATGCCGCCTTCGGTCAGGTCGGCGCTTTGCGACTTGTAGACGTCGACGCGCTGCAGCATGGTCGATGGAATGTCGGCCAGCTGGATGTAGCGGCCCGTGGTGGTGAACATTTCACGGCCGTTCAAGGTGGTGGCGATGCCCGGCAAGCCGCGGATCAGCACCGAGTTCGCTTCGCCGGCGTCGCGGCGCACCTGGATGCCCGACACGCGGGCCAGGGTCTCGGCCACGTTGGTGTCGGGGAACTTACCGATGTCGTCGGCGACGATCGAATCGATCACGTCATCGGAGTCCTGCTTGATTTTCTGCGCGGTCTGGGCGGCGCGGCGAACGCCGGTCACCACCACCACCTTGGCGTCGGCGGCCGCTTCGGCCGCGTTGGGCGCCGGTTCCTGGGCCCACACCGAAGCGCTGCTCAAGATGCCGGCGGAAGCCAGGGCCGCCACCGTCAGTTTCAAGGTGAACGGGCGGATTGCGTTGCCTGTCGAGATGGTTGTCATCTATGTCTCTCCTGTTGGATTTCTAGTTTTGTGAAAACTCGTTACGATGTACTGTGAAAACAATCTTATGGAACCGATTAAAATCAATCCAATCAATTTTTTCCCTATTTCGATATCAAAATTTGTATGTCATCGATCATGTGCGTGAGCGAATCTCCTTGTAGAAATGACGTTTTGACTGGCTGGTAGCCGGGGTTACGGCGGTGGTGGACGCCGCGCGCCACAGTGGCGGCAGCACCGCGCGATGTTTTTTCAGCAAATCCGATTCCAGCGAGGTGTGTCAATGCCGCAACACCCTGCACACTTGAGGCTTTGGGGACATACGCGCAGCAGTGCAGGTGATGGGGCATACGGACAACCGGCTGGGAAAACGGCCGGCATAGAATGGGTATTCCGGACGGGCCGGCCTGGCGCGGTGCAGCGCCCTGCCGAACGCGTTTCATGGTCAAGCGATGTCCACACATCGCCCGCGTGTTGGTCGTCAGGCGCGCTGCATGAGCGTCAAAATTGTTAATTCCTCAATCTCCGAAGCGTCTCATCGTCTCAACGAACCGTTAAATTTTAAAAGATGGTAGCTTTACGCACGGCTAGTTTCAAGCACTGACGCATCTCATATGGCCGCGACGCAACATGCCGCGCGAGGGGATATACGGCAGGTCGAAAAGCTGGTATTCAAACGCGCGATCTGGATACGCGATGCCGGATAACCGCCCCTGGCGGGCCAATTGCATACGCTGATGCGGCCTCCGACTGCGCATCTCTCTCGGGGTGACAAAAAGCGGCGGACTGCGCCGCAGGCGCGGATTTCCCGCTGACAATGAAAGCCGCGCGCCCGGTAGCGATATTCGGGCAATCGAAGCGGCATCGGGAACGAAAAATGGGGTGCTGCCGGCGAACCGGTACAGCACCCCATCAAACGGGCTAGCGACACGCTAGCAGCGCGACTCTTAGTTCCTCCAACGCAGGGAGATACCGATCACGCGATCGACCAACAAGTCGCAGCAGTTGCGGTAGTTGTACTCCGCCACGAACTTGTCGCGCCAGCTGTACGCCAGCCGGGCCGAGTAATTGCGTTGCCGGTGTGAACCGAGCAACGCCCTGTCTGGCTAGCGGGGTCTTCTTGACCGCCGCAGCTTACATCTTCCAGCGGAGGGCAGCCGAGACCGAACGTCCGATCTGGAGCGTACCGAAATTGCTCACCTGCGCGTTACCCGCATTGCCGAAGTGGTAGTACTGCTGCTGCACTTCGTTCGTCAAGTTCACACCACTGATATCGACCGACATGCTGTCGTTGATTTTGTAGGAGACTTGCATGTCCACACTCTTTTCCGGATGACGCCAGATACCAATCGGATTTGCAAACAGGGCCGCTTCGTTGCCGGCCAGGAAGCCGGAGCGCCAGACATAGGACAAGCGCGCGCTGATCGGGCCCTTTTCATAAGCCAGGGTGGCGTTGTAGGACCTGTCAGATACGCCGAAGAACGGTGTCTCGAGCTGAGCGACGATGACGCCGGCATCATTGGCGTCGGGCACGTTCTGCGACGAGGTGAGTCGCGTATAGCTGCCCTGGATGCCCAGACCGTCCAGCAGGCTCGGCAGCCCCTTCGGGAAGTAGATCAAGCCGAGCTCGGCGCCACTGATCGTGCCGTTGGAGGCGTTGACCGGCGAGTTGATGACGTAATCATAGCCGTTCGTATGGTCGCCGCCCGAGGTCGAGTTGCGGTACGGGTCGTTCGCCGGATCGACGTGAACCTTGTGACGCAAGCCCACGACCAAGCCGTCGATCTTGCGCTTGAACGCGGTGCCGTAGATTGCGCTGTCCTTCTGGAAATACCACTCAGCCGTCAGATCGAGGTTCTTGGAGCGCGTCGGTTTCAGGTCCGGATTGCCGCCGCCGCCCGAGCCATAACCGACCTTCGAAACGTCGTCACCGAGTTGCAAGACAGGATTCAGATCACCGAAGTTCGGGCGGCGCAGGGTTTCACCATAGTTGAAGCGCACCACGACGTCCTTGGATGGGTCGTAAATCAGGGTCATGCTGGGCAGCAACTTGCTGGTCGACTTGCTGGCACTGGACGACGTGACCGCCTTGGTGGTGGCGTCAACCTTATAGAAGGTCATGTCGGTACCGACCTTGACGTAGCGCATGCCGAAATTGCCGCGCAGGCGATGGCCGAACAGGTCGTTTTGGGTATTCCCCATCAGGAACAGGTTGCTCGTCTTTTCATCGACCTCGAAGGTCTTCTGCAGGCTCAGTTTGTCCGTCGTCAGGAAGTTCGCATCGGCCGCGTTATAGAGCTTACGCCAGTCGTCGATATGGTCGCGGATGTAGTAGGCATTGGGCTCCACCCATGTGCGCGGAACGTCCGAGATGGCCGTGCCAAAGTTCGAGTTGGTGGACGAATACCCCGGACCCAGCGAGGCCAGGTTGCGGCCCAAGAAGGCCGATTGCCCCCGGTTAGCCTCCGACGCCTTGCGGTCGTCGTAGCGCAGGCCGAAGACGATCGTCTGCAGCGCACCCCAGTCGGCATTGTAGACGCCCGACAGATTGGCCGTCGCGGCGCTGCCCTTGTTGCGGTTGGCGTTATCGTAGAACTGCGCAACATTCCACTTGGCCGGGTCGGCCAGTTCGGCATCGTTATTGAAATGGAAGGCCGTGTTGTTGCCGCCGGCATTGAAGTCGACGTTGATAGACGGTGCAACGCGATCGATCCGGGTGGCTGTGAATTCCGAGTGATAGCTGCTGGTTTGGTACGACAGATCACCGTCCAGACTCAGCCTGTCGCCAAGGTCCCACTTGCCGTTCAGGGCATACACGTAGGAATCGGTGGCCGACGTGGTGTAGTCGCCGCTGTTGAAGCCATAGACGCTACCGACTTTACGGGTCTTGATGATGTTCGTTCCCGGGAAGGTCGTAATCGATCCCGCAGGGTTGCTGCCGAGATCCCCCCACCAGTCAACAAAGCTGAACAGCAACCTGTTGAAGGACTTGTCACGATAACCGTTGTACATCGATTCGAAGGTGTAGACCGAATCGCTGTTCGGTTTCCACTGCAAGGCGATATTGGCGGCAGGACGCTTTCGCTCTCCCTCAACGTCGCTCTGGAAAATGGCGTCACGCGCCAGGTAATAAGGATAAGCTTTGCCGTTGAAATTGAGCGTTGAACCGGCTGCCGTCGGCAAGCCGGTATGGGTACCAGGCGTCCAGATACTGTTGTCGAAGATGCGCTGCAAGGGCGTGTAACCTGCGGGATCTTCGGCGGCATTAGGGCTGACAAACGGCACCATCGCACCCGGCGTCACGCTTTCATTGCGGTATTTCGTCTGGGTAGCCGACAGATTGACCAGGGCACCGATTTCGCCGATGCCGGTTTGCCAGCGGTTGCTTACCATGGCGCTGAGCTGCGGGTTCGCCTTTTTCGCGGGATCGAGATAGGTTTCACGCGCCGAAAGCGACACTTTCGGCCCCTTGAAATCGAACGGCCGCAGCGACTTGACGTCAACTTGGCCTGCAATTCCGGTTTCCAACTGGCTGGCGTCGCGCGTCTTGTAGACGTCAATCTGGCGAACCAGGGTCGAGGGAATGTCCTGAAGCGCGACCTGCGTACCGGACGCGGTAAAAATATTGCGGCCGTTCCAGGTGGTTTGGACGTCGGGCAGACCACGGATGGACAAGGTGCCGACTTCGCCGCCGGCACGGTTGGTGACCTGGATCCCCGTCACGCGCTGCAGCGCTTCGACGACATTGTTATCGGGCAGCTTGCCGATGTCTTCGGCAACGACCGATTCCACGACCTGGTCGCTGGTGCGCTTGATCGCCAGGCTCTTGATCAGCGATGCCTTGACGCCCGTGACGACCACGGTCGCGATGTCAGTCGGCTCCGGCTTTTCGGCGGCCGCTTGCGCCCACACCGAGGCGCCGCTGAGCAGGCCGGCGCCCATCAGCGCAGTCACGGTCAGCTTCAAGGCCAAAGGACGTGCGGATACTTGCGATTTCATAGGTCTCCTCTGTTTCTAGTTATGGAAAAATCTGCTTCTTTACTACTGGCGACCGATCTTATTGGAATGAAGTAATTTCAATCCAATCAATTTTTTGACGATGTGCATACTCAAATGGACATCTCATCGACCGTACGATTGAACAATTTGTCGTTCGCAAAAATGGGTGAGGCGCAGCGCGGCTGGCCCGTCGCGCGCGAAAGCGGCGGCGCGGCCGGACCGCTCAGCGTTGCCGCCAGAGTGGAGCGAGGTAGCGCAAGTCGTGCGCGGCCCCGGCAGGGCAGCGCCGCGCCGGGTCGTCAACCGAGCGCGGCGGCCGGGCAAGATCCGTCGCGGCACGCCGGCAAACGGCGCGTCGGCCGTCGTCAGGAAGATGAGTGTGTTGTGTCAATGCCGCAACACGTGGCGATCACGTGCGCGGGAAAGGCCGCCGTCGCCCCAGCGTCGGGCGACGGGTGTGAGCAGGAGAACGAACCGAAGATTGGCGCGACAGGCGCGGCTGCCGGCGCCAGGACCGGACTTAAGGACGGATGGGGTTGAACGCGCTCTCGCCGATGGCGGTGTTCCACTGGCGCACTTGGTACTTGGTGACCAGGCCATGCTTGACGTAGGGATCGGCCTGGGCCCAGCGCTCGACCGTGTCGGCCGACTCGCAGCTGAACATCAGCGCGGCCATGTCGAATGGATCGGACATGGCGCCGGCCATGACCATCTCGCCGCGCGCGCACGCGTCCCAGCCCAGTTGCAGGTGCTCGTTGCGATATTGGCCGCGGCGCTCGAGGTAATCGGGCGAGAGCTCGTAGATCAGCAGGAAATGCATGTCAACTCCAAGGTGAGGGGAAAACTACAGGAAGCGATCCAGGATCTTCCGGCTGTGCTTGTCGAGGCCGGCCAGGTCGCGGATCAGGTAATGGATGCCGTGGTTGTCGGCGATGAGCAGGGAGCGCTCGCCGATGCGGCGGATGTCCTCCTCGCCCTTGAGTGTGAACTCGGTGTCGCCGCGGTCGGTCCGCACGAACCAGGTGCACGGCGGCGCGTAGCCGCTCACGTCGACGATGCGCTCGAGCTCGGGCATGAACTCGCGCCCGCCCAGTTCCTCCTCGACCAGCGCGCGCTCGCGCGGCGCCAGCGCGGCCAGGTCGTCGATCCAGGCGACCTCCTTGCCGTTGCCGAGCACCAGGGAGATCGCCTGGTCAGGCGACTGGATCGGAAAGGCGCGCACCGGCGCCACGCCCTCGTGGACCGCTCCGGTCGCGTCGGTCAGGATCAGCTTGCCGAAGCTGTCGCGCGATAGCTGAAACGTGCCGCTTGTGCCGCTCGTGTTGGTGGTGCTGCTCGTGCTGCTCGTGCTGCTCGTGTTGCTCGTGTTGCTCATGCTGCTCGCGCTGCTGCTCATGCGTTACTCCCCATCGCGGTCGTCCATGTCGGTATCGACGTTGCGCGCCTGCGCCTCGTACAGGCGGAAATAGGCGCCGCCCTTGGCCATGAGCTCGTCGTGGCTGCCCTCCTCCATCACCACGCCGCGGTCAAGCACGACGAGGCGGTCGGCCCGGTGCAGGGTCGACAGGCGGTGCGCGATGGCGATCGTGGTGCGGCCCTGCACCAGGTTGTCGAGCGCCTTCTGGATCTCCTTCTCGGTCTCCGAGTCCACCGACGAGGTGGCCTCGTCCATGATCAGGATGCGCGGGTCGATCAGCAGGGCGCGCGCGATCGAGATGCGCTGGCGCTCGCCGCCGGACAGGCCCTGGCCGCGCTCGCCGACCATCGAGTCGTAGCCCTGCGGCAGGCGCAGGATGAATTCGTGGGCGTGGGCGGCGCGGGCGGCGGCGATGATCTCCGCGCGGCTGGCGTGCGGCTTGCCGTAGGCGATGTTCTCGGCGATGGTGCCGAAGAACAGGAAAGGCTCCTGCAGCACCAGGCCGATGTTGCGCCGGTAGTCGGCCACGGCGAAGGCGCGGATGTCGACCCCGTCGAGCAGGATGGCGCCCTCGGACACGTCGTAGAAGCGGCAGATCAGGTTGACCAGGGTGCTCTTGCCGGAGCCGCTGTGGCCCACCAGGCCGACGAATTCGCCGGCCTTGATGTTGAGCGAGATGCCGCGGTTGACGGCCCGGTTGCCGTAGCGGAAGCCCACCTCGCGCAGATCGATGCGCCCTTCCACCTGGTCCAGCTTGACTGGGTTGGCCGGCTCCGGCACGCTCGAGACGTGGTCGAGGATGTCGAAGATGCGCTTGGCGGCGGAGGCCGATTTCTGGGTCACCGAGACGATCCGGCTCATCGAGTCGAGGCGGCCGTAGAAGCGGCTGCTGTAGGTGATGAACAGGGTCAGCACGCCGACCGTGATGTGGCGGTGCGACACCTCCCAGATGCCGAACACCCACACCACCAGCAGGCCCAGCTCGGTCAGGAAGGAGACGGTGGGCGAGAACAGCGACCACACCTTGTTGAGCTTGTCGTTGACGGCCAGGTTGTGCTTGTTGGCCTCGCGGAAGCGCCCGGCCTCGCGCGCCTCCTGGGCGAAGGCCTTGACCACGCGGATGCCGGGGATGGTGTCGGCCAGCACGTTGGTCACCTCGCCCCACACCCGGTCGATCTTCTCGAAGCCGGTGCGCAGGCGGTCCCGCACCAGGTGGATCATCCACGCGATGAAGGGCAGCGGCACCAGGGTGATGACGGCCAGGGTCGGGTTGATCGAGCACAGGATCACCCCGGTCATGATGATCATCAGCACGTCGGAGGCGAAGTCGAGCAGGTGCAGCGACAGGAACACGCAGATGCGGTCGCTGCCGCTGCCGATGCGCGACATCAAGTCGCCCGTGCGCTTGCCGCCGAAGAACTCCAGCGACAGCTTCATCAGGTGCTCGTAGGTGGCCGAGCGCAGGTCGGCGCCCATGCGCTCGGACACCAGCGCCAGCACGTAGGTCTTGCCCCAGCCCAGGGCCCAGGCCAGCACCGCCGAGCCGAGCAGGCCCAGCATGTACATCCACACCAGGTGGGAGTCGACCGGCTGGCCGTTCTGGAACGGGATGAGCACGTTGTCCATCAGCGGCATGGTCAGGTAGGGCGGAATCATGTGCGCCGCCGTGCTGGCCACCATCAGGGCGAAGCCCAGCCCCAGCTGGCCGCTGTAGGGCCGGGCGAAGCGCCACAGGCGCAGCAGGGTCCAGGTCGACGGCGGGGTGTACAGCACCTTGGTGCAGATCGGGCACTCGTCCTGGTCCGGCGCCAGCGGCGCCTTGCAGCTGGGGCACACCTCCTGCTCGGGCACGCGCACCGGCTGGCCAGTCAGCGCGCTGTGCAGGTGCTCGCGGAAATGGTCGAGCACGCGGATGGCCTGCAGGTTCTGGCCCAGGGTGAAGCGCCACTCGGCCAGCAGGCCTTGCTCGTCGAATAACTGCAGGTGGCCGACGCCGGCGTGGTCGTGGTGGCTCAAGGTCAGCCCGGGCCGGTAAGCCCAGGCCTGCCAGGCCTGCTGGCCCGGCGCGCGCGCCAGCAGGCGGGTGGCGGTGGCCACCACCAGGCCCTTGGTGAATCGCAGGCGCGCGTCCAGGTCAACCTCGACGCTGCTTAAAACGTTTTCCCCTACATCAAGATTTCTTTCCACCTCCGCCAGCCACTGGGCGGGGACGGGGGGCGGGGCCGGGTTCGCGGGGGCACTTAATTGTTCAGTTGTCATCGTATTGCGATTCCGGCTCCAGGGCTCGCCGCGCGGGCGTCATATTCGTGGTGGTAGTGGCGTTGGTGGTGTTCGTGACCGTTGCTGACTGTTCATGACTGTTCGGAAACGATTTCGACGCTGCGGGGAAGGTGCCGGCGCCACCCTGTTACCCGTTTCGGGAATCCAGACTGGCAGAAATCGGTTCAGCGCGGTAAGCTTCGTCTCTGCAAGTATACAACATGATGCGCTTCAAACAGCCGGACCAGGGACTTTGAGCATGCACAGCGCAAGCCCTGTTATCAAGAAATAATTACATGACAAAGAAGAAAGACATCGGGATTCTGCGCGCGACCCATCTGCGCGGCCCCAACATCTGGACCTACCGTCCCGTCATCGAGGCCCTGCTCGACATCGGCGCGCTGGAAGACACGCCGTCGAACCAGCTGCCCGGCCTGTACGAGCGGCTCACGGCGTGGCTGCCGGGCCTGGTGGTGCACCGCTGCGGCGTGGGCGAGCACGGCGGCTTTCTCGAGCGCCTGCGCGAAGGCACCTGGGCCGGTCATATTCTTGAACATGTGGTGCTCGAACTGCAAAACCTGGCCGGCATGCGCACCGGCTTCGGCAAGACCCGCTCCACCTCCGACATCGGGGTCTACAAGATGGCCTTCCGCACGCGCCAGGAGCAGGTCGGCATGGCCGCGCTGCAGGCCGGGCGCGCGCTGCTGATGGCCGCCATCGACGACACCCCGTTCGACCTGCCCGCCGCCGTCACCGCGTTGAAGGACATGGTCGACGAACACTGCCTGGGGCCGAGCACGGCCCACATCGTCGACGCGGCCACCGAGCGCCGCATCCCGGCGTTGCGCCTGACCGACGGCAACCTGGTCCAGCTGGGCCACGGCTGCGCCCAGCGCCGCATCTGGACCGCCGAGACCGACGGTACCAGCGCCATCGCCGAGAGCATCGCCAGCGACAAGGACCTGACCAAGACCCTGCTCAAGTCCTGCGGCGTGCCGGTCCCCGAGGGCAGCCTGGTGATCAGCGCCGAGCAGGCCTGGGAAGAAGCCCAGGACATCGGCCTGCCGGTGGTGGTCAAGCCCTACGACGGCAACCACGGGCGCGGCGTGTCGCTCAACCTGATGACCCAGGCCGACGTCGAGAAGGCCTACCACCTGGCCGCGCGCAAGGGCGACAGCGAGAGCGTGCTGGTGGAGCGCTACATCACCGGCGACGAGCACCGCCTGCTGGTGGTCGGCAAGCGCCTGGTGGCCGCGGCCAAGGGCGAGTCGCTGTGGGTCACCGGCGACGGCATTTCCAGCGTGGCCCAGCTGATCGACAGCCAGATCAACACCGACCCGCGGCGCGGGGTGCACGAGGACGCTCCGCTGAACGCCGTGGAGCCCGACAGCGGCGAGATCGTGCTCGAACTGGAGCGCCAGGGCATGACCGCGGCCTCGGTGCCGCAGGCCGGCCAGAAGGTGCTGATCCAGTTGAACGGCAACGTCGCCTTCGACGTCACCGACAAGGTGCACCCGTCGGTCGCGCACGCGGCCGCGCTGGCCGCGCGCGTGGTCGGGCTGGACATCGCCGGCATCGACCTGGTCGCCGCCGACATCAGCCGCCCGCTCGAGGAGCAGCGCGGCGCCATCATCGAAGTGAACGCCAGCCCCGGCCTGCTGGCCCACATCAAGCCGGCCGACGGCGCCCCGCGCGCGGTCGGCGCGGCCATCATCGAACACCTGTTCAGCGCCAGCGAGGACGGACGCATCCCGGTCATCGGCGTCACCGGCAGCCGCGACACCCGCCTGGTCGCGCGCCTGATCGGCAAGCTGCTGCATCTGGCCGGCCTGCACACCGGCGTGGCCTGTTCCGATGGCCTGTACCTGGACCAGCGCCAGGTCTCGGCCACCAACGCGATGAACTGGGAAGCCGGCCAGCGCCTGCTGATCAACCGCACCGTGCAGGCGGCCATCTTCGAAAGCGACGCGCGCATGATCCTCGCCGAAGGCCTGGCCTACGACAAATGCCGGATCGGCGTGGTGACCGACCTGGATGGGCGCGAGGGCCTGGCCGAGTTCTACATCGGCGACGCCGACGCCATGGCCAACGTGGTGCGCACCCAGGTCGACGTGATCCTGCCGGACGGCGTGGCGGTGCTCAACGGCGCCGACGCGGCCGTGGCCGAGATGGCCGAGCTGTGCGACGGCAAGGTGATCTTCTACGCGGCCGATCCGGACACCCCGGTGCTGGCGCGCCAGCGCGCCGCCGGCGAGCGCGCGGTGACCCTGCGCGGCGCCAAGATCGTGCTGGCCGAGGGCGCCGACGAGACGCCGCTGGTGAGCCTGGCCTCGCTGCGCCCGGCCACCGCCGCCAATCCGGACAGCGTGCTGGCCGCGGTCGCGGTGGCCTGGGCCATGCAGGTGCCGGCCGAGATCATCTGCGCCGGGCTGCGCGCGTTCGACGCGCAGGCGAAGAAGTCCAAGTACTAGTTTAGCCATCGCGCCCGGCAGGTGCCGGGCCACCGCAGGCGGCGCCGCGGCGCTGCCGGCACATTGAGGATTGAAGGTTTATGGAAGTATCTCGCGTACGCGCCCTGCGCGGCCCTAACCTGTGGAGCCACCACACTTCGGTCGAGGCGATCGTCACCTGCACCGAGGCCGAGCGCTGCGTCGGCGCCCTGTCCGACTTCGAAGTGCGGCTGCGCGCGCGCTTTCCCGAACTGAGCCCGCTGCAGCCGACCGGGCATGACGACACCATCCCGCTGGCGCACGTGCTCGAACTGGCCGCGCTCGGCCTGCAGGCGCAGGCCGGCTGCCCCGTCACCTTCAGCCGCACCACCATCACGCCGGAGGAAGGCATCTTCCAGGTCGTGGTCGAGTATTCAGAGGAAGCGGTCGGGCGCCTGGCGCTGGAACTGGCCGAGCAGCTGTGCCGGGCCGCGCTCGAGGACAGCCCGTTCGACCTGGCCGGCGCCCTGGCACAGCTGCGCGAACTGGACGAGGACGTGCGCCTGGGCCCGTCCACCGGCGCCATCGTGCACGCCGCGGTGGACCGCAACATCCCCTACCGCCGCCTCACCGACGGCAGCCTGGTGGTGTTCGGCTGGGGCAGCAAGCAGCGCAGAATCCAGGCCGCCGAGATCGACCGCACCGGCGCCATCGCCGAGGCCATCGCCCAGGACAAGGAACTGACCAAGCGCCTGCTGCACGCGGCCGGCGTGCCGGTGCCGCTCGGGCGCGTGGTGAGCGACCCGGACGACGCCTGGGCCGCGGCCCAGGAGATCGGCCTGCCGGTGGTGATCAAGCCCAAGGACGGCAACCAGGGCAAGGGCGTGACCGTCAACGTCACCAGCCGCGACCAGCTCGACGCAGGCTTCGCGGCGGCCTCGGAGTTCCGCGACGATATCCTGGTCGAGCGCTACCTGCCCGGCAACGACTTCCGCCTGCTGGTGATTGGTAACAAGCTGGTGGCCGCCGCGCGCCGCGATCCGCCGATCGTGGTCGGCGACGGCAGGCACAGCGTGCGCGAGCTGGTCGACCAGGTCAACCTCGACCCGCGCCGCGGCAACGGCCACTCCACCTCGCTGACCAAGATCCGCTTCGACGACATCGCCCTGGCCAGCCTGGCCAAGCAAGGCTACGTGGCCGAGTCGGTGCCGCCCAAGGGCCGCCGCGTCATCCTGCGCAACAACGCCAACCTCTCCACCGGCGGCTCGGCCACCGACGTCACCGACGACGTGCACCCCGAAGTGGCGGCGCGCGCGGTGGCCGCCGCCCACATGGTCGGGCTGGACATCTGCGGCGTCGACCTGGTGTGCGACAGCGTGCTCCAGCCGATCGAAGAGCAGCATGGCGGCATCGTCGAAGTCAACGCCGCGCCCGGCCTGCGCATGCACCTCTCGCCCTCGTTCGGCAAGGGACGCGCGGTGGGCGAAGCGATCATCGAAACCCTGTTCGACGCCGGCGACGACGGGCGCATTCCCGTGGTGGCCGTCACCGGCACCAACGGCAAGACCACCACCGTGCGCCTGATCGCCCACCTGCTCACCGCCGGCGGCCTGCGCACCGGCATGACCAACACCGACGGCGTCTACGTCGAAGGGCGCCAGATCGACAGCGGCGACTGCAGCGGACCGCGCAGCGCCCGCAACGTGCTGCTGCACCCCGACGTCGATGCCGCCGTCTTCGAAACCGCGCGCGGCGGCCTGCTGCGCGAAGGCCTGGCGTTCGACCGCTGCCTGGTCGCCGTCGTCACCAACATCGGCGCCGGCGACCACCTCGGCCTGAACTACATCACCACGGTCGAGGACCTGGCCGTGCTCAAGCGCGTGATCGTCCAGAACGTCGCCGACGGCGGCGTGGCCGTGCTCAACGCCGCCGATCCGGTGGTGGTGACGATGGCCGACAACTGCCGCGGCTCGGTGACCTTCTTCGCCGCCGACCGCGAGCATCCGGTCATGTCCACCCACCGCGCGCAGGGCCAGCGCGTGGTCTATATCGAGGACGGCATGCTGGTCGCCGCACAAGGCAAGAGCGCGCACAAGGTTGCGCTGGCCGAGGTGCCCATCACGCGCAACGGCAGCGTCGGCTTCCAGGTCGAGAACGTGATGGCCTCGGTGGCGGCGGCGTGGGCGGTCGGCGTTACGTGGGACGCGATCCGCGCCGGACTGAAAACCTTCGCCAACGACAGCGACAACGCGCCTGGGCGCTTCAACGTGTTCGACTATCGCGGCGCCACCGTGATCGCCGACTACGGCCACAATCCCGACGCCATCCTGGCGCTGGTGGCGGCGCTCGCGGGCATGCCTGCCAAGCGCCGCTCGGTGGTCATCAGCGGCGCCGGCGACCGGCGCGACGAAGACATCCGCCAGCAGACCGAGATTCTCGGCGCCGCCTTCGACGACGTGCTGCTGTACCAGGACCAGTGCCAGCGCGGACGCGCCGACGGCGAAGTGGTGGCGCTGCTGCGCCAGGGCCTCGAAGGCGCCAAGCGCACCACGCATATCGACCAGATCAACGGCGAATTCGTCGCCATCGATACGGCCCTGGCGCGACTGGGCGAGGGCGATCTATGCCTGATCCTGATCGACCAGGTCGAAGAAGCGCTGGCGCATATCGCCAAGCGCATCGCCGAAGCGTAAGGTTGATCAAGGCCGCGCCAACGTGGCGCGGCTGCGCGCGCGGGCGTGAACCCCGCGCCACGCGTTCTGGCTGCGCAGGTGCCGAGGGATCGGCGGGTGCCCGTCGGCCGCACGGCGGACGCACTTCGCACTAGCACCAGCACCGGCCCCAGCACCAGCTTGCCCAAGCGCGGGCACGCCGCATCGGCTCCACTCCCCCGTCGGGATCGCACAAAAGC
>DIZW01000115.1:77169-77312 GCA_002428015.1 Oxalobacteraceae bacterium UBA6018 | reverse complement strand
TGCCAGTACTACTCGGTGGTGTTCGGCGGCTACGTCGGCCTGGCCCTGTGGATGACCCGCTACTACGTGGGCGAATACGGCTTCGACATCAAGCGCGCGGCCCTGCTGGCGGCCTGCTTCTCGCTGCCGGGCGGCGTGCTGCG
>DIZW01000115.1:62764-76928 GCA_002428015.1 Oxalobacteraceae bacterium UBA6018 | reverse complement strand
CTGCCGGGCGGCGTGCTGCGCGCCCTGGGCGGCTGGATCTCGGACAAGTACGGCGCCGCCAAGGTCACCTGGGCGGTGATGTGGGTGTGCTGGGTGTGCTTCTTCCTGCTCTCGTACCCGCCCACCAGCATGGTCGTCAAGACCGTCGGCGGCAGCGTCAGCCTGCAGTTCGCGCTCTCGCCGCTGGTGTTCACCACGCTGCTGTTCGTGGTCGGCGTGGCGATGGCGGTCGGCAAGGCCTCGGTGTTCAAGTTCATCGCCGACGACTTCGCCGACAACATCGGCGCCGTCTCCGGCGTGGTCGGCCTGGCCGGCGGCCTGGGCGGCTTCGTGCTGCCTATCCTGTTCGGCGCCCTGGTCGACCTGACCGGCGTGCGTTCCTCCGCCTTCATGCTGCTGTACGGCGCCGTGTGCGTCTCGCTGGTGTGGATGCACTTCTCTTTCAAGCCGGCGCCGGCGCGCGCCGCGGCGCTGCCCGAAGCGGTGCTGGCGACCCAATCCTGATATCACAACCGTGGAGAAAATGATGAGCAAATATATGATCAGCACGTGGGAGCCGGAGGTCCCCCACTTCTGGCAGCGTACCGGCAGGCTCACCGCCAACCGCAACCTGTGGATCTCGATTCCGGCACTGCTGCTGGCCTTCGCGGTGTGGATGGTGTGGAGCGTGGTGGTGGTGAACTTCCCCAACATCGGCTTCAAGTACAGCACCAACCAGCTGTTCTGGCTGACCGCCTTGCCCGGGCTGTCCGGCGCCACGCTGCGCATCTTCTACTCGTTCATGGTGCCGATCTTCGGCGGGCGCAAATGGACCGCCATCTCCACCGCCTCGCTGCTCATTCCCGCGCTGGGCATCGGCTTCGCGGTGCAGGACATCCACACCGGCTACCCGACCATGCTGGTGCTGGCGCTGCTGTGCGGCTTCGGCGGCGGCAACTTCGCCTCCTCGATGGCCAACATCAGCTTCTTCTTCCCGAAGGCGCACAAGGGCTTCGCGCTCGGCCTGAACGCGGGCCTGGGCAACCTGGGCGTGTCGGCGGTGCAGTTCGTGGTGCCGCTGGTGATCACCGCCGGCGTGTTCGGCGCGCTCGGCGGCGAGCCGCAAAGCTGGATCAAGGGCGACGCCACGCGCCAGATGTGGCTGCAGAACGCCGGCTTCATCTGGGTGCCCTTCATTGTGATCGCCACCCTGACGGCATGGTTCGGCATGAACGACCTGGCCTCGGCCAAGGCCTCGTTCTCGGAGCAGGCCGTGATCTTCAAGCGGATTCACAACTGGATCATGTGCTGGCTCTATACCGGCACCTTCGGCTCCTTCATCGGCTATTCGGCCGCCTTCCCGCTGCTGATCAAGACCCAGTTCCCGGATGTGAACCCGCTCAGCTACGCCTTCCTCGGCCCGCTCGTGGGCGCGCTGGCGCGGGTGGCCGGCGGCTGGGTGGCCGACCGCCTGGGCGGCGCGCGCGTGACCCTGTGGTCCTTCGTCGTCATGATCGGCGCGGTGCTGGGCGTGCTGCATTTCATATCGCACGGCGGCAGCGGCGGCAACTTCAACGGCTTCTACTGGATGTTCATGCTGCTGTTCGCCGCCACCGGCATCGGTAACGCGTCCACCTTCCGCATGATCCCGGTGATCTTCCTGACCCAGCGCCAGCGCGCCGCGGCCGGCAAGGGCCGTCCGGCCCAGGAGCAGGCCGTCGTCGACGCCAACAAGGAGGGCGCGGCGGTGCTCGGCTTCACCTCGGCGGTGGCGGCCTACGGCGCCTTCTTCATCCCGAAAAGCTACGGCACCTCGATCGCCCTGACCGGCAGCCCCGACGCGGCGCTGTGGTGCTTCATCGCCTTCTACACCAGCTGCATCGCCATCACCTGGTGGTGCTACGCGCGCAAAAACGCCGACATGCCGTGCTGAGGGCAGACTCCTAGCCCGAACGGACTAGGCGGATTAGCTCCTCTGCGCCAAGCGCGGCCAGGCCCGGCGGGATATGATTTTATCGATGATACAGATCATTGATTTCGCATCCAGCCGGGAGTAAGAACATGAACACAGCACACAAGGTCGTCGCGATCGTCCCCTCGGTCGAATTCGACGCGGCCCTTATCCGCAAGCTTAACCAGATGGGGCCGCGCTACACCTCCTACCCCACCGCCGACCGCTTCACGCCGGACTTCAGCGGTGCCGACTACGACGCGGCGGTGGCGCGGGTGAGGGCGCGCGGCGCGCCGCAGCCGCTGTCGCTGTACGTGCACATTCCGTTTTGCGAGTCGCTGTGCTACTACTGCGGCTGCAACAAGATCATCACCCAGGACCGCAGCAAGGCGGTGCAGTACCTGGACTACCTCAAGCGCGAGATCGCCATGCAGGGGCGCCGCCTGGAAGGCATGAACCAGGTCGCGCAGCTGCACTTCGGCGGCGGCACCCCCACCTACCTGAGCGACGACCAGATGGCCGGCCTGCTGGACTGCCTGCGTACCTGGTTCGCGTTCGCGCCCGACGCGAGCGGCGAGTATTCGGTCGAGGTGGACCCGCGCACGGTCACGCGCGCGCGCGTGCACACCCTGCGCGCGCAGGGCTTCAACCGCATCAGCCTGGGGGTGCAGGACTTCGATCCCGAGGTGCAGCGCGCGGTCAACCGCATCCAGCCCGAGCACGAGACGCTCGAAGTGATTGCCGCGGCGCGCGAGGCGGGTTTCCGCTCGGTCAGCATCGACCTCATTTACGGCCTGCCCAAGCAGGACCTGGGCACCATGGCGCAGACCCTGGCCAAGGTGGTGGCGGCCGACCCGGACCGCATCGCCATCTATAACCTACGCCCACATGCCGCACCTGTTCAAGTCGCAGAACCTGATCAAGGCGGAGGACCTGCCTTCGCCCGACACCAAGCTCGACATGCTGGCCCTGTGCATCGAGCGCCTTGGCGCTGCCGGCTACGTCTACATCGGCATGGACCATTTCGCCAAGCCCGACGACGACCTCGCGCGCGCCCAGCGCGAAGGCCGGCTGCAGCGCAACTTCCAGGGCTATTCGACCCACGCCGAGGCGGACATGGTGGCGCTCGGGGTGTCCGGCATCAGCGCGCTGGGCGGCACCTACAGCCAGAACGATAAGAGCATCACCGGCTACTACGCGCGCCTGGACGAGGACCAGCTGCCGATCCGGCGCGGCGTCGTGCTCAGCGAGGACGACCGCCTGCGGCGCGACGTGATCGGGCGCCTGATGTGCGACTTCGCGCTGCGCTTCGACGCGCTGGCGCTGCCGCCGGGGGTGGCGTTCGCCAGCTATTTCGCCGCCGAGCTGGTGGCGCTGCAAGCGCTGGCCGACGACGGCCTGCTGCGCATGGACGCGGACGGCATCGAGGTCAGCCTCAAGGGGCGTCTGCTGATCCGCAACATCGGCATGGTGTTCGACCGCTACCTGGGCCAGCCGCGGCCCGAGGGGCCGGCGCCGCGCCGCTATTCGAGCACGATCTGAGGCGGCCATGGATAAGAGCATCGACCGCATCAAGGTGCAGCGCTTCCTGGCCCAACTGCCGCTGTTCGAGGCGGTCAGCGAGGCCGAGCTGGACCGCATCGCGCTGGGCACCACCACCCTGCGCATCGAGCGCGGCACCCAGGTGTTCCAGCGCGGCGATCCGTGTGTGGGCTTTCACGTGGTGGTGTACGGGCAGGTCAAGCTGGCCTTCGTGTCGGCCCAGGGCGCCGAAAAAGTGGTCGAGATGATCGGCCCGCAGCACAGCTTCGGCGAGGCGGTCATGTTCATGGGTAAGCCCTACATCGTGGCCGCCCAGGCCATGGAGGACAGCCTGCTGCTGCACGTGGCCAGGGACACGCTCATGCACGAGATCGCCCACGACCCTGCGCTGGCCAGCAAGATGCTTGCCGGGTTGAGCCGGCGCATGCACGGCCTGATGTGCGACCTGGAATCGTATTGCCTGCACACGGGCACCCAGCGCGCGATCGGCTACCTGCTCAAAGACGGGCCCGATAGCGACGGCGCCCAGATCCGCCTGCCGATGTCCAAGGCCCTGGTGGCCTCGCGCCTGAACCTGACGCCCGAGCATTTCTCCCGCATTTTGTCGGACTTGGCGGCGCAAGGCTTGATCGAGGTGCAGGGGCGCAATGTGCGGATCCTGGCCATGGACCGCCTGCGTGGCTACGGTCATTAGGCAAAAGCGCGACCTGTGTTAAAACCTGCACATACGAAGTGTGCTTTATCGGCGATTCTTTCGGTACGGATAAAATAGTCCGACGATCTACCGGCCACCACAGGAGTCGCCATGCCCCAGCAACAACCCAATGGCACCACGCCCTCGCGCCTCGAGCGTGAACTCGAGCGCGAGCGTCATGAGCACACCAGCAATCACGACGCGAAGGCAGGGCTGGGCCCGGCTGGCGGCGAGCACCTGAAAGACGCGCGCGAAAACTTTGAATCGGGCAAAGTCCGGCGCTAGTTGGCAACGCAAGGCGCCCGGGCTCCGGCGTCGTTTGATGTGGATCAAGGACGTGCAGCCATGCGCGGCGTGACACTATGTCTATGCGATCCAACCATCAGGAGCTACCGTGAACAGCCCGACCTTGTCTGACATCAAGGAACTCGAAATCACCTTGCGCGCCATGCGTCAGGATGTGCTGGACGCCATCCGCGTCCACCTGTCCAGCAGCGGCGATGACGAGCCGCACCGGCTTGCCAACCATATCGCGGACGGCGACAGTCCGGCCGAGGCGGCCTTCCTCAGCGATAATGATCTTGCCTTGCTGCATCACGAGCAAAGCGACCTGGCGGCCATCGATGCGGCGCTCAAGCGCATCGAGTTTGGCGTGGGCGGCATCTGCATCGAATGCGGGGAACCGATTCCCGCGCCGCGCCTGCGCGCCGCCCCGACCGCGCTGACCTGCCTGGAATGCCAGGCGCGCCTCGAACAGCAGGCGGCCACCCAGCACGCGGCCGCCTGACCGGCGCAGGCGCCATGCCGTCATGAGCAAGCGCATCCTGCTGGTGCAGGGCCATCCCGACCGCGGCGAGCAGCATCTGTGCCGCGCGCTGGAGCAGGCCTACGCCGCCGCCGCCGCGCAGGGCGGGCATACGGTGCGCCGGATCGACGTCGCCACGCTCGACTTTCCGCTGCTGCGCAGCCAGGCCGAGTGGGATGACGGCCCCATCCCGGCCAGCCTGGTCCAGCCCCAGGCCGACATCGGCTGGGCCGAGCACATCGTGTTCTTCTTTCCGCTGTGGCTGGGCGACATGCCGGCCCTGCTCAAAGGCTTCCTGGAGCAGGTGGCGCGGCCCGGCTTCGCGTTCGCGCGCGAGGGCAGCAATCCGCTGGCCAAGAAAGGGCTCGCCGGACGCTCCGCGCGGGTGGTGGTCACCATGGGGATGCCGGCCCTGCTATACCGGTGGTATTTCCGCGCGCACAGCGTCAAGTCGCTTGAGCGCAACGTGCTCGGCTTTGTCGGCATCGCGCCGGTGCACGCCACCCTGATCGGCACGGCCGGCGACATGCGAGCCGACCGTGTCGCCAAGTGGCTCGCGCGGATGGAGCGGCTGGGCCGCGCGGGCGATTAGCGCGGCGCGCGCCAGGCTGGCGCCGAGCAGGGCGGCCGACGCCATCAGGGCCAGCGCGCCGACGCGCAACGGCAGGTGTGGCGGTGGCATCTGCGCCAGCGCGAGGTGTGGCGGCCGCGGTTGCGCCGGCCAGTGCGGCTGCCAGGCGGCGAGCGGCACCGCGCCCACCAGCAGCATCAGGCTGGCCAGGTGCAGCCAGAACTGCGCCTTGGCGCGGCCGTCCGGGATCACCAGGCGGATGCTCGCGAGCGGCTTCGGCAGGCCCCGTTCCTGCCAGTGCTGCCACAGCAGGAAGGGCACGATCTTGTACAGCATGCCCATCACGGCCGAGCCGGCGAAGCCGAGCATGAACAGCACGCCGGTCGCGATCGCGCGCGCCTGGGTGTCGAGCGGCGCGTACCACAACAGCACGCAGGCCAGCAGGCTGCCCATCGACGCGCGCCAGAACAGGGTGGTGGCGTCGGCCGGGCGCTTGCGGCGCGCCAGCAGGCTGAACGTCCACAGCGCGAACAGCGTGAACAGGGCGGCCAGCACGGCGCGCAGCAGCGGCGCGCTCCAGTGCCCGCTGGCCTGGGCGGCCGAGCTGGCCAGCAGGGTCGCCGGCAGCAGCGCGCTCAGCAGCAAGGTGACGAGCGGCGGATACGGCGGCGTGACCTGGAACATCGGGATCACCTGGAACGCCACCCCGACGATCAGCAGCGCCACCCAGCCCAGTAAACCCCAGCTGGCGTGCAGGCCGACCAGGTCCGCCAGCGGCAGCGCGCGCGGCCAGGCCATCGCGGCGGCCATCGCCGCGCCCAGCGGCACGGTCCCGGCCAGGGCCAGCAGGGCGGGACGCACGCCGCCCAGCATGGCCGCGCCGCTGTCCTTCGGCGCGCGCAACAGGGCCCAGGTGCAGGCGCACAGCAGCCACGCCAGCGCCAGCAGCAGGGGCGCCAGCGCCAGCGCGAACAGCGTCGGCGCCGTCCACCAGAATCCGCCCGCCAGCAGGGCGGTGCCGACGCACAGCAGCGCGTGGATGGCGCGCGCGCTGGCCGCCGGCCACGGGAGCTCGGCGCCGGCCACCACCGGCAGCAACTGCATCAGCGCGCCGCACATCGTCATGCTCAACACGCCGAGCGCGAACAGGTGGGTGGCGGCGAGCGCGCCGGCGCTCCAGCGCGAGGCGAAGGCGGCGTCGCCCTGCCACGCCAGGAGCGCGCCGGCCAGCAGCGCGCACAGTGGCGCGGTGAGGAAGAAGCGCAGCGAGAGCATCGCGCCCGGACGGCGCTCGAGCTGCAGCACGCGGCGCATCAGGCGGCGCGCCAGATCAGCAGGTCGAAGCGGCGGTCGGACCGGGCCGTGAGCTGGTGGCGATACCCGTTGCGATCGAGGATGCGCAGCAACGGGTGCGGCTGGCGGTCAATCAGCACGGCCAGGCGCGCGTCCGGCGCCAGCGCGCACAGCGCGTCGAGCACCCGTTCCATCGGTTCCGGCGGCGCGAGGGCGCACACGTCGAGCGGCACATCCAGCATGGCGATCCTCCAATTCTCACAATACGAGACCCGATTCTGGCACCGCCGCCATCCTGAAATCCATGATCTGGGTTAAGGACTTCGCGACCGGCGCGCCGCTATAGTGAAGCTTCACGTGGCAGCGCCACGCACCTGAAGAGATCAATGACTGAACACGCCGCACCGCCCCGGTCCGGGCTCGAACTGGTATGCCCGGCAGGCTCCCTGCCGGCCCTCAAAAGCGCGGTCGACAATGGGGCCGACTGCGTCTACCTCGGTTTTCGCGACGCCACCAACGCTCGCAATTTCGCCGGCCTCAATTTCGACGACGCGGCCATCGCGGCCGGCATCGCCTACGCCCACCAGCGCGGACGCAAGGTCCTGCTGGCCCTGAACACCTATCCCCAGGCGCACAACTGGGGATTGTGGCGCGGTGCCATCGACCGCGCCGCCGATGCCGGCATCGACGCGGTGATCCTGGCCGATCCCGGCCTGATGGCCTACGCCAGCAAGCACCACCCCGCACTGCGCCTGCACCTGTCGGTCCAGGGCTCGGCCACCAACTACGACGCCATCAACTTCTACCACGAGCACTTCGGCATCGCGCGCGCCGTGCTGCCGCGCGTGCTCTCGCTCACCCAGGTCGAACAATTGATCGGCCATACGCCGGTCGAGATCGAAGTGTTCGGCTTCGGCAGCCTGTGCGTGATGGTCGAGGGGCGCTGCGCGCTGTCGTCCTACGCCACCGGCGAGTCGCCCAATACCCACGGCGTCTGCTCGCCGGCCAAGGCGGTGCGCTGGCAGGAGACCCCACGCGGGCTGGATGCGCGCCTGAACGGCGTGCTGATCGACCGCTATGCCGACGGCGAAAGCGCCAGCTATCCGACCCTGTGCAAGGGCCGCTTCGAGGTCGAGGGCGACACCTATTACGCCATCGAGGAGCCCACCAGCCTCAATACCCTGGCGCTGCTGCCGCAATTGCTGGCCATGGGCGTGCGCGCGGTGAAGATCGAAGGGCGCCAGCGCAGCCCGGCCTACGTGGCGCAGGTGACGCGGGTGTGGCGCGACGCGATCGACGCCTGCCGCGACGCGCATGCGCGCTTCTCCGTCAAGCCTGCGTGGACCGCCGCGCTGGGCAAGCTCGCCGAGGGCCAGCAGCACACCCTCGGCGCCTATCACCGCGCCTGGAAGTGAGTGCCATGACAGAGAAAACCCTCAAGCTCGCGCTCGGCCCCATCCTCACCTACTGGCCGCGCGCGACGGTGTTCGAGTTTTACCAGATGGTGGCCGAGGGTCCGGCCGATATCGTCTACCTGGGTGAGACGGTGTGCTCGCGCCGCCACGAGCTGCGCCTGTCCGACTGGCTCGATGTGGCCGACCTGCTGGCCGCCAGCGGCAAGGAGGTGGTGTTGTCGACCCTGGCGCTGATCGAATCCGGCAGCGACCTGGCCGCGCTGCGCCGCATGGCGGAAAATGGCCGTTACTCGCTCGAGGCCAACGACATGGGCGCGGTGCACAACCTGCGCGGGCATATGCCGTTCGTGGCCGGCGCCTACCTGAACCTGTACAGCGCGCCCTCGCTCGCGCTCGTGGCCGGCCTGGGCGCGCGGCGCTGGGTCATGCCGCTGGAGATGAGCCGCGACGCGCTGGTCCATATTCTGGCCGAACGCCCGGCCGGCATCGAGACCGAAGTGTTCGCCTACGGGCGCATGCCGCTGGCGCTGTCGGCGCGCTGCTTCACCGCGCGCAACCGCAACCTGCCCAAGGACGATTGCCGCTTCAGCTGCATGGACCACCCCGACGGCCTGCTGCTGCGCACGCGCGAGCAGGAGCCTTTCCTGGTGCTCAACGGGACCCAGACCCAGTCGGCGCTGGTGTACAACCTGGTGCGCGAGCTGGCCGACATGCTCGCCATCGGCGTCGATGTGGTGCGCGTGAGCCCGCAGGCCAGCGGCACGGAGCAGGTGCTGGCCGCCTTCGACCAGGCCCGCCATGGCCTCATCGGGCCCGATACCGCCGGCGAATCCGTCACGCCATGGCTGCCGGCCGCGGACTGCGACGGCTACTGGTTCGGCCAGCCCGGAATGGAGCGCCATGCAAGCCTCTGACACCCGCTATATCCTGCCCAGGAGCGTGGCCGCGCTGCTCAAGCGCCTGCCGGCCTATCCCGGCGCATGGCTGTTCGCGCGCGCGCTCAACCTGGCGTTGGCGCGCCATCTGCCGGCCGACGTCCAGGCCGCGCTGGAAGGGCGCCGCTTGCGCCTGTGCGTGGACGACGCCGGCGTCGTGTTCGATTTCGCGTGGCGCGCCGGCGCCTTCCGCCCGGCCACCCACCGCGAGGCCGACCTGGCCATCGGCGCGCGCGCCCACGACCTGCTGCTGTTGATGCGCCGCGAAGAAGATCCCGACACGCTGTTTTTCAGCCGCCGCCTGCGCCTCGAAGGCGATACCGAACTGGGGCTGCTGTTCAAGAATACGCTCGATGCGCTGGACGCGTCGGCGTTCGATTTTGGTCCGCTTTTTCGCGCGCGCCGCGCGCCAGGCGGCTGATCGTCTCAAAGGAGAAAACCATGCCACGCCCCGATCCCTCCATGCCACTTGTGTACTCCTGCTCCGGCTGCTCCAGCGCCGCGCAGATGGCCAACCATGTCGCGCTGCAGCTGGACCGGCGCGGCCTGGCCGAAATGTCGTGCATCGCCGGCGTGGGTGGCGACGTGCCCGCGCTGGTGCGCCTGGCCGCGTCCGGACGCACCGTGATGGCGGTGGACGGCTGCCCGGTGGCCTGCGCCCAGAAGTGCCTGGCGCGCCATGGCGTGACCGCGCAGGTGCACCTGGAACTGTCCGCCCTGGGCGTGCGCAAGCGCCTGCACGCGGACTTCGATCTCGCCGAGGCGGCCACGGTGGTGGAACAGGCCGCGGACGCGCTCGCTGCCTGTCAGGCCGACGCCGACTGCACCGCGTCGAGCTGAGCGAAGACCTCCTTGGCCGCGAACAGGCCGTTGAGGGCGGCCGGAAAGCCCGCGTAGACGGCCATCTGCATGATCGTCTCCACCACCTCGGCGCGTGAACAGCCGACATTGAGCGCGGCGTGCAAGTGCACCTTCAGTTGCGGCGCGGCCGTGCCCAGGGCCGTCAAGGCCGCCACCACGGCGATCTCGCGCGCCTTCAAATCCAGCGCCGGACGGGTGTAGATGTCGCCGAACGCGAATTCGATCACCAGGCGGCCGAAGTCGGGCGCGATGTCGGCCAGCGCCGCGATCACGCGCTCGCCCTGTTCGCCGTCGATCTCGCGCAGCCGTGCGAGTCCGCGCTCGTAGCGTTGATTGTTCATGTCCGCTCCTCCTAAGTGATGTGAGCAGCCATCCTAGCGGCGCCCGGCGGGATGATCCAATACCGATTTTGTGATACCTTTTGGGTATGGATAACGCGATCGACCTCCGCCTGTTCCGCTATTTCGCCGTGCTGGCCGAGACGCTGCACTTCGGCCGTGCGGCCCGGCGCCTGCACATCTCCCAGCCGCCGCTCACGCGCCAGATCAAGCTGCTAGAAGACGTGCTGGGCGTGGCGCTGTTCGAGCGCGGCAAGGCCGGCGTCAGCCTGACGCAGGCCGGCGCCGCCTTCCTGCCCGAGGCGCGCGCCACGCTGCGCCAGGCCGACAAGGCGGTGGCTGCGGCACGCGCGTGGCGTGACGCCGACAGCGGCCAGTTCGTCGTCGGCTACACGACCGTGTTCGACCGCAGCGCCATTCCCGACGTGCTGGACGCGCTGCGCGAGCGCTTTCCGCGCTGGCGCATCGGCAGCAAGGGCAAGCACTCGATCGCCCTGGTGCGCGACATCGCCAACGGCGTCATGGATGCGGCCTTCATCGGCCTGCACACGGCGGCGCCAGGCTTGACCGTGCTGCCGCTGGAGGCCGAACCGCCGCTGGTGGCGCTGGCCTCCACGCATCGCCTGGCGCGCAAGCGCGCGCTCGTTCCCGCTGACCTGGGGGACGAAACGCTGTTCTGGTTCGAACGCCGCCTCAATCCGGGCTACGACGACTACGCGCGGGCGCTGTTCGACCAGATCGGCTTTCATCCGCGCATGACGCCCGAGCCGGCCGACCACCACGTGCTGCTGGGCCTGGTCGCGGAAGGGCAGGGCGTCGCGCTCATTCCCGCCTCCCTGCGCCACGTCAAGCGCCAGGGCGTGGTGTATCGGCCCGTGGGTGGCGAACTGCGCCGGCTCAGCATGGGCATCGCCCTGGCCTACGACGCGGCCAAGCCCTCGCCCTTGCTGGCGCCCTTCATCGCGCTGGTGCAAGGCGGCATCGAACCGCGCGCCTTGCCCGCTGTCTAAGGTGTTTTGGAGGCGATATGAGCACGCATACAGGCAAGCCCGCCAACCAGGCCGTCCCGCATCGGCCGCACGACCCGAAGCAGCCTTTGCCGAAGGCGCCGGACGAGCCGCCCGAGCAGTTGACCGAGGAAGAATTGCGCTTGATGGCAGACACCATGCCCGGTGACGGGCCGGGCGACGATTAATCGGCCCGTAGCGCCGCCTCGAGCCGCGGGTCGCGCCGGTAGATATCCTCGGCAAACACGGCCTTGCCGTCGCGCCCCACGATGGCGGTGGCGTAGAACAGCACCACCGGGATCGGCCGCGTCAGGTTGACGGTGCGGGTCGGCCCCGGCGCCATGGCCGCGGCGATGCGCTCGGGCGTCCACTGCGGCTGGTCGCCCAGCACGAAGGCGGCCAGCGCTTCCGGCTTCTCCACGCGGATGCAGCCGTGGCTGAGGTCGCGCCGTTGGCGCTGGAACAGTTCGCGGGCCGAGGTCGAGTGCAGATAGATATTCATGGGGTTGGGCATCGCGAACTTGACCGCGCCCAGCGCGTTCTGCGGCCCCGGCTTCTGGCGCACCCGCGCCTTGCCGGCCCGCAGGGCCTCGACGCTGGCCGGTGCGCCGTTGCCGAGCGCGACGATCTCCATGTCGTTTTTCGCCAGGTAATGCGGATCGCGCGCCAGCTTGGGCAGGATTTCGCCCAGCTCTATGCTGCGCGGCACGTTCCAGTAAGGGTTGAATTCCAGATAGCGCATCTGGCCGACGAACAGTGGCGTCTGCGTCTTGACGGCCTTGCCGACGATCACGCGCATCTCCAGCGGCTCCACGCCGGGATCGGCGGTGTTGAAGGCCCACAGCCGGTAGGCCGGCAAGTTGACGGCGATCACCGGGCCGGGCGCGAAATCGGGCAGCCAGCGCAAGCGTTCCAGGGTCAGTTCCAGCTGGCGCACGCGGTGCGACAGCGGCACGTTGAGCGCGGCGATGGTGGCCTTGTCCAGGATGCCGTTGTCGGCCAGGCCATGGCGGCGCTGGAACTGGCGCACGCCCTCGGCCAGGGCCTCGCTGTAGTGAGCGTCATCGGCCGGCGCCGCATCGTCGGCCAGGTCGCCCAGCAGCATCAGGCGCTCGCGCAGCGCCTGGGCGCCCGCGTAATGGCCGTCCGGCGCCACCTTGACGGCGCGCGGCAGCACCGGCTGCCCGTGGCTGGCCAGCTCGCGGTAGCGCGCCAGGGTGGCGCGCACGCGCCGGTACAAGGGCAGTTGCGGTTCCGCCGCGTCGACCGTGGCGGCCAGCTGGTCGCGCTGCAAGGCGGCGCGCAACTGGTCAACGGGATCAAAGCTGTTCAGGCGCGGATCGGGCATGGTGGTGTGGTACTCCGAGCGCACGTGGCCGACGTGCAGGTCGGCGAGGTAGTGCAGCATCGCGGCCGTGAGGGCGGTCTCGGAGGCGGCCGTGGCGACGCCGGCGTCGAGGGTGGCGGCGCCGTAGTCGTCCGGCGGCAAGCCGTGCGCGGGCGCGTCGTCCAGCAACGCGATCGCCTTGGCGGCCTTGGCGGGCGTCCACGCGGGCGCGTAGTTGCGCGGCGCATAGAAGCGTTCCAGCCAACCACGCTCGTCATATGGGCGCGGCGTGCGCTGCGGCGCCTGCGCGGCCTGGGCGGCAAGCGCGGCGATGTCGGACGGCAGCGGCACCGCCGCGGCCAGCGCGGCGCGCAGGCAGCAGAACAGCACGATCAGCGGAGAAAATTTGAACATGGGCGTATCGGGCGGGCTGAAAGGCTCATCATAGGCGAGCGGCGGCCGGTTTGGCTGTAGGTCTTCTGGCGTAGGAGCTAGGCAATCGTGCGCACCGCCGGACGGCGGCCTCTGGCCTACAATCGGCACAGGCATGATGAACAGGGATAGACATGGAAGACATTGAAAAATTCGTGCGCGGTTTTCGCCGTTTCCAGCAGCAATATTTCAGCGAGCCGGAAACCTTGTACGACAGCCTGCGCGACGGCCAGAGTCCGTCCACGCTATTGATCGGTTGCTGCGATTCGCGCGTTGACCCGATGCTGCTCACCGGCAGCGATCCGGGCGACATGTTCGTGGTGCGCAATATCGCCAACCTGGTGCCGCCGTGCGCGCCGGACGCGTCGGCCGGGGTCAGCTCGGCGATCGAATTCGCGGTCTGCACACTCGAGGTGGAGCGCGTCATCGTGCTCGGCCACGCGCGCTGCGGCGGCATCCGCGCGCTCATGGCCCCGCCGATGGAAGAGCCGGGGGGCGCCGCGCTGGAGACCGACTTCGTGCAGCGCTGGATGGCCATCGCCGAACCGGTGGCGCAGCAGGTGAGGCGCGACCTGGCGCACAAAAGCTCGGACCAGCAGCATACCGCGTGTGAGCAGGCCAGCATCCTGCATTCGATCGACAACCTGTTGACGTATCCCTGGCTGCAGCGCCGGGTGGACGCGGGCAAGCTCAAGCTGCACGGCTGGTATTTCGATCTCGAGAGCGGGGCGTTGATGGCTTACTCCGGGCGCCAGCAGCGCTTCCTGCCGCTGGTGTGCCCGCTCGAACGGGATCATGTGGAAGGGCGCAGGAAGCTGGCTTGAACGAATTGCCAACATATATGGGCAAAGACCACATGAGCCAGACTGAAGCCTGATTCCCATTCGGGTGTCGTGGGTTGACGCCGCCACCTGCCCTACATCCCGAGTGAAGGATACCCGCTCGGAATGTTGTCGAAATTTCTTACATCTCAAAATTCATTTCGAAAAGGAAATATGTAAGTAATTGATAACA
>DIZW01000115.1:7220-62674 GCA_002428015.1 Oxalobacteraceae bacterium UBA6018 | reverse complement strand
GTAATTGATAAATATCAATATTTGTTTTAGGCATGAAAGTTGCTATTTATCGAATATAACTAACCTTTGACTAGGAAATCCGAATGAAATGTGTCGTTAAATCATGTGTTGTCGCCGCTGCAATGTTGTGTCTTTCGGCACAGGCCGGCGAAATTTTGCAGGCAACAAGCAACGACGTCTACCAAGCGGCATATTTCTCACCGCTGGGCCAGTCGTTCAAAGCGCAAGACACAGCAGTGAAGTTCGCTTTTGACTACCGGGTCATCAATCCTAGTTTTTCGGTCGGCAACCTTGAACTGAAATTGTTGGACGGCGAAGGACTGAGCGGCGCTACGCTAGGCGATGTGGTCTTTGCCCTTCCTGCCAACTACAATGGTTTCTACGATATTGATTTCTCGTCGGCGAACTTGACCATCGGCCAAAGCTACACGGCTGTTTTGAGTATTCCTGACCAAAGCCCTTACTGGGGAGTCGCCCTTGAAGATAATGACAACCCATACGCGGATGGCCGTAGCTATTTCGGCGGGAATGGCTCATTCAACGATCCGGCCTTGTCTGACCTGACTTTCCGCGTTAGCCCTGGGACGTCCCCGACTCCCGATCAACTGCCGGAACCTGGCAGCTTGGCCATTCTGGGATTAGGCTTGGCCACGATGGCTGTTCTTCGCCGGAAGAACCAGGCATAGCGCGCGGGGTCGGCTCCCACGAAGCTTCCTCATCGCGCATCCTAATCCGCCCGCCCCCGTCGTTCTGACGGGCGGGCTGGTTCGCCTGTCAAGGCCAGGCTGGCACTGGCCGATGCGTTGGCGCACGCGGTCGAACAACAGCGTTTCTCGCGCAATCCACGGGACGAACAGCGTGCTTCGTTGTGCTAGGCCTGCGCGACGCAATAGCCATTCTGCCTGGTGGACGAACAGTACATCGGTTCCACCAAACACTCCGCCTTTCGAGCTGGCTGCCGCTCAGGCTTCTGGCCGGACCAGCTGTTCGTAGGGCGGCAGGTTGCTGAACTGGGCCGCGGCCTCCTGGTACGCCTGCTTGAGGGCATCGGCGGCCAGGTCGTAATCAAGCAGCAGCGATTCCAGTTCGCTGCCTTCATTGTCGGGCAAGGCCTCGATACGCGCTTCGAGGTCGGCAATCTTGAAGTCGACGGCCTGGATCACCAGGACCAGGTGCGACGCGCTGATGGTTGGCATGGAAGTTCCTTAATCGATTTTCAACACGGAGCGGCCCAGTTCCACCGACCTGACAATGGCATTGCGCGCGAAGTTGTCGAGCGCGCCTTCCATGGCCTGCTTGGTCATTCTACCGGCCCGCGATTCAATCTGATAATGCGTGGCCTTGAAGCGCTTGTGCCAGTTGCCTTTCTGGACGATCAGCGATTCCGGGATCACGGTCTGGTGTGGAATTTCGAAGGACAACCAGCCTTCCTTGGTGAACACGCCGGAGCGGTCGAACAGCGAGGTGCCGCCGCCGGCCAGGACGTATTCCACGCCATCGGCGCGCTCGATGTTGACGTCGGCCGCCCTGACGTTGCCGCCGCCCAGGTCCTTGGGATAGAAGTCCGGGTGCAGGAGTCCGGGCGCCGGCTCCTTGCCGTCGAAGACGCCGTCAGGGAACTGCTCGGTTCGCACGGAACGGTACAGGTCAACCTCGGTTTTGCTCATTAGAAACCTCGCTGTTGTTTGGTTAAAGAAAACTTTAATCAAAATACAAGCTTAAGATCTTACACGTAAAGCGTGTGCCGAGCGAGGCTTTGGAGCATCATCGACGCGCGCTTTTCAAGCGGTGATGAAAACCGGGGATTAATTCAATGGCCAGAACCACACCTCGACCGAAGGCCAGTTGCAATCGTCCTCGCATAACAGTGTGTTCCAGGAATTTGTGTCGTTTGAGCCATGCGCGTTGCGCCCCTTGCCCCGGACCTGCCGGCTTAATGGACGGTCCGTCACTACGCTCGAAACCGCAACAACTCCCCAGTCCGGTCGAAGGCCAGGAAATTGCTGATCTGCCCGGTCTGGATCGCCGTCACCATCTGTCGCAGCGGCGCGTCGGCCGCGCTCGGTTCCGGCGGCTGACCATCCTTGCCGCCCAGGCTGGCCACGAACACCACGTCCCAATCGACCGGCATGGCGCGCGACTCGGCGGCCAGGGCGGCGAAGTCGGCCAGCTCGGACGGCAGCTTGTCGGCGCACATCACCGGGGTGAGGGTGGCGCCTTCCTGCCCGGCCTCGGTCTGGGCCTGGGTGAAGGCGAACAGCAAGCGCTGCGGTTGGTCCTGGGCCGCCGCCGCGCGCAGCAGGCTGTCGTAACTGTCGATATTCATCTTGTCATCCTTTCAAATTCATCACGGCGCCAACGCGCGCCCACCCGACAGGTATACCGGAAAGCCCCCCGCCGGCACATAGCTACAACGGCCTAGTCGGCCTACTCCTTCTCAGCGGCGCGCACCGCCTTCTTGCCAATATTCAGGCACAGGCGGCCTGCGTAGACTGGCTCCATCGATATTGCGCACCTGTGGAGACAGCATGAGTCACTTTCTGGATCGTCTGAAATTTTTCGCCCAGCCCAAGGAGACTTTCTCCGACGGCCACGGCGCCGTAGTGCGGGAAGACCGTAGCTGGGAGAACGCTTATCGCCAACGTTGGCAGCACGACAAAATCGTGCGCTCGACCCACGGGGTGAACTGCACCGGCTCCTGCAGCTGGAAGGTGTACGTCAAGAACGGCCTGATCACCTGGGAGACCCAGCAGACCGATTATCCGCGCACCCGTCCCGACCTGCCCAACCACGAGCCGCGCGGCTGCCCGCGCGGCGCCAGCTATTCGTGGTACGTGTATTCGGCCCAGCGCGTCAAGTACCCGATGGTGCGCGGGCGCCTGATGGAGATGTGGCGCGAGGCGCGCCTGACCATGGACCCGGTGTCGGCCTGGGATTACATCAGCCAGGACCCGGAGCGCGCCAAGCGCTACAAGGCGGTGCGCGGCCTGGGCGGCTTCGTGCGCGCCAAGTGGGACGAGGTCAACGAGATCATCGCCGCGGCCAACGCGCTGACGATCAAGAAATACGGCCCCGACCGCATCGTCGGCTTCTCGCCGATCCCGGCCATGTCGATGGTCAGCTACGCGGCCGGCACGCGCTACCTGAGCCTGATCGGCGGGGTGGCGCTGAGCTTTTATGACTGGTACTGCGATCTGCCGCCGGCCAGCCCGCAGGTGTGGGGCGAGCAGACCGACGTGCCGGAATCGGCCGACTGGTACAACTCCACCTATCTGATGGTGTGGGGCTCCAACGTGCCGATGACGCGCACCCCGGACGCCCACTTCTACACCGAGGTGCGCTACAAGGGCACCAAGACGGTGGCCGTGTCGTCCGACTACGGCGAGATGGTCAAGTTCGGCGACCTGTGGCTGGCGCCCAAGCAGGGCACCGACGCCGCCCTGGCGATGGCGATGGGCCATGTGATCCTGAAGGAGTACCACGCCAACGGCAAGAGCGAGTATTTCCGCAACTACGCCAAGCAGTACACCGATTTCCCCATGCTGGTGCTGCTCAAGGAGAAGAACGGCACCCTGGTGCCCGACTACTTCCTGCGCGCCTCCCACCTGGCCGACAACCTCGACGAGACCAACAACCCCGAGTGGAAGACGCTGGTGCTCGACAGCGCCAGCGGCGCCATCTGCGCGCCCTCGGGCTCGATCGGCTTTCGCTGGGGCGAGTCGGGCAAGTGGAACCTGCACCAGCAGGAAGGCCGCACCGGCAAGGCGATCGATCCGGTGCTGTCGCTGATCGGGCGCAGCGACGCCGTGCTGGCGGTCGGCTTCCCGTATTTCGGCGGCGCCGACGCCGACGACATGCTGCTGCGCCACGTGCCGGTCAAGTCGGTGCTGCTGGCCGACGGCAGCGTGGCCAAGGTGGCCACCGTGTACGACCTGACCATGGCCAACTACGGCGTGGACCGCGGCCTGGGCGGGGGCAACGTGGCGGCCGACTTCGACGACGACGTGCCGTACACGCCGGCCTGGCAGGTCAAGCACACCGGCGTGAAGGCGGCCGACGTGATCACCGTGGCGCGCGAATTCGCCGACAACGCCGACAAGACCCATGGCAAGAGCATGGTCATCGTGGGCGCCGCCTTGAACCACTGGTACCACATGGACATGACCTACCGCGGCATCATCAACATGCTGATGATGTGCGGCTGCGTGGGCCAGTCGGGCGGCGGCTGGGCCCATTACGTGGGCCAGGAAAAGCTGCGTCCGCAAACCGGCTGGACCCCGCTGGCCTTCGCGCTGGACTGGAACCGTCCGATGCGCCAGATGAACGGCACCTCCTTCTTCTACGCCCACACCAGCCAGTGGCGCCACGAGAAGCTGAACACCTCGGAGATCGCCTCGCCCTCGGCCGACGCCGCCGTGTCCGAGATGGCGCTGCTGGACTTTAACGCCAAGTCCGAGCGGCTCGGCTGGCTGCCGTCGGCGCCCCAGCTCGAGACCAATCCGCTGGAGGTGGCGCGCGCCGCCAAGGCCGCCGGGCAGAGCGCGGCCGAGTACGCGGTCAGCCAGATCAAGGCCGGCAAGCTCAATTTCTCCTGCGACGATCCGGACAATCCGGCCAACTTCCCGCGCAATATGTTCGTGTGGCGCTCCAACATCCTGGGCAGCTCGGGCAAGGGCCACGAGTACTTCCTCAAGTACCTGCTGGGCACCCAGAACGCCTTGATGAGCGACGAGGACGACTGCATCAAGCCGAAGACGGTCAAGGTGCGCCCGGCCGCCGAGGGCAAGCTGGACCTGCTGGTGGTGCTGGACTTCCGCATGTCCACCACCTGCCTGTACGGCGACATCGTGCTGCCGACCGCGACCTGGTACGAGAAGGACGACATGAACACGTCCGACATGCACCCCTTCATCCACCCGCTGTCGGAGGCCGTGCAGCCGCTGTGGCAGTCCAAGTCGGACTGGGAGATCTACAAGGGCATCGCCGAGAAATTCAGCGAGATCGGCGGCGAGCTGCTGGGCACCCAGAGCGACCTGGTGCTCACCCCGCTGATGCATGACACCCCGGGCGAACTGGGCCAGCCGTTCGATCCGAAGGATTGGCGCGCCGGCGAGTGCGAGCCGATCCCGGGCAAGACGATGCCTAACATGACCGTCGTCGAGCGCGACTACCGCGCCATCTACAAGAAATTCACGGCCATCGGCCCCCTGCTCGAGTCCAAGGGCAACGGCGGCAAGGGCATCGACTGGGACACCCACCACGAGGTCGAGGTGCTGCGCGGGATCAACCGCACGGTGCTGGAGGAGGGCGTGTCGAAGGGCCAGCCGCGGCTGGACACGGCCATCGACGCGGCCGAGATGATCCTGTCGCTGGCGCCGGAAACCAACGGCCACGTGGCGGTGAAGGCCTGGGACGCGCTGTCGAAAATGACCGGCATCGACCACACCCACCTGGCGCTGCCGCGCGAACACGACACCATCCGCTTTCGCGACGTGCAGGCGCAGCCGCGCAAGATCATCTCCTCGCCCACCTGGTCGGGCCTGGAGAGCGAGGAGGTGAGCTACAACGCCGGCTACACCAACGTGCACGAGCTGATCCCCTGGCGCACCCTGACCGGCCGCCAGCAGTTCTACCAGGACCACCTGTGGATGCGCGACTTCGGCGAAGGCCTGTGCGTGTACAAGCCGGCCATCAACACCAAGACCACGGCGGCGATGCTGGGCGCCCAGCCGAACGGCAACAAGGAAATCGCGCTCAACTTCATCACGCCGCACCAGAAGTGGGGGATCCACTCGACCTACTCGGACAACCTGCGCATGCTGACCCTGTCGCGCGGCGGCCCGCACGTGTGGCTGTCGGAGATCGACGCCAAGAAGGCCGGCATCGTCGACAACGACTGGATCGAGGTGTTCAACCTGAACGGCACCCTGACGGCGCGCGCCATCGTCAGCCAGCGCGTGCCGGTCGGCATGACCTTGATGTACCACGCCCAGGAAAAGATCATCAACGTGCCCGGCGCGGAAATGTCGGGCAAGCGCGGCGGCATCCACAACTCGGTGACGCGCACGGTGACCAAGCCGACCCACATGATCGGCGGCTACGCCCAGCTGGCCTACGGCTTTAACTATTACGGCACGGTGGGATCGAATCGCGATGAATTCGTCCTGGTGCGCAAGATGAACAAGGTGGACTGGCTCGAAGGCCGCCTGGAAGAAGGAGCGACAGTATGAAAATCCGCGCGCAAATCGGCATGGTGCTGAATCTGGACAAGTGCATCGGCTGCCACACCTGCTCGGTGACCTGCAAGAACGTCTGGACCAGCCGCGACGGCGTCGAGTACGCCTGGTTCAACAACGTCGAGACCAAGCCCGGCATCGGCTACCCCAAGCAGTGGGAAAACCAGGACAAGTGGAACGGCGGCTGGAAGCGCACCGAGGCGGGCAAGCTGGAGCCGCGCCAGGGTTCGCGCCTGAAAATCCTGGCCAACATCTTCGCCAACCCGAACCTGCCGGCCATCGACGAGTACTACGAGCCCTTCACCTACGACTACGAGCGCCTGCAGCACGCGCCGCTGTCGGAGACGCCGCCCACGGCGCGTCCGATCTCGGTCTTGACCGGCAAGAAGATGGACAAGATCGAATGGGGCCCGAACTGGGAGGACGACCTGGGCGGCGAGTTTGCCAGCCGCAGCCGCGACAAGCTGTTCGACAACATGCAGAAGGAGATGTACGGCACCTTCGAGAACACCTTCATGATGTACCTGCCGCGCCTGTGCGAGCACTGCCTGAACCCGACCTGCGTGGCGTCCTGCCCGTCCGGCTCGGTGTACAAGCGCGAGGACGACGGCATCGTGCTGATCGACCAGGACAAGTGCCGCGGCTGGCGCATGTGCATCTCCGGCTGCCCGTACAAGAAGATCTACTACAACTGGTCCTCCGGCAAGGCTGAGAAGTGCACCTTCTGCTTCCCGCGCATCGAGGCCGGCCAGCCGACCGTGTGCTCGGAGACCTGCGTGGGCCGCATCCGCTACCTGGGCGTGCTGCTGTACGACGCCGACCAGATCGCGGCGGCCGCGTCGGTGCCCCACGAGTCCGACCTGTACCAGGCCCAGCTCGACCTGTTCCTCGACCCCCACGACCCCAAGGTGATCGAGGAGGCGCGCCGCCAGGGCATCCCCGACGCCTGGCTGGAGTCGGCCAAGCGCTCGCCGGTGTACAAGATGGCGGTCCAGTGGAAGGTGGCGTTCCCGCTGCATCCGGAATACCGCACCCTGCCGATGGTGTGGTACGTGCCGCCGCTGTCGCCGATCCAGGCGGCCGCCGAGTCCGGCAAGATGGGCCTGAACGGCATCCTGCCTGACACCGCCAGCCTGCGCATCCCGGTCAAGTACCTGGCCAACCTGCTCACGGCCGGGGTCGAGCAGCCCATCGTCACCGCGCTCGACCGCATGCTGGCCATGCGCGCCTACATGCGCAGCAAGAGCGTGGACCGGGTCGAGAACCTGACCGTGCTGCGCCAGGTCGGCCTGACCCAGGCCCAGGTGGAGGACATGTACCACATCATGGCGATCGCCAATTACGAGGACCGCTTCGTGATCCCGAGCAGCCACAAGGAGACGGCCGAGGACAGCTTCAACGAAAAAGGCTCGTGCGGCTTTAGCTTCGGCAACGGCTGCTCGGACGGGGTCAGCGATTCCAGCCTGTTCGGCAAGAAAAAGCAGGGCTCGGCGATCTTCATGCAGATGCCCAAGTCGCGCAAGAAAAAAGAAGTGCTGGACGTTTAAGGAGAATGCGATGAACCACTACCTGGCCATGTCCGCGCTGCTGCAATACCCGGAGCCCGAGCTGATCGCGGCCCTGCCCGCCATCGACGAGATCCTGGCCGCCACGCCGCGCTGGCAGGCGGCGCTGCGCCCCCTGCTGGACGAACTGGGGCAGGGCGGCCTGATCGACTTGCAGCAGAACTACGTGATGACCTTCGACCGCAACCCCTCGCACTCGCTGCATCTGTTCGAGCACATCCACGGCGAGTCGCGCGACCGCGGCCAGGCCATGGTCGACCTGATGGAGGAATACAAGAAGCATGGCATGCACATGACCGGCAACGACCTGCCGGACTACGTGCCCCTGTTCCTGGAATTCCTCTCCACCCAGACCGAGGCCGAGGGCGCGCGCCTGCTGTCGGACGCGGTCCACGTGCTGGCCCACATCGGGCGCAAGCTGACCGCCAACGGCAGCGCCTACGCCTGCGTGTTCGGCGTGCTCGAAGCCTTGAGCCCGGTGGCGCCGGAGGAATTGTCCGAGCCGCCGGTGCGCGACATGGACGAGGCGCTGGAAACCTTCGGCCCCGGCGCCGACGGGGTCGAGCCCCTGCTCAAGACCATGCCAGGCGGCGTGCAGCCGATCAATTTCTACCCCAAGAGCCGCGCCGCGGCGGCCGCTGAAAGGACCCCATCATGAATTACCTCCATCAATTTGTGTTCGGGATCTACCCGTACATCGCGCTGGCCATCTTCCTGCTCGGCAGCCTGATCCGTTTCGACCGCGAGCAATACACGTGGAAGTCGGAATCGAGCCAGCTGTTGCACCGCGGCAGTCTGCGGCTCGGCAATATCCTGTTCCACGTCGGCATCCTCGGCCTGTTCTTCGGCCACCTGGCCGGCCTGTTGACCCCGGTGTGGGTGTGGGACAGCCTGGGCGTCAAGCACGGCGACAAGCAGGTATTCGCCATGCTGGCCGGCGGCATCATGGGCAGCCTGTGCCTGGTCGGCATCCTGATCCTGCTGGTGCGCCGCTTCGCCAATGATCGCCTGCTGCACATCACCACCATCAAGGACAAGGTCGTGATGCTGTGGATTCTGGCCACCTTGCTGCTGGGTCTGTCCACGATCCTGGTCTCGGCCTCGCACCTGGACGGCCACATGATGGTCCAGCTGATGACCTGGGCGCAGCACGTGCTCACCTTCCGCGGCGACGCCGCCGCGCTGATCGCCGACGCGCCACTGCTGTTCAAGCTGCACCTGTTCATGGGCATGTCGCTGTTCGTCATCTTCCCGTTCACCCGCCTGGTGCACGTGTGGAGCGGCTTCGGCGCCGTCGGCTACCTGGGCCGCGCCTACCAGCTCGTGCGTCCGCGTTAAACGAGCTCAACGATCCACCGCGCCCACCACGCGCATACTTTCGGAGTCCATCATGGGAATCGCTGTCAACGGCGTCGACATCACCGACCGCGAGGTCGAACAGGAGCTGGCCTTCCACCAGCAGGCGGCCAATCCGCTGAAACAAAGCGTGCAGGAGCTGGTGCTGCGCCGCGTGCTGCTGGACGAGGCGGCGCGCCTGGACATCGGCGGCGCCGACGAGGACGCGCGCATCGAGGCCTTGTTCGCGCGCGAGGTCAAGGTGCCCGTGGCCGACCTGGACGCCTGCACCACCTTCTACCGCAACCAGCCGCGGCGATTCACCAGCGGCGCGTTGGTCGAGGCGCGCCACATCCTGTTCCAGGTGACCGCCTCGGCGCCGCTGGAACTGCTGCGCGAGACCGGGCAGGCGGTGCTGGACGCGCTGCGCGCCGCCCCCGAGCGCTTCGAGGAACTGGCGCGCCAGTATTCGAACTGCCCCTCGGGCGCGCTGGGCGGCAACCTGGGCCAGTTGGCGCCCGGCCAGACCGTGCCGGAATTCGATCAGCTGCTGTTCCGGCTGGCGCCGGGCGAGCTGGCCGGCCACCTGCTTGAGACGCGCTTCGGCCTGCACATCGTGCAAGTGGTGCGCCGCATCGACGGCAAGCTGCTGCCCTTCGACGCCGTGCACGCCCAGATCGCCGAGCACTTGAACCGCCACGCCTGGCAGCGCGCCCTGCACCAGTACATGCAGGTGCTGGTGGGGCGCGCCCGCATCGACGGGGTGACCCTGGACGGGGCCGACTCGCCGCTGGTGCAGTAGCGCGGCCCGCCACAGCCTGTCGGACTTGAGATCGTCAGCTGCAAACATACCTGGGACGGTCCATAGTTCGCCGCTTTCTCGGCCCATGGCTCGCTAGTGGCACTGCGACATCGTGAACATCTGGCCTCGCCCAGCCATTTCTTCGCGCTGACTCCCCAAGTCCGACAGCCTGCTAGTCCGAAGTGACTAGCCCGTTTAAGCCGTCCTGAGCACAGCCACGCGCCGCTGGCGACGATACAATCGAAGTCATTGATTTCATGGGAGTTCCGCGATGCTGCGCGACCGTTTTGGGCGTTCCATCGACTACCTGCGCCTGTCGGTGACGGACCGCTGCGACCTGCGCTGCAGCTACTGCCTGCCCAAGGGTTTTCGCGGCTTCGAGGAGCCGGAGCACTGGCTCAGCTTTGACGAGATCGAGCGCCTGATGGCCGCCTTCGTGCGCCTGGGCACCACCCGCATCCGCCTGACCGGCGGCGAACCCCTGCTGCGGCGCGACGTGAGCGGCCTGGCGGGGCGGCTGGCCAAGCTGCCCGGGCTGCAGGATCTGTCGCTGTCGACCAACGCCACCCAGCTCGCGCGCCATGCCACGGCGCTGCGCGCGGCCGGGGTGTCGCGCATCAACGTCAGCCTCGATTCGCTCGACCGCGCCTGCATGGAAACCATCACCGGCAGCGACAGCCTGGAGAAAGTGCTGGCCGGTCTGCGCGCGGGCAAGGCGGCAGGCTTCGCGCCGATCAAAATCAACATGGTGGCCATGCGCGGCGTGAACGAGGCCGAGATCGAGACCATGGCCGCGTTTTGTATCGAGCAGGGTTTCATCCTGCGCCTGATCGAAGCCATGCCGATGGGTTCGAGCGGACGCAACACGGCCTTCCTCGAGCTGGGGCCGGTGCGCGAGCGGCTGCGCGCCCGCTTCGGCCTGGTGGCGCAGGCGGCCGAGCTGGGCGGCGGGCCGGCGCGCTACCTGTCCACGCCGGACGGGCGCGCCAGCATCGGCTTCATCACGCCCATGTCGCAGCATTTTTGCGCGACCTGCAACCGGGTGCGGCTGGCGGTGGACGGCACCCTGTACCTGTGCCTTGGGCAGGAAGAAAAATTTGAATTCCGGCCATTGCTGCGCGGCGGGGCCAGCGACGCCGAGCTCGAGGCGGCCATCCGCACGGCGATCGAATTGAAGCCGCAGCAGCACGATTTCCAGGCCCAGCCGACCAAAATCGTGCGCTTCATGGCGCAGACTGGTGGATGAACGCGCCATTGCGATGCGTCGGGGAAACGGTATACTGCTTGCAGCGGACACATGCGTTCGCGCCCACGCCCAGGAGGCAGCCATGATCCGAACAGGAGTTCCAATGACCGGCCCGGCGACCTGGAAGGAGCACCGCCGCGGCGAGCGCCCGGCCGCGCCCGCGCCCGCGTCGGCCCCCAGCGCATCGGCGCCCGAGCCCGCGCCCGCGCCCGCTCCCAGCGCATCGGCCCCCGTGCCGCGCAAGCTGTCGACCACCATCGTGGGCGCCATGGCCGGCTTCCTGGCGCTGGCCCTGATGGCGATCGCCGCCACGTTGTTTCTGTCCTGGCAACTGGAAGGCAGCGCGGCGGCCATCAACGATACCGGCAGCCTGCGCATGCAGTCGTACCGGCTGGCGATCCTGTTGTCGGCCGATCCGGAAGCCAACGCCGCCCAGGCCGGCGCCCAGATCCAGGAGATCGACACCACCCTGGCCCAGCTCGAGCGGGGCGACCCCCAGCGCCCGCTGTTCCTGCCGCCGCGCAGCGACATCCAGCGCCGCTTCAAGGAGATCGGCCAGGCTTGGACGCAGCAGGTGCGCCCGGCCGCGCGCGCGCTGCTGCTGCACGCCAGCGCGCCCGGCCAGGCCGCCTTCCAGCGCCTGACCGTCGGCTTCGTCGGCCGCGTCGACGCCCTCGTGCGCCAGATCGAGAACGACAGCGAGCTGCGCACCTTCTGGCTGCGCGGCTCGCAGCTGGCGCTGCTGACGATGGCCTTGTTCGGCACCGTCAGCCTGATCTACCTGATGTTCATGCTCATCATCGACCCGGTCAACCGCCTGCAGGACGGCATGCGGCGCATGAAGGACGAGGATTTCGACACCCGCGTCGAAGTCGACAGCAACAACGAATTCGGCCAGCTGGCGCAGGGCTTCAACAGCATGGCCGACCGCCTGCAGGCCTTGTACGGCAGCCTGGAGGAAAAGGTGCGCCAGAAGACCTCGACCCTGGAAGGCCAGAACCGCGAGCTGGCGCTGCTGTACGACAGCGCCGCCTTCCTGCAGGTGCCGCAGCCGCTCGAAGCGCTGTGCGACGGCTTCCTGGCCCGCATCAGCGCCTATTTCGGCGCCGACGGCGGTTCCGTGCGCGTGCTCGAGGCCACCCGCGGCAACGTGCACCTGGTGGTGCACCAGGGCTTGTCGGAGGAGCTGATCGAAGCCGAGCGCTGCCTGAAGGTGGGCGACTGCCTGTGCGGCGAGGCGGTCCAGACCAAGATCGCCATCGTCCACGACCTGCGCAAGCTCGACCAGGCGCACGAGAAGCAATGCCACCGCGACGGCTTCCAGACCGTGTCCGTGTTCCACATCGTGGCGCACGACCAGCACCTGGGCTTTTTCAACCTGCATTTCCGCAGCGCCAAGGCGTTCACCAAGCCCGAGCACGCGCTGCTGGAAACGCTGGGCCAGCTGCTCGGCATCGCCATCGAAAACCTGCGCCTGGCCGCGCGCGAACGCGAGATGGCGATCTCGGAGGAGCGCAACCTGGTGGCCCAGGGCCTGCACGACAGCATCGCGCAAGGCCTCAACTTCCTCAACCTGCAGGTGCAGATGCTCGACAGTTCGGTGCGCGGCCAGCGCTTCGACGAGGTGGCCGACATCGTCCCGGCCCTGCGCATCGGCGTGCAGGAGAGCTACGAGGACGTGCGCGAGCTGCTGCTCAATTTCCGCAGCCGCCTGGCCGAGGACGACCTGATCGGCGCGCTGCGCGCCACCATCGACAAGTTCTCGCGCCAGACCGGCATCGCCGCCGAGCTGGTGGCCGACGTGGACGGCGCGCCTTTCCCGCGCGAGCAGCAGTTGCAGCTGCTGTTCATCGTGCAGGAGGCGCTGTCGAACATCCGCAAGCACGCCATGGCCAGCCGGGTCGACATCGGCCTGGAGGACCGCGCCGACTTCCGCCTGACGATCCGCGACAACGGGGTCGGCTTCGACGCCGCCACCCTGGCCGCCAAGGGCGACAGCCACGTCGGCGTGCACATCATGCGCGAGCGGGCCCAGCGCATCGACGCCGCCTTCGCGATCGCCTCGGTGCCCGGCGCCGGCACCACCGTCAGCCTGACCCTGCCGCTGGCCCAGCGGCGCGCCGCCTGAACTATTTCACCCACGGAGTTTGCATGGATTCAACCGCCAATCCGATCAGCGTGCTGCTGGTCGACGACCATACCCTGTTTCGCAGCGGCATACGCTCGCTGCTGCAGCGCCATGCCGAATTCGCCGTGGTGGGGGAGGCGGCCGACGGGGTCGAGGGCATCAAGCGAGCCCAGCAGACCAAGCCGGACGTGGTGCTGCTGGACCTGAACATGCCCGGCATGTCCGGCGTGGAAACCTTGCAGCTGATGCGCCAGGACTGCCCGGACGCCGCCATCCTGATGCTGACCGTGTCGGAGGACGCCGACGACCTGGGCGCGGCCCTGAAGGCGGGCGCCAGCGGCTACCTGATCAAGAATATCGACGCCGACTACCTGATCCGGGCGATCCGCCGCGCCGCCGCCGGCGAAACCGTGGTGGCCGAGGCCATGACGGGCAAGCTGGTGGCGCAGTTACAGGCCGGCACGCAGCGCGAGGAGCCGGCCTCGGACCTGGACAAGCTCACGCCGCGCGAAAAGGAAATCATCGCCTGCCTGGCTCGCGGCGAAAGCAACAAGACCATCGCGCGCACGCTCGACCTGGCCGAGAGCACCGTCAAGATCCACGTGCAGAACGTGCTCAAGAAGCTCAAGCTGAGCAGCCGCGTGCAGGCGGCCGTGTACGCCGTGGAGCAGCGCATGACCCGCTAGCGGCCGGCTGCGCGGGTCCGTGGCGTGTCAGCGCTCGCCGCAGCAGCCGCCGCAGCAGCCGGTCTCGGCCGGCTGGGCCAGGCGGTAGCCGGCGGCCGCCAGGATGGTCTCGATGCGCTCGCGCGTGACGTGCAGCTCGTCGTACTGCACCGTGGCCATGGCGCCGTTGTCGGCCACCTGCACCTGGACCACGCCGTCGATGGCCTTGATGGCCTTGGCCAGCGCGCCCGGTCCCGCCGTGCCCGCCTGAACCTTCACCATTGCGATTTGCATGCTGCTCTCCTTGAATGATTGATCGATGGCATTAGCGTAGTGGAGCGGCGGCCGCGCCGTCCAGCAAGCGCTGGAGCAGCTGGGAATTCCATGATCCAGGTCAAGTTCTGCCCGCCGCGGCTAGTTCTTTTTCCCTAGCCTGCACTAGGCATTTGCGCCATTGCGCGCCCACGCCAAATAAAGTAGCATGTAATCTACATCTTTTATAGCGAGCCTGCCATGAGCCTCCTGACAATCGAAGAACCGCTGGCCCCGGCCAGCGCCGTGCGCGGCCTGTTCAAGCCCGACCATCCGCTGTGGCGGCTCGGTTTCCGGCCGTTCTACCTGCTCGCCGCGCTGCTGGCGGCGCTCGCCGTGCCGCTGTGGGCGGCCCACTACCTGGGCTGGATCGGCGGCGCCCGCCTGGACCTGGGCTGGCATATGCACGAAATGGTGTTCGGCGTGGCCATCGCGGTGATCGTCGGCTTCCTGTTCACCGCCGCGCGCGCCTGGACCGGCCTGTGGACGCCGCGCGGCGGCCACCTGGCGGCGCTGGCCCTGGTGTGGATCGCCGGGCGCGTCGCCATGCTGGCCGCGCCGCCGCTGGCCGCCGCCCTGGTCGACCTGCTGTTCCTGCCGCTGGCGGCCTGGCCGCTGTACCGCGTGCTGCGGCGCGCCGGCAACACCCGCAACCTGTTCCTGCCCGGCCTGCTGTGCCTGCTGGCGCTGGCCAACGCCAGCTTCCACGCGGCGCGCCTGGGCTGGCTCGCGCTGCCGCTGATGGCGCCCGTCGAAGCGGCCATCCTGGTGGTCGTGCTGATGGAATCGGTGATCGGCGCGCGCGTCATTCCCATGTTCACCCGCAACGGCGCACCGGGCAGCGCGCCCGTGGTGCACCCGCGGCGCGACAATATCGCGCTCGCCCTGACCGCCGGCACCGTGCTCGGCTGGATCGGCGGCCTGCCCGCGCCGGCCTTCGCCGGGCTGGCCTTCGCGGCCGCCTGCGCCACCGCCGTGCGCCTGGCCGGCTGGCAGCCGCAGCGTACCCTGGGCGTGCCGCTGCTGTGGATACTGCACCTGTCCTACGCCTGGATTCCGGTCGGCTTCCTGCTGCTGGCGCTGGCCGCCATGGGCGCTGTGAGCAACAGCGCGGCCTTCCACGCGCTGGCGGCCGGGTCGATGGGCGGCTTGATCATCGGCATGATGACCCGCACGGCGCTGGGCCATACCGGCCGTCCGCTCAAGGCCGGCAAGGCCGAAACGGCGATGTTCTGGCTGGTCCAGCTGGGCGCCCTGGTCCGGCTGTGCGCCGCGCTCGGCCCCGTCGCGCTGCGCCCGGCCTGCCTGGCTGGCGCCGCGCTGGCCTGGGCGTTGGCCTTTGCGCTGTACCTGACCGTGTATGGCCCCTATCTGTTCAAGATCAGGCTGGACGGCAAAGAGGGCTGAGAATGGTTGGCTTGTACAACTGCTTATTAGAAAATTGACTACAATCCGGTCTGAACCCATCCATTTTCAAGCAGTTAGCGAAAGTCAGACCGTGAGCGACCATACACCACATTCGCCCGGGCGCGCCGAACCCGTCTTTACGCCGGACCATGGAGCGCACCCGCCACCGCCGCCAGGGCGTGCCGAACCCGTTTTCTCCATCGACGACAGCGGCGCCGAGCCGGCGCCGCCCTTCGCCAGCCGGGCCGAGGTCCCGACCTTCGCGCCGGGGCCGGAGGTGCCGCGCTTCGCGCCCGGCGCAGAGGCGCCGCGCTTTACCGAGCCACCGGCGCCACAGAGCGGTCCTGCGACTAGACAGGCGGCCGCGCGCGACGTGCCGGAAGCGGCCGCCGGCCCGGTGCCGCCCCCGAATTCCATGCCGCCGCCCGCGAATGCGACGGTGCCGTCCCCCGACCCGGCGCCGCCTCCCGCGAGTGCGATGCCGCCATCCTCCGGCCCGGTGCCGCCACCCGCGGATGCGATGCCGCCGTCCCCCAACGCTGCGCCGCCAACGCTGGACCCGGCGCCGCCGGAGGTCGATGACGACCTGCCGTCGTTCGCGCGCCCCGAGCCCGATGAGGCAGGCGGGCGCTGGGGTTCGCGGTTGGCGCTGGCCGGCGTGAGCGTGCTCGCGCTGGGCGCATTGGCCGGTGGCGTGATGTGGTACAGCGGCCAGCGCAAGGTCGACCGCTCGCTCGAAGTGCTGGCCATGAGTTCGCGGGCGCCGGCCACGCTGGCGGCGTCCGCCGGCGCGCCAACGCCGGTTCCGGTTCCGGCGCCAGCGGCCGAGCCGGCCGCCGATCCTTTGCCGCCGCTGGTCACGCTGCGGCCTGACGAACTTGGCCCGGCCAAGCCCTCAACCGCGCGCGACCCGGTGGCGGCGCATGTGCCGGCGGCCACGCGCGCCCCGATGACGGCGAATGTACCGGCGCCTGTGCCCCTTGCGCCGACGGCCGCGCCGGCGGAACGGACGAAGCCGGCGTCGATCCCATTAAAAGCGGCATCAAAAACGGTATCAAAGACGGCATCAAAAGCGGCATCAAAAGCGCCATCAAAGACGGCATCAAAAGCGGCATCAAAAGCGCACGTGGCGTCGAAGACCAGCGCCGCGCCAACCCGGGCCGGGGTGAAAACGCCAGCCAAGGCAGGCGCCAAGCCGAAGAAGGTACTCGCCAAATCCGCCGCCGCGAAAAAGGCGCTGGCCGACGCGCGCGCCAAACAACGCAGGAAAGCCGAGGCGCTGCCACCGCGCCCGCTTGCGCGCTTGCCGACCAGGCAAGGCTGCAAGCGCGGCGAGCTGGCGCGCGACTGCCTGGGGCTGCCGAACTAGGCTAGCCCCACGCCGGCCGCGACCGCGTCGGCCACCATCTCGGCGGTGGCCGCGGCCAGGGTCCAGCCCAGGTGCCCGTGCCCGGTGTTGTAGAACACGCCGGGCGCGCGGCCCGGGCCCACGCGCGGGCGCATGTCGGGCATGGTGGGGCGCAGCCCGGCCCACGGAATCACGGCGCGCGTGCTCACCTCGGGAAAACAGGCTTCGACCCAGCGCACTAGCGGCGCGATGCGGTCGGCCCGGATATCGTAATTGAGGCCGCCGAATTCGGCCGTGCCGGCCACCCGCAGGCGATCGGCGCCGAAGCGGCTGGCCACCAGCTTGGCCTGGTCGTCCACCAGGCTCACATTGGGCGCGGCGGCGCGGCTGGCGGCGTCGTCCAGCCTCACCGTGATCGAATAGCCCTTCACCGGATACACATTGACGCGGTCGCCCAGCATGGCCGCCAGCGCGCGGCTGGCCGTGCCGGCGCAGACCACCACGGCGTCGAAGCTTGACTGTTCGCCGCCGCGCCACAGCTGGACCGCGCCGCCGCTGGCGCGCACACGCTCGACCGCGTGGCCGTACAGGCAGCGCACGCCGCGCCGTTCGGCCGCGCTGGCCAGCCCGCTGGTGAATTGATGGATGTCGCCGCTGGCGTCGCTCTCGGTGTAGAAGCCGCCGTACAGGGCGCCGTGCAAGGTCGGCTCGAGCGCGCGCATTTCCTCGGGCGTGACGGCGCGCCGGACCAGGCCGCCCTGGGCCAGCAGCACCGAGACCGCGGCGGCGGCGTCGAAGCCGGCCTTGTCGCGATAGATGTGCAGGATGCCCTGGCGCTTGAGGTCGAAGTTGATGCCTTCGGCCTCGGCCCACGCGAACAGGTGGGCGCGCGCGGCCACGGCCAGGCGCGCGGTCTCGATGGTGGTGCTGCGGTAGCGCGGCATGGCGGCGACGAATTGCGCGAACCAGGATAGCTTGTGCCAGCTCGGTGCCGGGTGCAGCAGCAGCGGGGCGTCGCGCCGCGCCATCCATTTGAGGCCCTTGCCGATGGTCGACCAGTGGTTCCACGCCTCCGCGTTCGAGGCCGACAGCTGGCCGCCGTTGGCGAACGAGGTTTCCATGGCCGGATAGCGGTGGCGTTCGATGAGCGTTACGGCATAGCCGCGCTGCGAGAGCGCGTAAGCGGTGGTGACGCCGGTGATGCCGCCGCCGATGACTGCGATCGATTTCATGAAGTCCGTGTGAAGGCGCGAGCCAGCAAGCATAGCAGGCCATGGCCTTTTTTGCCATGCACCGCGCCGTTCAGCGCAGCGCTTCGGTCAGCACCCGTCCCTCGGCGCCGGCCGGCGGACGCAGGCGCAGCAGGTGGGCCAGGGTGCTCGCCAGGTCGACCACCTCGGCGTACTGGCCGTAGGCGCCGGGCCTGATCCAGCGTGGGCCCATCAGCATCAGCGGCACGTTGGTGTCGTAGGCGTAGGGGCTGCCGTGCGAGCTGCCGGTGGCGCCGGCGCTGAAGAACCAGAACGGCTTGAGCACCACCAGCAGGTCGCCCGAGAGCTGGCGGTTCCAGGCACGCCGCATCAGCAGGTCGATGCGGGTGGCGCCGGCGCCGCCGTGCTCGAACTGGCCGCGGGTGTAGACCTGGGCCACGCCGTCCTGGGCCAGCAGGAAGCGCGCGGCCGCGTTCTCGAGGTCCTCGCGGCGCACGCCGCGGCGCTCGGCCAGCGCGTAGTCGAGGTAGATGTTCGGCAGCGAGGACTTCTTCACCAGCGCCTCGAGCGCGAATTTGTCGGCCAGGTGCTTGCCCAGCGCCGCGGCCAGGCGGTCGCCGTCCAGGCGCGCGGCGTCGAGGTGGCGCGCCTGCGAGAACTCGGGCACGTTGGTGAAGCCGTGGTCGGCGGTGAAGACGACCAGCACGTTGGCCAGGCCGACGCGCTGGTCGAGGAAGTCGAAGAACGCGGCCAGCATGCGGTCCAGCCGCTGCAGGTGGTCGTGCGAGAACCGGCTCTCTGGGCCGTAGGTGTGGTTGATGTAGTCGTGCGCGGACAGGCTCACGGCGAGCAGGTCGGGCACGCCGGCCGGATTGTCGCCGAGGTGTTCGCCGAGCACGGCGGCGCGGGCGAAGTCGAACGTGAGTTGATCGAGGAAGGGGCTGGTCTTGAGGGCCGCGTACAGGTCGGCGTCGTGCGCGCTGCCGACCGCCAGCGGGAAGCCGGCGCCGGTGCCCGGCTTGAGCGGGGCCAGCGCCGCGTCGGCGTCGTCGCGGTAGGCATCGGGCGGCAGCAGGGCCTGCCAGGTGGCGCCGCGGTAGCGCTCCTGGGGCCGGGTGGCGCGGTAGCGCCGCGCCCAGTCCGGATAGGCCTGCATGTAATACGTGCTGGTGGCGAAGTTGCCGCTGCCGTCCATGTACATGTAGGCGGTGCCGCTCTTGCCGGCCAGCAGAATCGCGCCGCGGTCCTTGCCCGACACTGTGACGACCTTGCTGCGGCCGCCGCTGGCGTAGCGCAGTTCGTCGCCCACGGTGGGCACGCGCAGGCGCGCCGGCGAGGTGCCGTCGCCGGCGTGGGTGGCTTCGTCCAGGTAGGTGTAGCGCGCGTCCTCGGTGCAGTAGACCGGCGCGCCGCTGTCGGGGTCTATCCAGCTGTTGCCGATGATGCCGTGCTGGTAGGGGTAGGCGCCGGTCAGGATGGCCGCATGCCCGGGCGTGGTGACGGTGATGCCGTGCGCCTGGTGGGCGTTGCTGTACCAGGCGCCCTGATCGAGCAGGCGGCGCAGGCCGCCGGGGCCCAATTGCGCGCGGTAGCGCTGCACCTGTTCCTGCGGCAGGCCGTCGACTACCAGCACCAGCACCAGCTTGGGGCGGACCGGCGCCTCGGGCATGGTCCCGGCCTGGGCGGCGCCGATGCAGATCAGGAGAACGACGCGCAGCAGGATGGCAATCATGGCGGCAGGCGGTAGCGGGCGGGAGCGCTGGCCGAGTGTACACCACAGCGGTACGGGGCCTTCACCTTGGAAAGGTCGAAACACTGCGCGCCATCGTCAAGCCAGTGGCAAGTATTTGCGTTTGGGCAAAGAGTGCGCGGGGCAATGCTCGATTATAAGCTGGTGCTCAGTCCGTCCGTGGGCGCGGCTTTTTTTCGATTGGAGAAGAAATGAAGATTCGCAACTCGCTACTGGCCGCCAGTCTGGCGGCCCTGCCTTGGTTCGCCGGCGCGCTGGCCGCGCCCGTGCTCCCGCTCATGAACGGACCGGCCGTGGCCGCCCCGGCCGCCGCGGCCGCCGCCCTGGCCCAGCTCAAGGCGCTGCGCGCCACGCAGGGCCTGGACAAGGATCACGCCTACCGCCTCGCGGCCCAGCATCCGGGCGTGCAGGGCACCCAGGTGCTGCGCGTGGACCTTACCTACAAGGGCGTGCGCGTGTTCGGCGCCGACGCGGTGCTGGTGCTCGACCGGGCCGGCAAGATGATCAGCCTGTCGTCCAGCGAGCGCGGCCAGTTCCTGGGCAGGGGCGCCTCCCACCGCCTGGCGGCCCAGACCGGCGTGTTCGACGTGCAGCCGGCCATCTCGCCGCAAGGGGCGATCGACGCGGCCCTGCGCTCGCTGGCCCAGGGCGGGATGCAGGGCGCGGTGCCGGTGGTGGCTCCCCGCGCCGAATTGATCATCTATCCGATCGTCACCAGCGAGCGCGCCCCTGGCGCCGCCGACAAGCCGGACGGGGATCTCAACGCCGACGACGTCGACGACGTCGTCGAGCGCTACGAGCTGGCCTACCTGGTGCAAACCCGCATGCGCCTGGGCCAGCAGCCGCTGTACCACGACACCGTCGTCAGCGCCGCCGACGGCCATGTGATCAACCAGTGGAGCATGCTGCAGACGGTCGAGGGCCACGGCAAGAGCCAGTACAACGGCGTGGTGCCGCTCAGCACCACCCAGGACGGTGCCACCTTCAAGATGATCGACCCGCTGCGCGCCACCGGCGGGCAGTACGGTGCCATGGCCATCACCAACGCCAACCACGGCACCGACCCGGGCGAGCTGTTCACCTCCAGCAGCAACGAATGGGGCGACGGCAAGCAATACATCGACGGCGGCAGCACCACCGACGCCAACGGCCAGACCGCCGCCGTGAACGCGATGTGGGGGCTGATGAACACCTACGACATGCTCAAGAACACCCTGGGCTGGCATTCGCTGGACGGCCAGAACACCGCCACCTTCATCGCCGCGCACGTGAACACCGCCTACGACAACGCCTACTACACCGACACCTGCAAGTGCATGTACATCGGCGACGGCTCGTCCTTCAACAGCCTAGGCGCGATCGACGTGGTGGGCCACGAGATGGGCCACGGGGTGACGGCGGCGACCTCCAATCTGCTGTACTTCGGCGAGTCGGGCGGGCTGAACGAGTCGAACTCGGACATCCAGGGCGAGATGGTGGAGGCCTACGCGCGCGGCGGCGGCAGCGGCGCCACGATTCCGCTCGAAGGCAACGACTGGGTGATGGGCAAGGAAATCAGCAAGACTGGCACGCCGCTGCGCTGGATGTACAAGCCGAGCCTGGACGGGACCAGCCCGGACGCCTGGTCGAGCACGATCAGGCGCCAGGACGTGCACTACAGCAGCGGCCCCAACAACCGGATGTTCTATTTCCTGGCCCAGGGTTCCAAGGCCGAGCCCACCAGCGACTACTACAGCAAGTACCTGGTCAAGAAGCCGGCCGCCATGAGCGGCATCGGCAGCGACAAGGCGTTCCGCATCTGGTTCAAGGCGGCCACCACGAAGTTCACCGCGGTCACCAACTACAAGGATGCGCGCGCCAAGGTGCTGGCGGCGGCCCAGGAGCTGTACGGCGCCACCAGCAAGGAGGCCGTCGCGGTGCAGCGCGCCTACGCCGCCATCAACGTCGGCGCCGACGTCGACGAGGCGGCCCTTCAGGCGCCGAGCGCGCCGGCCGGCGGAATGGCGCCGCGGTAAGCCAGCTTGGCCGCCGCCAGGCGGTTCGCGTGCGCGGCCGCCTCCACCGGGGCCGCGCCGTGTCGCAGGTAGTACAGGAAACTGCCGTTCCACAAGTCGCCGGCGCCGGTGGTGTCGAGCACCTTGGCCGCCTTCACCGCCGGCACGTGGCGCGCCGGGCCGGGGCCGGCCAGGATGCAGCCGTTGGCGCCGCACTTGAGCGCCACGTTGCGCGCGCGCGCGGCGAAGCGCCCGGCCAGCGCGAAGCCGGCGTCGGTGTCCTCGTCGGCGCCGGCCTGCTCGTCGATCAGCTGGGCGTCGACCGGATTGCTCGGCAGCAGCCAGTCGGCCAGGGGCGCGATCTCGTCGAAGGCCGCGCGCGCGGCCGCCAGGCCGCCGTTGGCCGCCCACAGGCGCGGCCGGTAATTCGGATCGTAGGCGATCTGCACGCCGTGCGCGGCGGCGATGCGGGCCGCCGCCAGCGTGGTCTGGCGCGCGCTGGCCGACAAGGCCTGGGTGATTCCCGACAGCAGCAGCCAGTGGCTGGACGCCAGGTAGGCCGGGTCGAGGTCGCCGGCCGTCATGGTCGAGGCCGGCGTGCCGTGGCGGCGGTAGGTGAATTCGCGTTCGCCGTCGGCCGCCACGGAGATGAAATACATCCCGTTCTCGCCCGTCTGCACGTGCGCGTGGCTGGTGTCGATGCCTTCGGCCTGCCAGGCTTGCAGCAGGCCGGGCCCGAAGGGATCGTCGCCGAAGCGCGTGACGAAGCCGCTGTGCCCGCCCAGGCGCTGCAGCGCCACCAGCGCGTTGAGCACGTCGCCGCCATAGCCGCGCCGCAGCAGGGGCGCGCTGGCGAGCGGCTGGTCGGCGTGGAACTCGACCATGCATTCGCCGATGCCGATCAGGTCGAGGCGTCGCGCGGGCGGCAAGTCTTTCATGGCAGGTCTCCGTTCAGTGGTGCGTGGACGCGCGCGCGGCGCGGACCGTCCAGCGGCGCGCCAGGGCGCGTCCATTCGCGTTTAAATAGCCCATGTTCGAGCGTCAGTCACTGATTGTAAGTCCTTCTTGCATCGGGAGCAATTTATGCGACATTACCAACATGTGCTGCGGATGGCGGCACTGGCGGCCCTGCTGGCGCCGGCCCTGGGCAGCGCGGCGCCGCTGTACCGCGTCACGCCGATCGCCGGCATCGGCGGGGCCAGCGGCGACGTGCACGACCTGAACAACCTGGGCCAGGTGGTCGGCTACGCGCTCGGCGCCAACAACCTGGCCAGCGCCTACGTGGCGACGAACGGCCTGAGCACCAGCCTGCAGCCGCTGGGCGCGAGCGCCAGCGACGCCGCCAGCATCAACGATGCCGGCCAGATCGCCGGCAGTGTCACCTCGGTCGGGGTCACGCGCGCGGTGGTGTTCGCCAATGGCGGCGTGACCAGCCTGGGCACGCTGGGCGGGCCGGGCGCGGACAGCGTGGGCGCGGCGATCAACGCGGGCGGGCAGGTGGCCGGCAGCGCCAAGCTGGCCGACCACGACACCGAGCACGCCTTCCGCTACACGCCGGGCGGCGCGCTGCTCGACCTGGGCACCCTGGGCGGGGCCAACAGCATGGGCCTGGGCATCAACGGCGCCGGCACCGTGGTCGGGCGCGCCGACACCAGCGCCGGCTCCTACCATGCCTTCGCGTACAGCGCGGGCGCGATGCGCGACCTGGGCACCCTGGGCGGCACCTTCAGCGCGGCCAACGCGATCAACGACCAGGGGCTGGTGGCGGGGTTTTCCTACACGGCGGGCGACGCCTACGCGCACGGCTTCCTGTACGACGGCGCCCGCATGACGGATTTGCACACGCTGGGCGGGGCCAACAGCTATGCATTGGGCATCAACAACCTGGGGCAGGCGGTGGGCAGTTCTGAAACCGGGGTCGGCGACGCGGTGCACGCCTTCCTGTATGCGAACGGCGCCATGAGCGACCTAAACACCCTGGTCGGGCCGGGTTTCGACTACGTGCTGCGCTACGCGGCCGACATCAACGACCATGGCCAGATCGCCGCGTTCGGCTGCGACGGCAGCGGCACGGCCTGCCAGGCCTTCCTGCTCAGCCCGACGGCGCCGGTGCCGGAACCGGACAGCTGGGCCATGCTGGGGGCCGGCGCCATGCTGGTGGCGCTGGCGGGGCGGGGCGCGCGGCTTACTCGCCGAGCAGCGGGTAGGGGTTGATCGGCGTGCCCTTCCACCACTGCTTGGCCGGGGTCAGTTCGAACACGGCGAAATGCAGGTGGGGGCCGTTCGGATTGGCGTTGCCGGTGGTGCCGACGTAGCCAATCAGGTCGCCGCGCTTGATGGCGGCGCCTTCCTTCAGGCCGTCCGCGTAGCGGTCCAGGTGGGCGTAATAGTAGGCGAATTTTTCGGAGGGATCGAACTCGTAGATGGTGAGCCCGCCCGGCTTGCTGTTGAACAGCTTGGCCACCTTGCCGTCGGACGCGGCCAGCACCTTGGTGCCCTTGGGCGCCATGATGTCGAGCGCCTCGTGGTGGCGCTCATTGCTGCGCGGCTGGTCGAAGGTGTCGCTCAGCTGGGAGGCCTTGATGCCGTCCACCGGGATCAAGAGCTTGCCGGCCGGCGCGGACGCGCCGCTGCCCTGGGCGTCCAGGGCCGGCATGGGGAATTCCTGCTGGGTCGGACGCAGCGGCAGGTCGGCCTCGGTCAGGTCGGTGGTCACCACGGGCGGGGCCGGCAGCGTGCCCAGTTGGGCCTGGGTGACCGGGGCGCCCGCGGCTCCCGCAGTGGGGGCGGCGGCGCCCGGCGCGCCGGCCGCCGCCGGCACGGCGACCAGCGCCGGTGCCGGGCGATCGTAGGGGAACTGGCGCAGGTAGACGAACAGGCTGCCCGCCCCGATCAGCAAGCCAGCGATAAATGTCATGAGCCATTTCATAGGAATTCCTTGGTCGCGGTGAGCGGGTTAGTCTTGCAGGATGACAGGGGTGCCGGCCGCGACGACGCCGGCCAGGTCGGTGGCGTTCCAGTTGGTCAGGCGGATGCAGCCATGCGACTCGGTCTTGCCGATCGAGGCGGGCACCGGGGTGCCGTGGATGCCATAGTGTTCCTTGGACAGGTCCACCCACACGAGGCCGACGGGATTGTTGGGGCCGGCCGGAATCTTGGCCTTGTCCTCGCCGGGCTTGGCGTCCCAGAACAGTTTGGGGTTGTAGTTGAACACCGGGTTCTTCGACACGCCGTTGACCTTCCAGGCGCCGACCGGCAAGGGGTCGTGCACGCTGCCGGTGGAGGCGGGGAACTGGGCGACGGTCTTGCCGGCGCTGTCGATCACCGTCACCGTACGGTCCGACTTGTCCACCACGACCTTGCCGGCCTTGGGCAGCGGCTCGGTGTCGAGCACATTGGGCACGATGATCTGCTCGCCGGCGTGGCTTAAGTCCTTGCCCGGATTGAGGCGTTTGAGCAGGGCGGGGCTGACGTGGAACTTCTCGCCCAGCGCTTCTTCCGCGCTTTCATAGTTCAGCGTCGTCAGCTTGGCCTTGTCGGCCATCTGCTCGGGGATCTTCTCGAATGGGCCGGCCACGTCGGCATCGGCGATGGTGTAGGGCATGAGCGCGTCGGCCTCGTCGGCGTTGAGGGCTTTCCAGGTGGCCGCGTCGAGCGTGCCGCTGGCGGTGAGGTCGTGGTTTTTCTGGAAGCCGGCGATGGCCATGCGCATGTTGAAGCCGAAGGCGCCGTCGATCTCGCCGGGCGCGAAGTGGGCGCGGTCAAGCAGGACCTGGGCGCGCAGCAGCGCGGCGCTGTCCTTGGCCGAGGCCGGTCCGCGCTTGGCGGCGTTATTGACGCTGTCGGCGCTGAGCGCCGTCGTGTGGGAAGCGGTGGCGGCCTGCGCGGCGACGCCGCAGAGGCAGGCGGCGAGCAAGCAAAGTCGTGGAACGGTCATGGGGCCCCCAATGGTGAAAGATATGCTTTGAGGATAGATTTCTTCGCGGCTAAGGTCTGTGCGCTAGCGTACTGAGGGGCCGTGTCGCTCTACAATGGCGCCATGACGACCGACAACGACAAAGCGCGCCCGCCAGGCTACCGGATCAGCTTGACGCCGAAGGGCTGGCAGTTCATGGCCGCCGACGGGCAGAGCCTGTTGCAGGCCGCCGAGGCGGCCGGCTACATCCTGCCCAGCTCCTGCCGCAACGGTACCTGCCGCACCTGCATGTGCGCGCTTGAAAGCGGCCAGGTCGCCTACCTGATCGACTGGCCGGCCTTGAGTGTTGACGAAAAACGCGAAGGGTGGATCCTGCCTTGCGTGGCGTTGGCGCGCGCGGACCTGGTGCTGTCGGTGCCCGCGGCCAGGCGAGCCTGAGCCGGCGCGGCGCAGCGCCGGGGCGGCGCCGCGCGCGACGCTTACACCGCTTCCCAGGCTTCCTCGACGACCGGCCTGGCCAGGCGCGCGGCTGGCGCGGTTCGCACCGCCGGCCTGCGCCGCGTGGCCTGCGCCTGGACCTGGGGCAGGCGGAAGATGCTGACCACCCGCTGCAAGGTGGCGGCCTGGTCCTGCATCGAACCGGCCGCCGCCGCCGCTTGCTCGACCAGGGCGGCGTTCTGCTGGGTGACGTCGTCCATCTGGCTGATGGCGGTGTTGACCTGCTCGATGCCGATGGTCTGCTCCATGCTGGCCGAGGCGATCTCGGACATGATGTCGGTGACCCGGGTGATCGACTGGACGATCGCGCCCATGGTCGTGCCGGCCTGGTCGACCAGCCGGCCGCCGGCGTCGACCTTGCCCACCGAGTCGTTGATCAAGGCCTTGATCTCCTTGGCCGCGCCGGCCGAGCGCTGGGCCAGGTTGCGCACTTCGGCCGCCACCACGGCGAAGCCGCGTCCCTGCTCGCCGGCGCGGGCCGCCTCCACCGCGGCGTTCAAGGCCAGGATGTTGGTCTGGAAGGCGATGCCGTCGATGACGCCGATGATGTCGACGATCTTGCGCGACGAATCGTTGATCGACGCCATCGTCTGGACCACCTGCGCCACCACCGTGCCGCCTGTCTGCGCCACCTCCGAGGCCGAGACGGCCAGCGCGTTGGCCTGGCGCGCGTTGTCGGCGTTCTGCTTGACCGTGCTGGTCAGTTCTTCCATGGACGAGGCGGTCTCCTCCAGCGAGCTGGCCTGCTCCTCGGTGCGCGACGACAGGTCCATGTTGCCGCTGGCGATCTGGCTGGACGCGGTGGCGATCATGTCGGTGCCGCTGCGCACTTCGCTGACGATCTTGACCAGGCTCTGGCGCATGCTTTCCATCGCGAACAGCAGGCTGTGCTCGTCGCCTGGCGCGAGCGCGATCGGGTTCGACAGCTCGCCGCTGGCGATCGCGCCGGCCACCTCGGCCGCGTAGCCGGGTTCGCCGCCGAGCTGGCGCGTGAGGGTGCGGGTGATCCACGCGCCCAGGCCGACGCCGGCGCCCAGGCCGCCCAGCACCAGGATCAGCATCATCGTGCGCGTGGCGTGGTAGCGCTCGCTTGCGGCGGCGGCGGCGTCGGCCGCGGTTTTCTCCTTGATGCTGGCTAGTTTGCTCATCTGGTCGTCCAAGGCGTTCGACTTGGCGGAAAAGCTGGTCAACACGAATTGGGCGGCGGCGCTCTTGCCTTCCGGCGTATCGTCTTCGGCCAGTTTGACGGCCTGCGCCACCATGCGCTCGACCTCGGCCAGGCCGGTGTCGATGCGGGTGAGCTGGGCCTTGCCTTCGGCCGTGTAGTAGAGCGGGCGCGCCTTGTCGAGGTAGGCGTGCACGCCCACGCGCGCGGTCTCGAGCCGGGCCAGGGTGCGTTTACGCTCCGCGGGAGCGGCCAGCAGCACGCTGCGCACTGCGCGCTCCACGTAGATCAGGTCGATATTGGCTTCCTTGGACGCTGAAATGCCCAGCAGGTCGCTGGCGTAGGCGCGTTCGGCCGCGTCGTTCATTCTCGCCATGTTGAAGATGCCGATCCCAGCCACCACGCTTCCCAGCACGGCGACCAGAAGAAATCCCGCCAGCAGGCGAGTCCCCACCTTCATATTGTTGAGCATTACTTCTCCGATTGAACTTGTACGGGTGCTGGCGCAGCAGCAGCGACTCGGCCGGGGGCAGGCCTGAGCGAGGTCAACGGTAAGTCATCGATCCCACATTTGAAATGTCGAAGCGACAAAAGAGGACGAATTGACGCCATATCGCCTATATTTTTCCTTAAAACAACAATAACGCCTTTGTCGAGGCACTACAGGCCCAGCGCCCGTTCGATGGCCGCGCCCACCAGCAGCCAGGCCTTGGAGCCGGCCGCCACCTCGTCGTAATGGCTGGCGCCGGGCAGGATCAGCACCTCGGCGCGGTCGCCGGCCGCGCGCGCCCTGGCGGCGTAGGCATGGGCGGCGCGCGGCGGCGCGATGGTGTCGAGCTCGCCCGTGATCAGCAGCGTGTGGCTGCCGTTGGGCATGAGCTCGGCCGCATTGGTGTCGGAAAACACGTCGGGGCGGGCGGGGCTGGGCCGGCCCGCCAACTGCTCCGTGCTGCGCCCGCAACTGGCGGCGATCAGGGCTTGCTCGTTGCGCAGGTCGGCCAGGCCGCCCAGGCTGATCACCTCGCGCACCGGCAAGGGCGCGGCCTGGAACAGCGGGCTGGCCGGCGCGATGCGGGCGCGCCCGGCCATCCACTGGACCAGCTGGCCGCCAGCCGAATGGCCCACCGCGACCATGCGGTCCGTGTCGAGCCGCTCGGCCTGGGCTTGCGCGGCCAGGGTGTCGATGGCGGCGTTGATGTCGAGGTAGGTGCCGGGATAGCCGCCGCCGTCCTCGTCGGCGCGGCGGTATTCCACGTTCCACACGGCGATGCCCTTGGCCACCAGCGCGCCTGCCATGTTGCGCATCTGCCTGATGCCGCCGAACTTGACGCTCCAGCAGCCGCCGTGCACCAGGATCGCCACCGGGAAGGGCCCCGTGCCGGACGGGCGGAACAGCTCGGCGTATTGCGAGGGCGCGCCGCCGTAGGCGAAGCGGGCGCTGGGCGCCGGCCCGCGCAGCGCCAGGTAGTCGTCCAGGGTCATCGGGGCGGTCACGGCGGCGCCGGACATCAGCAGGGCGGGGAACGGGCAGCACAGGGTCATGGCGGCGCTCTCGGGCGGACGATGGCCCCACTATACCGCCGTGCGCGGGCGCGCGCCCGGCGCGGGCCGCGCACGATTGAAACGGCGCACGGAAGGTGACGGTTTTTCCATGCTAGTCTTCGGCAAAACGACGAGGACGATATGGAAATTGCAAGCCAGGAATACAAGGGATTTACCATCGAGGTGACGCCATTGAAGGATTGCGAGGACCGCTGGGACTTCAGCTACCGCATCCAGCGCGCCGGCCAAGGCACTGCCGCGGTCGACATCACGCGCAGCCAGACCGACGGCGGCCACGCCAACCCCGAGATCGCCTGCGTGGCCGGCATCGAAGTGGCGCGCACCGAGATCGACAATCTGCTCGCCAAAGGCAGTACCTGAGAGCACGCCCGAAAGACGCTCAAGCTCTGACGCCGCAGTTGGCGCTTTGCGCGCGGCGGCCCGCGGCGAAAAGTCGCCGCAGACTTTCCGCGTGCCTTATTTCAACGACAGGAGAACGGTATGACCCAGTCAAAAAGCGAAGAATCGACCGAAGGACAAAGCAAGCAATCGGCCCACGAATCCGAGGACGACGCCGCCAAGCGCCGTGCCGGGCATCCACACAAGAGCAGCGAGGATGAGAAGTCGCGCATCAGGGCCGGCACCGGCAAAGGGGCCGGCGGCGGGGCCAAGCAGAAGCAGGGCCATTAAGCCTGCTTCACCGGCGGCCTCGCGCGCGCCTGCGCGCGGGGCCAGCCCGGACCTAGTCCAGCGGCAGGTCGCGCTGGGCGGCCAGGTGCGCCCCCTCATTGGTGGCGCGCCCCACGTCCTTGCTCACCGGATGCCATTCAAACGCATCGCAGTCCACCGCCAGCGAGCGCAGCAGCGATTCGGCGCGGTCGGGCGACAGCGCCGGGTCCAGCCACAGCGCCGCGTCCGCCGCTGTGAGGACGATAGGACGGCGGTCATGCACGTCGACCATGCCGCCCTCGGCGTCGGCCGTGACGAGCACGAAGCCGGCTTCGGCCGCGTGTTCGCGCACCGGGCCGGGCGCCGCGATGGCGGCGATGAACATCGGCTCGTGGGTTTTGAGGTGGACGTGCCAAGGCTGTTTCTTGCCCTTCTCGCCAGTCCACTCGTACCAGCCGTCGGCCGGCACGATGGCGCGCCCCTTCTTGAGCAGGCCGGCCCAGTAGCGGTTGGACAGTTTCTCGATGCGCGCGTTGATCGTGACGGGAACCTTGCCCACCGCCCAAGGCGCGCGGTAGCCCCAGAAGGCGTCGTCGAGCACCAGGCGGTCGTCGACGACGCGCATCAAGGGGCGGTAGGTGCCGGGCGCGGCGTTGTAGCTGGGCGCGGCCTGGCTGTCGACGACGGCGGCGTCGCCGGCCCAGCGCATGGCGGCGATATATTCGAGGGCGGTATGGTTCTGGTCAAGCCGTCCGCACATGCGCGAACTCCTTTGGGCTGGGTCGATGAACGCAACGATACCCCAAATAGGATGACTGGGTGGCTACGCCGTGCGCGTCCGCGTTTTGGCGGCGCGCGCGGGCCGCGACACCGACACGGGGAGCCGGCGCGCGGGTGTCACGCATCAGCATCACGGAGCAAGGTCACGCATCAGCATCACTTGCTGACACCATCAACACATTACCAAGAGGACATCATGTTCAACACGGAAGACAGTCTCGACGATTATATGGGACAGCATCGCCATTGCGACGACCGGCGCGCCCATTCCACCCCGGAACCGGACAGCCCGCCGCCCGATCCCAAGCCGGCGCCGGTACCCGACGACGTGCCGTCACCGGCCAACGCGCCGGTCGAGGAGCCGACCCTGCCAGTGTCGCCGATTAAAGCCGCGCCCGAGCCTGGGAACGGCCCTGCGCAATAGGAGTAGGCCGGCGCGGCCTGCACGCGCCGGCGGCCGCGGGGGGCGCTTAGCCAGTCGTCTTTTTCTCGTCGCGCCCGTGCTGCGATGGCGGCAAGGGTGGAATCTCGCGGATGAGCCTTTCGGTCTCGGCTTGGGCAGGGGTCTTCTCGCCGCTGCCAATATCGGCCTCATCGGTCATGGGACGCACGTTGGCGGGATCGTTTGGGGATCGCTTGGTGGGCATGGTGGCTCCTTTGAGTAATCGAAAACATCCCCCCGATCCTAGCAGCGCCGGCCTGGTCCCGGCGCGCGTTAGGCAAGGCTGACGGAACGACCACAAGTGTTGTTTTAACTCTACATAAGTTGTCGATTGTGCTCGCCATCACACAAAACGCCCGGACTTAGTTTCTATAATGAATCATCAACAGCTGATTCATCCGGGGAGACCATCATGGGCACCACCTTATACAACAAGATCCACCTTGGCCGCGCTCCGCTGCTGGGCTCGAAACGGGTGCAGGCAGCCGTCCTGTTCGCGCTGGCCGCGACCGCGGTGGTGGCCTGGATGGCGCTGCAGAGCATCAAGTAAACCGCGGCGCGGTTGCCGCCGGGGGCAGGGCCGGTTACCATGGGCGCCGATCAACGGCACACATGGAAAGCGGTAATGAAAAATGAACACCTGACCACGGACGAATACGATGCGCTCGAGCACATCGAGCGTGGCGCCAAGCACGACCGGGTCAACGCTTGCGTGGGGCGCAACGCCAAGCGCCTGGCCGGCCTGAAGATGATCCAGTACAGCCGCGACGGGCGGGTTGCCTTGACCGAGAAAGGCCAGCAGCTGCTGTTCCTGCGCCGCTGTATCCTGGCCTTGCGCGCGCTGGCGGCCGATCCCGCGGCCGCGCTGGACGCCGACGTGGCGCAGTTTTTGATCAGAAAGTCGCACATCGCGGACCTGCCCGAAGGCGGCTACGGCGTGACCGACAAGGGGCGCGAGTCGCTGGCCGATATCGAGGCCCAGCTGGTGCGCAAATAAGCGAAGTTAGCGAAGTTAGCGGCGGCGGGCCGCGCCCGCCCTAGCGGCGGCGCTGCTGGCTGAGTGCGCGGATGGCGACGTCGGACGGGACGTTCATGGCCGAGAGAAACTCCGCCACTTGCTGGAATCCCAGGGTGGGCACTGCGGCAATGGCTTGGTTGACAACATCACGGGTGCGAAAATCGGTGCGGGGATGGACCTTGACCGCTGGCCGTTCCGCTCGCTTACTGCTGGTGTTATCGCTCATTGTTGTTCGTTCGCTAAGTTAACGCTGCGAACGAATCATAGTCGATTTTTGCTACTGTTGGTGCTGTGACCACAAAAATATTTACTGTTGGATATTTTTACGCGGCCACGCCGTCCACCGTGGACAGCGACGCGGGCAGGCAGGTGCGCGCGCGCAGCAAGCGTTCGAATTCCTCGGCCGGCAGTGGCCGGCTGAAGAAATAGCCCTGCATTTCGTCGCAGCCTTGCTCGCGCAGGTAGTCGAGCTGCTCAAGCGTTTCCACGCCCTCGGCGATCACCGCCAGTTTCAGGTTGTGGGCCAGCGCGATGATCGAGTCGACGATGGCCGCGTCGTTGGCGTCGCGCGTGATGTCGGACACGAACGAGCGGTCGATCTTGAGCACGTCGATCGGGAAGCGCGACAGGTAGGACAGGCTGGAATAGCCGGTGCCGAAGTCGTCGATGGACAGTTTCACGCCCAGCGCCTTCATGTTGTGCAGCAGCTCGACCGCCAGCGTGACATCGCTCATGAACAGGCTTTCGGTCAGTTCGATCTCCAGGCACGATGGCGCCAGCCCGGTTTGCTCCAGCACGGTGCGCATGTCGGCCACCAGGTTGGGCGCGCTGAACTGGCGCGCCGACAGGTTCACGGCCACCCGCAGGTGCCCCAGGCCGGCGTCCTGCCAGGCCTTGTTCTGGGCGCAGGCGGTGCGCATCACCCAGGCGCCGATCGGCACGATCAGGCCGGTTTCCTCGGCCACCGAGATGAAGCGGTTCGGCGCCACCATGCCCAGTTCCGGATGGCGCCAGCGGATCAAGGCTTCCATGCCGACGATCTGGCCGTCGGCCAGGTTCACCTGGGGCTGGTAGTGCAGCACGAATTCGTTGCGCTCGAGGGCGTTGCGCAGCGCCCCTTCGATGCGCACGCGCTCCATCGCCTCCTCGTTCATGGCCGGCATGTAGAACTGGAAGTTGTTGCGCCCCAGCTTCTTGGCGCGGTACATGGCGATGTCGGCGTGCTCGATCAGGCTGTCGAAGGGCGCCCCGTCGGTCGGGTAGACCGCCACGCCGATGCTGCAGGTGACGAAGAATTCCTTGCTGCCCAACATGACCGGCTGGGCCACCGAATCCATCAGGCGCTGCACGATCTCGGCCGACAGGCGCTCGTCGGCGTGCTCGGTGAGGATCACCACGAACTCGTCGCCGGACAGGCGCGCCACGGTGTCGGTGTCGCGCAAGGCCGAGCGCAGGCGCGCCGCCACCGTCATCAAGAGCACGTCGCCGGCCTTGTGGCCCATGCTGTCGTTGACGAACTTGAAACGGTCCAGGTCGATCAGCATCACCCACACCGGGTGCAGGGTGCGCTGCGAATAGGCCACCGCCTGGCCGAGCCGGTCCTGCAGCAGGCTGCGATTGGGCAGGCCGGTGAGCACGTCGTGCTGGGCCACGTGGTGGATGCGCTGCTCGGTTTGCTTGCGCGCGGTCACGTCGGTGCCGGTGCCGCGGTAGCCGAGGAACTTGCCGTCCTCGCCGAAGGTCGGCTCGCCGTTGATGCAATACCAGCGCATCTCGCCGTTCTCGTCGGGGCGCGCGAATTCAAAATCGGCGAACGGCTCGTGCGCCAAGGTCTGGGCGATGTGGGCGCGCCCGGCCTCGCTCTCGGCCAGGCCAGGCACGCACTCCCAGCGGGTGCGTCCGACCAGCGCGTCGGGCGACAGGCCGCCTTTTTCGGCGATGCCGCCGGTGATGTTGACGAAGCGCAGATGCTCGTCCTGCTCCCAATACCAGTCCGACGACATGGCTACCAGGTGGCGGAAGCGGCGCTCGCTTTGCTGCAGCGCCAGCTCGGCCTGGCGGCGCATGGCGACGTCGTCGATCAGGCGCTCGTTCGACAGCTGCAGGTCGGCCGTGCGTTCGTCCACCAGGCGCTGCACGCGGCGCGAGCGCCGCACCAGGCTTTGCACGAAGGCGGTCATCAGGAAGGTGAACAGCAGGCCGCCCACCAGCGACGAGACCGAGCCCAGGTGGTCGAGCAGGAATGGGCGGCGCGCCGCGCGCACCACCACGTGCCAGGGCTGCCCGCCGACCAGGAGGCGCTGCTCGGTCACGCCGGCGTAGTCGAACGCGAGCCAGCGCCCGAGCACGCCGCCAGCGGCGGGCTCGGCGGAAACGGGCAGGGCATCGGCCACGTTGGCGCTGGCGTACAGCAGATGGGCCTGCGAAGCGTGGTCGGCGCCGTATACGGCCAAGGTCAGGCCGGCGCTGTCGCCCAGCGCGGCAGCATCGAGGATTTTTTGCACCAGTTCGCCGGCGCGCAGGATCACGGCCGTGTCGCCTATCAGGGCGGCGTGGCGTTCGGCCAGGCTGTCAAGCGGCATGCCGTCCCGGTACACCGGCATGATGAGCTCGATTCCACCCTGGGGCCGCCGGTCCTGGGCCAGACTGAGCAGGCCGGTGGCGGCCGCGCGCCCGCTGGCGATGGCGCGTTCGAGCGTGCCGACCACCTCGGCGTTGGTGTTCACGTTCAGGCCCAGGGCGATCTCGTTGCCGCGCATCGGCTCGAGGTAGTCGACCACGCTGTACATGGGGCGCGGCGGCGCGCTGGCGATGCGCCCGCCGGCGCGCATTTCGGTGAGCACGGTGCCGGGGCGCAGGGCCTGCAGCTGGGCCTCGAGCGCGGGCCGTTCGGCCGCGCGAACCTGGCGATGGAAGTTGAAAGCCTTGATGAACGGGTAGCGCAGCACCAGCGGCGCGCAGAAGTCGTGGAACTGCTGGCGCGTGACCGGGTGGACCGTGGCGAACAGCTGGTTGGTCATGGTGAGCACCTCCACCGCCTCGTCCAGGCCCTGCGCGAGCGCGCCCACGCGGGCGTCGGCGCGCTGGTGGAAGCCCAGGCTGAGCTTGTCGTACTCGAGCCGGCTGATCGAGAGGAACAGCAGCAGCGTCGCAACGCAACCCAAGCCCAGGATCAATGCCGCCGCGACAGCTAAGGAGTACGGCGAGCGGCGACGCAACATTGACGATTTCCTAATGGTGGGTGTGAGGCGCGAGGCGACCGGATGGACGCGGCATCAAGTGTGTCACAGAAAAAGCCGAAGTGCCAAATAGATTGTGGCAAGGCAACACAAATAGTCAATCCAGCAGACGTTTACCGCGCGCCGGGGCGGCCCCGGCGCGCCAGCGCGCGCACCACGGCGCCCACCAGCAGGCGGTTGAGCAGGCCCAGGCCGAGCCCGTGGCGGCGCGCCACCCAGCCCTGCAGGCGCAGCGCGCGCGGCGTGGCGGCCCCGGGCGGCAGCGGCACCGGCGCCTTGACCGCGAACAGGATGCGGTTGTTGCCGGCCGCCTGGTCGAACCAGCACACGCGGTCGTCGAACATCAGGCGCAGGCGCTGCAGCATGCCGGGGTAGGCCGGATCGTAGCTGAAGATATTCGCCACCAGCACGCCGCCGTCGACCAGGGCGCGCCGGCAGTCGCCATAGAAACGCGCGCTGCCCAGGGCCGGCGGCAGCCCGGCCTCGTCGAAGCCGTCGACGATGAGCACGTCGGCGCTGGCGCGCGCGCCCGCCAGCCAGCTGCCGGCGTCGGCGTGCACCACCTGGAAGCGCGCGTCGTCGGGCGGCACCGCGAACTGGGCGCGCAGCGCGATCACGTCGGCGCGCAGCTCGATCACGGTGATGCGGGCGCACGGGAAGTGGCGGTGGCAGAACTTGGCCAGCGAGCCGCCGCCCAGGCCCACCATGACGATATGGCGCGGGCGCGGCACGAACAGGGCGAAGCACATGATGGCGCGCGTGTAGGCCAGCACCAGCGCGCTGGGGTCGGCCAGCAGCATCTCGCTTTGCACGTTGCCGGCCAAAAATTCCAGGGTGCGCCGCCCGTTCCCGGTGCGCACCAGCGGCGGCGGCGCGGGGAAGGGCAGGCGGGGGCGCGACGGGTCGGAAGGGGGCGGCATGGCGCTCGGCATAGGCAAACTGGGCTGCGCCACAGTATATATCGGGCGCCGCCACTCCGCGCAACTTGTTGGTGGCGACCGGTTTCTGATAAGCTGGCTGCGGCATGCCCCAGCATGCCCGGCCCACCGGGCCCGCGGCGCTTCTTGGAGACCCCATGTTTTTAGATCACCCCACCATTACCGCCACCAATAGCCAGACCGAGCCGGACCGGATCGAGCGGCTGACCCGGGTCTACGGCTACGTGATGGCCCTCGCGGACCAGGCCGGCAACGCCGGCTTCGTCGAAAAGGTGTCCCAGATCCATGATCACAAGGGCACCCTGATCGTATTCTGGAACGACGCGCCCAACGACGACGAGCGCGGCTACTTCCTGCTCGCCTGGGCCAGCAAGATCGGCGACGGCAGCAGCGACGTCGAGCACGAAATCTGACCCTGGCCGCCGCCGCGATGGACAGCACCACCATGGTTTTCGCGCTCGCGCTGGGCAACCTCAGCCTGTGCGCGGCCCTGTTCTTCTACGAGTTCGAACGCAAGAAGTCGCTGGTACTGTCGACCTGGGCCGTCTCGCGCCAATGCCAGGCCGTGGCCTGGCTGCTGCTCTACTTCCGCGGCAACGCGCTGCTGCCCGACCCGATCGCCATCCCGGCCGGCTACGCCCTGTTGTTCACCGGGGTGGCGCTGGAGGCGGGCGCGCTGTGGCAGGCGGCCGAGCGGGCGCACTGGCGCCGCGTCATCTATCCGCTGCTGGCCCTGTCCATCGCCGCCTTCACCGCGGCCTACGCGATCGACCAGATCGGCCTGCGCGTGGTGGCCAGCTCGCTCATCCTGGGCGGCTTCTACCTGGCGGCGGCGGGCGCGCTGGCCACCGGCTGGAAGGACGGCAGCATGCTGCGCCGCTTCCTGGTGCTGGCGATCGGCCTGCTGGCCCTGCTGGTGGCCGCGCGCGGCGTGCTGGTGCTGACCATGCCGGGCGGCTGGGGATGGCTGAGCAATTCGCTGCTGCAAGCGCTCTCCAGCGGCGCCTTCTACCTGCTCATGCTGCTTGGCAGCTTCGGCTACCTGCTGCTGTGGCGCGAACAGCTGCAGCAGGAGCTGGCGCGCCTGGAAGTGGTGGACGCGCTGACCGACCTGCCCAACCGGCGCGGCCTGTTCCAGGCGCTGGCGCCGTGGCTGGCGCTGGCGCGCCGGCCCGGCCTGGCGACCGCCCTGGTGCTGATCGACCTGGACCAGTTCAAGCGCATCAACGACAGCTACGGCCATCCGGCCGGCGACGTCGTGCTGCGCAGCGTGATCGACGTGTGCAAGCGCCAGCTGCGCGACAGCGACCAGCTCGGGCGCCTGGTCGGGGTCGAGCTGGCGCTGCTGCTGCCGCGCACCGCGCTGGCCGAGGCCGCGCTCGTGGCCGAGCGCATCCGCGCCGCCATCGAGGCCAGCCCGGTCAAGGCCGAGCGTGCGCTGGTGTCGCTCACGGCCAGCTTCGGCGTGACCGTGATCCGCGCCGACGACACCAGCGTGAGCCTGTTCAAACGCGCCGACGAGGCGCTGCGCGCGGCCAAGGATGGCGGCCGCAACCGCGTGGTCCTGGCGTCCAACCCCACCTTGCCGGAGGCTTAGGCGTCATCAGGACGTCATACGGGTCTGCTACTGTGATAAATTTTGCAGCCGGAGAGCCTTCATGTTAACGATTGAGAAAGAGGCTTGTATGTTTGCTGCCGTCGACCTGGGGTCCAACAGTTTTCGCCTTCACGTCGGCAAGCACGATGGCGTCACGATCCGCGTATTGAAAAGCCTGCGCGAGCCGATCCGCCTGGCCGCGGGCCTGGACGCACGCGGTTGCCTGACCGACGCGGCGCGCCAGGGCGCGCTGGCCTGCCTGGCGCGCTTCAAGGCCGCCCTGGACACTTACGAACTGGACGCCGTGCGCGTGGTCGCCACCTCGACCATGCGGGTGGCGCGCAACGCCGCCGAATTCCTGCCCGCGGCCGAACAGGCGATCGGCTACCCGATCGAGATCATCTCCGGCGAAGAAGAAGGGCGCCTGATCTGGATGGGCGTGGCCAATTCGCTGGCCGCGCCCAGCGAGCGGCGCCTGGTGGTCGACATCGGCGGCGGCTCGACCGAGCTGGCGCTCGGGCGCGGCCTGGACATCGAGCGGGTCGAGTCGTTCAGCGTCGGCACCGTCAAGCAAAGCCTGTCGTTCTTCATCAGCGGGCGCATCGACGCGGCTTCCTACGAGGCGGCCATCCTGTCGGCGCGCAGCCACTTCGAGGATGCCGCGCCGCCCTACCATCCGCAGTACTGGAAGAACGCCTACGGCTCGTCGGGCACCATCCGCGCGATCGCCGAGATCATCGCCAAGAACGAGCTGGGCGACGGCCGCCTCTCGGCCGTGAGCCTGGAAGCGCTCAAGCGCCGCTTCATCGAATGCGGCCAGGTCAGCCGGATCGAGATGCCGGGCCTGCGTCCCGAGCGCGCCGGCACCATCATCGGCGGCCTGGCGATCCTGATCGCGCTGGTGCGCGAACTCGACATCAGCGTCATGCTCCCGGTCGAGGCGGGCCTGCGCATGGGCGTGATGTGGGACCTGTACCTGCGCTCCATGCAGCGCGACCGGCGCGACGAATCGGTACTGGCGCTGGCGGCAAGGTTTCATGTCGACCAGGCCAGGGCGGCCCGCGTGGCCGAGCAGGCCGACGGGCTGTACGCCCAGCTCAAGCCGGCCTCCAACGGCCTGACCCGCCTGCTGCACTGGAGCGCGCTGCTGCACGAAACCGGCATGGCGCTGTCGCAGACCGGCTACCACAAGCACGCCGCCTACATGGTCGAGAACGCGGACCTGCCGGGCTTCACCACGCGCGAGCAGAAAAGCATGGGCAAGATGATCCTGGCGCAGAAGGGCAACCTGCGCAAGGTCAGCGAGGCACTGGCCGATCCCGACTTCGCCAAGGCCGTGCTGGCGCTGCGCATGGCGGTGCTGCTGATGCACGCGCGCATCGAGGCGCAAACGGGCGAGCTCAAGCTGCGCATGAAGAACCGGGTCGAGCTTGAGATCAAGCGCGACTGGCTGGCCCATCACCCGACCCTGTCCTACTGGCTGGAGAAGGAGCAGGAATGGTGGGACGACGTCGGGGTCGACTTCAGCATGCGCAGCTGCGCCTGAGCCGCGCTCGCGCTGCCTGGCCGTCGCGCGCCGTCGCGCTGACGCGTTCAATTCCTGATGCGTATCAATGCCGCGCTGTCCGGCGCGCTGGAGAATTGCCATCTGGCACGATGAGTGCGCTAACCGCATAAATCGTATATACTGTTTATTCAAATAAACAACGGAGTATCGAGATGGCCAAGACAGCAGCCGAGAAAAACAACCCCACGATCACCGCGGCGGCGCCGGCGAAGACGGTAAAGGCGCCGGACATGCCGGCAAGCACACCAGCGGCGCGCGGCGCCGTCAAGACACCGGTCCGCAAGGCGGCCGCCAAGCCGATGGAAGCGGCCGCGAAGCCGCCTTCGCAGCCGGCCGAGAAAACGCCAGCGGCCAAGCCGGCCGCCAAGGCAGCCCCGAAGGCCGCGCCGGTAGCGGCATCGAAAGCCAGCCCGAAGGCCAGCGCCAAGGCCACCCCGAAAGCCGCCGTGAAAGCGACCGCGAAAGCCGCCCCGAAGTCGGCCACGAAGGCTGGTCCGAAAGCTGCCCCAAAGGCTGCAGCCCCTAAGGCGGCCCCGAAGGCAAGCAAGGCGGCCAGCGCGGCGCTCGAGGAAAAACCGCGCAAGGCCAAGCTGGTACGCGACAGCTTCACCATGCCGGAGCCGGAATACGCGGTGCTCGGCCACGTCAAGAAAGCCTGCCTGAAGGCCGGCATCGACGTGAAGAAAAGCGAATTGCTGCGCATCGGTGTGGCCTTGATCAGCCAGCTCGACATGGCGACCTTGCAGAAAGTCCTGGCCAGCCTTCCGCAGCTCAAGACCGGCCGCCCGAAAAGCGTGTAACAAGCGTGTAAGAAACGTATAACAAGCGTTTAACTACAGCGGGTCAGTCTTGCGCGCCCCCGCGCCCCCGCGCCCCCGCGTTGCGCGGGCGGCGCGATGTCATACGCCTGACACGCTGTGGTCATCGTCCTGACAAATTGCGCGGTTACGCTGTCTTCGTCGCCACTGAAAGGACGAAGCATGCAAAACCTGAATCCCTCCCAAGAGACTAGGCCGCATTCGCCACGACTGGTGTTGTCGATGGCCTCCAGCGAACACGAGGTGCGCGAGGTGCAGCGCCTGCGCTACAAGGTGTTCATCGAAACGCTGGGCCTGTCCGCCCTGAAGAACGACGAGCGGCTCGACCGCGACGAGTTCGACGCCCATTGCGACCACCTGATCGTACGCGAATCGGTCACCTTGAAAGTGGTCGGCACCTACCGCGTGCTCAGCGCCGCCAAGGCGCGCCGGCTGGGGCGCTTTTACTCGGAAAACGAATTCGACCTGAGCCGCCTGAACCACCTGCGCAACCGCATCGTGGAGGCGGGGCGCGCCTGCATCCACCCGGAATACCGCGGCGGCAGCGTGATCATGCTGTTGTGGGCTGGCCTGGCCGACTATATGCGGCGCGAACGCTGCGACTACCTGGTCGGCTGCGCCAGCATCAGCCTGGCCGACGGCGGGCATAACGCGATCGCGGTCTACCAGTCGCTGTTGAAGGCGCACGCCGCGCCGCCTGAATACCGGGTCACGCCGCACCTGCCGTTTCCGATCCACGAGCTGGAACCGGCACGCACGGCGCAGGTGCCTGCGCTGATCAAGGGGTATATACGGTCGGGCGCCTGGCTATGCGGAGAACCGGCCTGGGATCCCGATTTCGAAAGCGCTGACATGTTCCTGATGCTGCCGCTGACGAACCTCGACAGCCGCTACGCGAAACATTATGGCGTTGAGTAGCAAGCGGTCCTCACGGGGCTGAGGTGAGGATGCCGGTGCCTTGCCGACAGCTGGAGCAGCGGTGCGGCCGTCGGCCGGATCAGCGCTGTTCAGGTACTACGCATTCGTGCAATTAGTGCATCGATGCGCTGGACAGGTCCTTCAGCTCACGGATGCTCATTTCCGATTTCTCGTGCATGCGCAGCAGGATGGTGGCGCCGACCGCCAGTTTGCGGTGACGGATTTTGCTGATGATCGGGGGCTGCACTTCCAGCACCCGGCACAGTTCCGCGTCGTTCTTGAGGTTTAACTTTTCGATCAAGGTGTCGAGCAGCTTGTTGGGCACAAAGCTCGATGGTTCGAGCGCCCGCGCGCGGTTCATTGCCTCGATCATTTCCAATTTCTTCTGTCGTACGTTCATCGTACTCCTCCAAAGGTTGCCGTCCTAGGGGACTGATTGACGATTGAGAACCTCGAAAAACTACCGCGCGGCAACTTTCGCCCTGCGACGCCCACCGTACCTTTCGTACGGCGACGCATCTCAAACGAAACGGTCGCCACCCGCCACGGTTTTTCGAGGTTCCCCATCGTCAACTCGGAATCCGTCGTTACATTTGGATATATTTGATGCGCGACGGATTCGTTTGATAATACTACTATAAGAATAGGCGTGCAGCAAAGTTGATAGAATTAACTGCTAAAAAGTGTGTTTTGGTGCATATCAGACACAAGATTCAAGCCTTCTCGTGACAATATTAGCAACTTATCGGCGATTTTGGCGGCCGCGTGAGAATGTGTGACCATGATGGCGCTGGCGCCGCTGGCCTTCAGTTCGGACTGTAGCAACTGCAGAATGCCGGCCGCCGTCTCAGGGTCGAGGTTGCCGGTAGGCTCGTCCGCCAGCACCAGGGCGGGGCGGTGCACCAGGGCGCGCGCGATGGCCACCCGTTGCAGCTCGCCGCCGGATAGCTGGCGTGGAAAATCACCGCCGCGTCCGCCCAGGCCGACCGCGGCCAGCATGGCGCCGGCGCGCTCGCGTCCGCGCCCGTTGAGCAGCAGCGGCAGCGCGACATTCTGTTCCAGGGTCAGGTGCGGCAGCACGTGGAAGGCCTGGAACACGAAGCCCATGCGGCTGCGCCGCAGCGCCGTGGCGGCGTTGTCGTCCAGCGCCGACAGGGCCACCCCGTCGAGCATGATGTCGCCGCTGTCGGGCGTGTCCAGCCCGGCGATGAGGTTGAGCAGGGTGGACTTGCCGACCCCGGATTCGCCCATGATGGCGACCAGTTCGCCGGGGGCGAAGCGGTGCGAGACGCCGTTGAGCACTACGCGTCCATTGTAGGTTTTGGTGACGTTGCGCAGTTCTAGCATGGGATGGCGTGAAAGAGTCTTAGCGGGTGAGGGCGCGCCGCAGCGCGTAACTGAGGGCGTCGACCAGGGCCACCAGCAGCAGCATGGCGATGATGACGGTGGCCGCGTCCTGCATCTGGAACAGCGACAGGTGATATTTGAGCATTTGTCCGAGCCCGCCCGCGCCCACCACGCCCAGCACGGCGGCGGCGCGGATATTGTTCTCCCAGCGGTACAGGGTGTACGACAGCATCTGGGGCAGGGTTTGCGGCAGGGTCGCGTAGAAGAAGGCCGCCATTGCGCCGGCACCGTTGGTGCGCAGCGCGGCCTCGGGCAGCGGCTCGGCGTTTTCCAGGGCGTCGGCGAACAGGCGCCCCAGCACCCCGCTGGTGTGCGCGGCCAGCGCCAGGGTGCCGGCGAAGGGTCCCAGCCCGGCCGCCACCAGCAGCAGCGAGGCCCACACCAGTTCCGGAATCGAGCGCAGCACGTTGAGCACGATGCGGCTGGCGGCGCGCGCCAGGCGGCCGAAGCGCCCGGCCGCCGGCATGGCCAGCGCCAGGCCGCCGGCCACCGCCAGCAGGGTGCCCAGGGCCGACATCGACAGCGTTTCCAGGGTCGCCAGCGCGGTTTTCAGCAGGAAGGGCGCGCCGCTTCCGGGCGGGGCGAAGCCTTGCAGGAATTCGGTGATCGAGGCCAGCGCCTCGGTGCTGGCGAAGGCCGACCATTGCAGGTCGAGCGAGGCGAAGCTGGCCCCCACCAGCAGTACCAGGGCGGCCAGCAGCAGCCAGGCGCCGGGCGCGCGCGGCGGCGCCGGCGGCAGCGTGCGCGCGCTCAAGCTAGCCTCCGGCGCAGCAGTTTGGAGACCTGGTCGGCCAGGGCCACCAGCAGCACGAACATGATCAGCATGGTCGAGACCTCGTCGCCGGCCATCATGCGCGACGACTCGTCCATCCGCTGGCCCAGGCCGCCCGCGCCCACGAAGCCCATCACGGCCGAGCCGCGGATCGCGCATTCCCAGCGGTACACGGTGTAGGACACCAGCTCCGAGGCCGATTCCGGCAGCGCGCCGTACAGCAGCGCGGCCAGGCGCGAGCTGCCGTTGGCGAGCAGGGCCTCGGTGGCGTGGGCGCTGGAGGACTCCAGGATCTCGGCGTAGACCTTGCCCAGCATGCCGCAATAAGTAAGCGCGATGGCCAGCACGCCGGCGGTCGGCCCCAGCCCGACGATGCGCACGAACAGCAGCGCCCACACCAGTTCGGGCACGCTGCGCAGCAGTACCAGCAGGGAGCGCACGGCCTGGCGCAGCACGGCCGCGCCAAGGCGGATGCGGCCGGTGCCCAGGCGCGAAATCGACAGCCTTTCGGTGATCAAGAGGGTGGCGGGAATCGCGCCCAGCAGGGCCAGGAACAGGCCGGCGCTGGCGATGGCGACCGTCTGCCAGGTTTCGCGCAGCACCATGCGCAGGAACTCGGGCGAGTGCGCCGGCGTGAGGAACTCGGCCAGGAAATGGCCGGCCGCCGCCAGGCTCTGGGCGTCGAGCAGCACCCAAGGCTTGAATTCGCTGAACACCAGCATGGGCCACAGCAGCGCCAGGCCGATGGCGGTGCCGGCCACGCGCGCGCGCCAGGCCGGGTCGGGATGCAGGGGCGACGCGAGCATGCGTCAGTAGCAGGCGCCGACGGCCAGGCGCTCAGGTGTTTCCTGCCTGGCTGGCGACGGCGCGGGCGCGCTGTCGTTGGCGTACAGGGCCGCGATCATGGCGTCGCTGACGCGCTCGCGCGGCGCGTCGAACACGATGCGCCCGTCGCGCAGGCCGACGATGCGGGTGAAATTGGCGCGCGCCATGTCGACCTGGTGCAGGCTGCAGATCAGGGTGGCCTGGCGCGCCGCCGCCTCCTGCTGCAAGGTGGTGATGGTGAGCTGGGCCAGGGTCGGGTCGAGCGCGGAGAGCGGCTCGTCGACCAGAAATACCTCGGCCGACGAGAGCAGCATGCGCGCCAGGGCGCAGCGCTGGCGCTCGCCGCCGGAAAGCCGGTCCACGCGCGCGTACAGCTTGTGGCCCAGCTGAAAGCGCGCCAGCGCGTCGAAGGCGGCGTCGGGGGCGGCCGGCTTGGCCAGCGACTTGAGCGCCTGCCACAGGCTCCAGTGCGGCAGGCGCGCCGCCAGCACCGCGCTGACCACGCGCTGGCGCGGCGGCAGCGGCGGCGTCTGCGGCGCCAGGAACAGGCGCGCGCGCAGGCGGTGGCGCTCGCCCTCGGACAGGCGCCACGGGTCGGCGCCGAAGACATCGAACACGCCCTCGGCCGGCGCGTGGGCGCACGCCAAGGTGGCCAGCAGGGTGGTCTTGCCGGCGCCCGAGGGCCCGATCAAGGCCAGTTGCTCGCCCGGCGCCACCGCCAGGTCGATGGCGTGCAGCGCCGCCGGCCGCCCCCCGCCCAGGTGGCGCACGGTGAGCTGTTCGAGCCGGTAGATGCTCATGCGTGTTACTTCAGCAGTCCAGCGTTGCGGGCCGCCTTCTCGATGGCGTCATAGTTCTCGGCCTTGGTGGGGATGAACTTCGAGGCCTGTTGCAGGGTCAGGATCTCCTTGCCCTCAGGGGTGCTGGCGTCGAGCGACAGGAAGGCGTCGGTGATCTTCTGCTTGAGCGCCGGGTTCATGTCCGAGCGCACCGACCAGTTGTAGTCGTAGAAGCCTGGGGTGGTGTAGAACACGCGCACCACTTTCGGGTCCACCTTGTGCTGGCTGACCAGCTTCTCCCACACCCCGATATTGAGGGCGCCGGCGTCGACCTTGCCGCCCGCGACCGCGGCCACGGTGGCGTCATGCGCGCCGGAGAACGAGATGCGTTTCAGGTCCGTGTCCGGATTGATGTGGGCGGCCAGCAGGTAGGCGCGTGGCATCAAGTGGCCCGAGGTCGACGATTCCGAGCCGAAGCTGAGGGTTTTGCCCTTGAGGTCTTCGAGCTTGTTGATGTCCTTGGCGGTGGTGACGAACACCGAGCGGAACTTCTCGTCCTCGGCGCGCTGCACCAGCGGCGTAACCTGGCCCTTGCTGCGTTCCTTGGCCTGGATGAAGGTGAAGCCGCCAAACCAGACCAGGTCGATCTTCTTGTTGACCAGGCCCTCGACCGAGGCGGCGTAATCGGTGACGGGGGTGAACTCGACCTTCAGGCCGGTCTTCTTGGCCAGGTATTCGCCCAGCGGCTTGAACTTGCGCTGCAGTTCGGTCGGCGCCTCGTCGGGAATGGCCGACACGCGCAGCACGCCAGGGGTGACTTGGGCGTGGGCGGCTCCGGTCAGCAGCAGGCCGGCCGCCAGCGAGGCGGCCAGGACGGATTTCAGGGTGCGCAAAGCGGAAAAGTGCGTCATATTGCCTTTGAGTGAAGAGAATGAGGAGCTCGCCGCCGCGCGCCGCGCGCGCATCAGCCGAACAGGGTGAAAACGATAATTCGGCTATGATAGCAAAAACACCAACTTGCGATGTGCAGGGCCAGAAAACGATGATTCCAACAAGCACTCTGACCGAGGCGCGTTCCCCGCTAGCCAGCCCGCATATCCAGGCTGAACTGACCGCCGGCCTGTGCGCCGCGCACGCGCACATTTCCCCCAAGTTCCTCTACGACCCGCTCGGCTCCAAGCTGTTCGAGGCGATCTGCGAACTGCCAGAATACTACCCCACCCGCACCGAGGCGGCCATCGTCGCGCGCTACGGTGCGGAGCTGGCGCGCGCGGCAGGGGCGGGCGCGACCCTGATCGACCTGGGCGCCGGCAATTGCGCCAAGGCGGCGCGGCTGTTTCCGCTGCTCCATCCGGCCCAGTACGTGGCGATCGACATCTCGCACGCCTTCCTGCAGGACGCCATCGAGCGCCTGCAGCAGCGTTTCCCGCACATCGAAATGACCGGTCTCGGGCTCGACTTTTCCAGCCAGCTGGCCCTGCCTGACATCGTGCGCAACGAGCGGCGGCTGTTCTTCTACCCGGGCTCCTCGATCGGCAATTTCACGCCGGACGAGGCGATCGGCTTCCTGGGCCGGGTGCGCGCGCAATGCGACGCCGACGGCGGCCTCCTGATCGGCATCGACCTGGTCAAGGACAGCGCCACCCTGGACGCCGCCTATGACGACGCGCTGGGCGTGACGGCGGCGTTCAATCTCAACATGCTGCGTCACGTCAACGGCCTGCTCGGCGCCGACTTCGACGTGCGCCAGTGGCGCCATCGAGGCGCTTTCAACGGCGCCGAGAGCCGGGTCGAGATGCACCTCGAGGCGGCCGAGGCGCTGACCGTGCGCTGGCCGGGCGGCGCGCGCAGCTTCGCCCGCGGCGAGCGCATCCATACCGAGAACAGCTACAAATATCGCCGCAGCGCGGCCGTGGGGCTGCTCGAACAGGCCGGATTCGCCGCGCTGCACGTGTGGACCGACCCCAACGAATGGTTCGCGCTCATCTACGCGCGGCCGATCCCGAACGCATGAGCGCGGCCACCGACCTGGCACGCCAGTACGACAGCGTGCGGCACCGCTCGGTGATGCTGGCCGAGCCGCTCTCGGACGAAGACTGCGGGGCCCAGTCGATGGCCGACGCCAGCCCCGTCAAATGGCACCTGGCGCATACCACCTGGTTTTTCGAGACCTTCATCCTGGAGACGCGCGAACCCGGCTTCGCGCCGTTCCACCCCTCGTTCCGCTTCCTGTTCAATTCCTACTACAACGGCATCGGCGCGCGCCATCCGCGCGCCCAGCGCGGCCTGCTCACGCGCCCGGCCATGCGCGAGGTGCGCGCCTACCGCGCCGACGTTGACGCGCGCATCGTCCGCCTGCTCGCGGCGCGCCCTGGCGACGCCGAACTGGCGCGCCTGCTCGAGCTGGGCTTGCAGCACGAGCAGCAGCACCAGGAACTGATCCTCACCGACGTGCTCCACCTGCTGTCGCACAACGCGCTCGAACCGGTCTACAGCGGCGCGGCGGCCTTGGCGGCCCCGGCGGCCCCGGCGCGCGGTCCCGCGCGCTGGGTACATTTCGACGGCGGCCAGGCCGACATCGGCTTCGACGGCGCCGGCTTCTGCTTCGATAACGAGCTGCCGCGCCATCGCCAGAGCATCGCGCCGTTCGCCCTGGCCGCGCGCCTGGTCACCAACGGCGAGTATCTGGCCTTCGTCGAGGCCGGCGGCTACCGCGACCCGGCGCTGTGGCTGTCCGACGGCTGGGATAATGTGAACGCGCTCGGCCTCGCGCAGCCCCTGTACTGGCGCCGCGACGGCGCCGGCCGCTGGCACGAGTTCACCCTGCAAGGCCTGTTGCCGCTGGACCCGGCGCGTCCGGTGGCACACCTGTCGCTGTACGAGGCGGCCGCCTACGCCCACTGGGCCGGCGCGCGCCTGCCCACCGAAGCGGAATGGGAATTCGCCGTCACCGAGTCCCACACGGGTCTCGAACAGATGTTCGACCACTGCTGGCAATGGACCGCCAGCAGTTACGCGCCGTATCCCGGCTACGCCCCGGCGCCGGGAGCCATCGGCGAATACAACGGAAAATTCATGATCAACCAGTACGTCCTGCGCGGCTCCTCGTGCGCCACGCCGCCCGGCCACGCGCGCGCCAGTTATCGCAATTTCTTCCCGGCGGGAGCGCGCTGGCAGTTCACCGGGATCCGCCTCGCACGATGAGGGCCCCGAACATGACGCAATTCCGATTGCTCAACCGCAGGGCCAACGCCTACGTTTTCGCCCATCCGCTCGGTTTCGCCTGGCAGATCTTCAAGGGTTTTCGCGCCAACCAGGGCCTGCTGCTGGCCGGCGCGGTGGCCTACTACTCGCTGCTGTCGATCGTGCCCTTCCTGATGCTGGTGGTGGTGGTGCTGTCGCATTTCATCGATCAGGCCGAGTTGCTGTCCACGCTGAGCCGCTACCTGGAATGGCTGGTGCCGGGCCAGTCCAAGGCCGTGGTCAAGGAGCTGGCGCATTTTCTGCAGGACCGCGACCTGATCACCTGGGTGCTCTCGGTCAGCATGCTGTTTTTCAGTTCGCTCGCCTTTACCGCGCTGGAGAACGCCATGAGCGTGATCTTCAACCATCGGGTCCTGATCCGGCGCCGGCACTTCCTGATGTCGGCCGTGCTCCCTTACTGCTACATCCTGGCGCTGGGGGCGGGCATCCTGATCGTCACGCTGGTGGCCGGCACCTTGCAAGTGATGGGACAGGAGAGCGTGCTATTCCTCGGCTACAGCTGGTCGCTGCACGGCGTGTCGGGCGCGCTGCTGTACCTGATGGGGCTCGGCGGCGAAATCCTCGTGCTCACCTCGATCTACCTGGTCATGCCGGTTGGCCGCCTGTCGTGGCAGCACGCGCTCATCGGCGGCGTCACCGCGGCGCTGCTGTGGGAGGTCGCGCGCCACGTGCTGGTCTGGTATTTTTCCACGCTGTCGCAGGTGAACGTGGTGTATGGATCGATGACAACGGCCATCGTCGTCATGTTCAGCCTCGAGATCGGCGCGACCCTGCTGCTGTTCGGAGCCCAGGTCATCGCCGAGTACGAGAAGGTCGGCCGCGAGGGCGGGCCGACGCCGCCCACGCCGCTGACGACCCGGCCGCCCGCGTAACGGGGCCGGCCTTAAAGCACCCGGCACAGCGCCGCACACATGGCGGCGCTGTGCCAGTTAGGCCGACACCGCCTGCTCGCGCTTGGCCAGTTGCCGGTTCACGGCGCTGAGCACCGCCTTGAACGAGGCGGTTACGATGTTGCTGTCGATGGCAGCGCCGAACATCGTCGGTCCGTTCTCGAGGCGCAGTTCGACATAGCAGGCCGCGCGCGCGTTGGCGCCCGAGCCGATCGCGTGCTCGTGGTAGTCCATCAACTTGATGTCCAGCCCGAGTGCGTTGACGAAGGCGTCGATGGGGCCGTTGCCGCCGCCCTGGAGCGCCAGCTCACCCTGGCGGTGCGCCACGCGGATGTCGATCTGCACCGGCTCGTCGGCGCTGCTGTCCTCGACCATCCGGTGCGAGTGATAGGCGTACGGCGCGGCCTGGTCCAGATACTCGCGGCAGAAAATCGCGTGGATCTCCTTGGCGCCGATCTCGCGCCCGCTGGCGTCGGCCACCGCCTGCACCGCGCGGCTAAATTCGATTTGCAGGCGGCGCGGCAGGGCCAGGCCGTATTCCTGTTCGAGCAGGTAGGCCATGCCGCCTTTGCCGGACTGGCTGTTGACGCGGATGATGGCGTCGTAGCTGCGTCCAAGGTCGGCCGGGTCGATCGGCAGATACGGGATCTCCCACAGCGCGTCCGCCTCCTGCTTGGCGAAGCCCTTCTTGATCGCGTCCTGGTGCGAGCCGGAGAAGGCGGTGAACACCAGGTCCCCCACGTAGGGGTGGCGCGGATGCACCGGCAGCGCGTTGCAGTCCTCGACCACCTGGCGCACCGCGTCGATGTCGGAGAAGTCCAGCCCTGGGTGCACGCCCTGGGTGTACAGGTTCAGTGCCAGGGTGACCAGGTCGACATTGCCGGTGCGCTCGCCGTTGCCGAACAGGCAGCCTTCGACCCGGTCGGCGCCGGCCAGCACCGCCAGCTCGGCCGCCGCCACCGCGCAGCCGCGGTCGTTATGCGGGTGCACGCTGATGAGCAGGCTGTCGCGCCGCGCCAGCTTGCGCGACATCCATTCGATCTGGTCGGCGTACACATTGGGCGTGCTGCTCTCGACGGTCGAGGGCAGGTTGATGATCATCTTGTCGTGCGGGGTCGGCTGCCACACTTCGGTGACCGCGTCGCAGATATGCTTGGCGAAATCGAGCTCGGTGGTCGAAAACGACTCGGGCGTGTATTCGAAGCGCCATTCGGTCTGCGGGTGCTCTTTGACCAGCTGCTTGACCAGCCGGGTGCCGTTGACGGCGATCTGGGTGATCTCCTCGCGCGACATGCCGAACACCACGCGCCGGAACACGGGCGCGGTCGAGTTGTACAGGTGGACCATGGCGCGCTTGGCGCCGGCCACCGAGGCCACGGTGCGGCGGATCAGCTCATCGCGCGCCTGGGTCAGCACGATGATGGTGACGTCGTCCGGGATGCGGTCGCTGTCGACCAGGCTGCGCACGAAGTCGAAGTCGGTCTGCGAGGCCGACGGGAAGCCCACCTCGATCTCCTTCAGGCCGATCTTGACCAGCATGTCGAAAAAGCGCAGCTTCTTCTCGGCGCTCATCGGCTCGATCAGGGCCTGGTTACCGTCGCGCAGATCGGTGCTCATCCAGATCGGCGGGCGGGTGATGGTGTTGCCTGGCCAGCGGCGGTCGGACAAATCGACAGGCGGGAAGGCGCGGTATTTGGTGGACGGGTTTTGCAGCATGACGGAACTCCTGTTTTTTCTGAAGCGGTATGGGATGCGCCACCAGGGCGGCTCGTGTGTGGCGACAGGCTACCGGGCGGCCACGGGACACTAGGCCAGGCAACCGATCGGTAGCTTTAGCAGCAGGTGCGGGAACAGCGAAATGAGGGCGGTACGGAACATCGGGTCGGGCTTTCCTGGGGTTTTACCACGATCGCCGGCGGGGAGCCGGACGGCATGCACAGCGGGTTTTAGGCGCGTGCAGCTAGTAGCGTCGCTAGCGATAGCGCGCCAGCGAGCGGTAGGAAGGTCGACAGATGCAGGGAGGAGGACATGCTTCGACTTTAACGGAACACGGCCGGATTTGTCAAGCGCGCCGGCGCCGGCAGCCTGCCGGCGCGGCAACAGCCGCGCTTTTTCGCCGCGCGCGCGGTGCCCGTGACCTCAAACTCTCAGGCCGCGACGCTCACGCCGGCGGGGCCGGCCTGCATGCTGCCGATCACGGCGGCGTGGGCGAAGCCTTCGCGGGCGAACAGCGCCAGCACGGCGTCGACGCTGGCCGGGTCGCACGACACCAGCAGTCCGCCCGAGGTTTGCGGATCGGTCAGGAGCGACTGCTGGGCCGGCGTGATGGCCGCGTCCAGCGCCACGTCCTTGCCGTAGGCGTCCCAGTTGCGCCCGGACGCGCCGGTGAAAAAGCCGTCGTGCGCCAGTTGCAGCACCCCTGGCAGCAGCGGGATGGCGGGCATGTCGAGGTGGGCGCGCAGCTGTGCGCCGCGCGACAGCTCGAGCAGGTGGCCCAGCAGGCCGAAACCGGTGACGTCGGTGAGCGCGTGCACGCCGTCCATGTCGGCCAGGGCCTTGCCCGGTTTATTGAGTTTGGTGGTATTGGCGATCATGGCGGCGTAGCCTTCCTCGCCCAGCGCGCCTTTTTTGAGCGCGGCCGAGAGCACACCCACGCCCAGCGGTTTGCCCAGCACCAGCACGTCGCCGGCCTTGGCGTCGGCGTTGCGCTTGACCTTGGACGGGTGCACCAGGCCCAGCACCACCAGGCCGTAGATCGGCTCGACCGAATCGATCGTGTGCCCGCCCGCGATCGGAATGCCGGCCTCCGCGCAGATCGCCTCGCCGCCGCGGATGATCTGGCCGATGGTCTCGAGCGGCAGTTTGTTGATCGGCATGCCGACCAGGGCCAGCGCCATGATCGGGGTGCCGCCCATGGCGTACACGTCGGAGATGGCGTTGGTGGCGGCGATGCGGCCGAAGTCGAACGGGTCGTCCACGATCGGCATGAAGAAATCCGTGGTGGCGATCAGCGCCTGCTCGTCGTTGAGCTTGTAGACGGCGGCGTCGTCGGCCGTCTCGATGCCCACCATGAGTTCCTTCGGCACCGGAAAGCCGCTCGAATTCTTGAGGATCTCGGCCAGCACGCCGGGCGCGATCTTGCAGCCGCAGCCGCCACCGTGGGAAAACGAAGTCAGTTTGATGGGTTCTTCGGTGCTGCTGCTCATGGTCGGTTCCATTGTCGTGTTGGATCGTGGGTGGGATGGGTCAATAGCAGATTATCCACCAAGTCGAGCAGGGCCGCTCGCTCGGCCTCGGGCGCGAACAGCGGGGCGCGCGCCGCGCACTGACGCAGCAGCTGCACGTAAAAGGCGCTGTCGTCGATGCTGCGCTCGATCAGGCGCGCCAGCGCGGGCGCGTCGCCCACCGCGAAGTAGCCGCCGTAATCGTCGCCCAGCATGCCGCGGTTGCCATTGATGTCGCTGGCCAGCACCGGCACGCCGCAAGTGAGCGCCTCGATGATCACGTTGGCGCCGCCTTCCATGGTCGATGCGATCACCATCGCGTGGCTGCGCTTGAGACGCTGGCGCGCCTGGGCGTGGGGCAGGGCGCCCAGCCATTCGTAGCGCGGCTGGCGCGCCGCCGTCGCGCACGCGGCAGCGCCAAGCGCCGGCTCGAGCGCGCCGCCGATGTGCAGCATGCGCGCGCGCCGGCTCGCGACCAGTTCGGCCGCGCGCATGAAGGTCAGCGGGTCTTTTTCGGCGCGCAGGTGGCCGATCATGCAGATGTCCAGGTGGCGCCGTTCTGGCACGTGGGCGGGCGCCTTGAGCGCCGGCGCAGACTGGTAGATCACGCGCGCCTTGGCGCGCATCGGTTCCGGCAGCAGTGTCAGGCCGGCGCCCTGCAGCAGCACCAGGGCGCTGGCATGCTCGAGCGAGGCTTGGGCTTCGGGCGAGGACGCGATATCGCGATACAGGTCAGTCCCGGTCAACACCAGCACGCGCGGGCGCGCCGGCCAGGCGCGCGCGAAGGCCGCCAGCGGCGCGGCCGAGCGGCGCGCGTGCAGGGCGATCATCAGGTCGGGCGGACTGGCCGCCTCCGCGTCCCAGCCGGGCGCGATGGCGACCCGGTGGCGCTCGCGCAGGAACAGGGCCCAGCGGCGCGCGGTCTGCCAGTTGCCGTTGTTCTCGCGGGCCGAGGCGGGACTGACGATCAGAATGTGCTTGCCTGACACCGCTCCTCCTTGTAAAAGTCGCTACAATCGACGTATGAGTTCAACCACGACATCGTTCCGGCATGCCAAATCGCAGCAGTTGGCGCAGGCGCTGCAGGATGCACGAAATTATACGCTCGGCCTGTTCGACTGCCTGGCTGATGCGGGCTATGACGTGGCAACGCGCGTGCCACGCCTGCCGATCATTAATCCACCCTTGTGGGAACTGGGGCATATCGCCTGGTTCGCCGAGTGGTTCGTGCTGCGCGAGGCCTTGTCGACGCATCCGGCGGCGGCCGAGCGGCCGTCCCTGATCACCTGCGGCGACGACTGGTTCGATTCGAACACCGTGCCGCACCGGGCGCGCTGGAGCTTGGATTTGCCCAGCCCCGGCGCGCTCAAGACCTACTGCAACGAGGTGCTCGACCGCATCCTCGACAAGCTCGCGCGCGAGCCCTCCACCGATGCCGCCCTGTACCCGTACCGGCTGGCGCTGGCGCATGAGGACATGCATGGCGAAGCCCTCCTGTACACCTTGCAGACCTTGGGCGTGGTGGCGCCGGCGCAGCTCGCCGGTGCGGACGCGGGCGCGGGCGCCGCCGTGGCGCCTGCTCAGCTCAGCTATCCGGGCGGGACACTGCGCCTGGGCGGCGCGCAGGAGGGCGGCTTCGTGTTCGACAACGAGCGCCCGGCGCACATGCTTTACGTACCACCGTTCCAGATCGACGCGGCGCTGGTGACCAATGCCCGGTACGCCGAGTTCGTGGCAGCGGGCGGCTACCAGAACCGCCAGTTCTGGAGCGAGGCGGGCAGCGCCTGGCTGATGCGGCAGGAGCGCTCATCGCCGCGCTATTGGCAGCGCGCCGCCGACCAGTGGCGCACGCTCCGGTTCGGCCGCCTGGCGGCCCTGGCGCCCAACGAAGCGGTGCGCCACGTGTCGCTGTTCGAGGCGCAGGCCTACTGCGCCTGGGCCGGGCGGCGCCTGCCGCTTGAGGCGGAATGGGAATACGCGGCGACGGCGGGGCGGGAGGATTTCCGCTGGGGCCAGCTGTGGGAGTGGACCGCGACCCCGTTTGAGCCGTATCCCGGTTTTGCGCCGGACCGCTACGGCGAGTATTCACAGCCATGGTTCATGACGCACCAGGTGCTGCGCGGCGCCTCGTTCGCCACGCCCGAGCGCTTTCGTTCTCCGCGCTTTCGCAATTTCTACATGCCGGGCCGCGATGACATGTTCGTCGGGTTCCGCACCTGCGCTGTCGATGATGCTTGAGCCGAAGGCCGCGGCGTCGCGCGCGACTAGATCATCAAAACGTCCACGCGAAAAAAAACGGCTACCGAAGTAGCCGTTTCTATTCCCGCATTAACCGTATAAACGATTAACGGTCGCCATACGAACGGCGTGCGCCGTCGGCTGGGCGTGGGTTGGAGCCCTTGTAGCCGCCGCCGGCAGCGCCGTCCTTGCGTGGCGCGTTCGGCTTGCTGAAGGTACGCTGGCCCGGCTTGGCCGCGGTGCGGTTGTCGCCTGGTTTCCAGTTGCCTGGACGTGCGGACGAGCGTGGCGCCGAGGCGGTCTTCTTAGGCTCGAAGCCTTCGATGACGTTCACCGGAATGAGCTGCTTGGTGAAGCGCTCGATGCGCTTGACGTTCATGCCTTCGGCGTGGTTCACCAGCGAGATCGCCACACCGTTGCGGCCCGCGCGGCCGGTGCGGCCGATGCGGTGCACATAGTCCTCAGGGAACTTCGGCAGGTCGTAGTTGAACACGTGGGTGATGTTCGGCACGTCGATGCCGCGTGCGGCCACGTCGGTTGCGACCAGCACCTTGACCTGGCCGCGGCGCAGGCCGTCCAGGGTGCGGTTGCGCGCGCCCTGGTGCATGTCGCCGTGCAGCGCGGCGGCCGAGAAGCCGGCGATGTTCAGGCGGTCCGCGATGGTGTCGGCGTCACGCTTAGTGGCGGTGAATACCACGGCCTGGTCGAGCGTTTCGTCGCGCAGCAGATGATCCAGCAGGCGGTTCTTGTGCGACAGGTCGTCGACGAAGTGCACGCGCTGGGTGATGTTCTCGTGGCGCGACGCCGAGCCGGCGATCTGGATCGTCATCGGGTTGTTGGTGATGCGGCGGGCCATATTGCCCACCACGCCGTCCAGCGTGGCCGAGAACAGCATGGTCTGGCGCGTCGACGGGGTCGCGGCGACGATCTTTTCGATGTCGTCGATGAA
>DIZW01000115.1:0-7103 GCA_002428015.1 Oxalobacteraceae bacterium UBA6018 | reverse complement strand
TCGAGCATGCGGTCGGCTTCGTCAAGCACCAGGATTTCCAGCTGCGAGAAGTCGATCTTGCCCGACTCCATGTGGTCGATCAGGCGGCCAGGGGTGGCCACCAGGATTTCTGGATTGCGCGCCAGCAGTTGCATCTGCTTAGGATAAGGCATGCCGCCCAGGATGGAGACGGCCTTGATGCGGCGGATCTGGGTGCCGTATTTTTCGGTCGCGGTGGTCACTTGCAGTGCCAGTTCGCGGGTCGGGGTCAGCACCAGCATTTTTGGCTGTGCGGCCTTGAAACGTGGACGCTCGCCACGGGCGCGCGCCGATTGCGCTTCCTGGGCAGCGGTGCGGGCGGCCGGCGATTGCTCGGCCACGGCGAATTTGTGCAAGGCGGGCAGCATGAATGCCGCGGTCTTGCCGGAACCGGTCTGCGACGACACCAGCAGGTCGCGGCCTTCAATGGCGGCGGGAACGGATTGCTCCTGAACCGGGGTCGGCTTGGTGTAGCCGGCATCGGTGACTGCTTTAACGATGGACGCGTGGAGGCCTAGTGCTTCAAAACTCATTATGTTCTATTCTTTCGTATAGTTCAGCGCCCGAGCGAAAGCATCGAGCGCAAAATAGCAACGCTAACCAACACAACGAAATGACTCAAAAATGAAAGAAATTTCGGCACAAAAGCTTTGCGCCGGGACGGTGTCAGGTGCGACACACAAGGCGGGAGGGCTTTATTGAGGGTATCCGGAAGATACGCCTAGGCTTGCGAAGCTGCTAGTGGTACTGCTTGTCACTGCTGAGGCTATCGCAAACGCATTCGCGAAAAACATATTGCAGCGCACAAACAGAACTATACAGTATTTTGGGGCGGGTCGTACAGCTAATTGCTGCCGTGCGCAGGATTTGAGGCCCCGGGCGTGAAAAAGGCCGGCCCGCGCAGGGACCAGCCTCTTGTGACACCCCGCAGTGGAACGAGGCGATGTCAGCCGTTGTTGTGCTTGTGCGAGACGCGCGACTTGATGTTCGCGATCGCCGCGGCCGCCCTGGCCTTGAACTTTTGCGCGTTAGTCATCGGCTTGCGCTTGGCCGGGTCGCGGTCGGCTTCGAAGGCCACCACGGCGTTGTCGATGACGTTCTCGGCGATGTCGTTGCCGACCGAGGCCGAGGTCTTCGGCACCAGGATGGTCGAGCCGGCCTTGAGGCGGCTGCGCGCAGGGATGTTGTTCGCTTCGCGGATCACTTCGGGAGTGGTGTGGAAGCGCGAGGCCAGCGAGGCGATGCTTTCGCGGGCGCTGGTGATCTTGTGCGTGGTCCAGGTCGAGAGGGCGTGGCCCCATTGCGCCAGGTTCAGCTGGAACTTCGCGGCGTTCTCATGCGGCAGCAGAATCTTGGTCTGCTCGTCGCCGGTGATCACCGGACGCTTGAATTGCGGGTTCAGGGCCTTGAATTCGTCCACCGACAGCTCGGCCAGCTGGGCCGCGATGGTCAGGTCGATGTCGCTGGTCTTGTCCACGGCCGTGAAGTAAGGCTGGTTGTCGATCACCGGCAGCGACACGCCGTAGTGGGCCGGGTTGGAGATGATGTTCTTGACCGCCTGCAGCTTGGGCACGTAATTGCGGGTTTCCGCCGGCATCAGCTCGGACAGGCTCTCGAAATCGGTGGGCTTGCCGAGCGCCTGGTTGCGTTTGATCACGCGCTGGACGTTGCCTTCGCCCCAGTTATACGCGGCCAGGGCCAGCTGCCAGTCGCCGAACATGCCGTACAGGCGCTGCAGATAGGTCAGCGCGGCGTCGGTCGAGGCCATCACGCCGCGGCGCTCGTCCTTGAACATGTTCTGCTTGAGGTTGAAGTCGCGTCCGGTGCCGGGCACGAACTGCCACATGCCGGCCGCGTTGGCGCTCGAGTTGGCCTGGGGATTGAAGGCCGATTCTATGATCGGCAGCAACGCCAGTTCGGTGGGCATGTTGCGCTTTTCCAGCTCCTGGACCACGTAGTACAGGTAGCGCGAGGCGCGTGCCGAGGTGCGCGCCAGGTAGTCGGGCCGGGTGCTGTACCAGGTGATGTTCTTGGCGACGAGGTCGTTGTCGAGGTCGGGGATGGCGTAGCCGGTGCGGATCCGGCCCCAGACGTCAGCTTCCTTGTATTCCTCGGCCTTGACGGCTGGGAAGGGCTGCAGCGGGGCGGACCTGGCGGCCGGCATGGAATTCTGGGGGGCGAGCGTCGCTGGCGCAGAGTCGATCGCGTAGCTGAGTGCTGGCGACAGCGAGAAAACCAGTGCTGCCAGCGCGGAGGTGGTGCGGGTCGTTGTGTGCATAGCGTTCCATTGTTGCGTCCGAGAACTAAGGACTTCGAATAGACAAGGACGGAGTGTACGTAGCGTTGCGCCGTCGAGTCAAGAAAAATACCGGACACAGCATCAAATAGTTTGACAACTATTTTGCACAATCTTGTCGGCTTGCCCATCAGCAAACGCGGGAGTATGCGGGGGAAATAACAAAATGCTATTGGCGGTGGCGCCACCGAAACCGGGATACTCCCCGGAGTATGGCGGGCCGGCCCATGCTGGGTTTGCATATTAAAAGTACTGCGCCATGCGATGTGGCGGACTGAGAGCGCTCAAAAGTGCGTACAATTTGGCTTTGCGCGGCCCTGCGGGCGCGCCGGCGATCGAAAATGAAAGAACTGCAATGCGCAAACCCACCAATCCGAGCAACCCCAGCCTGAACGTGGACGACGACCAGATCGTCGCGGCCACCCAGCGCTGGCTGGAAAAGGCCGTCATCGGACTGAACCTTTGTCCGTTTGCCAAGTCGGTCTACGTCAAGCAGCAGGTGCGCTACGTGGTGTCCGCCGCGACGACCCCGGAAGCCTTGCTCGAGCAGCTCATGGACGAGCTGCAAACCCTGTCCGACACCGATCCCGAGCGGATCGACACGACCCTGCTGATCCATCCGTTCGTGCTGACCGATTTTCTCGACTATAACGAGTTTCTGGACGTGGCCGACGCCGCCGTGGAAGACATGCAGCTGGCCGGCGACATCCAGGTGGCCAGTTTCCATCCCGAGTACCAGTTCGCCGACACCGATGTGAACGACATCACCAATTACACCAACCGCGCGCCCTACCCGATCCTGCACCTGCTGCGCGAGGACAGCATCGCGCGCGCGGTCGAGGCCTTCCCGGAGGCGTCCGACATTTTCGAGAAGAATATGGAAACCATGCGCCAGCTGGGCCATGATGGATGGGACAAGCTCGATGTCGGCCCGGCCAAGTGAGAACGGCGTGAACCTGCCGGACCGCGCCGACACCCCCTGCGTGGCGGTGTGCTCGACCACCTTCGACGACGTCTGCCGCGGTTGCGGGCGCACCGTGGTCGAGGTGGCGCACTGGGTGTCGATGAGCGCCGAGGCCAAGGAGCTGGTGTGGCAGCGTATCCTGGCGCAGGGCTACCCGCGCCGGAATACCTGAGCCGGAATACCTGAACCCACTCAGCCGGCCCGGCGGGCCCGGCTGGTTCCGCCTGGCGGCTTAGAAGCTGCCGATGAAATCCTTCTTGCCGATCTCAACGCCATTGTGGCGCAGGATCGCGTACGCGGTCGTCGCGTGGAAGTAGAAGTGCGGCAGCGCGTAATGCACCAGGTAGACCTGGCCCTTGAACTGCTTGGCGGTGGCGCCGCTGCCGGTGCTGATGTCGCGTTGGGCCGACGCTTCGATGCCGTCCTGGGGCAGGGTGGCGATGAAGGCCAGCGTCTTGGCGATGCGCTCGCGCAGCTCCGCGAAGGACTGCTCGGTATCCTCGAAGCGCGGCACTTCGGCGCCGGCCAGGCGCGCGCTGGCGCCCTTGGCGAAGTCGCAGGCCACCTGGACCTGGCGCAGCAGCGGGAACATGTCGGGATACAGACGGGCCTGGAGCAGGGCCGCCGGTTCGATCTTCTTCTCCACCGCGTGGGCTTCCGCCTTGTCGAGGATGGCCGACAGGCTCGTCAGAATTTGCTTGAACACCGGCACCGAAGCTTCGTACATGGAAAATGTCATGGATGATCCCCTTTGAAAAAGTGCAGCGATGATAACAAGATGCTGGACATCGTGCTCGGGACTGGCCAATTCGCCAAGCTTGGGCGGATGGACGTGTGAAAAAGGCCTCATTGTTCGCGGTTTTTGTGCCCTGTTTCAAGCTTTCTAGGCATAATTACGTTAAAGAAATTACTTTGAGCACGATTTTCAGATAAAGCACCATAGCGAACCCGCCCACGCGCCGCTTTTTATTCAGGCCTGCATGCCTCAAAGTATTTGTCGCATTTGTCAATATGTACGCGCCCGCGTCGGCGCCGTCTATGGATTGTCGATCTACGGCGCGCTGGTGCTGGTCGTGATCGGCGGCCTGGTGCTGCCCGCCATCGTCGGAAGCTACGTGCTCATCGGTGTGCAGGAGCAGCACGCGGCCCGCACCGCGCTCAACGAGTCGCTGCAGCGCAACGCCGACATCCTCGCCCTCGGCATGCAGGAGTCGCTGTGGAACATGAACGCCGAATCGGCCCGCTCGCTGGTCGACTCCGTCATGCGCGATCCGTCGGTGCTCAACATTAAGGTGCTGGGCCAGGGCGACAGCGAATTCATCAACGTCAGCTCGCCCAGCCGCCAGACCGGCACCGTGGTGCGCGCCAGCCGCGATATCCTGGTGCGCGGCGAGCATATCGGCCGCATCCAGCTCGACATGGACGACGCCCGCAGCCAGCAGGAGCTGCGCGGCAAGCAGCTCAATTACGCCATCGTGCTGGCGGCCCAGCTGACCATCTCGCTGCTGCTGATCGTGGTGTTCCTCAAACGCCGCCTGCTGGTCCCGCTGCGCAAGCTGATGCGCTTTTCGGACCGCCTCTCGCACGGCGATTTCGACACCCGCCTGGACCTGGACGGCAACGACGAACTGGGACGCCTGGGCCGCCAGATGGAGCAGATGCGGGTGGCGATCAAGCACCTGTTCGACGATATCGGCCAGCGCGAGGAGCGTTTCCGCACCATCGTGACCCAGGTGCCCGGCGCCGTGTTCCGGGCCAAGCCGGGCGGGGCGATCGACTTCGTCAGCGCCGCCATCGAAGATATTTCGGGCTACTCGGCGGCGCTGTTCATGCGCAGCAACAGCAACGTCTGGTCCGACATCGTCTGCCCGGACGACCGCCGCATGCACCGGCGCGTGGTCGGCGAGGCGGTGCGCGCGGCCCGTCCCTACCAGGTCGAATACCGCATCGTCGACGCCTACGGCACCGAGCGCTGGGTGTCCGAGAACGGCCAGCCGCAGGCCGCCGCCGCCGGCGCCGCGCCCTGGATCGACGGGATCATCTCCGACATCAGCGAGCGCAAACACAACGAGATGCGCATCGAGGCGCTGCTGGCCGAGCAAAGCGCGATTCTCGACAACGTGATGTTCGGCGTGATGTTCGTGCGCGACCGCATGGTCGTGTCGGTGAACCGGCGCTGCGAACAGCTGTTCGGCTATCTGCCCGGTGCGATGGCGGGCAAGAGCACCGAGATCGTGTTCTCGGACCAGGCCGAGTTCGAGCAGGCCGGCCTGCGCAACTATCCCAAGCTGGGCGAAGGCAAGGAATTCGCCGAGGAGCGCCAGTACCGCAAGCGCGACGGCACCCTGTTCTGGTGCCTGGTGAGCGGGCGCGCGCTGGACCCGTCGCGCGCCAACGGCGGCAGCATCTGGGTGTTCGCCGACGTTACCGAGCGCCGCCAGGCCGAGGAGAAGCTGCGCCTGTCGGCCACGGTGCTCGAGCACATCGCCGACGGCGTGATGGTGATCGGCCTGGACGGGCGCATCGTCGCCGTCAACCCGGCCTTCACCCAGATTACCGGCCACATCGAAATGGAGGCGCTGGGCCAGCCCTTCAGCTTCGCCCGCTCGGACCGCCAGCCGGCCGCGTTCTACGACGAGCTGTGGCACGAGCTGATCGACGGCGGCTTCTGGCGCGGCGAGATCTGGAACCAGCGCAAGAACGGCGAACTGTATCTGGAGTGGCTGACCGTGTCGGCCGTGCGCGACGACCACGCCGCCATCACCCACTACGTCGGCGTGTTCAGCGACATCACCAAGGTCAAGGAGTCGCAGGAAAAGCTCGACCACATGGCGCACCACGACCCCTTGACCGCGCTGCCCAACCGCCTGCTGTTCCACGACCGCCTGCACCACGCGCTCCAGCGCGCCGGGCGCGACGGCGAGCAGCTGGCCGTGATGTTCATCGACCTGGACCGCTTCAAGAACGTCAACGACACGCTCGGCCACCACGTCGGCGACGCCCTGCTCAAGCAGGTGGCCGCCGCGCTGCTGGGGCGCCTGCGCGAGGGCGATACCCTGGCCCGCCTGGGCGGCGACGAGTTCATCGTCCTGCTGGAAAATATCGACGGCCAGTTCGGCGCCGCGCTCGTGGCCGAGAAGCTCATGGCCATGTTCGAGCAGCCGTTCATCGTGTCCGACTACGAGCTGTTCGTCACCGGCAGCGTGGGCATCAGCCTGTTCCCGAACGACGCCGACGACTTGAACATGTTGATCCGGAATGCCGACGTGGCCATGTACCAGGCCAAGGCGCGCGGGCGCAACGGCTACCAGTTCTACGCCCCGTCGATGACCGGCGAGGGCGTCGAGCGCCTGCGCCTGGAGGCGCTGCTGCGCCGCTCGATCGAGAAGAACGAGATCTTCCTGCACTACCAGCCCCAGGTCGAGATCGACAGCGGGCGCCTGATCGGCGTGGAAGCGCTGGTGCGCTGGGAGAACCCGGAGCTGGGCCTGATCCCGCCGGTGCGCTTCATCCCGCTGGCCGAGGACACCGGCTTCATCAACCAGCTCGGCAAATGGGTGCTCAACGAGGCCTGCCGCCAGATGGTGCGCTGGCAGGAGGCCGGGCTGCACGTGCCGAAGATCGCGGTCAACCTGTCGGTCAAGCAGTTTGAGCGCGGCAGCATCGTCGGCATGGTCTCGGACATCCTGCGCGAGACCGGGCTGCAGGCCGAGCGCCTGCAGCTGGAGGTGACGGAGTCGGTGATCATGAACACCGGCGACGCGCTCGAATTCGTCAACGACCTGCACGCCATCGGGGTGGGACTGGCGATCGACGATTTCGGCA
>DIZW01000128.1:105319-107790 GCA_002428015.1 Oxalobacteraceae bacterium UBA6018 | reverse complement strand
ACTTGGACATCTTCTTGCCCTCGGCGTCGACGGTGAAGCCGTGGGTGAGCAGCGCCTTGTAGGGCGGACAGCCGTTGAGCATCGAGGAGGTCAGCAGGGACGAGTGGAACCAGCCGCGGTGCTGGTCCGAGCCTTCCAGGTACAGGTCGGCCGGGAAGTGCGACTGCTGGGCGTGCGAGCCGCGCAGCACGGTCTGGTGGGTGGTGCCGGAATCGAACCAGACGTCGAGCGTGTCCTTGTTCTTGACGTACATGTCGGCGTCGGCGCCGAGCAGCTCGCGCGGATCGAGCTTGAGCCAGGCGTCGATGCCGCCCTGTTCGATCAGGCGCGCGACCTGTTCCAGCAGTTCGGGCGTGCGCGGGTGCAGCTCGCCGCTTTCCTTGTGGATGAAGAAGGCCATCGGCACGCCCCACTGGCGCTGGCGCGACAGGGTCCAGTCGGGGCGGTTGGCGATCATGCCGTGCAGGCGCGCCTGGCCCCAGTCGGGGAAGAACTCGGTGTTGGCGATGCCTTCAAGTGCGCTCTGGCGCAGGGTGGGGCCGCCGTCCTTGGGAGTGAGGTCCATGCCGGCGAACCACTGCGAGGTGGCGCGGTAGACGATCGGCGTCTTGTGGCGCCAGCAGTGCATGTAGCTATGGTCGAACATCTTCAGTTCGAACAGGGCGCCGGCCTCGGTCAGGGCGGTGCAGATCGGCTTGGAGGCTTCCCAGATGGTCATGCCGCCAAACAGCGGCAGGGTCGAGGCGAAGCGGCCGTCGCCCATCACCGGGGTGAGGATCTGGTCGTCCTTCATGCCGTGCTCTTTGCAGGACGTGAAGTCGTCCTGGCCGTAGGCGGGCGCGGAGTGGACCACGCCGGTGCCGCTCTCGGTGGTGACGTAGTCGGCCAGGTAGACCGGCGAGAGGCGGTCGTAGAAGGCGTCGCGCGCGTGCAGCGGATGCTTGAAGGCGATCCCTTCGAGGGCGGCGCCGGGGGCGGTGGCGAGCACGCGGCCGTCGAGCTTATAGCGCTGCAGGCAGGCCTCGGCCAGTTCGGCGGCCAGGATCAGCAGCAGCGGCTTGCCGTCGCGGCTGGTCTCGACCAGGGCGTAGCTCACCTCGGGATTGACGTTCAGGGCCTGGTTGGACGGGATGGTCCACGGGGTGGTGGTCCAGATGACGATGAAGCCCTCGTCCGCAGGCAGGGCCGGCAAGCCGAAGGCGGCGGCCAGGGCGGCGTGCTGGGCGAAGGGGAAGCCGACGTCGATGGCCGGGTCGCGCTTGTCCTGGTACTCCACCTCGGCCTCGGCCAGGGCCGAGCCGCAGTCGAAGCACCAGTTGACCGGCTTCAGGCCGCGGTAGACATAGCCCTTCTCGAGCAGCTTGCCGAGCGCGCGCAGCTCGTCGGCCTCGTTACCGTAGTTCATGGTCAGGTAGGGGTTGTCCCACTCGCCCAGCACGCCCAGGCGGATGAAGTCCTTCTTCTGGCGCTCGACCTGCTCGTAGGCGTAGGCGCGGGCCTTGGTCAGCACCTCGGGGGTGGGCAGGTTCTTGCCGAACTGCTTTTCGATCTGGATCTCGATCGGCATGCCGTGGCAGTCCCAGCCCGGAACGTAGGGCGCGTCGAAGCCGGCGATGGTGCGCGCCTTGACGACCATGTCCTTGAGGATCTTGTTGACCGCGTGGCCCAGATGGATGTCGCCGTTGGCGTAGGGCGGACCGTCGTGCAGCACGAACAGCGGACGGCCCTTGGCGGCGGCGCGCACGCGCTCATAGATCTTCTTGTCCTGCCATTGCTTGACCCAGCCCGGTTCGCGCTTGGCGAGGTCGCCGCGCATCGGGAACGGGGTGTCGGTCATGTTGACCGGGTATTTGCTGTCGGGCTTCTTGGCGCCCTTGGGCGGCTGGTTCGGTGCTGCGGGTTTGCTGGTATCGGACATATTCTTCTTCAATGATGTGTGCTGCTGTTAATTCGCTGTTCGGTGCTGCGCAGGCGCGTGCGCGGGGCGGGCCTCAAATTCGGTCGGTCGCCGTGAGGGCGCCGCTGCGCTGGGCGAACCAGGCGCGGGCCTGCTCGCCGTCGCGCGCGATGGCTGCGGTCAGGCTGTCGAGGTCGGGGTATTTTTGCTCGTCGCGCAGTTTTTCCAGGAATTCGACGCGCACCAGAATGCCGTAGCAGCTGTGCGCATAATCGAATACATGGACCTCAAGCAGGGTACGGCCGCTGTCGTCGACGGTGGGGCGCACGCCCAGGCTGGCCACGGCGGGCAGCGGCTGGGGGCCGAGGCCGTGCACCTGGACCACGAAGATGCCGGACAGGGCGGGGCGGTGCGCCACGCGCAGGTTCAGGGTGGGAAAGCCGAGGGTGCGGCCGAGCTTCTGGCCGTGGATCACGTGGCCGGAGATGGCGTAACCGTGGCCGAGCAACTGCTTGGCCTGGACGAAGTCGCCCGCCGCCAGCGCCGCGCGCACCGCCGACGAGGAGATGCGCTG
>DIZW01000128.1:29269-105165 GCA_002428015.1 Oxalobacteraceae bacterium UBA6018 | reverse complement strand
TTGCCGGCGCGCCGGGCGCCGTAGCAAAAATCGTCGCCGACCATCAGCCACTTGACGTGCAAGCCCTGCACCAGCACGCGCTCGGTGAATTCTTCCGGGCTGATGCTGGCGAAATGGCTGTTGAAGTGCTCCACGATGACGCGGTCGATGCCGGCGTTGGCCAGCGACTGCAGCTTGTCGCGCAGGTTGGCGATGCGGCAGGGCGCGCGCGACAGGTCGCCGCTCTTCTCGGCGAAGAACTCGCGCGGGTGGGGCTCGAAGGTCATCACGGCCGCTTCCAGTCCCAGGCGCGAAGCGGCGCCGCGCACGTGCGCCAGCAGGGCCTGGTGGCCGCGGTGGACGCCGTCGAAATTGCCGATCGTGAGCGCACACGGTGCGCGTGCCCGGTCGTTGGGAAGTCCGCGAAATACCTTCATGGGCTGGGCCTGGATACTATGACGAAAGAAACGAAATACAAGATTATACGTTCAAAGCAAAAAGCGCTGCCTGCTAGATGCAGACAGCGCTTTTCAGCGGGGCAAGCGCGGTGGCGCGATCAGGACATCGGGTGATTGATGGCCATGATCCAGTAGCGTGCCAGTTCCGCAGTGCCGTCGGTGCCGCGCACGGAACGCAGCGTCGAAATGGCTTGCTGCTTCTTGCCGGCGGCGGCGTAAGCCTCGCCCAGACGCAGCTTGGCGTCCTCAGGATTCTTCAGGTCGCCGGTCTTGATGGCTTCCAGCATCATCGGCAAGCCCTTGTCGGCCTTGCCATCCTGCACCAGCGCGTAACCGAGGGCCAGCAGGCCGTCGTTGTCCTTGGCCTTGACCAGGGCAGCTTCGTTGGCGGCCAGGTTCTTGGTGTCGTCGGCCAAGGTCTTGTCGGCCAGATCCTTCAGACGCTGGTGGCGGGGCGCGTCGGCGCCGGCGCCGAGCACGCCGCTCTTGTAGCCGCGGTCGATGACCTTGACGGCTTCGGCGGGCGCCTTCGCTTGCAGCACCAGCTGGGCCATTTCCAGGTACTCGCTAGGCTTCTTGATCAGGTTGTTGGCGAACTTGAGGCGGTACACGTCCACCGTCAGGCGGTTCGAGAAGCCGGGCTTGGCCGTCACGCGGTTGAGCAGGTCGGTCCAGTAGTTCACCTTGGGATAGTTGGCGGCCAGCTTCTCGATGGTGTTGACGTAGGCCGACTTGTCGCCGCTGCGATTGTACAGGTTGGCCAGCATGCCGAGCTGGTCTTCCGAAGGGGTGTGGCCGGCTCTTTCCTGGGCACTCAGTTCGACGGACAGTTCCTTTTGCGCCTGGCCGAACTGGCCCATGCTGTAGTAATTCTGGATCAGGTAGGCGCGCAGCTTGGGATCGTTGCCGTCCTTGAGGGCGCGGTTGATGGCGGCGTTGGCCTTGCCATATTCCTTGGCGCGCATGTAGTTGCCGATCAGGCCGTCTTCGAAATTCTTGCGCTCGGAAGCGTTCAGCTTACCCGAGTCGATCAACTTCTCGATCGCACGGTTGGCGGTCTCGTAGTCGCCCGCGGAGGAGGCGGCCGAGGCGCGCACGCGCTCGATCAGATAGGATTCGTGGGCGGTCTTGTTGCCGACGTTATCAGCGTCGCGCAGCTTGGCCAGCGCTTCTTTGTTCTTGCCCTGCTTCATCAAGTTCTGGGCCGCTTGCAGCGGCGCGCCGATTTCCGAGCGCACGGTTTCAGCGGCGACGGCGACGGACAGGCCCAGCAGGGGAGTTGCTGCGGTAAAGCCAATGGCGGCCATGGCGAGGCCGAGGTGTGCGAGGCGGATCTTGATCATTGGAAATCTTTCAGTCAAAAAGCGACACGGCAGGGAGTGCCTGCCGTGTCCGTATAGTCAAATAACGATTATTGGAACTGCTCGTTGCCGACCATGCCGATTTTGGTAACGCCCAGACGCTGGGCGGATGCCATGACGCCAGCGACATACTTGTAGGAGACCAGCTTGTTGGGGCGCAGGTGCACCTCCGGCTGGTCAGCCTGGGCCGCCACGTTCGTCAGCTTGGCTTCCAAGGTGGCCCGATCCGGGACCACGGTGTTATCCCACAGAATGGTGCCGTCAAAGTCCACGTCGATCGTGATCACGACAGGTGGCGTGGTCGGTGGCGGTGGGTTGCCAACCGGCATATTCAGATTGACCGAGTGGTTCTGTTTCGGAATTGTGATAATCAACATGATGATCAAGACCAACATCACGTCGATCAGGGGTGTCATGTTCATTTCCATCATTGGTTCTGGATCAGCGTTTTTGCTGGCAGAACCCGAACCGACGTTCATACTCATGGTGTTTCCTTTTCAAATGTTGGGATGTCCCCCGCGTCGCCACAAAAGCGCTGGCGGCGCGGGGAGGGTACTTAACCCTTGTCAGGCGGTTCGGTAACGAAGCCGACCTTCTGAATCCCAGCACGTTGTGCCGTGAAAATCACCTTGCCGATGAATTCATAGCGCGTTTCCTGGTCGCCGCGAACAAGCACCTTCGGTTGCGGCAGCTTGACGGATTCCTTCTTCAGGAACTCGAACAAGGCGTCGGTGTTGTCCAGCTTGGTCTGGTTCCAGTACATGTCGCCATCTTTGTTCACAACGATGTTGACATCTTCCGGCGTGGCCTTGATCACCTGGTTGATTTCCTCAGGGAGCTTAATCTTCTGCAGGTGAAGAACCACCGGGCTCGTAATCAGGAAGATGATCAGCAGAACCAACATGATGTCGACGAGCGGCGTCGTGTTGATCTCTGACATGACTGCATCTTCATCTCCGCTATCGGAGCCGACACTCATCGACATGATTTATCCAATCTTTTTAGCGCCGGCGGCACGGCCAGCTTCGGAGGTCGACATTGCACCGGAGATCAGCACCGAGTGAACGTCAGCCGAGAACGAGCGGACATCTTCCATGGCCGACTTGTTACGGCGAACCAGCCAGTTGTAACCCAGAACGGCAGGAACGGCGACGAACAGACCGAAGGCGGTCATGATCAGCGCTTCACCGACTGGACCTGCGACCTTGTCGATCGAAGCGTTACCGGTCATACCGATGTTGGTCAGCGCATTGTAAATACCCCACACGGTACCGAACAGACCGATAAACGGTGCGGTCGAACCGACGGTTGCCAGGAAGGACAGGCCGTCTTGCAGACGCGATTGCACTTTCTCAACAGCGCGCTGGATCGACATGGTCACCCAGGTCGACAGGTCGATCTGCTCGAGCAGGGCGCCGTCGTGGTGCTGGGTAGCCTTGGTGCCGGTCTCGGCGATGAAACGGAATGGGCTGCCTTCTTTCAGGGCTGCGGAACCGGCGGCGATCGACGAAGCCTTCCAGAACTTAGCCGAAGTCTCTTTCGACTGCTTGAAGATTTTCATCTGGTCGATCAGCTTGGTGATGATGATGTACCACGAACCCATGGACATGATCGACAGGATGATGATGGTGCCGCGGGCCACGAAACCGCCGGCCCACACCGCTGACGGACCGAAAGGGTTTTCGGCTTCTTCTTTCTTTTCTGCAGGAGCGGCAGCGGCGTCGGCCGCTGGCGCTGCAGCATCTGCCGCTGGTGCTGCTGCCGGTGCCGCTGCGGCGTCCGAAGCCGCTGGCGCCGCTGCTGCAGCTGCGCTAGCCGCCTCTTGAGCGAACGCTGGCGTGGACACCAGCGCTGCAGCTGCCGAGACCGAGAACAGGACAGCCGCCAGGACAGCGGACAAACGGGTATTCTTAAACATGCTTCCTCCAAATTTATAAAATAATCAGTTCGCTGAACATAATGACAACGAAAATCACCACAATGCGAGACGCGTGCTGCCGTCTCATTCTTTTCTTTTAATCCAGCGTCCAGACGTACTGCATCTGCATCCACGCTTGTTCCGGCTTGCCGTCGACCATGCCAGGCTTGAATCGGCACTTGCTGATAGCAGCCTGGGCCGCCCTGTCGAGGTCGCGGAAACCGCTCGACTTGGCGATTTTGGAGTCGGCCACGCGGCCGTCGGTGGCGATCAGGAACGACAAGGTCACGGTGCCGGTTTCTTCATTGCGCAAGGAGGCTTTTGGAAACTCCGGTTTTGCGCAAGTGTTGAAGTCTGCTACGGCGGCGATCCGCACTGGGTTCGGGTTGGCCGCTGGCGCCGGGTTCGGTTGTGCCGGTGGCGCCTTGATCAACTCGTTCGTTGCCGGTTTCGCCGTCGTGGCCACGGCGATCGTGTTCTGCTGTGGCGGCGGCTGCTGGACATTGACTTCGACCGGCGGGATGAACGGTGGCGGCGGCGCCTTCATTTCCGGCGGAGGCGGAGGCGGCGGTATGTCTTTGGGCGGAGGCGGTTTCTGCTCCTCGATAATCTTGGTCTCGACCGCGTCAGCCATCTTCGAGACCATCCGCTTGCCGAGACCCGTTACGATCCCGTAGGCAACCACTAGGTGCAGGAGGACGACAATGGTGATGCCAGTGAAATTCTTCCCGGGGTTCTTCTCATGCGAAAAATTCATGCCTGCTTTCTCCAATACCAACTCTTTTTTTGTAGCTACTAAACCCACTAAACACGACGAAATCTTGAGCCGCATCCGGGACGTCGGCGAATTATACCTATGAATTCTTTTTTGCACATATGTTTTCTTGTCCAAAACCGGTTTGATTTTGGGCTCTGAAAAGGGTTTCAAGACCTGGGGGTGTGGTCTTGCTTGCATCAACTGTTAAGAAAATGCAAGACCAGATGGCCGTACATTATCGAGTATTTCCGCGCGCAAGACAGCGTGCGGAAATACTGGGATGACACCGTAGGTAACACGCCTTACTTTGGTGCAAAAAGCCAAACTCGCAAGCGCCACTGCGACGCTTATGATGATCATAACCATTTTCCATATCGCGCGACGCGCCATTGGAATCCGGGCGTTTGAACTAGCCGACAGCGTGAAAAACGGCGCCCTGAAGCGCCGTTCATAGTGGAACAGCGCTCGACGGCGCCTCTTGATATAGATCAACGATTGCGCTTTTCGCGCTTACATTCGAGGCTGCTGACGACGTTGCCCTGAGGGTCCACCGTGTCCAGGCGCACGTCGAAGCCCCACAGCCGCGCCACGTGCTTGAGCACCTCCTGGGCGTGCTGGTTCAGCGGGCGCCGCTGGAACTGGGAGTGGCGCAAGGTGAGGGCGCGGTCGTCGCGGGTGTTGACCTGCCATACCTGGATGTTCGGTTCGCGGTTGCCCAGGTTGTACTGCTCGGCCAGCTGCTGGCGCACATAGCGGTAGCCGCTCTCGTCGTGGATGGCGGAGATGGCCAGCTTCTCGTTCTTGTCGTCGTCGAGCACGGCGAAGAAGTGGAAGTCGCGGATCAGCTTGGGCGACAGGTACTGGGCGATGAAGCTTTCGTCCTTGAAATTGCGCATGGCAAAATCGAGGGTCTGGCGCCAGTCGCTGCCCGCGATGTTGGGAAACCATTCGCGGTCTTCGGGGGTCGGGTCCTCGCAGATGCGGCGGATGTCCGTCATCATCGCGAAACCGAGCGCGTAGGGATTGATGCCGCTGTAGTACTGGCTGGTGGCGGGCGGCTGGTAGACGACGTTGGTGTGGCTCTGCAGGAATTCGAGCATGAAGCCGTCGCCCACCACGCCCTCCTTGTACAGTTCCTGCAGGATGGTGTAGTGCCAGAACGTGGCCCAGCCCTCGTTCATGACCTGGGTCTGGCGCTGCGGATAGAAATACTGGGAGATCTTGCGCGTGATGCGCACCAGTTCGCGCTGCCACGGCTCCAGCAGGGGCGCGTATTTTTCGATGAAGTACAACAGGTTTTCTTCGGGCTCGGGCGGAAAGCGCGGGATCGCCGCGTCGGCCGCTTCCTCGTCGCGCCGCGGCACCGTGCGCCACAGGGCGTTGACCTGCGACTGGGCGTATTCCTCGCGTTCCTTCTGGCGCGCGTTTTCCTGGGCCATCGACAGCTTGGCCGGGCGCTTGTAGCGGTCCACCCCGTAGTTCTGCAGCGCGTGGCAGGAGTCGAGCAGCAGCTCGACGGCGTCGATGCCGTAGCGCTGTTCGCATTCGGCGATGTAGTTCTTGGCGAACACCATGTAGTCGACGATGGCGTCGGCGTCGGTCCAGGTGCGGAACAGGTAGTTACCCTTGAAGAAGGAATTGTGTCCATAGGCCGCGTGGGCGATCACCAAAGCCTGCATGGTCAGGCTGTTCTCCTCCATCAGGTAGGCGATGCAGGGGTTGGAGTTGATCACGATCTCGTACGCCAGCCCCATCTGGCCACGCTTGTAGCTTTTCTCGGTCGACAGGAAGTGCTTGCCGAACGACCAGTGGTTGTAGGAGACCGGCATGCCGACCGAGGTGTAGGCGTCCATCATTTGCTCGGCCGTGATGATCTCGAGCTGGTTGGGATAGGTGTCCAGGCCAAACTTCTGGGTGGCCACGCGGCGGATTTCTTCGTGCGCGTGCTCGATCAGGTCGAAGGTCCACTCCGACTGCTCGGGCAGGGCGCGCGGGTTTTTCGGGTCTCTTGGCATCGCTTGCTCCCTTTGCTGCGGCGGCGTTACTTCGGCTGCTTCTTGAACAGCTCGCGAAACACCGGATAGATGTCGGCCGGCGTGACGATCTTTTGCATGGCGAAATTGCTGTGGTGATCGCTCACTTCGGCATATTGCTCCCACAGGTTCTGCGGCGGGCCGTCGGTGATTTCCACGTAGGTGTAGTACTGCACGGCGGGCATGATGGCGTTGATCAGCAGCTGCTTGCACAGCACCGAGTCGTTGTCCCAGTTGTCGCCGTCCGAGGCTTGCGCCACGTAGCTGTTCCATTCGCCGCTGCCGAAGCGCTCGCCGATGATCTTGGTGAGCAGGTTCAAGGCCGACGACACCACCGTGCCGCCGGACTCGCGCGAATGGAAGAATTCTTCCTCGTCCACCTCGGACGCGGCCGTGTGATGGCGGATGAACACCACCTCGATCTTGTCGTAGGCGCGCTTGAGGAACAGGTAGAGCAGGATGAAGAAGCGCTTGGCGGTATCCTTGCGGCTCTCGTCCATGGAGCCGGACACGTCCATGATGCAGAACATCACGGCCTGGGTCATCGGCTTGGGCACCTTGATGCGGTTGCTGTAGCGCAGGTCGAACGGGTCGATGAACGGGATCGCCAGCAGCCGCGTGTGCAGATGGTGGATCAGCTTTTTCAGCTCGATGACGCGGGCGTCGTCGAGCGGCACGGCTTGCTCGAGCAGGTCGATCAGCTCGTTCTCCGCTTCGGCCAGGGCCTTGCGCGGCTTGCCGCCGACGGCGATGCGCCGCCCCAGCGCGCCGCGCAGCGAGCGCAGCACGTGGATGTTGGACGGGGTGCCGGAAATATTGTAGCCGGCGCGCTGGTTCTTGAATTCGGTGGTGGCGGTCAGCTGGGTCTTGACCATGTTGGGCAGCTCGAGGTCCTCGAAGAAATAATTCATGAATTCTTCGCGCGAGAGCTCGAAGATGAAGTCATCCTCGGATTGCTGGTCGCTGTTGCCGGCCTTGCCGCGGCCGGCCCCGCCGCCGCCCTTGGGCCGGTTGAACTGGTCGCCCTTCTGGTATTCCTTGTTGCCGGGGTTAATGGTCTCCCACACGCCGCCGTGGGCGTGGCCGAAATTGGGCTCGTTCACGTCCTTGACGGGAATCGACACCTTCTCGCCATTCTCAATGTCGGTGATCGAGCGTCCCTTGATCGCGCGCCCGACGGCGTCCTTGATCTGGCTCTTGTAGCGGCGAAGGAAGCGCTCTCTGTTAATCGCTGACTTGTTCTTGCCTTGCAAGCGTCGGTCGATAAGATAAGTCAAAACGGCCTCCTGCAAAATCCTGTCATTCCTGGTGCCGCGCGCGCCAGGCGTTGCCGCCTGGCGCGATCCCGGTTCACGGGAGCGGCGTGGGGCGCGTTACGACGACTTACGCACCCGCAGGTACCATTCGCACAGCAAGCGCACCTGCTTGGCCGTATAGCCCTTGTCGACCATGCGGGCGACGAAGTCGGCGTGCTTGTTGGCGTCCTCGGCGCTGGCCTTGGCGTTGAACGAAATCACCGGCAGCAGCTCCTCGGTATTGGAGAACATCTTCTTCTCGATCACGGTCCGGAACTTCTCGTAGCTGGTCCAGGCCGGATTCTTGCCGCCATTGGTGGCGCGCGCGCGCAGCCCGAAGTTGACGATCTCGTTGCGGAAATCCTTGGGGTTGCTGATGCCGGCCGGCTTCTCGATCTTCTCCAGTTCGCTGTTGAGCGATTCGCGGTCGAAACTTTCGCCCGTGTCAGGATCGCGGAACTCCTGATCCTGGATCCAGAAGTCGGCGAAGGTGACGTAACGGTCGAAGATGTTCTGGCCGTACTCGGAATAGCTTTCCAGGTAGGCGGTCTGGATCTCCTTGCCGATGAAGTCCACGTAGCGCTGCGCCAGGTGTTCCTTGATGTACGAGAAGTAGCGCTGCTCGGTTTCGGGCGCGAACTGCTCGCGTTCGATCTGCTGCTCGAGCACGTACAGCAGGTGCACCGGGTTGGCCGCGACTTCGGTATTGTCGAAGTTAAACACCTTGGACAGGATCTTGAAGGCGAAGCGGGTCGACAGGCCGTTCATGCCCTCGTCCACGCCGGCGTAATCAACGTACTCGTGCATCGACTTGGCCTTCGGATCGGTGTCCTTCAGGTTCTCACCATCGTACACCAGCATCTTGGAGAAGATGCTCGAATTTTCCGGATCCTTCAGGCGCGACAGGATCGCGAACTGCGCCATCATCTTCATGGTGCCGGGCGCGCAGGGCGCCTTCTCCAGCGAGGAATTGCGGATCAGCTTTTCGTAGATCTTGATCTCGTCGGACACGCGCAGGCAGTAAGGCACCTTGACGATGTAGATGCGGTCGAGGAAAGCCTCGTTGTTGCGGTTGTTGCGGAAGGTTTTCCATTCCGACTCGTTCGAGTGGGCCAGCACGATGCCGTCGAAGGGGATCGCGCCGAAACCCTCGGTGCCCTTGTAGTTGCCTTCCTGGGTGGCCGTGAGCAGGGGGTGCAGCACCTTGATGGGCGCCTTGAACATCTCGACGAATTCCATCAGGCCCTGGTTGCCCAGGCACAGGCCGCCCGAATAGCTGTAGGCGTCCGGGTCGTCCTGGGCGTAGTCCTCGAGCTTGCGGATGTCGACCTTGCCCACCAGCGAGGAGATGTCCTGGTTGTTCTCGTCGCCCGGCTCGGTCTTGGAAATGGCGATCTGCTTGAGCACCGACGGGTAGCGCTTGACCACGCGGAACTTGTTGATGTCGCCATTGAATTCATGCAGGCGCTTGACTGCCCACGGGCTGGGGATGGTGCGCAGGTAGCGGCGCGGAATGCCGTAGTCTTCCTCGAGTATAACGCCGTCCTCGTCCTCGTTGAACAGGCCCAGCGGCGACTCGTTGACGGGCGAGCCCTTCAGGCAATAGAAGGGCACCTGCTCCATCAGCGACTTGAGTTTCTCGGCGATCGACGACTTGCCGCCGCCCACAGGTCCCAGCAGATAGAGGATCTGCTTGCGCTCTTCCAGGCCCTGGGCCGCGTGGCGGAAGTAGGAGACCACCTGTTCGATGACTTCCTCGGTCCCGTAGAAGTCCTTGAAGGCGGGATAAATCTTGATGACCTTGTTGGCGAAGATGCGCGAAAGCCGCGTGTCGTTACGCGTATCGATCAGCGTGGGCTCGCCGATGGCCGCCAGCATGCGTTCCGGAGCACTGGCGTACGTGAGCTTGTCCTTCTTGCACAGTGCCAAATACTCAGAGAGGGAGTATTCCTCTTCGCGGGTACGCTCGTAGCGTGCTGCGTAGTTGTCAAAAATGGTCATTTGAATGTCCTTTAATGTGCTGTCACTCCATCACTGTCACTGGCCTCTTACCATTGGCGTTCCAGCCAGGCCTGGGGTCGCGGGCGTACTCCCTTCTTGATTCGCCACCGTGATTCCTGGTTCCAATTTCTGAAACAAAAACCACAGTCGCGATGTATTGTTCTTTTACCGGTTTGCCCGGGGATTTGCGCTTGCTGACGACGTCTTCTTACGCCTATGAAATTTATTATGTGCCTAATAGTTCCGGAAGTCAAAGTAATGTCGTGTGAGCGTTTGTAACTGATTCAAGTCATTGAAAACAAAGGTAAAAATGCCATTGTTAATACGTCTCGGCATGGCGTTTTCGTGTGCTTCGATGCCGCTTTTACATGCTTGCAGCGCCGCGCATTCTTTATGTCTCCGCAAGAAATGCGCCGGCCCGCCAAGAGCACTTCGATAGTGCACGAACTCGGCCCCCGATGGCGCACGCAAATCGGCCCATGTCACACAAATTCTGCCATGAATTTATGCCGGCGCGCGCTTGCAGTACACTGGCAGGCCTGCGTCAGCTTGTTCATTATCCAATTGACCAACCGCCGCCACCACGGAGCTCCACGATGCTAAACGACCGGATGCGCGCGACCCTGCGCCAGATGCCCAAGGCAGAATTACACATCCACATCGAAGGTTCGCTCGAACCCGAGCTCATATTTGATCTCGCGCAACGCAATGGTGTGACGCTGGCCTATTCCTCGGTGGAAGCGTTGCGTCAAGCCTATGCCTTTACCGATCTCCAATCCTTCCTCGACATTTACTACGCGGGCGCCAGCGTTTTGCTGAAAGAGCAAGATTTCTACGACATGACGGCCGCCTACCTGGCGCGCGCCGCCGCCGACCAGGTGCGCCACGCCGAGATCTTCTTCGACCCCCAGACCCACACGGCGCGTGGCGTCCCTTTCGACACCGTCATCAACGGCATCTGGCGCGCCTGCCAGGACAGCCCGGTGAGCGCGAGCCTGATCATGTGCTTCCTGCGCCATCTGTCCGAGGAGGAGGCCATCGCCACGCTCGAGGAAGCCTTGCCGCACCGCGACAAATTCATCGGCGTGGGGCTGGACTCGTCCGAGCGCGGCCACCCGCCGGAGAAATTCGCCCGCGTGTACGAACGCTGCCGCCAGCTCGGCCTGCACCTGGTCGCCCACGCCGGCGAGGAGGGGCCGCCGGCCTATATCGAAACCGCGCTCGACCTGCTCAACGTCGAGCGCATCGACCATGGGGTGCGCTGCCTGGAAGACCCGGAACTGACGCGCCGCCTGGCGCGCGAGCGGATCGCCCTGACCGTCTGCCCCTTGTCCAACGTCAAACTGCGCGTGTTCGGCGACATGGGCCAGCACAACCTGCTGCAACTGCTCGAGCATGGCCTGGTCGCCACCGTCAACTCCGACGATCCGGCCTACTTCGGCGGCTATATCAACGCCAACTTCGAGGCCGTGTTCGACGCGCTGCCGCTGACCCAGGCGCATGCCCAGCAACTGGCGCGCAACAGCTTCGCGGCGGCCTTCCTGGACCCGGAGGCGCGCCGCCGCCACCTCGACGAAGTGGACGCTTACTTCGCCGCGCTCGCCTGAGGCCGCGCCATGCTGAGCTTCGCGATGCGCATGAGCGGGCGCGACTGGCGCGCCGGTGAGCTGCGCTTCCTCCTGCTGGCCCTGGTGGTGGCGGTGGCCGCGCTGTCCTCGGTCGGCTTCTTCGTCGACCGCATGCGCAGCGGGCTCGAGCGCGACGCCCACCAGCTGCTGGGCGCCGACCTGCTGGTCAACGCCGACCAGCCGATCGACCCTGGCTGGCGGGCCGAGGCGCGCCGGCGCGGCCTGATCATCGCCGACACCGTCACCTTTCCCAGCATGGCGCAAGCGGGCCAGGGCGAGCAGTCGCTGGCCGCCCTGGCCTCGGTCAAGGCGGTCTCGCCGGGCTACCCACTGCGCGGGCAATTGAAGATCACCACCGACCCGGCCCAGGCCAGCGCCGCGCGCGGCAGCGCGACGGATGCTACCCCGGCGCCCGGCACGGTGTGGGTCGACGCCAACCTGCTGACCGCCCTGAACACCCAGGTCGGCGCCCGCATCCAGCTGGGCGACAGCCAGTTCCGCATCGCCGCCCTGATCGCGTCCGAGCCCGACCGCGGCGCCTCGTTCGCCAACTTCGCCCCGCGCGTGATGCTGCCGCTGGCCGACCTGGCCGCCACCGGGCTCACCGGCAACGGCGCGCGCGTCACCTACCGCCTGCAGGTGGCGGCCGGCGGCGCCCACCAGGCCGCCAACGTTGACGCCTTCAAGCAATGGCTGACCGGCCAGATCGCGCGCCGCGCGGTCAAGGGCGTGCGCATCGAATCGCTGGAGAACGGCCGCCCCGAGATGCGCGCCACGCTGGACCGCGCCGACCGTTTCCTGTCGCTGGTCGGGCTGCTGTCGGCCATGCTGGCCGCCGTGGCGGTGGCGATGGCGGCGCGCCGCTTCATGCTGCGCCATCTGGACGCCTGCGCCATGCTGCGCTGCCTGGGGCTCACCCAGGACCAGGTCACTGCGCTGTACCTGATCGAATTCCTGCTCGTCGGCCTGGCCGGCAGCGTGCTCGGCGTGCTGGTCGGCTTTGGCGCCCACTACGTGCTGCTCGAACTCATCGGCAAGCTCATCACCACCGACCTGCCGCCGGTATCGGTCTGGCCGGCCCTCCAGGGCGTGGCCACCGGCATGCTGCTGCTGCTCGGCTTCGCCCTGCCGCCGGTGCTCCAGTTGCGCAACGTGCCGCACAACCGCGTGATCCGGCGCGAACAGGCCGCGCCCCATCCGCTCGCGCTGGCCACCTACGCCCTCGGCATCGCGGCCTTTGGCGCCCTGCTGCTGTGGCAGGCGGGCGACCCCACCCTGGCCATGCTGACCGGCGGCGGCTTCCTCGGCGCCTTCCTGCTGTTCGCGCTCGCCGGCTGGCTCGGCCTGCTGTCGCTCAAGCGCCTGCGCGGCCTGCTGGACCACCAGGCCTGGCGTTTCGCCATCACCTCGCTGCAACGGCGCCCCGGCGCCACCGTGGTGCAGGTGGTGGCCCTGTCGCTCGGCTTGATGGCGCTGCTGCTGCTCACCGTGGTCCGCGCCGACCTCATGAGCGCCTGGCGCAGCGCTACGCCGCCGGACGCGCCCAACCGCTTCATCATCAATATCCAGCCGGACCAGAAAGCGGCCGTCGAACAGCGCATCCGCGCCGCCCAGGTACCCGAGGTGCAACTGTTTCCGATGATCCGGGGGCGGCTGGTGGCCATCAACGGCAGCGCCATCACCGCCGCCACCTACGGCGCCGACGATGCGCGCCGCCTGACCGAGCGCGAATTCAACCTGTCCACGCTCAAGGATATGCCGCCCACCAACGAGGTCGTGGCGGGGCGCTGGTACACCGACGGCCCCGGCGTGGCCGAAGCGTCGGTCGAGCAGGGACTGGCCAAGACCTTGCGCGTCAAGCTGGGCGACCGCCTGCGCTTCGACATCGCCGGCAGCCCGGTCGAGGCGCGCGTCACCAGCCTGCGCAAACTTGAATGGGGCTCGATGCGCGCCAATTTCTTCGTGATCATCAACCCGGCCGCGATGGCGTCCACGCCGCAAAGCTTCATGACCGCGTTCCACCTGCCGCCGCAATCGCTCAATCTCGGCAACGCCCTCGCGCGCGAGTTCCCCAACCTCACCGTGGTCGACGTCAGCGGCATCATCCGCCAGTTGCAGGACGTGCTAGACCAGGTCATCGCCGCGGTCGAATTCCTGTTCGCGTTCACGCTCGCCTCCGGCGTGCTGGTGCTGTACGCCGCGCTGATGGGCTCGCAGGACGAGCGCACCCGCGAAGGCGGGCTGCTGCGCGCCCTCGGCGCCACCCGCAAGCAATTGTCGCAGGCGCAATGGGTCGAGTTCGCGCTGGTGGGCGGCTTGTCCGGCCTGCTGGCGGCCTCGGGCGCGGCCGCGCTCGGCTGGGCGCTGGCGACCTACCAGTTCAAGTTTCCCTGGACCTTCAGTCCGCTGGTGTGGCTGGCAGGCATCGCCGCAGGCGCGCTGTGTGCGCTGCTGGGCGGCGCCCTGGGCCTGCGCAACGTGCTGCGCCAGCCGCCGCTGCAAACCTTGCGCGAGGCCTGAGGCGGCCGGCGCGGGCGTGACTAGCTGATGCTGAAATTCGGCTTTTTGGTTCGCAACGCGGGTGGACACGCCTGCGCCCAGCCGTCGGCGCAAAGTCATCGGAATCGAATGGAGACGAGTATCGACCCTGCAACGGCGCGAGCGCATAGGGCGCGGCGAGCGCAAGCAATCTGGGAATCACGGTCGCGCCATGTCTGCGCGACCGTTCACGCAAGGAAAATGAAGAAACCAGCCCGCGCCGTCCAGCCCGGCAAAACGGCCTAGCCTAGGCCAGCGCCTCGCGCTCGCGCAGGTAGGCGGCGAATGGATGGGCTGGCTCGTCGAGCTCGCCGGGAGCGAGGGGGAACAGGGCCCAGTAATAATTCTGCGCGCCCTTGCACACCTGGGCCGGCGCGGTGTACCTGTGCCAGTCGCTGGAGAAGGCGCGCGAGTACATGCCGTCGCCGTCGCGGAAGTAGGGGATGATGCAGCGCTCGCGCAGCGCGTGCAGCAACGAGTCGGGGGCGTCGTTGTCGCAGGCCATCTCGTAGTGGGCGTCCATGCTGGCCTCGGTTTCGACCACCAGCAGTTGCGCCTTGCCGTCGCTGTCGTACATCAGGATGCCGGCCGGGTTGGGGAACAGGTAGTGCTCGAGGATGTGGTCGCGTGCGACGATCTGGCGCACCAGTTCGCTGAAGGCCGGGTCGCTGACGAAGCCGTAGTTGTGCGCGGCGAGGATGTCGCGCAGCGGATCGGAGCGCGCGGCGAAAAATTCTTTCTGCAGCGCGACAATCTCCGTCTCCAGCCGGTCGAGCGCGTCGTCGTCGCTCTTCTTGATGTAGCGGTCGATCAGGCCGCGGTTGAAGGCGTCCACGGCGACTTTTTCGTCGGCCACACCGGTGAACAAGATCTTCTTGCACGGCAGGTGGCGCACGGCTTCGGACAGTTGCACGCCGTTCATCTGGGGCATCGAGTAGTCGACCACCAGCACCGAAGGTGTCAAAAAGCGCTGGCGCTGGTAGGCGATGCGGTGGATCTGGTCCACGTCGAAGCCCACGTTGCACTGCTGCTGGGCGGCGGGGTAAGTGTCGAAGGTCGCGCTGAGCCCGCAGCCCTGCTTGCCGGCCTGGGCAGCCAGCCAGTCGAGCGCGCTGCGGGTGTCCTGGAACGCCTTGCTCGCCAGCGCCGGATCGAGCTGGAACGACAGGCTGCGCAGGAAGCTGTCGCTGTCGTCGATCAGAACGGTCAGGCTGGGATGGTGGTAGATGGGTAATTGCATGGCGGCTTCTCGGCGGAGGATGTCTGGGCGCTCCAGCGTGCTTGCGCTGGTGATATCAAAGGAAATTCCAGGATAAATACAGTATAAGCCTGCTCGCGAGAAACGCAGCGGATGCTCGCTTGCCAAGCTTCAATAATTTCCTTGCACAGAGCCAAGCCAATGCCGGCGCCTGAGCTGGCCGGGTAGCTGTAGAAGCGTTTGAAGATGCGCGGTAGCTGGCGCGGGGCGATGCCGCAGCCGGTGTCGATGAACAGCAGGCGCGGGGTGGGGCGCTGGCCGTCGATGATGATGCGCACGCGGCCCTTGCCGGCCCGGTGCAGGGCCTTGAGGGCGTTGCGCAGCAGGTTGAGCAGCACCACCACCGACAGTTCGTACTTGCCCGCGAAGGTGAAGTCGCCGCGGATGTCGATCTTGACGGCGTCGCGCTGGGCCTGCGAGGCGAACGGGTAGCGCGCGATGACGCCTTCGACCACCTCCTGCATCGACACCAGTTCGCTCGCTTCGAGCTGGGCGTTCACGGCCGAGGCGGACAGCAGGAACAGGTCGATCATGTGGTTCATGTGGCGCACCTCGTGCTGGATGCGGCCCATCGCCTCGGCTACGGCGGCGCGCTCGGCCGCGCTGGCCTGGTCGCTGCGCAGCAGGCGCCGGGTGATGCCGCGCACGTTCGCGTCCACGCTCAGCAGCGGCGTGCGCAACTCGTGCGAGACGGTCGCCAGCCCCTGCGCCATGCCGGCCAGTTTTTCCTGGGCCAGCATGCGCCGTCCCACCTTGGCGGCCGACACCACGACGATGGTGAAGAAGTACAGCGGAAGTTGTTCCAAAACACGGTGGTTGAGTAGGAAATGCGGGTCGTCGACCAGCGCGAACAGGGCGCACGCGATGGTGCTGCCGGTCAGGTAGGAGGTCAAGGCCCAGCGCAGCGGGAAGTGGAACAGCACCGTCAGCCCGATCAGTAGCGACTGGGCCCACACCGCCGAGCCGTGGTTCATCAGGTACATGAAGGTGAAGAAGAACGGCAGAACATAGGTCACGGCCGTGAACAGGTAGGCGCCGCGCACGCGCGCGGACATGAACTTGTGCGCCCACGGCGCTGGCAGGCACAGGGCCACGCCCAGCATGCGCAGGCCGAGATGCTCGAACGGCTGGGGAAACCAGTAGGTCCACACGACGTAGTAGGCGGGCATGCCGATGCAGCCCACCCAGCCGAGCAGGATGAAGCGCCAGGTCGCATGGTCGTGCTGGCGCTCGTGGCGTAATAGCCAGTGCAACAGGGTTTGCCGTAGTGATGCCGCAATCGATTGCAATTTCCGTGCCGCTTTACTCAGGGAGTGGACGAGGGGAATAGTCAAGCGTCGCCTACCTTCGCCGGCCGCACGCGCGTAAACCTACCAGAATATAAATCAAATGCCATGTTGTAATAAATTGATATACGTCAATTTGATCTAGATCAACAAACCTTCATGTTAACCCATTGACAAGTTGCGAAGACAGAGAATGAAGATTTTTTAACCAGGAGAAATCATGTTTTCTGTCGCAAATCACAACGCCGCCCGCCATTCTGCTGAGCAGATCATGCCATCTTTCGTCACGCGGCGCATGGATGAGCACTACGTCACGCGGGTGCAAAAACTGCTCGGAGGCGAGCATTTGCACGTCTGGGCGCCACCCGCCGCGGACGCGCTTATGCTCGCCGGGAACGACTATCTGTGCATCTCGGGCCAGCGCGAGCTGCTCGACGCCCAGGCGCGCTGCCTGGGCGCCAGCCCGGCCGGCATGCTGATGTCCTCGGTGTTCCTGCAGGACGGCAGCAGCCAGCATCGCCTCGAGGCGCGCCTGGCCGCCTTCATGGGCGCCGAGGACGGCGTGCTGGCGCAATCGGGCTGGGCCGCGAACCTGGGCCTGATCCAGACCATCGCCGAACCGGGGGTGCCGGTCTACCTGGACATGCTGGCCCACGCCTCCCTGTGGGAGGGGGTGCAGTCGGCCCAGGCCACCGGCGTGCCTTTCCTGCACAACGACGTGTCCCACCTGGCGCGCCAGGTGGCGCGTCACGGCGCCGGCGTGATCGTCGTCGATGCTCTGTATAGTACCAACGGCAGCGTGGCGCCGCTGCACGAGATCGTCGCCATCGCCGAGCGCAGCGGCTGCATCCTGATCGTCGACGAGTCGCACTCGCTCGGCACCCACGGTCCGCGCGGCAGCGGCATCGTGGCCGATCTTGGCTTGGGCGAGCGCGTGCACTTCCGTACCGCCTCGCTGGCCAAGGCGTTCGCGGGCCGCGCGGGCTTCCTGACCTGCTCGAGCCGCTTCAAGGGATACTTCCTGTCCGAGTCGCGCCACGCGATCTTCAGTTCCTGCCTGCTCGAGCATGAGCTGGCGTGGTTCGACGCCGCGCTCGACTTCATCACGCGCGCCGACGACCGCCGCGCCGCGCTGCACCGCACGGCGAAGTATGTGCGCGAGGGTTTGAGCGAACTGGGATTTAACGTCAGCGACGGCACCGAGCAGATCATCGCCCTCGAAGCCGGCACCGAGCCGCAGACCCTGGCGCTGCGCAAGGCGCTGGAGAAGCGCGGCGTGTACGGCGCACGGCCAAGAACCGCGCGCTGGTGCGCCTGACCTTGAACAGCGGCGTCAGCCAGGCCCAGGCCGAGCAGCTGCTCGACGCCTGCGCCGACATGCGTGACGAACTCGATGTCGAGAGCTGGTCCTCGACCCGCCGCCTGCGCCGCCTGACGCTGGTGTAGCTCGCTGCGGATCCCGCCGGCGCTCCGGCGGGAAGCCTGCATAGTGCGCTATCATGGCGCCCATGAGCGATACCCAAACCCTGTATGAAGTCATCGGCGGCGCGCCGCGCGTGCGCGAGCTGGTGGAGCGGTTTTACGACCTGTTGGAACTCGAGCCGGAGTTCGCCGGCCTGCGCGCGCTGCACCCGCCGGCCACCGACGGCTCGCGCGAGAAGCTGTTCATGTTTTTCTCCGGCTGGATGGGCGGCCCCGACCTGTTCGTCGAACGCTACGGCCACCCGCGCCTGCGCGCGCGTCACCTGCCGTTCGCGATCGGCACCAGCGAGCGCGATCAATGGCTGCGCGCGATGGCCTGGGCGATGGAGGACGTGGGCATCGAGGAAAGCCTGCGCCTGCGCCTGATGGAGTCTTTCTACCAGACCGCCGACTGGATGCGCAACAAGGCCGACTAGCCATGTCCCACATTGAATTCATCATCCTGCTGGCGCTGGCGGCGCTGGCGATCGTGCTGCAACTGGCGCTGCTGCTGCGCGGGCGCGGCGGCGACGGCGCGCGCCTGGACCGCATCGAGCAGGCCTTGCGCAGCGACCTGCACGGCAGCGCCCAGTCGACCCGCCAGGAGCTGGCCGCCAGCCTGGCGCAGTATCACGGCGCCACCGTCCAGCAGCTCGACAGCATGCGCCAGCACACCCACCTGCAGGCGGCCGGCGCGCGCGAGGAGCAGTCGGCCGCGCTCAAGCGCTTCGCCGACACGCTGGGCCAGACCCTGGCCGCGCTGACGGAGTCGAACGCCCAGCGCATGCTGGAGGTGCGCGCCACGCTCGAGGCCAAGATCGGCGACCTGCAGCGCGACAACGCCACGCGCCTGGAGGAGATGCGAAAGACGGTCGACGAGAAGCTGCACGCCACGCTGGAGACGCGCTTGAGCGAATCGTTCCGCCAGGTCTCCGAGCGGCTCGAGAAGGTGCACCAGGGCCTGGGCGAAATGCAGCAGCTGGCCATCGGCGTGGGCGACCTGAAACGCGTGCTCACCAACGTCAAGACGCGCGGCACCTGGGGCGAGGTGCAGCTCGAAATGCTGCTCGAGCAGGTGCTCACGCCGGATCAGTACGCGAAGAACGTCGAGACCATCGCCGGCAGCGGCGCGCGCGTGGAGTTTGCGATCAAGCTGCCCGGCCAGGTCGATGGCGGCGCGCCGGTGTGGCTGCCGATCGACGCCAAGTTCCCCAAGGAGCAGTACGAGCGCCTGGTCGACGCCGCCGAACGGGCCGACGGCGACGGCGTGGCGCTGGCCGGGCGCGAGCTGGAACGGGCGGTGCGCGGGGAGGCCAAGACCATCTGCGAAAAATACCTGGCGCCGCCGCACACTACCGACTTCGCGATCCTGTTCCTGCCCACCGAAGGCTTGTACGCCGAGGTGATGCGCCGTCCGGGCCTGGCCGACGAGCTGCAGCGCACCCTGCGCGTGTCGATCGCCGGGCCGTCCACCCTGGCGGCGCTGCTGTCGAGCCTGCAGATGGGCTTTCGCACGCTGGCGCTGGAAAAGCGCTCGTCCGAAGTGTGGCAGGTGCTGGGCGCGGTCAAGACCGAGTTCGGAAAATTCGGCGAGGTGCTCAGCCAGACCAGGTTGACGCTCGAGAAGGCCGCCAAGAACATCGAAAACGCCGAAGTACGCAGCCGCCAGATGGCGCGCAAGCTCAAGTCGGTCGAGGCGCTACCGAGCGAGGCGGCGCAGCTGATGCTCGGGCCCGAGGCCGAGCCGGACTAGCCGAGCCCAGACAACGGCAGCGTGTTGCGCACGCTCTACATCGCCAACGATAACGATTTTGTGCGCGACAGCGCGGGCAACGACCAGTTCTACGTGTTCGGCGTCAGCGATGCCGACCTCGCGACAGTAGGGGCCACGTCCACGGGCCAGCAGTTCGCGGATATTCCGGAGCCGTCCTCGCTGCCGCTCGCGCTGGTCAGCCTGGCCATGCTCACGACGCTGGTGCGGCGGCGCCGCTGACCAGGCGTGTCAGGCCGCCGCGGCGGCCGGCTCCAGGGGCGGGTGAAGGAGCAGCGTGAGTGTCTGCAGGATGGCGTGCTCGCCTTGGGTGCAGCTGAGCAGGGCCAGTTCGCGGCCCAGGTCGCGCAGGCGCCAGCGGATTTCGCGCGAAGCGACCGAGTATTCGAACAGCAGCAGCCCGTCGAAGCTATCGGTGCCTTCCGGGATGAGGCTCACGTTCAGGCCCAGGCTGATGGCGGCGCGCTGGATCAGCTGCAGGCGCTCGCCCACCGTCGCCAGCGTCGCCTTGGTGGCCGCGCTCAGGCCGGTGGCGGAGGCCAGGGCCTGGTTCATCTCCAGCGCCGTGCCGATGTGCTGGTACAGTTCCGTGGTCGGCACGCCGGCGACTGCCTCGAACGGCTCGCGCACCTCCTCGCGCAAATGACGCTTGGCCTTGGCGACCGTGTTGAGCATGACTTTGTCGTGCTCCCTGACCATCAGCTTGAGCGCCAGCTCGGCCCGTTCCAGCCCGTGCTCGGCGTTGAGCATGCCGCTGACCGATTCGGCGGCAGCGAGCGCCTGGCCGATCGGGCTGATGGTCAGCGCCTGCGCGCGCCGCGGGTAACCCGAGCCGTCCAGGCGCTCGTGGTGCTCGGCCACCGCGCGGCCCACCTCTTTCGGATAGTGGTCGAACTCGTCGATGAGCATTTGCCCGGTCTTCGGATGCACCACCAGGTGGGCCCACTCGTGCGGCAGCAGCGGCCGTCCGGGTGTGAAGAAGGCGGGGTCGATGTATAGCTCGCCGATGTCGTGCAGCAGGCCGGCCAGCGCGCAGTGCTGCTGGGCCTCCACGTTGAGCTTCATCTGCTTGGCGAAGCAGGTGGCGAGGATGCCCACCGTCACGGCGTGCTCGAAGGCCTGGCCGCCGGCACGGTCGATGATGGTCAGCATCATCGTCATGGCGCCGCCAAACTGCAGGGGCGAAAAGAGCGCCGCCGGGCTCGGCCCCATGCCGGAGCACACGGCCATGACGGAGGCGAGCGGCTTGTTGGTGTCCAGCAGGCGCTCGGTGGTTTGCACGATCAGGTTGGCGTTCACGCCGCCTTGCACCGACAGCGAGGTCTCGATCGGCTTGGTGAGCTTATGGAGGATCAGTTTTTCCTGCAGCGCCTGGGTGACGCGCGCGCCTTTCGCCAACAGCTTGTTGCCGCGCGCGTCGTATACGTCCTCGGTGGCGATGACCGGCATGGCGTCGGACAGCTCGATCACCTTGTTCAGATAGTGCGCATTGACCACGGCAGTCATCATTCCCCCGGTAGCAAAACGTCGTGTTGGCGAAATTACCACGCTAACACAGTCTTTGCCCGCCAATTCTCTTCAATTGTCACGAGGAAACAAATATTTTGGCGGGTCGCGTGCGCGGCGGCGCTTACACCAGGCCCTCGAACGGCAGGATGTCGACCAGGTCGCCGGCGCCGACATCGCCTTGCTCGTCGTGCAACACCACCATGCAGTTCGCCTCGGTCATGGAGCGCAGGATGCCCGAGCCTTGCGCGCCGGTGAGGCGCACCTCGGGTTCGCCGCCTGGGACGCGCGAGAGGATGGCGCGCTGGTACTCGGTGCGCCCGGGCTTCTTGCGGATCGGCGCGAGCGAGCGCGCGCGCAGCAGCGGCAGCGCCGCCTCGGCGCCCATCATGCGCAGCAGCGCGTCGCGCGCGAAGAAATAGAACGACACCATCACCGCGACCGGGTTGCCGGGCAGGCCGAACAGGACGGCGCTGCTGCCGTTGGAGGCGATGCGCCCGAAGGCCAGCGGCCGCCCGGGGCGCATGCCGATCTTCCAGAACGTCACGTCGCCCAGGCGCGCCATGATCTGGCGCGTGTAGTCGGCCGCGCCCACCGACACCCCGCCCGAGGTCAGCACCGCGTCGGCGTTCTCGCAGGCCGTGCGCAGGGCCGCTTCGAGCGCCTCCGGCTGGTCCGGCACGATGCCCATGTCGATGATGTCGCAGCTCAGGCGGGTCAGCATGCCGTACAGCGTGTAGCGGTTGCTGTCGTAGACGCAGCCGGCGTCGAGCGCCTCGCCGATCGAGCGCAGCTCGTCGCCGGTGGAGAAGAAGGCCACGCGCAGGCGGCGCTGGACCGGCACCTCGGCGATCCCGAGCGAGGCCAGCAGGCCCAGGTCGGCCGGGCGCAGCACGCGTCCACGCCGCAGCGCCGCGCCGCCGGCCTTGAGGTCTTCGCCGGCGAAGCGGCGGTTGTCGCCCGCCTTGATCACGCCCGGCGCGACGGTGATGCTGGCCGCGTCGGCGTGGGCCACCAGCTCCTGCGGGACCACGCTGTCGCAGCCGGGCGGCATCACGCCGCCGGTCATGATGCGCACGCACTGGCCGCGCGCCGGGACCAGGTCGGTGGGGCGGCCGGCGAAGACGGTGCCGGCCACCGCCAGGGTGGTGTCGGCGCCGGGGCGCAGGTCGGCCGCGTTGAAGGCGTAGCCGTCCATGGCCGAATTGTCGTGGGCCGGCACGTCGATCGGCGAGATGACGTCGGCCGCCAGCACGCGGTCGAGGGCGGCGCGCAGGGCGACCCGTTCGACCGCGTTCACCGGGGTGATGAACTCCTTGATGATGCGCTGGGCGTCGCGCACCGGCAGGGCGTCGGGATCGTAGGCGGACAGGCAGCTGGTGACGTCGCGCAGGGTCGGAGTGCTCATTGTTTGTTTTCGCTGTCGTACTGCTGCAGTTCGCGCAGTGTGTTGATGTTGCGGAAGGCGTCGGCGTCCTCGAAGCGCACGCGCGCCACCTTGATGGCGCCATACCAGCCGTCCATGCGGCGCCCGCCCGCGGCCAGGAAGGCCGACAGCGGCGCCAGGGCGCTGCGCTTGACCAGCGCGAACACCGGATGCGGCTGCACGCGCGGCTGGCCGTCGCGGTCCGGCTCGAGCGTTTCGGCCAGGGCCAGGTCGGCGTTTTCGCGCAGCAGCGCCGCGTGCAGGCGGACCACCAGGTCGGCCGGCAGGAAGGGCGAGTCGCACGGCGCGCTCACGAGCAGCTCGGTGGTGCAGCGCGCCAGCCCGGTTTGCAGGCCGGCCAGCGGACCCTCGAAGCCGGCCAGGTCGTCCGGCCACACCGGCACGCCGAAGGCGGCGTAGGCGTCCAGGTTCTGGTTGGCGTTGATGGCCAGCGCCGTCACCTGGGGCGCGAGGCGGCGCAGCACGTGGGCGGCCATCGGCTCGCCGTGCAGCAGTTGCAGGCCCTTGTCGACGTGGCCCATGCGGCTGCCGCGTCCACCGGCGAGGATCAGGCCCGTGATGCCCGGGGCGGCCGTTGGCACGTCATGCTCGTCCACGCCTCACCCGCCGATGTAGGACATCTCGACCTTGCGCGCACCGCGCTGCAGGCCGCTGGTGTTGATGGTGCGGGTTTCGGAATAGCGGTCGGCGCGCACGCGCCACAGCTGGGCGATGGCGCTGGAGACCTCGGCGTCGGTGCGGCCTTCGCGCAGCAGCGCGCGCAGGTCGTGCCCGCCGGTGGCGAACAGGCAGGTGAACAGTTTTCCCTCGGTGGACAGGCGGGCGCGCGAGCAGTCCTGGCAGAAGGCCTGGGTGACGCTGGAGATCAGGCCGATCTCGCCGACCCCGTCGGCATAGCGCCAGCGCGCTGCGGTCTCGCCGCTGTAGTTGGCCGGCAGCGCCACCAGCGGCATCTCGGCGCCGATGCGGCGTACCACTTCCGACGAGGGGATCACCTCGTCCAGGTTCCAGCCGTTGGACGCGCCCACGTCCATGTATTCGATGAAGCGCAGGATCGCCGGACTGCCCTTGAAGTGGCGCGCCATCGGCAGGATTTCTTGGTCGTTCATGCCGCCCTTGACGACCATGTTGACCTTGATCGGCCCCAGGCCGGCGGCATGCGCGGCCTCGATCCCGGCCAGCACGTCGGCCACCGCGAAATCGACGTCGTTCATGCGCTTGAAGGTGGCGTCGTCGAGGGCGTCGAGCGACACCGTGACCCGGTCCAGCCCCGCGTCGCGCAGGCTGCGCGCCTTGCGCGCGAGCAGCGAGCCGTTGGTGGTCAGGGTCAGGTCGGGCTTGCGCCCGGCCGGGGTGCGCAGGCCGGCCAGCATCTCGACCAGGCTCTCGAGGTGCTTGCGCAGCAGCGGTTCGCCCCCGGTCAGGCGGATCTTCTCGACGCCGTGCGCGACGAACAGGCGCGCCACCCGGGTGATCTCTTCGAACGAGAGCAGCGAGGAATGGGGCAGGTAGGCGTAGTCCTTGTCGAACACTTCCTTGGGCATGCAGTAGACGCAGCGGAAGTTGCAGCGGTCGGTGACGGAAATGCGCAGGTCGTGCAGCGGCCGCCCCAAGGCATCCCCGAGCACGCCGGTGGGTTGCTCGAGCACGGAGGGGATGGGCGGCGGCGGCGAGCGGCCGTCGCCGAGCATGATCGTTTTTTCAGCCATGCCGCTACGATAGCACGAGGCCCGCCGCGGCACAGGCGGCGATCAAGCCGATGGTGCCGGCCCGGAACCGCAGCAGCGCCAGCAGCGCGGCCGCGCCGATGGCCAGGGCGGCCGGGTCGGGCTGGCCGGCGCGCAGGAACACGTGCTGGCCGAAGAACAGCGCCAGGCTGGCGATGACCCCGACCACCGCCGCCGAGATGGCGGTCAGCGGCGCCGTCATGCGCAGGTCGTCGCGGGTCGACTCGACCAGCGGGCCGCCGGCCAGGATGAACACGAACGAGGGCAGGAAGGTGAAGAAGGTGGCCACGCAGGCGCCGCCGATGGCGCTGGCGGCCGGGCCGGCGCCGGTGGGATGGTTCCACAGCGCGGCGAAGCCGACGAAGGCGTTGACCATGATGAGCGGGCCGGGCGTGGTTTCACCCAGCGCCAGGCCGTCGATCATCTGGGCCATGCCGAGCCAGTGGTAGTGTTCCACGCCGCCCTGCACCACGTAGGGCAGCACGGCGTAGGCACCGCCGAAACCGAGCAGCGCGGCCTTGGTGAAGAACCAGCCCATCTGGGTGAACACGCTGCGCGGCCCGGCCAGCCAGGCCAGCATGGCCAGCGCCAGTGCGCCGAGCGCGCAGCCGGCCAGCGCCACCCTGGCCACCCGCGCCCAGGACAGGTGCGCGTGCGCCGGCGTGGGGGTCGTATCGTCGATCAGCGCCTGGCGGTGTGCGGCTGGGCTGCCTGCCCGCGCGGCGCCGCCCTGGAACCAGGCCGGCCGGACGCGCGCGCCGACGGCGCCGATGGCGGCTGCGCCCAGCACCACCAGCGGAAAGGGCAGGCCGAGCAGGCCGATGGCGACGAAGGCGGCGGCGGCGATGGCCACCAGCGCGGCGTGCCTGAGCGTGCGCGCGCCGATGCGCCAGGCGGCCGCGAGGACGATGGCGACGATGGCCGGCTTGATCCCGTACAGGACGGCGGTCACCACCGGCAGGGTGCCGAAGGCCATGTAGATCCACGACAGGGCGATCAGCACCAGCAGCGAGGGCAGCACGAACAGGACGCCGGCCAGGATGCCGCCGCGGGTCTTGTGCAGCAGCCAGCCGATGTAGATGGCCAGCTGGGTCGCCTCGGGGCCGGGCAGCAGCATGCAGTAGTTCAGGGCGTGCAGGAAGCGCTGTTCGGAAATCCAGCGGCGCCGTTCAACCAGTTCGGCGTGCATCATGGCGATCTGTCCGGCCGGGCCGCCGAAACTGACGCAGCCGAGCTTGAGCCAGTACCAGAACGCGGCGGACAGGGCGACCGCGGGCGGACGGGCAGGGCTGGGAATTGACATGCCGGCATTATATCGCCGCGTGGACCGGGCGGAACAGGCGATCCGGCGCGGACAAGAAAAAAGCCGCCGCTCCCGGAGGAGACGGCGGCTTTGCCTGGTCGGCGGCGCGGGATTACTGGCGCGTGTCGATCTGGACCAGCGGCTCGTCAGGCACCGGCGGCAGTGGCTTGCGCTCGCGCCGCACGCGTGGCGGCGGCGGGGCGCTGGCGGCCGCTTCCTGGGCTGCGCGCAGCTTTTCAGGATCGGTGGCGGCCAGGGTCAGGCCGGCCGAACCGAGCAGGCTGCTCATGTCGGCGACCGGGCTTGGCGCCGGCGCTGGTGCGGCTTCGGCCACTGGTGCCGCTACCGGCGCCGCTGGCGCGGCTTTGGCCAAAGGTGCAGCTTCCGCCACGGGTGCAGCTTCTGCCGCAGGCGCAGCTTCTGCCACAGGTGCAGCTTCCATCGCAGGTGCAGCTTCCGCCGCAGGTGCAGCGTCGGCCACTGGTGCCGGCGGCGTGAAGATGGTCGGCTCGACCACGCTCACCGGCTCGGGCAGCGATGCCGGGGCGGCTTCGACGGCTTCGGCACGTGGCTGCACTGCTTCGGCGACTGGCTCAGCGACCGGCGCTGCCACAGGGGCGGGGACGGGCTCAGCTTCTACTTCGGCAGCCGCTACCGGCGATGGGGCGACCGTTTCCGGCTCCGCCAAGGCGGCCGGGGCCACGTATTCCGCGACCGGAACCGGCGCGCTATACGTTTCGGCGGCGACCTGCGGTTCAGCGGCAGGCGCCTCGGCTTGCACTGGCGCGTGCGTCTCGGCAGCGGCGTGCGCGGTCGGCTCGACCAGCTCGGGGGCTACGGTGAAGCTGGCTTCGGAGACGGTCTCCTCGCCGGCTTCGGCCTGTTCGCCGCCTTCGCCTTCCATGCCTTCGGCCTGGTCGCGGTCACGACGATTACGGTTGCGTCCGCCACGGCGGCGGCGGCGGCGTGGCTCGTCGCCACCGGCTTCGACTTCGATTTCCTCGCCGTTCGGACCGATCGTGGTGATCATCTTCGGCACCGCCGGGACGTCCTCCATGCCCACCGTCAGGTCGGCGTGCTCATCCGTCAAAGCGGCTGCCGCGCTAGGCGCCAGCGCCAGTTCTTCGCTCTTGCCTTCGACCGGCACCGGAGTGCGGTAATCGGCACGCTCGCGCTGCGGACGGGCGGCGCGCTCTGGGCGCTCGCCGCGTTCGGCACGCTCTGGACGTTCGCCGCGCTCAGGACGCTCGCCGCGTTCGGCGCGCGGCGCAGGTGCGCCCGCTGCCGCGGCGCCTGCCTCGGCCAGTTCGCGCGGCTCGCGTGGTTCACGCGGTGGGCGCGGTGGACGGGCCGCCTTGGCCTCGGCGTCGGCCGGCTTGCCGCTCTCGTCCTGGGACGCCAGCTTGCCCGGCTCACGGTCCTCGCGGCCACCTTGCTTGGCACCACGGCTGCGGCCACGCGGGCCGCGGTTGTTGCGCTCGCCGCGATCGCCGGCGGCCGGCGCCTTTGACGCCGGGGCGGGCGCGGGCGCGCTTGCCACGGCGACCGGCTCTTCCTTCTTGAAGAAGAAGCCCATCAGACGGCTGAAGAAACCTTGCTCGGCCGGGGCAGTCAATACTGGCTCGGGCGCGGGCGCCAGGACCGGCTTGACCGGCTCGGTGCGGTCGACCATCGGCGCGGGCTGGGCCGGGGTGATGGTCTTGACCACCGCTTCCTGGCGCGGCTTGACGTCTTCCTTCTGGCGCTTGCTGTAGGCCATATCGGTCTCGGCCGTCTCGGCCAGCGAGTAGCTCGCCTGGCTGTCCTCGAGGCGTGGATCGTCGTGCTTGATGCGCTCGAGCTTGTAGTGCGGGGTGTCCAGATGCTTGTTAGGAATCAAGATCACGCTGATACGGTGACGATTCTCGATCTTCAGCACTTCGCCGCGCTTTTCGTTGAGCAGGAAAGCGGCGACGTCGACCGGGACCTGGACGTGGATCGTGGCCGAGTTCTCCTTCATCGCCTCTTCCTGGATGATGCGCAGCACCTGCAGGGCGGACGATTCGGTATCGCGGATGTGGCCGGTGCCGGAGCAGCGCGGGCAGGTCACGTGGCTGCCTTCGGACAGCGAAGGACGCAGGCGCTGGCGCGACAGTTCCATCAGGCCGAAGCGGGAAATCTTGCCCATCTGGACGCGTGCACGGTCGTGGTGCAGCGCGTCTTTCAGGCGCTGTTCGACTTCGCGCTGGTTCTTGGCCACTTCCATGTCGATGAAGTCGATCACGATCAGGCCGCCCAGGTCGCGCAGGCGCAGCTGGCGCGCCACTTCCTCGGCCGCCTCGCAGTTGGTGTTGAAGGCGGTCGTCTCGATGTCCGAGCCGCGCGTGGCGCGGGCCGAGTTGACGTCGACCGAGACCAGTGCCTCGGTGTGGTCGATCACGATCGCGCCGCCCGACGGCAGCGGGACGGTGCGCGAGTAGGCGGTCTCGATCTGGTGCTCGATCTGGAAGCGCGAGAACAGCGGGACGTCGTCCGAGTAACGCTTCACGCGGTGCACCATGTCGGGCATCACGTGGCTCATGAACTGGTGCGCCTGGTCGTAGATCTCGTCGGTGTCGATCAGGATCTCGCCGATATCAGGCTGGAAGTAGTCGCGGATCGCGCGGATCACCAGCGACGATTCCTGGTAGATCAGGAAGGCGCCGTTGGCCGACTTGCCGGCGCCTTCGATAGCGCGCCACAGTTGCATCAGGTAATTCAAGTCCCACTGCAGCTCTTCGACGTTGCGGCCGATGCCGGCGGTGCGGGCGATCACGGACATGCCCTGCGGCAGGTCCAGCTTGTCCATGGTTTCGCGCAATTCCTGGCGCTCTTCGCCTTCGACCCGGCGCGACACGCCGCCGCCGCGCGGATTGTTCGGCATCAGCACCAGGTAGCGGCCGGCCAGCGACACGAAGGAGGTCAGGGCCGCGCCTTTGTTGCCGCGCTCTTCCTTTTCGACCTGGACCATGATTTCCTGGCCTTCGCGCAGCGCTTCCTTGATGGACGCATTGCGCACGTCGACGCCTTCGCGGAAGTAGGTGCGGGCCACTTCCTTGAACGGCAGGAAGCCGTGGCGGTCTTCGCCGTAGCTGACGAAGCAGGCTTCCAGCGACGGTTCGATCCGGGTGATGACGCCTTTGTAAATATTCGACTTGCGCTGCTCGCGCCCGGCCGATTCGATATCGATGTCGATCAGTTTTTGACCGTCGACAATTGCGACGCGCAGTTCTTCCTGCTGCGTTGCGTTAAACAACATGCGTTTCATTTTTTATTAACTCCGCGGCTAGAAGCCGTTCCAGTGCCGCTCGGTTACAAGCGGCAAAAAGTACACGGGATGTACACGGGAAGGAGGTTTGGAGGGCGGGTATGCCTTAACGTACGGCGCAGCAACGCTTAGCGTGGCGGCCGCAACAGGGCGCGGTGGGGTCGATCGACATGCCGAGTGCACGCATCACCTGCAACTTCCCTGGAACGGCCCGGTTTGAACCAGGGCACAGGGCAAGCCAGGCGGTGAGCAGATCAGTGAGCCTAACCATAGCCGGCGCTCAGGCGAAGACTTCAATGCACGGGCCTTACTGCGGCCGTTATTCTCAAGCCTTCAGCATGAGGCTTACATCGGGTCGGGCGAAAACGACGAGCGTTATCGACACCATCATCCGGCGAGCTGACCTCGCGGGCCAGCTTGCCGGTACTTATCCTTTAAATTCCAAACTAACCACTCCGCATCCCTGGGCGCTATCCGATTACAACAACGGTGCAACCTTGATTCGCGCAAGGGACGTGCGTACACGTTTTTCCATCGAATTTGCAATTTGGCGAGGCCGATGGAGACGCCCCTGTGTAAAATATCGTTTTAATTCTTACACCAGCAGAGGTTTGACCGCCGCCTGTCGATTATATATTCAAAATGAAGGACTTAGAGAGAATTTCTGGGAAGACAGAAGAAATGACAATGCAAAACGATGTTGTTCCCCCTTCATCACAGGCAGTGCCCCAAGCCCAGTTTGTCACCATCGGCGAAGAAGACGCCGGACAGCGCATCGATAACTACCTGCTTCGCGTCTGCAAGGGCGTCCCAAAGAGCCATATCTACCGGATTCTGCGCTCCGGCGAGGTGCGCGTCAACAAGGGACGGATCGACCAGTTGTACCGTCTGGAGGAGGGTGACGTGGTGCGCATCCCGCCGGTGCGTGTTGCGGAAAAGTCGACAGTGAACGTGCCCGGCGCCGAGTTCGCGGTGCTGCACGAGGACGCCCATCTGCTGATCATCGACAAGCCCTGCGGCGTGGCCGTGCATGGCGGCTCCGGCGTGTCGTACGGCGTCATCGAGCAATTGCGCGCCGCCCGCCCGGACGCCAAGTTCCTGGAACTGGTGCACCGGCTCGACCGCGAAACCTCGGGCCTGCTCATGCTGGCCAAGAAACGCTCGGCCCTGACCAATCTGCACGAGCAGATGCGCGACGGAACCACCGACAAGCGTTACCTGACCATGGTGGCGGGCGATTGGAAGAACGCGCGCCAGCACGTCAAGCTGCCTTTACATAAATACACCACGGCCGAAGGCGAGCGCCGGGTTTGCGTGCAGGCCGGCGGGATGGAGTCGCACACCGTGTTCAGCCTGCTGCGCAAGTGGGAAGGCTACGCCCTGCTCGAAGCCGAACTCAAGACCGGGCGCACGCACCAGATCCGGGTGCACCTGGCCTCGTCCGGCTTCCCCATCCTGGGCGACGACAAGTACGGCGATTTCGCCCTCAACCGCCAACTGCTCAAGGCCGACGCCCGGCGCGGAGCGCTCAAACGCATGTTCCTGCACGCGCACCAGATCACGTTCACCCACCCGGAAAGCGGCAAGCCGATGACTGTTAACGCACCGTTGCCAGCGGAATGCGAACGTTTCTTGGTAAGCTTGGGAAAACCGTCGACCGTGGCGCCGCGCTGAGCGGGCCGGTTCGACCCGCATCTATCTATTGGAAGGAGTCGGCCGCGCGCGGCCGCATGACATGGCACGAAAGCAATTTGATCTGATCGTCTTTGATTGGGATGGTACTTTGATGGACAGCACGTCCACCATCGTGAAGTGTATTCAGGCGGCGGCCCGCGACCTGGGTCTGCCGATTCCCGGCGACGAGGCCGCCTCGCACGTGATCGGCCTCGGGCTGCACGAGGCCATGCAAGCCGTCATGCCAGGCATCGATCCGGCGCTGTACGCGCGCATGGTCGAGCGCTACCGTTTTCACTACCTGTCCAAGGATCATGAACTGGTGCTGTTCGGCGGGGTTCGCGCCATGTTGACTGAACTGTCGCAGGAAGGCTATTTCCTGGCCGTGGCCACCGGCAAAAGCAGGGTGGGCCTGAACCGCGCCATGAACGCGGTCGGCCTGTTGTCCCTGTTCGACGCGACGCGCTGCGCCGACGAAACCTTCTCCAAGCCGCATCCGGCCATGTTGCATGAACTTACGCGGGAATTGGGGCAGGATCTCAGGCGTACCGTGATGATCGGCGATACCACCCACGATCTGCTCATGGCCAACAACGCCGGCGCGGCCGCCGTGGCAGTGCAATACGGGGCCCATCCGCATGAGCAGTTGCTTTCGTGTAACCCCGTCTACTCGGCGGAAACCGTCGCTCAACTGCATCAGTGGTTGAGTGAACACGCTTGACGGAGCACAAGTGATGGATAATCACCTTGCCGAGGTGCTGGTGTGCGCCTCGGAGGCGGTGCAGGAAGGCGGGCGCGGCGTGCGTTTTCCCGTCACCGCGTTTGGCGCGGCTGCGACCGGCTTCGTGGTGCGCTACGGCGGCACTGTGTACGCGTATTTGAACCGTTGCGCCCACGTCCCGATCGAGCTCGACTGGGCGGAGGGCGAGTTCTTCGAGTCGAGCGGGCTGTATCTGATGTGCGCCACTCACGGCGCGGTGTATCTGCCCGATAGCGGGCTGTGCGCCGGCGGCCCCTGCAAGGGCGGGAGGCTCAGGCCGATCGGTGTGCGCGAAACGGACGGCAGGATTTACTGGCAACCCGACGAATATATCCGGCCGGTGCAGGCATAACCCAACAACAGCGGTCAACCTTTCCCCATCTTCGACGAAAAACGAGTCATGAGCGACAACACGAGTACGGATCAAGCGAAACCCGCGGCGACCTTGTCTGGCGGCGCATGGGAGCGCGACACGCTGGAAAAGCTGGTCTTTGCCACGGTGAAGGAGCAGCGCGCGGCGCGCCGCTGGAGCGTGTTTTTCCGCTTCGCGTTTCTCGGCCTTGCCTTGCTGGGCCTGTGGGCCTTGTACGACTTCAACTTCGGCAGCGGCGACGCCGACACCTTGGGCCGCCACACCGCCCTCATCGAAATTGACGGCAGCATCGAGTCCGAAGGCAGCGGTTCAGCCGACGCCGTGATCCCGGCCATGAACAAGGCGATGTCCGACACCGGTTCCGTGGCCCTGGTGTTGCGCATCAACAGCCCTGGCGGCAGTCCGGTGCAGGCCGGCATCATCGTCGACGAGATGCTACGCCTGAAACGCTTGTACCCGCGCAAGCCCGTGTACGTGGTGGTCGACGAGATTTGCGCCTCGGGCGGCTATTACATCGCGGCGGCCGCCGACAAGATCTTCGTCAACAAGGCCAGCATCGTCGGCTCGGTCGGCGTGCTGATGGACGGTTTCGGCTTCACCGGGACGATGGAAAAGCTCGGGATCGAACGTCGCCTGCTAACGGCCGGCGAGAACAAAGGCTTCCTCGATCCGTTCAGCCCGCAGTCGGAGAAGCACAAGGCCCACGCCCAGGAAATGCTCAACGAGATCCACCAGCAATTTATTTCGGTGGTGAGGGCAGGGCGCGGCAAGCGCCTCAAGGAGACCCCGGAAACCTTCTCCGGCCTGTTCTGGATCGGCGCCAAGGCGGTCGAGATGGGCCTGGCGGACGGCTACGGCACGGTCGACACCGTCGCGCGCGACGTCGTCAAGGCCGAGGACATCGTCGACTACACGGCGCACGAGGGCTTGCCGGAGCGGGTGCTGAAAAAATTCGGCGCGGCGGTCGGCAGCGGTGCCGTCAAGGCCATCTACCATGGCGCCATGCCGACGGTGCGGTAAGAAGAATCCGACCAAGTCTCATCTTTTTCCTTGAAAGTTCGGGCTCGTGGACTATATTAGAGCTGTAGTTCTTTCAAGGAGGCGTTATCACAAGAACATCCGCACCGGTATCAAGCTAGAATGAACTACCTATCCGCATCGGTCGATGCGGCACAGAGAGAATTTAGATTCCTCGATTGATCCAGAAGCAGGACAAGGAAACGACGGTGCAATGCCGTCGTTTTCCGTTTGGGCGACGCGATCGCGCGCGCCCCGCGCGCCGATCGGCGGCCTCAGTCGACGCAGGTGTCGGCCTTGCGGGTGATGATTGACTCGGTGGTGATGGACGCCGGCGCGGCCGTCTCGTCGCTCTGGGCGAAGCCACCGCGGTCGCGCCATTCCTGGAAGCCGTCGCGTGCCTGTGCGTACCAGCGCGCCTGCGCCGACACATGCAGGGAACCGACCGCCAGCAAGCGCGGCGCGTGGATGCCGCCGGTCCAGCGGGCGATCGCCTCGCGCGTGCTCTCGAGCGCCGAGCGCGCCAGCAGGTCGATGGGCGTACGCTGCCCTGGCAGCTCGTCGGGCTCGCTAGCCGAGAAATCTGAAGGTGGGATCGTATGCATCGTCGTCCTCATCATGTTGCCGGTTATTAATCCTCGCGGTAGTAAGGAAAATCGCGGTTGAGACTCAGCGGATTCCTAACGATGTCTCAGTGTAACTAGCAGCCTCCCAGGACTTTTGATATTAATCAAAGTTCGTTCCTGCGGACATTCAAATTCGTCGCGAAGCTCGGCGCCCGCCTGCTATTTCGCGGCGCTTCGCCAAACAGGCGGCTTCCCTCGCGGATGCAATATTGGTATAACTACAATTAGTTATATTTATCATATTTTCCGTTAATGCAATATTGCGCTATACTCCGCATGTTGTCTGTTTATCTACCTCGTTTTGTGATTTTATGTATTGCGTAGGCACAAAAGATTTCGTCTTTGAATTGATCGCGCGTAAAATTAGCCCCGACCAAGAGACGCCGAGCAATGGCTACGATCAATTATTCCCAGAATTACTCCATGCGCCAAATTTCCCGTTGTGCCCTAGCCTTAACATTGGCCTTCACCGCTGTTGTAGTCAACGCGCAAGACACGATCAACAAGGGAGATTTGCCAGATCCGCGCACGAGCATTGATCAGAATCCGGTATCGGTGGGTGAGGTTCCAGTAACCAGCCAGGGTCAATTGCCCAGCCGCACCCGTATCAGCAACGCCGGCTCGTCGGCCACCGATAGTAGCGCGCTCGGCCGGGTTCTCACCAACGGCAACACTAGAGATGTGCTGCAGCAACAGACAGTTGTAGGTGGGCAGGCTGATCGCCAACGCGTCGCACCAATCAGCGAGTTTCAACGTTTCGTTCAGGACGGTACCGGCAAACTGCTGCCGGTGTTTGGCGCCGAGTTCTTCGACAAAACTCCATCCACCTTCGCCCCGGTCCTGAACTCGCCGGTGCCGTCCGACTATCCACTGGGCCCCGGCGATGAAGTGCTGGTGCGCGGCTGGGGCACGATCGACATCGACTTTCGCGCCACGATCGACCGTAACGGCTTGGTGACGATCCCGACCATTGGGTCTGTCGTGCTCGGCGGCGTCAAGGCCGGTGACGCCGAAACGGTGGTGCGTGGTGTCGTCAACCGCATGTACAAGGGCGTTACCTTGAACGTCAGCTTTGGCCAGTTGCGCGCAATCACCGTCTATGTGGTGGGGCAAGCGAGCCGTCCTGGTACCTATACTGTATCGAGCACTTCCTCGCTTGTGACGGCACTGTTTGCCAGTGGCGGGCCGAACGCCAACGGCAGCATGCGCCATGTACAGGTCAAGCGCGCCGGCAAGGTGATGGCCGACCTCGATCTGTACGCCTTCATTGCCAAGGGCGACAAGTCGGCGGATATTCGACTGCTCGACGGAGACACAATTTATATTCCGCCGGCGAGCGGCTATGTGGCTTTGGTAGGCCGTGTCAACAACCCGGCGATCTATGAATTGCGCGGCAACGACGACACGATCGCATCGCTGCTCGACACCGCCGGCGGGGCTGCGGTGGTTGCCGATCCGCGCCGCGCCTATCTCGAGCGGCTCGATCCGACCAAGACCCAGCCACGCACGGTGGAAGAATTCGCTCTGGACGCGGCCGGCCTCAAGAAGACACTAAAGAACGGCGATCTGGTGAACCTGACCTCGATCACACCCGAGTTTGCGAACGCGGTAGTCCTGCGTGGCAATGTGGACCAAGCCATCCGTGCCCCCTTTAAGCCGGGCATGCGGATCTCCGACCTCATCCCGAACCGGGATTACCTGATCAGCCGCGCGTCAATCCGGCGTCAGAACGACACCCTGAAAGCCGGACAGAACGACCAGGAATCCCGTGCGGACGGTGAAAATATTGCCGGGCGCATAGGTGGTCTGATCGATGAAGTGAATTGGGACTACGCGGTGGTCGAGCGGATCAACCACGCCGACCTCAGCGTCAGTCTGATTCCTTTCCACCTCGGGAACGTCTTCAGCAACCCGTCCGGCGTGGACAATGTGCAACTGCAGCCGGGCGATACGGTGACGGTGTTCTCGCAAAGTGATGTTCTCGTGCCGGTCGACAAACGTCGGGTATTCGTGCGCATTGAGGGCGAGGTAAATGTGCCGGGGGTCTACCAGATGACGCCCGGTGAGAACTTGCAGACGCTGCTCGCGCGCGCGGGCGGGCCGACGAATAACGCTTACCTGTTCGGTACCGCGCTTTACCGCGAGCAGGCGCGCAGGGAGCAGGAGATCAACCTTGAGAAGGTTGCCTCCAAGCTCGAGTCACAGTTGCGCAATGAACAGTCGAGGACGCTCGCGAATTCAAGTGCGATAACGGCCACAGATGCGCAAGTGGCTGAACTGCGCCGCCAAGGGGCCGTGGACGCGGCCAGAGGCGCGGTGGTGCGTATTCGACAACTTAAGCCGACAGGCCGCATTGCCTTTGGCCTAGATCCCCATGAACGCTCGTTCAACCGCCTGCCGCCGCTGAAGCTGGAGAACGGCGACAAGCTGGTGGTTCCAACGCGGCCCGACTTTGTGCATGTATTTGGCGCCGTCAATGCCGAGTCGTCACCGATCTGGCGTGCAGGAAAGACCGTTGGCGATTACCTGAACGGTGCCGGCGTGACTGTTGATGCCGATCAGGAGAATATCTTTGTGATCCGGGTCGATGGCTCGATACTCTCATCCGATTCGAACAGTTGGTTCCGCAGCGGTATGCGGGGTGTCGAGGTGATGCCTGGCGATAGCATCGTGGTGCCCGAGCGCCTCGACAAGGAAACGTCTTGGACTAAGTTTGTGGGTGGAGTCAAGGAATGGTCGCAGATCCTCGCCAATTTTGGTCTTGGTGCCGCTGCAATCAAGGTATTGCGTTAATGCTTGCGGTCTCGCCAACGCATCGTTGATGCGTGTTACATGAACAGAAAATCGAAAGACCCTTGGCATATGGAAGAAACGTTTTATAACTCAAGCGCTAGCGATGGCCCCAGTGCCCATGGCGAGCTGAATCTATTCGAATGCCTGATTTTCTTCGCCAAATACAAGAAGTCTGTCGCACTCATCCCGGCGATCTTTGCGATTGCGGCTGTGGCGCTGAGCTTCGCGCTGCCGCCGGCCTTTAAGGCGAACACGAAAATATTGCCGCCCCAGCAGGCGCAATCCGGCGCTGCTGCATTGCTGGCGCAGTTGGGGGGGGTGGCCGGCGCTGCGGCGGGGGCGGCCGGGATTAAAAATCCGAACGATCTGTATATTGGCATGCTTAAGAGCCGTAATGTCGCCGATAACCTGATTCGACGTTTTGACTTGAAGGCAGTATATGATGAAACGCTGACCGAAAAGACACGCAAGGAACTTGAGGCAAAGACAAGTATATCGTCCGGGAAAGACGGTCTGATCAGCATCGATGTTGAAGACGTGGACCCAAAACGTGCCACAGCTCTGGCCAACGGTTATGCTGAAGAGCTCCTGCGCCTCACGAAGGTTCTCGCTGTTACGGAAGCTGCGCAACGCAGAGTGTTTTTCGAAACGCAATTGAATAATTCGAAAAACAATCTCGCCAATGCTGAGGCGAGCCTGAAACGCGCTCTCAACGCTGGTGGAGTAATTAGTGTCGATAGCGAGAGCCGTGGCGTCGTTGAAGTCATTGCTCGTTTGCGCGCTCAGATCGCCGCAAAGGAAATCCAAGTGCGGGCGATGGGAGCATTTGTGACAGGGAACAATCAGGATCTCAAGCGTGCAAGTGAAGAATTGAGCAGCGCGCGTACCGAACTCGCACGGCTCGAGAATGGACGCCATGGTACTGACGTTACGGCGACCGACAATGATAAAGTTGGCCTCGACAGCATGAAACTGTTGCGAGACGTCAAATACCACCAAATGCTATACGAGTTGCTTTCCAAGCAGTACGAAGTGGCGCGGCTCGATGAGGCCAAGGATTCTTCGATCGTACAGGTCCTCGATCCGGCACAAGTGCCCGAACGCAAATTCAAACCCAAGCGCGGCCTGATCCTTGCTGGCGGGCTTTTCCTCGGATTTGTGTTGTCAATCCTGCGTGGCATCATCCTTGAAATGCGGGCGGGCATTGCGAGCGATCCTGTGCGTGCCGAGCAGATTTCACGCCTGCGCTTTTATTTGAAGCGGCGCTAGACGCGCGCGCTTGGGCGCGTCGCATGCAAAGCCATGCGGTCTTAAGGTAGTGGAATCGATCCATGATATTTCAATTAATTGCGAAAGCATACTCCAAGCCGCCTAGGGTGCTCGCATTCCGGGCCACCCAAGCGCTGCGGTTGCGCTATTTGGCTCGCACTGGCGGATGGGAGAACATTGCTGCCCGGTTCGACCGTCAGCGGACTCTCGTTTCCCCGACAGGCCGGCCGACTCTACTGCTAGGCAACCCGCATAGACTTGATGATGCTCAGCGCCGGTGCCTTGATGAGGCCGCGCGCGCCGTCATGCGATCCGATTTCTGCTTGCTCGGCGCGCGCGTGCCCGATTTGATGACGTGCGATTTTTCGGCCGATTGGCGCTTCAATAAAAGTTGGCCGCTGGGATATTTCAAGCAACATTCCTTCTACGAGGAAAAGGACGTTCCGTATGACGTCAAGTTTCCCTGGGAGCTATCGCGCTTGCACTATCTGATCCCTATTCTGGCAAGCATGGTTGGGACAGAAATACAATGCGATCGCGTGATTTGGATCCTAACGTTTCTGCAGCGCTGGCGTGGCAGCAATCCGCTTGCGAATAGCGTTAATTGGTATCCGATGGAAGCATCGATGCGAGCGGTCAATCTCACGGTCTTGTTGGATTTGACCGGTGCGTTGGAAAAGTCAACCTTGGACGAGGCGCGGAGCGCTGAGCTTGCGGAACTGCGCGAGTTACTTTACTTAATGATTTTCGAACACGCCAGTTTTATATGGGAGAACCGCGAGTTTACAGACGTGCGTGGCAATCATTTTACAGCTAATATCGTCGCCTTATTGCTGGCAACGCGTGCACTTGAATCGTGTGGTGTATTTTGTCGGGCTTGGCAACGCTATGCTTTGCATTGGCTCGACAGGGAAATTGCCCTTCAGTTTTGTTCCGATGGCGTCAATTTCGAAAAGTCATGCGGGTATCACAAGCTCGTGTTGGAACTGTTCTTATTGGCGGCCATAGTTCGGCGCGATATGGGGAGGCCGTTCTCGGCAGGCGGGCTTCAGTTGTTGCGGGGCGCAGTCCGGTTCAGCGACGCGGTGAGTCGGCCTGACGGCACCGGGGCCAATTTTGGAGACGTGGATGATGCAGTGGCCCTGTCATTCGCGCTTGACTCGCCGGCCAGTCACGGCCCGGTCGTCGAACTGGGGCGTGCTTTCTTCGGCGAGTCGATTGGACATGTCAGATTTGCGGAATCGGCACAGATTGCGACCGCATTTTTACTCGGCCGTGCGAGTGACCTGCCCGTGTCCGTCGATGGTCTTGAGGTGTACCACTTTCCTAGCGGTGGTTATGTTGTCGTGCGGCATGCAAGCCGCGGGTTCTTTTGCATGGTCGATATCGGAGAGGTGGGTATGAATGGCCGTGGCGGACACGGCCACAACGACATGCTGGCATTTGAACTCTGGTTGGGACATCGCCCTGTGATCGTTGATCCGGGCTGCTCTGGTTATACCGCCGACTTGCACAAAAAGACCGAGTTCCGCCGCACCGGCAGTCACGCCACCGTCGCGTTGCTGAATGATGAAATGGCTCGAATCACAGGACATTGGCGAATAGAAGACGACGCGATCCCGACTGACGTCGTCGTCCGGCAGGACGGCGATACTATTGTCGTGTCCGCAGCGCACGATGGGTACGCACGCCTTGTGCCTGGCACCCGCATTACGCGTACCTTAACCATTGAGCCTATGCAGGACCGAATCGCCATTAATGACATCATCGCCGCGGGCTGTACCGAGCTCGTCGCTTCCTGGGCGTTCCCACTGGGTGCGAATATTGTCCGGGTGCTTGACGGGGGCGCGCTCGAAATCGATGGTCGCGCGCGGCTGACAAGCGATCTTGCACTAAGTGTCGGCAGTGGCCTATTTAGCCGCCATTATGGCCATGAGGTCGAGGGTACCGTGGTCCGCGCGAGCACCACGCTCGACAAGGGGCGCCATGCGATTCATTCTTCAATCTTTTTACATTGAATTTCCCACTTAAGCGCATATGAAACAGATTTTTCTATCCGGACAAGGGCAGGTCGAGATTATCGAAGTCCCGGTGCCGGCACGCATGCGCGGCAGTATCCTAGTCCAGAGCGCTTTCTCCCTGATCAGTTCTGGCACGGAGGGCGCTGCTGTCACCAAGCGTAGCGGTGCGGCCGGTCTGCTTGAAAAGGCTATTCAGTCGCGCAGCCGTGCAGGTCAAGTTTGGACCATGGTACAGCGGCAAGGCGTAGCAAGCGCAATTGCGGCGATTCACACCAAACTCGACGGTTTCACCCAGATCGGCTACAGCTGCGCCGGGACCATAGTAGAGTCCGATAGCGACGCGACCGGGTTTCGCGCGGGGCAGCGCGTGGCCTGCATGGGTGCGGGATTGGCGAATCACGCGCAGTTCAATGTTGTGCCGAAGAATCTCGCCGTTGCCCTCCCCGACACGGTACCGTTCAGCCACGCTGCATTCGGCGCGCTTGCCTGTATTGCCATGCAAGGAATACGGCGTCTTGAATTATCTCCAGGCGAGCGCATTGGCATTGTTGGCCTTGGCCTCATCGGTCAGCTGTCTCTGCGCTTAGCCTGCGCGATGGGGTATGAATGCTACGGCGTCGATATCGACGATGAGCGCGTTGCCCGCGCCATCGCAAGCAAGTGTGCCAAATTGGTCTTCAATTCCCGCACGTGCGACGCACCCGATAGGATCAACGGAGCAACTGACGGCGTTGGGCTCGACGGAGTCGTCATTTGTGCCTCCGCTGCCTCCGATGAGCTGGTGAACGAGGCATTTGTACTGTGCCGCAAGCGCGGCCGTGTTGCCGTCGTCGGGGATATTGGGATGGGGCTTGATCGTGCGCGGATGTACGCTAAGGAACTTGAATTGCGCTTGTCTTGTTCTTACGGAATTGGCCGATACGACGCGCAGTATGAGCTTGATGGCCTCGATTATCCGCTGGCCTATGTTCGTTGGACGGAAAGGCGCAATCTCGCCTATTTCATCAGCTTGCTTGCGGACCGTCGACTTGACGTAAGTGATCTGGTATCAGCGACTTTTGATATCGACGACGCCAAGCAGGCATATGCGCGAGTCAAGGGAGGTAACGGCGCCACCTTTGGCGTCCTGCTTGATTATCAGATTGCAGGCAAGTCGGGCTTGCCGGAAGATGCATCAACTTGCCGCTATGCGCGCGAAACAGTGCCCACCTCTGGTCCGTTGCTGCGCTTAGGAATTGTCGGTGTGGGTGCCTATGCCAAAGCAATCCACATTCCGAACATTAAAAAAATTCCAAGGATGCGCATAGGAGCAATTGCCAGCAAGTCGGGCGCGTCCGCAGCCATTGCTGCGCGAAGTACGACGGCACACTATGCAACCTCCGATCTTGACAAGATTTACACCGATGCCGATATCGATGCGCTCGTCATATCGACGCGGCATGCTTCACACGCGACCATAGCCCTGGCCGGGTTGGACGCTGGTAAGCACGTATTTGTTGAAAAACCATTGGCAACGTCGGTGCTTGATTGTCTTGAAATTGTGCGTCGTCAGCAGCGCACTGGCTGCGTTGTGCGCGTCGGCTTCAACCGGCGCTTTTCACCGTATATGGTTCAGATGAAGCGCGCAGTTGGCATAGGCCGTCGCATATTCAATGTTCGCGTCAACGTAGGCGCGGTTGGGGCGCATTGGTCCAGCGGTGCCGATGAGGGAGGCCGCCTACTTGGCGAGGGCGTGCACTTTGTCGATCTGGCCAACTGGGTCATCGGCGAGGCGCCGGTTTTCCTATCTGCGCATTTTGTTGGGCCAACCGATCGCATGAATCCGGATATCCATATCAGCATCCGCTATGCTGATGGTTCGGTCGCCAATATTAGCTATACGACGATTGGGAATATCAAGCTAGGAAAAGAATATTTCGAATTGTTTGGCAATGGCCGTACGGTGGTGGTCGATGATTACCGCCGCATTCGTGGACATGGCTGCGCGCCGACCGTCGGCTGGCGCGAACGAGGTAATAAAGGGCAATTGTCAGCAATGGCTGAGTTTTGCGATGCGGCGCTCGACGCGCACGCCGATCAGCAAGGGGCCGACGCGCGTGCTGGTGCTTGGGCGACTCTGTTGATCGATGCGGCTATCGAGAGCGCCATGTCTGGCCAGGGGATCGATCTCGTAGCATTTATGGAAAGAATTTCCGATGGGAAATTCGACGATGTACTTGCCTGCATGGCTGACTGAGGGCGCGCGATGTGTGGCATTCTTGGGATTTTCAACCTGCAAAACCGCGAAGCGGTGTCGCCGCTCGTCCTGCGAACAATGGCGGACTCGATGCAGCATCGAGGCCCCGATGGTGCTGGTGAGTGGATTGCCGCAGATGGCCAGTGCGCCCTGGCGCACCGGCGTCTAGCCATCCTTGACCTTAGTCCGGCAGGACATCAACCGATGGCGACACCCGATCGCAAAGTATGGCTTACCTTTAACGGCGAGATTTACAACTTCAAACACCTGCGCCAGCAGTTGCTGGCAAAGGGGCATCATTTCCGTTCAGACTCAGACACCGAAGTCATCCTTTACCTCTATAAGGAGTACGGTCGCCGTTTTCACGAGTATCTTGACGGCGATTTTGCGTTGGGCCTGTGGGACTGCGAGCGTAACGAATTGATCCTGGCCCGCGACCGCGCCGGTGTCAAACCGCTCTACTATGCGCTTGTCGACGGGAGGTTTATCTTTGCCTCCGAAATCAAGGCCATTCTCTGTTATCCCGGTATCGATAAGAGCACCGATCCGACCGCTTTCTACCACTACCTCACGTATTTAATGGTGCCGCCGCCGCACACGTTGATACGCGGCGTGTGCAAGCTTGAGGCGGCCAGTACGCTTGAGCTGGCGCCGCGCCGCAGCGCGTTACCGCGCGTCGAAAAATATTGGTTGCCGCTTCCAAACGTCGATCATTCTCGACCATTTGGCGAGCTCGATGAGGAACTCGAGTCGCTGTTTCGGGCTGCAGTCAAGAAGCGTCTGGCATCGGACGTCCCGGTGGGTGTGATGTTTTCCGGCGGCGTTGATTCAACGTTGAACCTGTGCGCCTTCAATGAATTGATTGCGCCTGAGCGCGTCAAGACCTTCACGGTCGGAATGGATAACGCCAGCAATTTTCACGACGATTCCGCGATCGCCCGCGCGATGGCGAGCGAAATCGGCAGCGTCCATCATGAAGTCCGCATCTCGGAGCAGGACCTGCTCGACACCTCGCGATCATTGGCCAAACTGCAGGACGAACCGATTTCCGATCCGGTCGTTGTGCCATTGTACTTTGTTACTAAATTGGCCAAAGATAACGGCGTGACGGTGTTGCAGGCCGGCGAGGGGGCGGACGAGCTGTTTTGCGGATATGGCAGCTATCGACGGTTTATGCGTCACCATGACCAGTTGTGGAAACCGTTATCGAGGCTGCCGCGTGCGGTGAGTTCTCTGGCTTCGCGGGTGCTTGGCGCAAGCACCCATCCCAAAGTGCGTAAGATTCGAGACGTACTCGAACGGCGGGGACGGGGGCAGGAATTGTTCATGTCGTCTGCGGTCGCGTATTACGAATTGGAAAAGCAATCGATTCTCTCGGCCGATTTCAAAAACGCAATGGGTGCCGTTGATTCATTCGATGTGGTGGCGCCTTACTATGCCAAAATCGACGCCTTGCGGCCGGACGCAACATTCCTCCAGCGCTTGACTTTTATCGAGCTACAATTACGCCTGCCTGAGCTCCTGTTAATGCGAGCGGACAAGATGGCGATGGCCAATTCAGTCGAGATACGGGTTCCATTCTTAGATCGCGACATTATCGATTTTTCCCTGCGGGTGCCCGACGCATATAAGTTGCGCGGTGGCATTTCCAAAGAACCGATTAAACGTCTTGCCACCAACTACGTCGCTCGCGATAAGATCTATCGCCCCAAGACAGGTTTCGGAGTTCCAATTGAGCACTGGTTCAAAGGTGCGCTTGGCCGCGATTTGCGCGAACTAATCAGCGCGGATCGGCATTCGATCGGCGCCATGTTGGACGTGAAACGGCTGTTCTCCCATGATCCGCGGACCGTTAACGAAGCGTTTCAGCTATGGGTGATCTATAATTTTCTCAATTGGAAGAATAGTCTATGAGACATACCATGGGCTCGGAATCGCTTGAGCCGTGCGGGATCTACGCGTGAGCTCGTCTAACGCATCGTTGCACAAGGCAGGGCTCTATTTCCGTGGTAGTGATGCTATTCTCGCCATCATCCTTGCCCGGACGGCCATCAATGCGAAGATCGGCGTGCCAGTGTTCAGCTGCAATACGTCGATTGCGGACCGTATCCGCCAGCATGGGCGCCGCGTGCACTGGATTGATATCGCGGACAATACGCTTAAGCTGGACCCGGAGCAACTTGGCTTTGCCGTGGCCGCGTGTGAGGCAATCATTGTTCACTCGTACTGGGGCCAACCAATCCCTGAGCTAGCGTCGATCGAAACGCTAGTTCGAGACCATGGCAAGGTGCTCATTGTCGACTACGCGCATCGCCTTGTGCTGGACGAAGCACTGCGAAACACGAGTACGTCAGTGTATTTCACGTTTTCGTTTTCGAAAGAAGTTCCATTCTTGCTTGGCGGGGCATGTATCCCACCGGTATGCCAGGTGCCGCGCTCGCTTTCGCCCCTACTCGCCGCGCGGGCGGCGATGGCCGCGGTCAGCATGTCGCTAGCAGCTCGCGGCGGATTCATGAAGCGCCTGATAGATAGCGTCAATAGCCGCCGCGCAGCGAACGCAAGTGTCAGTGCTTCGCCACTACCAACGGGCGGCGCACCTCGGCCCATGAGCGTGCTTCAGTATTATTTGCTGGGCTTGCTGACAATGACGCAGCGGCGTGCTCGCGATCGGCGCGCGCGCTGGGCGCATGCGCATGATTTGCCACAGGCCGACGCCGCGCAGTGGGGATGCCTGGTAACCCGCGCCGATGCCCAGGCGCGGGGCTTGCGTGCTCATCCGATGTGGCCGGACTGCCAAACGTATGACGGTATACAGCGCACCCCCCGTTTGCTTGAGATGATGAACCAGAATGTATTGTGTATCTATGAACGCACCTAGCACCGTTAGCATTGCCTTTTTTCTGCGTCGGGTCGCCGTCCTACGCGTTGGCTCTGCCGGTAATTCCTTGATCGACGCGATCATTCATCTGCTCAAGTTGAATTTACCATTTGTCGTTGAGGCGAAGCGCGAATGCGGAACATCGTCATCATGGTTGATGGCGGTTCCTCTACGCGCCCTATGGCGCGGCAGAACGCGTGCATTTGCATTCAACGGTCCTGATTTCAGGGGCGGTGATGCTGCCGTCCACAGCGTGATGCTGGCAGATCAAATCGAAGCGCTACGGCACAAGTTTCGGTTGGCAGGCCTCGACATTGCCAGCTATGCGCTTAATCGCATGCCGACCGAGGCACTCGTATCGCTTGAGCAACGTTACGTCGTGCGGCGCGAACCATTTACAACCTATGTGAATGATATCGCATCGCCGTTCGCCGACATTATCGCTGCCTTGCCTCCAGACCGCCGTCGCTTGCTGCGTATTGCTGGTGAAGAAGCGCTTCGTCTTGTTGTGCCATCGCCGACAAAAGTGGTTGCACTGGCAGCTCAGGCTTATGCGCGGCGCGGGGACCGGTTTCCCTGGCAGTCGCGATTGCGCCTGCTTGTTTTTTGGGCGTACTCGAAATATTCCTCGCGCATTCGCTTCTTCGGGGTTGAGCATAATGGGCAGACGCAGAACTTTGCCGTCATCGCATGCTCGGCGCGCAGCGCGACCTATTTGTACGGCGGCAGCGATGCTAAGTGCCATAGAGCAGCGGGCGCCTTTCTGCAGATTGAAATCATGCGCGTATTACGCGATCTGGACGTGACTGCCTACGATTTTGGCGGCGCAACCAGCACCGACGCGGCAGCAATAGCAATTGCGAAATTCAAGCGCAATTTTGGCGGCCGCGAGTGTGCTTTCACGAATCTTGAAGTGAACTTTGGTTAGGCTATGAGACTTCTTTCGGCGGTATCAATTCTAATTCGCACATTCCCCCTGGCAATGATGTATTTGCTGGGGCATTTTGGATTTCGCACTAACTATTCGGTGGGCTTGGCGCTAGCTATCAATTCGGCCCAAATCGCCACGTTAATTGTCGATTTCGGAATCTCCGGCCGCATTCTCAACGGAAAAGCCCAGGTCGGCTTAACAATGGGCGATTTGAGTCTGCGCGCCTTGGTCGCGATGCTGATTAGCGTCGGACTGAATATCAATAATAATGAATATTTCCTCGTTTCACTCGTAACTTGCCCCATCTTTCTCATTACGATCACGCGCGACTATTTTAATTTCAACAAACGGGTGCATTCGACATTTTACGAGGGCGGTTTTTATTTTGTGCTGCTGCTGACATATTTATTGTCTCCGACGCTCGAGATATTCAAGCTAGCAACCGGCGTGACCGCGGCGATCACCTGCGCATTGCTGCTTAGGTTGATGTTGCGCGAACATATGGTCGACTTGCACAAATTCCGTTTGTCGACTTCATCCAAGGATGACTACGCGATTTCCGTCAACCGAATCATTGGCGCGCTTACGTCGGTAATGGACTTACGCTTTTTGGCAATCTTCGGCGTAGGGGAGGCGCAAATTGCGACGTATCTCGCCTACAAGCTGATTCTGAACCTTTTTTCTGCGCTAGCGACGTATTTCATCGTGCTGAATGGTGTGATAAAAACAATGTCCAAGGCGCTGGTCACTCTCAATCGCGCTTGCATCGCAATGTTTACGGCATTCGCAGCGCTCTTCGTTGCCCAGGCCGCATTTGGTCACTCGTTCAATATGCACATTTTTCGCGCAATGGAACTGAATGTTGTCTTGTTGATCGGATTTGTTTCCGCCGGCCTCTGCATCGTTCATTACTCGATCATGCAACCGCCGTTGATGACAAACGGAAAAAATGGAAGCCTTCTTCAAGCTGTGGTCTTGTCAAATACAACGTCGGTTTTTATTTTCTTGCTCTTGATACCGAAGATTGGCATTCTCGGAGCTATCGCGGGTCAAGTGATGCAAAGCTTTGCTTTCCAACAATGGACAGGATATATCGTGATGCAGGGTATGCGTTTTGGCTGGGGCCGCGCCCAAAGCCCTATGCGCAACCCGATATCCAGCCCGGTCGCAGCCGCTGACGGCCCCATTGTGTTTTTGACTTACGACCTGGAGCTAGCGGAAACATCGGTCACAGCGCAGGCTATTAGTGTACAGACGATCGAAGATGAGATCTGCGTTCCTCTGTCGCGGCAGATAGAGTGGATGGCGCAGCGGCGTGTCAAGGCGACTATCTTTGTCGAGCTTTGCCAGTTTATTGCTATGCGCCGGCACTTTCCGGGTGCCTGGGCACGCGTTCATGCAATGCTCGACCACGCACAGCGCGCGGGCTTGGTCCGTCTCGGACTGCATGTTCATCCAAATTGGGATGCGCGCAACGGCTGCCGCGTGACTGGGGAAAATGTCGTGTTTGGCGCACAGTCGTATGCATATGCTGAAGGGAATGAACGCAGTATCGTTTCAAGGTGGATGCGCGAGTTCGACGAGTTGTTTGGAGGGGGGCCAGTCGCATTCCGGTCGGGAAAGTATCGCCCAATTACCGATGCGCTTCGATGTGCTTTGGTCAACCACGGTATTCGTGTATTTTCTAGTTCGGTGCAAGCAGCGACGGTCATTGCGGACAACGGCGAAACGTTCGACTTCCAGAACGTCGCAGAGAATGTACCGGTGTTGAGGTTCGATTCGGGCGAACATCGTATATTCGAAGTGCCGGTCTCGGCGCTGAACGGCCGCAGCCTCTCGCCGGACTATACGCCAACGGCTCAGTTTCGCGATGCCGCCACCGCCATGCGCGCCGAGGGGATTCCGCTTTGCCTAGTCTCGCATCAGAAAGACTTACAGGGGAGGTTCTTCGACTCCCACACTGACAACGTTGCTGTCCTTGCGACGCTTGGCTATCGTTTCGAGGTACTGGACGAGCACATAGTTGCACACTGCTTTGGCACCTACCGGGTTCCAGATATAGCGTTCAATTCATGGTCGTTACAACTGCTGAGGGCAATGCTGGGGGGGAATCGCGTCTCTGAGGCGACAATTACACCATTCCCCGAATGGATAAAATTAGCGATATTGCAATGGCAGGGTGCGCATGCGCATAGTCGCGACGGCCGCATTGAGATCGAGCGCATTGTGGTGCGGCGCGCCGCCGTCCGTCTGTCGATATCGGTGAAAGTGCGCGGAGCCGTAATGTATATTCATTGTCCGCGCAAGGTTAAAATTTTCCCTGTGCGGTATTATTTGCGACGCATCTATTTTCTTCTTCCTGGCGTCCTACGTGGACAAATCCGTGCACTCGTTTCGTCACAGCGGGTGGTCGGTACACAATTTTCACGCGAACTCGATCTGAAGAAGTTCCTTGTTCGTGGAGACAACTAGATGGGGCGAGCTAGCACCAATGGGCACAGTCGCTGGATCGAGTTGGCACTTGTGCTCGCCTTCGCCTTGCCGATCAATCTTGGTGGCCTGATGATGGAGGGACTGCCGCTGGCAACGACAGATTTGCTGGTGCTTGGGGTTGGAATATTCATCGTGCGCAGCATTCGGGTGGACGGTGTCAGCTTATGGATCATCGCGTTCTTCGCCGGATCATTACTCTTGGCTGGGGTCCAGGTCTTGCTCGGCCAGGATATGCGCCCGCTATTTTCAGTGGCACGTTTCATTGCGGTTTATATGAGTTTTTTTATCGGTTACAGCCTCAATTGGAACATCCCTCGGCTATGTCGCTCGTTGTTCTGGATTTGCGTTTGTTTTGCAGGATTAATGCTATGTATTATCATCAATACCCCTATCCTATCGTTGCGTGACGAGATTGTTTTATTTGACGTGCCAATTTTTGGTACGGATGGCGTCAACGCGTTCGCTGTGTATTCAGCGCTTTGTTCCATGCTATTGATGGGGCTTATATTTGCAGGTTATCCGCGCTCGCGCTCTGGGCGTGCGGTCGGCCTTGCTGGCGCCCTTCTGTGCGGCGTCTTTCCGATCCTGGTGGTATCTCGACAGGCGATTTTAGGGATTGTGCTGTTCTTGGGTATGGCCACCTTGCATGTGATGAGGCGCCGCGACGCCGGCGCCGCTGGCACTGTCGTGCGCCTCGTCGCGCTCGCCGCAATTGTCGCAAGCGTGGGCGTGGTAATAGTCGATGTTATGTCTGCCGATGATAACGTGCTGCTCGACCTCTTGACGACCAAATTCGATGATCTGCGCTTATTGGCGGACGGCGATTTTTCGGAAGGGTCGGCAGGCCGCTCGGACATCATTGGATTAATGTTCTCCGACCTGGTTTCTTCGGTCAGTCGCTTCTTGTTTGGCAGTCGATTTGGTGGCTTTTCGCTCGACCTGCTCTCATCAATTGGATTCGACGAAGTGCAGGGCACATCACCACATAATCAATACGTTGGCGCCTTCTTCAAAGCCGGGGCCGTCCTCGGCGTTATGTATCTGGTCTTCCTTTATCGGGTCTATGGCTTGTTCGCGCGTTTTCGCCATGTTGCTCAGGATATTGGATCGTACCTTTACTATGTGGCCGTGATTTGTTTCATCCTGTTTATGAACACTCAGGATTTCTTGACGTTCGCGCTCACGGGCCACCTATTCATGTTGATTGCCGGCGTACTGTGGCGCCTGCTCAACAAGAATGAGGATCACGCGGCGGCGAGCATTGCGGCGGCATGACTGCCACATTTTTTTTCGATCACCTATGAGTCAACGCCAATGAAGATCTGTTTTTTGTCCTCTATGCATCCGCCGCGCGATAAGCGTGTATTCGACAAGGAAGCAACGTGCTTGGCCGCAGCCGGGTTCGATGTCTTTCACCTGTGCCCAGGCACGCCTGAGGAAGCTGGTATGGCATCGGGCGTGCGTATCATCACGTATCGGCGACCGGCTGGCATAAAGGGCCGTCTGCTGCAGATGTTTCGACTATACCGGCTTGCTGCCAATGTCGATGCCGCCGTGTACCACTGTAATGAAGTCGATTCATGGTTGGTTGGCGTGTGCTTGCGTCTGCTGCGTGGGAAGGGGTGTGTGTTTGATGTGCATGAACACTATCCCAGCACCTTTGCCGAAAGCCGTTTTCACCGCAGGCTCCAACCGGCGGTTGCTGCCAGCGTGCGCGCAGTATTTAGGGTGCTGACGCCGTTTACGCATCGTTTCGTATTAGCCAAGCGTTCAGTTTCGGCAGATTTTCATTGCGCCGAAAGCAAGAAACTGCTGGTGCAGAATTTTACGCCGTTGGCTGGCATCCAATTCGCCCAGGGACGGGCTGCTACCGACGATGACGGCTGGACCACGATCGTACACTTAGGTTTGTTTAGTAAGCCGCGCGGGTGGCCACAGGTACTCGATGCCCTGGCTCGAATGCGTAATCAGCGGGTACGCTTGGTCGTTATCGGTGAAATTAACGACGGCAGTGGCGACGAATTCCATGCTCGGTTGATCGCATTGGGATTGACCGGACGTGTTGTCGTACATAAATGGATGCCCTTCGATGCCGCGTTCGCGCTCTTGTGCCAGGCTCAGATCGGCTTGATCGCTTTCCAGCCCGGTACGCTCAATCACGTCTATGCCATGCCCCACAAAATGTTCGATTACATGGCTGCCGGTCTGGCTGTGGTGTGTCCCAATTTTGCGGTCGAGGTAGCTCCGGTCGTTGCCGAATCGCACTGCGGCTTGCTCGTTAATCCAGCCGACCGGGATGCGTTGGCGCAGGTGTTCGATCGGCTTGTCGATGACCCTGCATCGACTGCCGAGATGGGGCGACGCGGGCAGCTTGCCGTGCGCGAGCGCTATAACTGGGAGACCGAGGTCGCCCCTCTCGTCACAATGTACCAGAACTGGAAAATGGCCTGATCAATGAAACAGATTTTGCAGAATATGGGAAATGGCCAAACCTCATTGGTTGAGGCTCCCGCGCCTGGCGTCGGCGCGCACGACGTTTTGATTTCGTCGCGCCGCACGCTAATTTCAGCCGGGACGGAACGTATGCTCGTTGGATTTGGCAAGGCGTCTATGCTCGAAAAAGCACGGCAGCAGCCAGAGAAAGTGCGCATGGTACTCGATAAGGTACGCACCGACGGATTATGGACCACGCTTGAGGCGGTGCGCGCGAAGCTGGGACAACCGCTCGCGCTAGGCTATTGCAATGTCGGGGTCGTGGTCCAAGCCGGCAATCGGATCAGCGCACTGCGCCCGGGCGACCGTGTCGTTTCAAATGGTCCGCACGCCGACGTGGTCCGCGTGCCCGTGAATTTGTGTGCCAAGGTTCCTGATTGTGTGGATGACGATAGCGCGGCCTTTACGGTGCTCGGCTCGATCGGGTTGCAGGGCATTCGTTTAGCCCAGCCGACCTTAGGGGAAGCCTTTGTCGTGATCGGAGCCGGCTTGATCGGACTGTTGACGATCCAGCTGTTGCGCGCGCATGGTTGCCGCGTTATGGCGATTGATTTCGATTCATCCAAACTGGCTCTGGCTGAGCGTTTTGGCGCCACGATATGTAATCCTAAGAACGGTGAGGACGTGCTCCTCGCAGCGCAAGCGTTCAGCAGAGGCAACGGTGTCGACGGTGTCATCATCACTGCGTCGACCGCGTCGAATGAGCCGGTGTCGCAGGCGGCACGTATGTCGCGCAAGCGCGGGCGCATTGTGCTAGTCGGCGTGGTCGGGCTCGAGCTCAATCGTGCTGAATTTTATGAGAAAGAGCTGTCGTTCCAGGTGTCTTGCTCGTATGGCCCCGGCCGCTACGATCCATCTTACGAGGAGGCGGGAAATGACTATCCGTTTGGTCTGGTGCGGTGGACCGAGCAACGCAATTTCGAAGCCATCCTCGACATGATGGCCGATGGGCGCATCGATGTAAAACCGCTGATCTCGCACCGCTTTGCCTTCGAGCGAGCAGCAGATGCTTATGCGAGTCTGACGGCCGACGCCAGTGCGCTCGGTATTGTTCTCGAATATTCGCCACAAGACGAAGGCAAGTTTGTTACATCGGTCGCGCTTGCTTCGGGTCCGTTCACACAAAGCGCCGCTGTCGTTGGCATGGTCGGTGCCGGCAATTATGCGTCGCGGATCCTCATACCGGCATTTAAGGCAGCAGGAGCACGCCTTCACACGATCGTCAGCGCAGGCGGCACCAGTAGCGTCGTGAGCGGCCGTCAAGCCGGCTTTGCCATGGCGTCCACGGATGTCGATGCCTTGCTTGCTGAGCGCGATGTTAATATCGCCGCAATTGTGACGCGTCACAATTCCCACGCAAACCTGGTTCAACAGGCGCTGCGCGCCGGTAAGCATGTATTTGTCGAGAAACCGCTTGCCACGACAACCGATGACTTAGCGATGGTCGAAGCCGCTTATGCAAGTGCCCATGCCAAGCGCAGCGGCGTGCACCTGATGGTCGGATTCAATCGACGCTTCGCGCCGCAGATTGTGAAAATGAAAGCGCTGCTGGACGGCGTCAAGGTCCCGAAGTCTTTCTTAATGACGATGAACGCGGGCGAAATTCCAGCAGGGCACTGGACGCAGGATATAGATGTTGGTGGTGGCCGCATCATCGGTGAAGCCTGCCATTTCATCGACCTGATGCGTTTCCTCGCCGGCTCGCCCATTGTGTCGGTCCAGGCGCGACGTATGGGTGAGTCTCCCGGCTTGGCCGTGGTCGAGGACAAGGCGTCCATCACGCTCGGTTTTGCGGACGGGTCCTTTGGTACGATCATGTATCTGGCGAACGGGGCTGCGAGCTTTCCGAAAGAACGCGTTGAAGTGTTTGCAGCTGGGGCAGTGCTGCAACTGGATAACTTCAGGCGCTTGCGTGGCTTTGGTTGGCGCGGCTTTTCGAAGATGAACTTATGGCGACAAGATAAAGGCCAGGCGGCATGCGCAAAGGCATTTATTGATGCTGTTGTTAACGGCACGCCAACGCCGATCGCTGCCGCGGAAATCTTCGAGGTTGCGCGGGTATCCGTCGAAGCAGCTGAGATGTTGCGCCAGCAATGAACTTAATGCTGGAAAGGATGCGTACCTACGCAGCTCTGGGCGCACGCAACCTCATGCGTGTGGCGATGCACCGGGTCATGTTGCGCACGCGCATGCACCCTGTTCAGCGCGTCCGCGCGTGCGCGCCGCTGGCGCCTTTCTTCTGCGCGCCCAATCCCGCGGTGCCACGCAAGGGTATACCTGCAACCTCCTGGACTGACAGCGCTGCCTATTTCGGTTGGCGTAATGTTCCGGTTGGTGTGGGCGCGCCCGACTGGCATGCCAATCCCATCAGTGGTCAACGTTGTCCGGACGCGCAGCTGCCTTGGTGGGAAATTGGGGATTTCTCGGCAATCCTGGGTGACATCAAAGTCATTTGGGAAGCCTCGCGATTTGACTGGGTGATCACTTTTGCGCAGGCCGCGCAGGCTGGCGATGCCTCTGCATTGACAAAATTGAATGCGTGGCTCGGTAACTGGTGCAGTGAGAACCGGCCGTACGTAGGGCCAAATTGGAAGTGCGGCCAGGAAGCATCGATTCGTGTTATCCATCTCGCGGCCGCCGCGCTGGTATTGGAGCAAGCGCAAGCGCCCCAAGCGTCGTTGCTGGCGCTGATCCGCCTTCATTTGGAGCGGATAGCGCCGACTTTGTCTTACGCATTGGCACAGGATAATAATCACGGCACGTCGGAAGCGGCAGCCCTATTCATCGGCGGTGCTTGGCTTGCACAGCATAGTGACGATGCCGCTGCACGACGCTGGGCAACCCTCGGCCGGCGCTGGCTAGAGGAGCGTACGCTCCGCCTGTTCGCCATGGACGGCAGCTTTAGTCAGCACTCCGTCAATTATCATCGCCTTGCGCTCGACACCTTGTGCGCCGCAGAGCTGTGGCGAGTCAGGCATTCGTTGCCGCCGTTTTCGGCGGCATTCCAGGACCGCGCGCGCGCCGGCGCTTCGTGGCTGCGCGCATTTACTGACGCGGAACGGGGTGACGCACCGAATATCGGCGCAAATGACGGAGCCCGCTTGCTGCCCCTCGCGGCCTTGCGTTATCGCGATTTTCGCCCGACCGTGCAACTGGCGAGCGCCTTGTTCACGGGTGCCGTCGCGTACGCGAAAGCAGGCCCATGGGACGCGGCGTTCGCGTGGCTGGGTCTAGCGCGCCCAACGGCAATCCTTCCGAGCGTTGACAGCGCGCGCTTCGACGACGGTGGTTATGCATTTCTACGCGCTGGCCTCGCGCGCGTCTACTTGCGCTACCCGCGCTTTCGATTTCGCCCCAGCCAATGCGATGCGCTCCATCTGGATTTTTGGATCGGTCCAGATAACGTATTGCGCGATGCCGGAAGTTATAGTTACCATGCTGAACCTTCGACGATGGCGTATTTCTCCGGCACGCGCGCGCATAACACGGCTCAGTTCGATGGTCGCGACCAGATGCCGCGCCTAGGGCGCTTTCTGTTCGGGGCCTGGCTCAAGACCTCAAAGCGAACACAGGTTGAACGGCAGGATGGCGCCACCTGCTTCGGTGCGTCATATACGGATTACGTTGGTGCCCGCCATTGCCGGGATGTGTCGTTGAAGGAAGGCAGCCTGTCCGTAGTCGATACCCTCTCGGGATTTCGCGAGACAGCGGTCATATGCTGGCGGTTGCCGCCCAGTGAATGGCGCATCGAGGGACAGGCTGTCACCAATGGCGTCTTGCGGCTGGAAGTAAGTTCCGATGTCCATCTGAGCCGTTTTGAAATGGTTTCTGGATGGGATTCTTGCCATTACGGCCAACGCACCGTGGTGCCCGTACTTGAGGTAGAAGTGCGGCGCGCTGCGCAGATTGTTACGAAATTGATTTGGACGGTATGAAGGTACTCTATTTTCACCAGCATTTCACGACCCCGGCTGGCTCGGCAGGTACACGCTCATACGCGATGGCACGAGCGCTCGTTGCCGACGGCCATAGTGTAACGATGGTGTGCGGGCGCTACGCGGGCGGGGTGACGGGATTGACCATGCCTTTTCAAGGCGGGCGGCGCCGTGGTTGCACTGACGGCATCAACGTAATCGAATTCGACCTTGCGTATTCGAATAGCGACGGTTTCGCCAAGCGCGCCTTGTTATTCCTGAAATTTGCCATGAGCAGTGTACGCTTGGCACTAACGGAATCGTATGACGTTTTATTTGCCACCACGACCCCCCTCACAACTGGTATTCCTGGCATTTGTGCCCGCTGGCTGCGCGGAAAGCCTTTTGTCTTTGAGGTGCGCGACCTCTGGCCGGAACTTCCGCGCCAGATGGGCGTGATTCGCAACCCCGTTGTGCTGGCGATGATGGGTGGGTTGGAGTGGTGCTCCTACCGCTCGGCACACCGCTTGGTTGGCCTATCGCCTGGCATCGTGGAGGGGATTGCCCGGCTAGGGGTGCCGGCGGAGCGTATTGCTATGATCCCAAATGGCTGTGACTTGAATATTTTTTCCGGCAACGCGACACCTTGGCGGCCGGCAGGCGTTGCCCCTAGTGATCTCATGGCCATATTCACAGGGACGCATGGTCGAGCCAACGGGCTGGATGCTGTGCTCGACGTTGCATGCGAGCTGAAGCGGCGCGCACGCAGTGACATCAAATTGGTGTTGATCGGTAGCGGCGGCTGCAAAGCAAGACTCCAGGCCCGTGCCGAGCGCGAAGGGCTAGACAATGTGATTTTTCATGCGCCGGTGGGCAAGGAACGCCTTGCCGGACTGATGGAAGCGGCAGACGTGGGCATGCAATTGCTTGCCAATGTGCCCGCGTTCTATTACGGCACGTCGCCGAATAAATTCTTTGACTACATCGCGGCTGGCTTGCCGGTGTTGAATAACTATCCGGGTTGGCTGGCCGAGCTCATCGTTGAGCGTGCCTGCGGCTACGCAATTCCACCGGAAAATCCTGTCGCGTTCGCCGATGCGCTTGAAGCTGCGGCAGACGATCGAGTGCAGTTGCGAGAGATGGGCACGCGCGGGCGCGCATTGGCCGAGCGCGAGTTCAGCCGCAGCGAATTGGCAGCGAAATTTATTGGCTGGATCGAAACTGCCTTTCACTCGGCGAGCAAGAATTGAAACGCGCATTCGACATGGTCGTCGCCGCAGTGGGTTTAATCTGCTTGGCGCCAGTGCTCGCCGCTTTGATGATCGCAATACGATGGAAGCTGGGCGCGCCGGTCTTCTTCAGGCAGACACGTCCGGGCCTTCATGGCGTTCCATTTCGTATGGTGAAGTTCCGTACGATGCGCGATGCGTATGACAGGTATGGCGTAGCGTTGCCCGATGCTCAACGTATGACCGCCTTCGGTCGTTTGTTGCGAAGTACCAGTCTTGATGAATTGCCTGAGTTGTGGAACGTCCTGCGCGGCGAAATGAGCCTCGTCGGCCCACGACCTTTGCTCATGGAATACTTGTCCCTGTATAGTGAACGCCAGCGGCGACGGCATGAAGTTTCGCCGGGCGTGACTGGATGGGCCCAAGTCAATGGGCGCAATGCGTTGAGCTGGGAGCGCAAATTCGAGTTGGACGTATGGTACGTCGAAAACCGCAGCTTTTGGCTTGACCTCCGCATTCTGGCGCTCACCGTGCGCCGGGTGCTGGTGCGGGATGGTATCAGCGCTGATGGAGTCGACACCATGCAGCGCTTCGAAGGTAGCAAAAGCGACGGGTAGTAGGGCGATGCGACGGCTTGTTATCCTTGGCACAGGCGTGCGTGCGGGCGGTGCCAGTTGACGGTGATCCGAACGGACGGAATTTCCTAGGAAGGCGAGGCGACAATGTCGAAATTTATCTGGAAGGAAACAAATCGTATATGGTAAAACGTATTTACGCTGTCTACGGCGCCAGCGGCTTTGGCCGTGAAGTGATGCCTTCGGCGCGCAGCCATTTGTCGAAACAAGGCATCGAGAGCGAGATAGTGTTCATTGATGATTCATTGACAACCGATATTGTGAATGGCCATCGCGTATTAACTTATGCGGCGTTTCGAATGATTGACGCCGAAGAAAAATTTATTAGTATCGCGATTGCGGACTCCGGCGTCCGGGAAAGAATTGCCGAAACGTGCATACGCGATGGGGTTGCGTTCTTTTCTATCCCAGCCGATAACGCGGTGATACTGGACCAGGTTGAGATTGGTACCGGAGCAATCATCTGTCCGTTTGTGTCGTTGACTTCCAACATTGTGATAGGCTCGCATTTTCACGCGAATATTTATTCCTATGTTGCGCATGATTGTGTGATTGGTGACTACGTTACTTTTGCGCCCGGAGTCAAATGCAATGGCAACGTCATCGTTGAGGACCACGCTTACATAGGTACCGGCGCAATCCTGCGGCAGGGCAAAGTAGGCAAGCCGCTAGTCATTGGCCGTGGCGCAGTCGTCGGAATGGGGGCAGTGGTAACAAAGAATGTCTCTGCAGGGACCACGGTTGTCGGTAACCCCGCTCGCTTATTGATCAAGAATTAGGATACGGTTTATGTTGAACACGAAGTTCGCCCCATGGCCCAGCTTTTCCGCTGACGAGGTAGAGGCCGTATCCAATGTGCTCCGCAGTAACAAAGTCAATTATTGGACAGGCATCGAGTGCCGCGAATTCGAGAAGGAATTTGCCGCTTGGGTTGGCACAACCCACGCCGTTGCGGTTGCGAATGGTACGCTCGCGCTCGATCTTGCCTTGAACGCGCTCGGCATCGGCCCGGGAGATGAGGTGATCGTTACCCCCCGAACCTTCTTGGCGTCCGTTAGCTGCATCGTCAACGCCGGCGCCACGCCTGTCTTCGCAGATGTCGATCTCGATAGTCAAAACATCACAGCTGCCACGATATCGGCGGTACTAACCGAGCGCACGAGAGCAGTTATTTGCGTGCATCTGGCGGGGATGCCGTGTGATATGGATCCGATTATGGCTCTGTGCGATGCCCGCGGTCTTTATGTGATCGAGGACTGTGCCCAGGCACATGGGGCACGTTACAAGGGACGCATGGTTGGCTCAATCGGACATATTGGGGCGTGGTCGTTTTGTCAGGACAAGATCATGACGACCGGGGGCGAAGGCGGAATGGTTACTACAAATGAGCGTGAATTGTGGTCGCTAATGTGGTCATTTAAGGACCACGGAAAATCGTGGGAAGCGGTGCATCAAGATTCGCCGCCGGGATTCCGTTGGGTGCACGAGTCGTTCGGCACGAACTGGCGCATGCTTGAAATACAAGGAGTGCTCGGCCGGACACAGCTTCGCAAAATGTCAGAGTGGACGATGCAAAGGCAGCGAAACGCCGCCGCTATCGCGGCCGTTTGCGCACAATTTTCTGCGCTTCGAGTTCCGAAGGCTGCGAGCTACATTCATCACGCTCACTACAAGTTCTATGTGTTCGTAGAATCCGACAACCTGGCCCCAGGTTGGACACGCGACCGCATTATCGCCGAGATCTCGGCTCGTGGTGTACCCTGTTACCAGGGCTCATGCTCTGAGGTATATCTTGAAAAAGCGTTTGATGGTACATCGTTCCGCCCGATCAAACGAATGCCCAACGCGAAGGAGCTCGGCGAGACCAGCTTAATGTTCCTCGTGCACCCCACGTTAACGCCCAGCGACATTGATTTGACTTGCAGTGCGATCACCCTCGTTTTGGAACTTGCCACCCGAAAGGAACAAGCGCTCGACGAACCCTTGGCCGATTTTCCAAAGCAGAAAAAGACCCCCGAGCGAGTTTGACGTCCGCGCAGAGGCCGTCCAATACCGTTCTCGTAAACCGATGATATCGGATCCCCTGTTCGCTGATAGGCCGCCGCGCACCATGGCGGAGCGGGGGAGGTACGCGCGGCGCGAAGCGATATAGGGTGGCCGCGCGTCAAGCAAAGCAGACCAGGGTCAACGAACCTTTTTCTGACGCCGTGCGCGACAGGTGCGGTCCCGCCTTAGCTATCTGGCCGTATCCACTGAAAACCAAAACTGCCCCAGAAGCGAAGCCGTGTGGATCAAGCAGTGGTCCCGGCAAAAGGAAAGTCAACGTGGCTCGCAGTTCCGGTTCGCCTGCGTTCGACCCACACCAAGTCAGAGATCTCCGGCGGCGGGGAATACTCACTGACAAGCTTGACCAAGTAGGCGCGGATCGCTTCAATGTCGCACCGGTTGCAGGCTTCGTCCAAGTGCTTGAGCATGAGGTCGAGGAAAGGCCATTCGATTTCCGCTTCGCGGGCGCGCATGATGAGCGGGTGATCGGTTCCAGTCACGTTGGTCCCGATCAACAGTTCTTCGTACAATTTTTCGCCCGGGCGCAAGCCGACATATTTGATTTCAATGGTGCCGCCGGGATTTTCCGCCGTCTTGACCTCACGGCCGCTTAGATGAATCATCCGCACCGCTAGGTCCGCAATGCGGACTGGGTCGCCCATATCGAGCACGAACACATCGCCACCCTTGCCCATCGCTCCGGCTTGCAAGACAAGCTGAGCCGCTTCCGGAATAGTCATGAAATAGCGCGTGATCTCGGGATGCGTCACCGTGACCGGCCCGCCCGCCTGGATCTGTTGCCTGAAGTGCGGCACCACCGACCCGGACGATCCGAGCACGTTTCCGAACCTGACCATCGACAGGCGCGTTTGGCTTCCGTTGCGCGCCAGTCCTTGCAGAATCAACTCGGCGAGACGTTTGCTGGCACCCATGACGTTAGTCGGACGGACCGCCTTGTCGGTGGAAACGAGTACGAAGTATTGCACACCTGCCGCAATAGCGGCTTTCGCAAAGTGCAAGGTACCAAACACATTATTTCGGATACCCTCGATCGGATTGTACTCGACCAAGGGTACATGCTTGTACGCTGCAGCATGGTAGACGGTATCGATAGCGAAAGTCGACAGCACCAGGCGGCATTTCTCGTAATTGAGTACCGAGCCTATACAAGGAACCAGGTCCACAGTCCTCCCCTGGCTGCGAAGCCAGCCGCGCAGCTCTTGTTCCACGGTATAGAGGGCATACTCTGAGATGTCAAACAATACCAGTCGCTTGGGCTTCAACGAGAGAATCTGGCGGCACAGCTCCGAACCTATCGAACCGCCCGCGCCGCTGACCATGACCGACTTGCCGCTGATGCAGGCGGACATTAGGTGAGGGTCGGGTTCAACTGGATCGCGGCTCAGCAAGTCCTCGATCTCGATCTGGCGTACTTCTTCGACCCGCGCCAAGCCTTTTACCAGATCGGCGATCGAGGGTGTGACCTTAATCCGCAACTTGAGCGAATCGAGCCGCTCGACTATTTCACGCTGCCGCTGCTTCTGCAGCGATGGCATTGCCAGCAGTATGGCGCCGACGTTGTGCCGCACTAGGAGTTCCGGTAACATGCTCGGCGCGTATACCTTGATCCCGCCGATCGTCGTGTTTTGCAGCTGAATATTGTCGTCGACGAAGAAAATCGGCTGGTATTCACCACCGGGCTTGAGTGCTTTCGCGAGCACACTGCCCGCCGCGCCGGCCCCGTAGATAGCGATGCGTCCACCAGCGGCCCGCTCGCGCGTGCCCAGGAAAAAGCCGCGCGCGGCAAGCCGGCTTGCCAACACGTAGGCGACGGAGTTGACCCAGTAAATCCAGAACGGCGCGGGCGAGAGGTGCGGCACGTGCATGGCGGCAGCGAATCCCGCAAGAACCAGGACAGACATCGTGGCTCCCTTCACCACGGTGAAAATAATTTTTTGGTCGATATATCGGATAACCGCGCGATACAGTCCCAGCTTGATAAAAATTGGAACGGTTGTGGCAGAAGCGGCAAGTGCAAGCCAGCCGTATTCTCTGAATAGCGCCACCGGAACGCCATCGAAATAGAGGATGAGGGCGAAATAGAAAATAATTGGCAGGAATATAACATCTGCCGTCGCCGCAATTAATTGTTTCTGACGCCGTTTTAACTTAAGGAAGGAGCTTTTCATTGGTGAGGTCAGTTCTTGCTCAGATACTTAAGTCAATATTTCAGGGAGCTACAAGTGCGGACAATGCTGCCGTATCATCCATCTCTTCCGAATCGGCTAAAGATTATTCTGGTCAGATAATATCGTATTTCGCAGAGGAAGTGGCCTGTTATATAATATTTTTACGTACGGGCAACACTTATCTCGTGTATGTTATCGTGAGACGGCTTCGCGAGGGGAAGTCACATGACCTTTTCGTGGTTTTTGCGCAACATTATGTTTCTCTGAGGTATCGGTAATCGTTGCATGGGATAATGGTTGTTACATCTTGTCCTTACATAGAAAAGAACTCTGCTTCGTGAATTTCAAGCCCACCGTCCTTTCCGTCTTGCTTGCTGCGGTGCCACTGGCAACGACCGTAACGGCTCAGGCCGGCTCAGCGTTGCCAGTATTTGGACAGCAGCCATCTGGCGTACAGACACTGTCCGCATCGGGCTCGTCCGGCTCGCTGAATGTGCCCGATGGCCGCACGCTCCACGACGGCACCGTCGTTCTTGGCCTGAATAACTTTCTTGACCCTCAGTTCGCGTCAATTTCGCCACGTGCCGAAAACTACCAGTTCGGTATTGGCCTCTTCGAATATCTCGAACTGTCGGGGCGGCTCGCCAATATGCCGGTGAACCGGCGCGGTGATCTCGGCGTACGTGACCTATCAGCCAACTTGAAGGTGTCGCTGCCCAAACTATTCCATTACCAGCCAGAGATCGCATTTGGGATTAACGATCTTGGTGGCGGGACGTCAACGTTTAAGTCGAAATACGTGGCCGTAAGCCAGGCTTTCGGGCCGCTGCGTCTCAACGTTGGCAAAGCGCATGGACAGCCGTATCTGAGCCGGACCTTCGGAAGTGCTGAGCTAGCATTGGGCGACACCGGAGTCAGTCTGTTCGCGGAACGCAACGACAGCGCATACCACGCCGGCCTGAGGTATGGCAGCGCGCCGATAGCGGCCTTGGGCAACGCGCGGCTCGTCGGGACTGTCCAGCGCTCGATACGGGCGCGCACCCCGCAAGGCCTGCCGTTCGACCGAAGTACCCTGGGTCTGAGCCTGGTGATTCCGTTTGGCGAAAACGCCCGCAATCCGCGCCCGATCGCGCCCGAAAACGAGCCCATCTGGACGCCGCCGCCACCGATCGCCGCCGCCCTCGCCGCCCCCGCCGTGGCTGTCGCCGCCGCAGTCTGGTCGCCCGCCAGCGGAGTACGGCCACCGGCCGCTGTTTCCGTGCCTACCTTAGGCGGCGACAACGCATTGGCCCGCGTGCGCACCGAATTGATCAAGGCAGGACTGGAGCGCGTGCGCGTAGGGCAATCCGGCAATGAGTTGGTGGTCGAATACGAGAACCATCGCTACAACCAGAATGAGGTTGATGCAGTCGGCATCGTGCTCGGGGTTGCCGCGGTGCTGGCGCCGGCGGATATTGTGACGGTCTCGGCAGTGAGTAAAAAGGCCGGTCTTGCGATCTTCAAGGCCAGCGTCGATCGCGGCGGCTATCGCCAGTTCTTGCGCGATGGCGATGCGTTCGAGGTCAAGGAAAGCGTTACGCTGCAATACCATCCCAACGAGAGGGCGGTGACGTGGCAGGACGAGGAGGGACCGCGCGGTTATTCGCGCGTACGGATCGATCCCCAGTTGGTCAAGTTCGTCGGGACCGAGCTTGGGGTGTTCGATTATTCTCTAGCGGCGAATATTCAAGCCATGGTGCCCCTCTGGACCGGCGCGGAACTGACCACCAGCTTTATTACGACGCTCTCGGAGTCGCCAAATGTGGCGCATGGCTTCCTCGGGTACGCGCAGCAGCGCAACGGCTTGAAATCCGCAGTCGTCAGCCAGGCTTTGTGGGTGACTGACAACGTACTCAATGTTACGTCGGCTGGCAGATTTTTATACGGCGACCCGGGCATCCAGAACGAGACCATTTGGATGGTGCCCGGCCGGGACGATCAGCTGCGGGCCCAATTCACACGCACGAAGCACACGGACCCGTACCGGGTGCACGAAAGCGAAAACGGCAGCATCAGCTATTTGTGGAAATACGCTCCCTTGTCAGTGTGGGTGGAGACCGGCTATAACAAGTACGTGGGCGATGATCGCGGGCCTTTTCTCCAGGTAAGCCGCTGGTTCGGCGACATCCAGGCCCAGATGTACGTGCGTAAGAGCGAACTCGAGACCCGCATCGGCTTCAGTCTGGCGATGCCGCTCACGCCGCGTCAAGGCATGCGTCCAGGCTGGACCCACCTGGAGGGCGCAAGCAGCTTCCCGTTCAAGCTGGAGACCAAATATGCGCGCCCTGGCGAATGCAACTGCATTACGCAAGGGGTGGTCGAGGAAATGGCGTATGTCTACAGCGCCCGGATGAATCTACTTAATCAGGGGCGCCTTGGCAAAGACTATCTGGCCGGGCAGTTGCAGCGCATGCGCGAGGCGGCCATTCTCTACGCGCCGGCCGTTCAATAATGTGTGCCTGAATTAGAAAATGCAATTGTTGAGGAAATGCCAAAGGTATATAGTCTCATGAGGCAAGCGCACGGTCCTGCCTGGCGGGAGCGACGGCTTGTAGCATTTCTAGTTCCCGTGGCATTTTTTCGCCGGTCCGATCGAGCAATGTATCCGACGAATTATTAACGTGTTTTATCACCTTACGAAAAGGAATACTGTATGCCTATTTTACGCCCGGTCCCACCTGTCACGGCAGTGAAATCGATGTTGGCGATTGCTGTTCTGTCCACACTTGCCGCTTGCGGCAGCGGTGATTACACCCCCCCAGCCGCAGCGGCGGAAAAAACCGTGACGATCAGCGGCACCGCCGCCACCGGCGCGCCTGTTGTCAGCGGCGCGGTATCGGTCACCTGCAAAACCGGCAGCGGCACCGCCACCACCGGCGCCGACGGCAGCTACACCGTCAAGACCTCCAATCCGTCGGAAGGCCCGTGCGTCGTCACGGTCACCGCGACCAATGGCGTGGTCCTGCGCTCGATCGCCGCGGGTGATGGCGCCAAGGCCAACGTGACGCCGTTGACCGAGATGCTGGTCGATTACATCGTCACCCAGAGCGGGCTGGCAGCGAACGCGTCGGCGGCGACGATCGCCGCGTCAACGGGATTCGCGTCCGTGGTCAACACCCCAGCGGTGCTGGCGGCATCCGTGGCGCAGGTGGTGAGTGTGGTCCAGACGGCCGCAGGTTCGGGCGTCGTGGTTCCTTCCGACTTCCTCACCGCGACGCTGGTGCCGAAGACCGGCACCACCGCCGGCAATGCGCAAGACCAGATCCTGGACTTGCTCAAGACGAAGAACGTGATCACCTCGACCGGCGACGTGTCGGCAACGGTGAACACTGCGATCGCGGCGGACGCGCAATCGCACCACCTCACCGGCGCGACCGGCGGTACCTGATCGCTCCCGCGCCTTGCCCGCAAAAGCCGCCTGGTTAATCCAGGCGCCTTTCGGGCGCGCGCGTGCGGAGCGCTTGTTAAACTGAGCCAGATTTGGAGCGTGGCCACGACCTTGCAAAAGCACCGTTGTGGCGCGCCCATCTGGTAAAGTTACGGGCATGACCACTTTATCCCTCGACCGTATCCTTCAATCGCAAGGCTTCGGCACCCGAAAATATTGCCGCGCACTGGTAGATGATGGCGACGTCGCGATCAACGGCATCACCCAGACCAATTACCGCAGCACCGTCGACACCAGCAATCTGGTGCTGACCGTGTTTGACGAGGAATGGCTCTACCGAAAACACGTCTACATCGCGCTGAACAAACCGGTCAATATCGAATGTTCGCGCAAGCCCAGCCACCATCCCAGCGTGCTGACCCTGCTTCCCGAGCAATTCACCTGGCGCGACGTGCAGCCGGTCGGCCGCCTCGACCATGACACGACTGGCATGTTGCTGTTGTCGGACGACGGGCCCTTCATCCACGCCCAGTCCTCGCCCAAGCGCCACGTGCCGAAAATCTATCAGGCCGGCACCCACGATCCCGTCACCCCGGAACTGGTGGCGCAACTGCTGGCCGGCGTCAAATTGCACGACGAGCCTGCGCCCTTGGCGGCGCTGACCTGCATCCAGCGCGGCACGCACCAGCTCGAAATCGTCCTGGAGCAGGGCAAATACCACCAGGTCAAACGCATGCTGGCCGCCGCGGGCAATCACTGCACGACCTTGCACCGCTCGGCCATCGGCGCGCTGACCCTGGAATCGCTCGGCCTGGCCGAAGGCGAATGGTGCTATCTCGAGCAGGCACAGCTCGACCTCCTCTCCGCGGGATAACAACATGAAACTGGCCACATTGAAGGACGGCACCCGCGACGGCCAGCTGGCCGTTGTCGCGCGCGACCTGAAGACCGCCCACCTGGCCGACGGCATCGCGCCGACCCTGCAGGCCGCCCTCGATGACTGGGCCTTCATCGCGCCCCAGCTGGCGGCCCTGTCCGACCTGCTCAACCAGGGCCGCGCGCGGCGCGCCTTCGATTTCGACGCGGCCGCCTGCATGGCGCCCTTGCCGCGCGCCTACCAGTGGGTGGACGGCTCGGCCTTCGTCAACCACGTCGAACTGGTGCGCAAGGCGCGCGGCGCCGAGATGCCCGCATCGTTCTGGGAAGATCCGCTGATGTACCAGGGCGGCAGCGACGAGCTGCTCGGCCCGCGCGACGAGATCATGCTGGCCCACGAGGCCTGGGGCATCGATTTCGAGTCGGAGGTGGCGGTCATCACGGGCGACGTGCCGATGGGCGTGACCCCGGACCAGGCCCAGCTGCATATCCGCCTGATCACCCTGGCCAACGACGTGTCGCTGCGCAACCTGATTCCCGACGAACTTGCCAAGGGCTTCGGCTTCCTCCAGTCCAAGCCGGCCACCGCCTTCGCGCCGCTGGCGGTCACACCGGACGAGCTGGGCGAGGCCTGGCAGGGCGGCAAGGTGCACTTGCCGCTGCGCTCGATCTGGAACGGCAAGCTGGTGGGCCAGCCTAACGCCGGGGTCGACATGGTGTTCAATTTCCCCCAACTGATCGCCCACCTGTGCAAGACCCGCAACGCGCGCGCCGGCACTATCGTCGGCTCGGGCACGGTGTCGAACAAGGACGCCAAGCTGGGCTATTCCTGCATCGCCGAAAAGCGCTGCCTGGAAATGATCGCCGATGGCGTGGCCAGCACGCCCTTCATGCTGTTCGGCGACACCATCAAGATCGAGATGCTCGACAGCGCCGGCAAGTCGATCTTCGGCGCCATCGAGCAGACCGTGCGCCAGGCCGAGGCGGTCAAGCTCGGCGGCGCGCGCGGCGCCTGAGCTGGCACGCTCGCGACCTCCCGGCCGGCGGCCAGCCGCGCCGTCGCGGCGCGCCCGCGCCGGGCAAGCCAGCAATAAGAGGCCCTTTGCCGCCCTGTTCTCAAGATAGCCGTGGAGCAATATCGCGAATAATGTCATCTGTTCATAGGAGCGGGCGATGGCAGAAGAAAGCGACGCAGAAAAGACAGAAGCAGCGTCAGCCAAGCGATTGGAGCAGGCGCGCGAAGAAGGCGACGTGCCCCGATCGCGCGAATTGGCCACTTTCACCGTCCTGATGACGGCCGGCTGCGGCCTGTGGTTCACCGGCACCGGCCTGGTGCGCCAGCTCAACGCCACCATGGTGTCCGGGCTGAGCATGGACCGCGAACAGATCTTCGACGCCAGCGCCATGATCCTGCGGGTCGGCGCCGACATCGCCGCCGTGATGCTGGCCTGCCTGCCGCTGGCCGTGGCCGTGATGGTGGTGGCGCTGGCCTCGCCGCTGCTGATCGGCGGCTGGCTGTTCAGCACCAAGGCCTTCACCCCCAATTTCATGAAGCTCAACCCGCTCGCCGGCTTGGGCAATATGTTCTCCACCAACGCCCTGGTCGAGCTGCTCAAGGCCGTGGCCAAGACCATCCTGGTCGGCGCCGTGGCCTGGCTGGTGGTGATGAGCAAGAAGGACGCCGTGTTCAGCCTGGCCATGGAGCCCTTGGGCAGCGGCAGCGCCCACCTGGTCGACCTGCTGGCCACCTCCTTCCTGTACATCGTCGGCGGCCTGGGCGTGGTGGCGGCCATCGACGGGCCTTACCAGGTCTGGCACTACGCCAACAAGCTCAAGATGACGCGCCAGGAGATGATCCAGGAGTCCAAGGAGTCGGACGGCAATCCCCAGATCAAGGGCCGCATCCGCCAGCTGCAGCGCGAGATGGCCAAGCGCCGCATGATGGCCGACGTGCCCACCGCCGACGTGGTGGTCACCAACCCGACCCACTACGCGGTGGCGCTGAAATACGCCGACGGCCAGCGCGGCGCGCCGCGCGTGGTGGCCAAGGGCAGCGACGAGGTCGCGGCCAAGATCCGCGAACTGGCCAAGCAGCACAACGTGGCCATGCTCGAGGCGCCCGCCCTGGCGCGCGCGCTGCACAAGCACACCGAGATCGGCGACGAGATCCCGGAGGCGCTGTACGCGGCCGTGGCCGAGGTGCTGGCCTACGTGTTCCAGTTGCGCGCCTACAAGAAGGGCGCCACCAAGTATCCGGACCGTCCCACCACGCTGGCGGTGCCGCCCGAGCTGGACCCGCACAACCCGGCATCGAACAAGAAACCCGACAACAATAACGGAGCGACACCATGAACACCTTGAAACTGCCCGCCTGGATGAGCGGCATGAAGGGCGGCGCCAACGCCTTGGCCGCCCCGATCCTGATCATCCTGCTGCTGTCGATGATGGTGCTGCCGCTGCCGGCCTTCGTGCTCGACCTGTTTTTCAGCTTCAACATCGCGCTGTCGGTGATCGTGCTGCTGACCAGCCTGTACACCGTCAAGCCGCTCGACTTCATGGCCTTCCCGGCGATCCTGCTGGTGTCGACCATGCTGCGCCTGTCGCTCAACGTGGCCTCCACCCGGGTCGTGCTGACCGAGGGCCACACCGGCGGCGCGGCGGCCGGCAAGGTGATCGAGGCCTTCGGCCACTTCCTGATCGGCGGCAATTACACGGTCGGTATCGTGGTCTTCATCATCCTGACCATCATCAACTTCACCGTCGTCACCAAGGGCGCGGGCCGCATCGCCGAGGTGGGCGCGCGCTTCGCCCTGGACGCGATGCCGGGCAAGCAGATGGCGATCGACGCCGACCTCAACGCCGGCCTGGTGGGCGAGGACGAGGCGCGCCGCCGCCGCACCGAGGTGGCCCAGGAGGCCGAGTTCTACGGCGCCATGGACGGCGCCAGCAAGTATGTGCGCGGCGACGCCGTGGCCGGCATCATGGTCACCGTCATCAACGTCATCGGCGGCCTGCTGGTGGGCGTGCTGCAGCACGACATGAGCTTCGCCGACGCGGCCAAGACCTACACCCTGCTGGCCATCGGCGACGGCCTGGTGGCGCAGATCCCTTCGCTGATCATCTCGACCGCGGCCGGCATGGTGGTCTCGCGCGTGGCCAGCGACCAGGACGTGGGTTCCCAGCTGGTCGGCCAGCTGTTCGCGAAGCCCGAGGTGCTGTACATCACCGCCGGCATCCTGGGCGGCATGGGCCTCATTCCCGGCATGCCGAACTTCGTGTTCCTGCTGCTGGCCGGCTCCCTGGCCGGCTGCGCCTACCTGATCAAGAAGCGCGCCGCCGCGCCCAAGGTCGACGAGGCCGCCGCCGCGGCCGCCGCCGCGCCGGCCACCACGCCGGAGCAGGAGGAAGCCAGCTGGCAGGACATCATGCCGGTCGACACGCTCGGCCTGGAAGTGGGCTACCGCCTGATCCCGCTGGTCGACAAGACCCAGGGCGGCGAGCTGCTCAAGCGCATCAAGGGCATCCGCAAGAAGTTCGCCCAGGAGGTCGGCTTCCTGGCCCCGCCGGTGCACATCCGCGACAACCTGGAACTGAAACCGTCGGCCTACCGCATCACGCTCAAGGGCGTGGAAGTGGGCACCGGCGAGGCGCTCAACGGCCAGTTCCTGGCGATCAATCCGGGCATGGCCAGCGGCACCTTGCCCGGCTTTGTGACCACCGATCCGGCCTTTGGCCTGCCGGCCACCTGGATCGACGCCAGCCTGCGCGACGAGGCCCAGAACATGGGGTACACCGTGGTCGACGCCGGCACCGTGGTGGCGACCCACCTGAACCACCTGATCACCACCCACGCCTCGGAACTGCTGGGCCGGGCCGAGGTGCAAGCCTTGCTCGACCATCTGGCCAAGGACGCGCCCAAGCTGGTCGAGGACCTGGTGCCGAAGGTGGTGTCGCTGGCTATCCTGCAGAAGGTGCTGCAGAACCTGCTGGTCGAGGGCGTGCACATCCGCGACATGCGTTCGGTGATCGAAACCTTGTCCGAGTACGCGGGCCAGACCCAGGACCCGAACGAATTGACGGCCGTGGTGAGGGTGGCGCTGGGGCGCGCCATCGTGCAGCAGCTGTTCCCGGGCACCAATGAGCTGTCCGTCATGACGCTCGACAACCGCCTGGAACGCTTGCTGATGCAGGCCATGGGGCAGGGCGGCGACGGCGCCGGCATCGAGCCCGGCCTGGCCGACACCATCGCCCAGCAGGCCGGCGCGGCCGCGGCCCAGCAGGAGCAGATGGGCTTGACGCCGGTGCTGCTGGTGCCCGGTCCGCTGCGGGCCCTGCTGTCGCGCTTCCTGCGGCGCGCGCTGCCGCAGTTGAAGGTGCTGTCGCACAACGAGATTCCGGAGACCAAAACGATTCGGGTGACCAGCCTGGTGGGCGCGCCCAGCTAAGCACGCACGGTCATGGGTTGGCGGACGCGTCTACCTGGCGCGTCCGCCTTTTTTCGCCTGGCGGCGCGGGCGCTGGCCGCCGCCTGCGGCCGGCCTTGTCCGGTTTGATGTTTTCTGTGACAATCGATGAACGTCATCGCGCCAGGGAGCAGAATGCAAGACAGGAAAACGATGTCCGCGGACGGTCCCTGCGGGGCCGACGCCATGCCCTCCCATCCGATGGCCAGCCTGGCGCGCGGCATGCGCCTGCTGGCCGCCCAGGGCGACTTTGACGCGCTCGCGCGCGTCGCCGTGGGGCTCGCGATCGAGGCCGCCGGCGCGGCCACGGGGCGCTTCGTCGCGCCCGACGCCATCGCGGCGTGGAAGGACGCGCCGGATTGCGTGGCGCGCGCCTGCCGCGAGCGCCAACTGGCTGTGGCCGACGGCGCCGCCTGCCTGCCGCTGGTGCACGGGCAGGCGCTGCTCGGGCTGATCTTCCTGGAAGGCCTGGGCGCGGCGGGGCCGGACACGGCGGCGCTCGACATCCTTGCCGGCCATGCCGCCGCGGTCCTGGACAACCTGGCCCTGCGCGAGCATGTGCGGCGCGATGGCGCGCTGCAGCGCCAGGCCGAAGTCGAGTTGGAATTCAAACAAAACCTGCTGCGCACCGTCGTCGAGCACCTCCCGTTTCGCATCTACGCCAAGGACCGCGACAGCCGCTTCTTGTTCGGCAACGCGCTGATGGCGCGCCTGGCGGGCGTGGCCACGCCGGCCGCCTTGTCGGGCAAGACCGACTACGATTTCTTTCCGGCCGAGCTGGCGGCCAAGTATTTCGCCGACGAGCAGCAAGTACTGGCGTCCGGCCAGGCCCTGCTGGACTACGAGGAATTGGTCGAGGACCAGGACACGGGCGAGCTGGGCTGGACGGTCACGACCAAGGTGCTGCTGCGCGACAGCGACGGCCAGGTCAGCGGCATCGTCGGCATCGGCTATGACGTCACCCAACGCAAGCGCATGGAGGCCAGCCTGCGCGAGCGCACCCAGGCGCTCGAGATCGCCAACGCGACCCTGGTGCAGGAAAAGGCGCACCAGCAGGTCCTCATCCGCAAGCTGGGCGACATGCAGGGCCAGCTATTGCAGTCCGAGAAGATGGCCTCGATCGGGCTGCTGGCGGCCGGCGTGGCGCACGAGATCAACAATCCGATCGCCTTCATCAGCTCCAACTTCAGCGCCCTCGAGCGCGACGCCCAGCAGATCCTGCAACTGGTGGGCGCCTACGAGAGCGTCGAGGCCGTGCTGCCGCTGGAGGCGCGCACGCCGATCACGCGCATGAAACGCGACATCGGCCTGGACGACATCCGGCTGGACCTGGACGCCCTGCTCAGCGAGTCGCTCGACGGGCTCAAGCGGGTCAAGCAGATCGTCCAGAACCTGAAGGATTTCTCGCGCGTGGGCGGGGTCGAGGCCGAAATGGCCAACCTCGAGCAGGGGCTGGACAGCACCCTCAACGTGGCCTGGAACGAGCTCAAATACAAGGCCGAGGTGGTCAGGCAGTACGGCGGCATCCCCGACGTGCGCTGCCTGCCGTCGCAGATCAACCAGGTGTTCCTGAACCTGCTGATCAACGCCGCCGACGCCATCGTGGACGAGGGCCGCATCGTGGTGCGCACCGGCCACGACGCCGAGCACGTGTGGGTGGAGATCGCCGACAATGGCGCCGGCATCGCGCCCGAGCACATGGACCACATCTTCGAGCCCTTCTACACGACCAAGCCGATCGGCAAGGGCACCGGACTGGGCTTGTCTATCGTGTACGGAATCGTCCAGGGCCACGGCGGCCGCATCGAGGTCGACAGCGCGCCGGGGCGCGGCACCGCGTTCAAGGTGATCCTGCCGCGCGCCTGGCATGCGGGCGCGCGCGACGAGGCGCAACCCTAGGCGCCAGGCACGGTGCGCGCGGCCCGTGCGCGCTGGCCGAAATAGCCCACTTTTCCCCGCCTGATCGCCCGATGGTTTCCTCCTAGCATCGTCAATAATGGTTCCTGTGAGATGGATGCGTGCCTCATGTGGAGTGCACGGCCGCAGGACCCCAGGAGTTGGCGATGAATGTCAAAAAATTTACAGCTGCAACGTCCCGTGAAGCCTTGCGCAAAGTGCGCGAGGCGCTCGGCCCGGACGCGGTGATCCTGTCCAACCGCCCGGTCGACGGGGTGGTGGAGATCCTGGCGCTGGCCAACGACGACGTGGCATCAATCTCGAATCCGCCGCACGACACCGAGATGTCGCAGCCGCGCCCCAGCCTGGCCATGCCGCCCGAGTCCTACGCCAACCGCCGCGTGGCCCCGGCCGCCGCGCCTGAGGCCTTCGACATGTCGGCCATGCAGTTGCAGATGACGAGCCAGATGCAGTCGATGATGCAGACCGTCATCGCCCACGCCAAGGACAGCGCGGCCGCCGAGATGAGCGGCATGATGAACGAGATCCGCGCCATGCGCGGCCTGATGGAGACCCAGCTGGCCGAGATCGCCTGGAGCGCCACCCAGCAGCGCGAACCGCAGAAGGCGTCCGTGCTGCGCGAGATGCTGGCGGCCGGCTTCTCGGCCAGCCTGGCGCGCTACCTGATCGACAAGCTGCCCGCCGGCAAGGACGCCGCGGCCAGCCTGGCCTGGATCAAGACCGTGCTGGGGCGTAACCTGAGCACCATCAGCGACGAGGACGAGATCCTGGAGAAGGGCGGCGTGTTCGCCCTGGTCGGCCCCACCGGCGTGGGCAAGACCACCAGCACGGCCAAGCTGGCCGCGCGCTGCGTGATGCGCCACGGCCCCGAGAAGCTGGCCCTGATCACCACCGACGCCTATCGTATCGGCGGCCACGAGCAGCTGCGCATCTACGGCAAGATCCTGGGCGTGATGGTGCACTCGGTCAAGGACGAGGCCGACCTGCGCATCGCCCTCAAGGAGCTGCGCAACAAGCACACCGTGCTCATCGACACGGTCGGCGTGTCCCAGCGCGACCACAACGTGGCCGAGCAGGTGGCCATGCTGTCCGAGAGCGGGGCCGACGTCAAGCGCCTGCTATGCCTGAACGCGACCTCGACCAACGAGACCTTGAACGAAGTGGTGCGGGCCTACCAGGGCAGCGGCCTGGCCGGCTGCATCATGACCAAGCTGGACGAGGCTGCCTCTATCGGCAACATCCTCGACGTGGTGATCCGCCAGAAACTCAATCTGTTCTACATCTCGAACGGCCAGCGCGTGCCGGAAGACCTGCACCTGGCCGACCGCGGCATGCTGATCGACCGCGCCTTCCGCTTGAAGCGCGACAGCGCCGCCACCCAGTACGCCGACGCCGAGCTGCCGCTGTTGATGGCCGCCACCAGCAACGCCCACAACGACCGCAGCCTGCGTGAGGTGTCCCTTGGCTAATTTCGACTTCGACCAGGCCGAGGGCCTGCGCCGCATGCTGGCCGGCCCCAAGCCGCGCATCGTCACCTTCCTCTCCGCCACGCCCCAGGACGACAAGGGCGCCATGCTGGTCAACCTGGGCGCCTCGCTGGCGCGCGCCGGCAACGACGTGCTGCTGCTCGACGCCTGCGACCGCGACTACGGCGTGGCCCAGCGCCTGGGCGTGGACCAGGGCGCCAGCCTGCTGCAGGTGGCGCGCCAGGAGTGCGGCCTGAACGAGGTGATCCACCAGGTGCCGCAGGGCTTCGCCGTGGCCAGCATGGCGCGCCTGCGCGGCCAGCGCGCGCCGCGCGGCGGTCCGGACGAGGCGCGCCGCCTGGCCAAGACCTTCGACGTGCTGATCAAGCAGACCGGGATCGTGATCGTGGACGGCGAATTCGGCGCCGACGACAGCTTCCCGGTGCCGCTCATGGCCAGCGCCGAGATCGTGGTCCAGGTGTCCACCAGCGCCGCCTCGATCACCGCCGCCTACGCGCTGATCAAGCGCCTGTCGCAGCAGCTGGGCCGGCGCCCGTTCGGAATTATCGTCACCAACGCATCAGAGGCCGAAGCCAAGGTTGTATACGATAATATGTCATCTGCGGCAAGTCGTTACCTGGCCGTGCAGCTGACGTCGATGGGATCGGTCCCGGCCGACGAATACCTGCACCGCGCCGCGCGCCTCGGGCGCGCCGTGGTCGACGCCTTTCCGCTGGCGGGCGCGTCGGTCGCGTTCCGCCGCCTGGCCGGGCGCTTCGCCCTGCCGGGAATGCCGCAGCTTGGCCGCACGGGGGGAACCAACCATTTTGGCGCTTAACTTACCACGCACTGAACGCGAATAACAACAGCATGTATACGCCTAAAGGGAAAGCGGACAAGAATCATTTGCTGACGGAGCATATGCCGTTGGTGAAGCGTCTCGCCCACCATATGAAGGCCAAGCTGCCGCCCAGCGTGGAGGTGGACGACCTGGTCCAGGCCGGCATGATCGGCCTGCTCGACGCCATCAACCGCTACGAGGAAACCCATGGCGCCCAGTTCGAGACCTACGCGGTGCTGCGCATCCGCGGCGCCATGCTCGACGAACTGCGCAACAGCGACTGGCTGCCGCGCTCGATGCGCCAGAACATGCGCAAGATCGAGGCGGCCATGAGCAGCCTGCAGCAGAAGCTGGGCCATCCGCCGAGCGAGTCGGAGGTGGCCAAGCTGCTCAAGCTGTCGCTGGCCGACTACCAGGACATGCTGTCCGACGGCGGCGGCCACCAGCTGGTGTACTACGAAGACTTCCACGACAACGACGGCAACGACAGCTTCCTCGACCGCTACGCCGTGGACGACGCCGACCCCTTGCGCAGCCTGCTCGACGGCGACTTCCGCCAGGCCGTCATCGACGCCATCGACGCCTTGCCGCCGCGCGAGAAGATCCTGATGGGCTTGTACTACGAAGAAGAATTGAACCTCAAAGAGATCGGGGCCGTCATGGGCGTATCGGAGTCGCGCGTCTCGCAGTTGCACACCCAGGCGGTGGCGCGGCTGCGGGCGGCGTTAAGGGAGCAGGCGTGGACTGGGCCAGCGTAGCGGGGCTGGCGCTGGCGCTGGCCGGCCTGCTGATCGGCCACGGCCTCGAGGGCGGCAAGCTGGCCTCGCTGGTGCAGCCGGCCGCCTTCGCCATCGTCGTGGTCGGCACCTTCGGCGCGGTGCTGCTGCAGACCGAGGGCCCCACCTTCATGCGCGGCTTGCGCATGCTGCGCTGGGTGTTCGCGCCGCCGCCGAGCCGGCGCGCCAAGCTGGCGCGCGAGATCGTCGTGTGGAACCAGCATGCGCGCCGCGACGGCCTGCTGTCGCTGGAGCAGTACATGCAGATGAATAAGGACGCCTTCGTCCAGAAGGGCTTGCGGCTGGTGGTCGACGGCATCCATCCCGACAAGCTGCGCGGCATCCTGGAGGCCGAGATCACCGCCTTTGAGTTCGGCCAGCGCCAGGCGGCCCGCATCTGGGAGTCGGCGGCCGGCTACTCGCCCACCATCGGCATCCTGGGCGCGGTGCTGGGCCTGATCCACGTGATGGAGAACCTGACCGACCCGTCCAAGCTGGGCGGCGGCATCGCCGTGGCCTTCGTGTCGACCGTGTACGGGGTGGGCCTGGCCAACCTGCTGTTCTACCCGATCGGCAACAAGCTCAAGAGCATCGTCGCCGAGACCGTGACCCAGTACGAGATCCTCGCCGAGGTGTTTTACGACATCGCCAGCGGCGACCATTCGCGCGTCATCGAAGAGCGCGTGGCCAGCCTACTGACCCGGCCCTAGGCGCGAGCACCATGGCGCGCCGCAAATACGACGAGCACATCGAGAACCACGAGCGCTGGCTGATCTCCTACGCCGACTTCATCACTTTGCTGTTCGCGTTCTTCGTCGTGATGTACGCGCTGTCGGTGGTCAACGAGGGCAAATACAAGGTGCTGTCGGTGGCCCTGGGCGACGCCTTCGGCGCCACCGGCAAGGGCGGCGCCGGCGCCAGCGGCGAGGCGCCGCCGGCCATCGCACTGCCGCTGCAGAAACGCCGCTCCGAGGCCATGCTGCACGAGCGCGCGCGCCTGACCCGGCTGGCCCAGGACTTGAGCGCGACCTTGGCGCCGCTGGTCAAGGAGGGCAAGGTGAGGGTCACCCAGAACAGCCGCGGGGTGAGCGTGGAGATCAACGCCAGCGTCCTGTTCGACCCGGGCGAGGCGGCCTTGACGGACGAATCGCGCCAGGCGCTGCGCGCGGTGGCGGTGCTGCTCAAGGACGACGCCCACGCGGTGCAGGTGGAAGGCCACACCGACCTCACCCCGATCAAGACGGCCCTGTTCCCGTCGAACTGGGAATTGTCGGCCGTGCGCGCCAGCAGCGTGGTGCGCCTGTTCGTCGACAGCGGCGTCGCGCCCGAGCGCCTGACGGCCATCGGCCACGCCGCCAACGATCCGGTGGCGTCCAACGACACCCCGGAAGGCCGGGCCCGCAACCGCCGGGTGGCGGTGACGATCCTGTCGGCCCTGCCCGACACGACCACGGAAATCCCGACCCGCTAGGAGTCCGAACTCAGCGCTTGAGAGTATTTCCGGCATGATCGACATACTCTCAAGCTCTCAAGCTCTCAA
>DIZW01000128.1:590-29163 GCA_002428015.1 Oxalobacteraceae bacterium UBA6018 | reverse complement strand
CTCAAGCTCTCAAGCTCTCAAGCGCTCAAGCGCTCAAGCTCTCAGGCGCGCCGCCGGCGGGCCACCAGCGCGGCCGCGCCCAGGGCGCCCAGCATCAGCGCGGCGCCGCCCGGTTCCGGCACCTCGGCGGTGGTGAGGGTGCCGCCGGCCACGAGGCGGAACGGCGCGCAATTCATGCAGTCGAAGCTGGCGGCGGTGTTGAGCGCGAAGGTGCCGCCGGCGTTCGAGAGCGCATCCACGAACGAGAAATTGAAGTAGCGCTTGCCGTTCAGTTCCATGATGCTGAACGCGTGCGGCCCGAAGCCATTGCCGAACAGGCCGCTATTGCCGCTGTTGTAGTTAAACGCTGTCAGCTGGGGCCCCGCGGTCACGCTCACGCCAAGCACGCTGCCCGTGTTGGTGGCCGGGTCGTAGATCAGCGAGCCGCTGGCGCTGGCGCCGTCGGTGAAGCTGACGTTGTGCAGGTGCCAGGTGAGCGGGGTGGCCTGGGCCGGCGCCACGCTTGCCAGCAACAGGGCCGCGGCCGCGGCGACGCCGCGCAGGGAGGTCTTGATCATGGTTTCTTCCTTAGAATGGTTGTTTTAGTCTTGCGCGGCGTCAGGCTCGGACGATGCGACTGTTGACTAAAAGAAAACGTTGTACCAGTTAAGGAAAAAGCAATGTTTTCAGTGGCTTGCGCGGGCGCTTTGGCGCTCGCGCGAGGCAACTGTAAATTTTTCCGACACGGGGTCGGACTGCGGGGAGGTCGGGGGACGGACGGAGCGGACGCTCAGCCCACCACCAGCCGGCGCGAGGGCGCGCTGACCGAGGTATGGCCGGTGGGGCCGTAGACGCCGGTGTCGGCGGCGCCGACAGGGGTGCGCATGGCCTGGAGGATGGTCTGGTTATGGCTGAGCTGCTTGGCGATGAGCATGCCGTTGACGCGGTTGAGCTCCTTGGCGATCAGTGCGGCCGCCAGCAAGTCCTGCCACAGGGACGTGGCGGCCGGGTCGGCCTGGGCTTCCAGCCAGGCCGGCATGGCTGCGTCGTCGGCGCTCAGGCCAGCCGCGGCCAGGGCCTGGTGACGCTGGCGCGCCAGGGCGCCCATCTGGCCCACCAGCTGGGATTTTTGCGGGGTCACCGCGTTCAGCGCGTCGGTGTCGGCCGCCACCAGGGCGCGCTGCTCTTGCTTGAGCAGTTCGACGATGGTGCCGATGAGGCTCAGTTCGTCGCGGACGGTGGTGATCGGACTTGCCATGATGGTGACGCCTTATGCCGCTGGAATCAGCGTTTGCGGGAATGCAGCAGGTCGCGCACTGTTTCCAGCAGGCCGTCCGCTACCTTCTCGGAGTTGACTTTGAACTGGCCATCCGCGATGGCCGACTTGATGCGCTCGACTTTCTTGGTGTCGAACACGCCATTGCTGCCACCGACCGAGCTGGCCAGGGCCTGGCCCTGCGACGACAGGCGCACGCTGTCGGTCGCGGCCGGCGTGGCCGTGGCTGCCTTGTCGGTGCCTTTCGCGCTGGTGGCCGGCGTATTGGTGGCCGGCAGGCCAGGGCTTTTGAGATTGTCGTTAATTTTCACAGCATCGTCCTTCTCTGGTCGGAGACAAACACTCCGGGGTATGCGTAAGTAACGGCCGTTTCCTCAAAAACTTTAGCGCCATCGGTCACATCGCTCATCCCCCGCGAACTGTCTCTAAAACACGACTTCGACCGTCCCTCCGGCTTTGGCCACGCCGCTCAGGATGGCACCGCCACTGGTGCGCACCTGGACCACCTGGCCTTCGGCGGCGGTGCCGATGGCGCGCGCCTCGGCCGAGACCGAGAACCCGCTACCGCTGGACACCACGCGCACCGCTTGTCCTTGTTGCACCACCGGCTTGCTGCGCAGGATATCGAGCCGCAGCGGCGCGCCCGCGGCCAGCGACACCGTGCTGCTGCGGCCCACGGCCTGCGCCATGTCGGTCAGCACGCCGTTGGGCAGGGCGGCCAGGTCGCCGCTGACCATGACCAGCTGGGCCGGGACGATGGGCTGGCCCTGGACCAGCGGCACGGCGCTCGCCACATACTGGCTGAGCACGCTCACCTGGGCTTGAATATACACCGTCCACGCCGACGGCGCAGTGCAGCGCACGCCCACCGTGGTCTTGCCCCAGGCGCGGGCGCCGGGCTGCTGGAAGGCCTGGGGCGTGGTGCACGCGGCCAGATTCATGCGCGCGTCGATCTTTCCCATGGTAATGTTGACCTGGCCGGGCAAGCCGGCGCTCTGGTCGCGCAGATACTGCTCGGCCACCTGGCTGAGCGCCCCCAGGTCCTGGCGCGGCACCGTCTGCTGGGCCAGCGCCACAGTGGACGAGAGCAGGAGGGTGGTAAAACTGGTGCGCAGGGCGAGCTTCATCGGGCGTTCCTTTTAGTATGCAAGCATCTTATGCGTCGCCGAGCTTGCCTTAACGAATGAATAGCCGGTCTTTGGGCCGCCTTATCCTTCGATTGACCGGGGCCCCGTGGCCGTACTATCGATCCTGTCCTCACAAGTCTAGTGCCGCGATCCGGTGGCCTAGCCTAGAAAAGCGGAGCCCGACATGATAGGCAAACTCGACGATTACCTGCGGTTCAACGAAAGCGCGCTCAGCCTGCGTTCGCAGCGCCAGCAATTGCTCGCGTCGAATATCGCCAACGCCGACACGCCTAACTACAAGGCCCGCGACATCGACTTCGCCAGCGCCCTGCAAGGCGTGCTGGCGCGCACTTCGCCGCCGGCCGGCGTGCTGGCCACGCCCACCGCCGGCCAGCTCGGCGGCGCGGCCCAGAACGGCGACACGCTGCCGGACGGCACCCCGGTGCTGTACCGCAACCCGGCCCAGGGCGCGGCCGACGGCAACACGGTCGACATGGACGTCGAGCGCAATCAGTTCGCCGACAACGCGCTGCGCTACGAGGCCGGCATCACCATGATCAACATGCAGATCCGCGGCATCATGGCGGCCATCCAGGGAGGCCAGTAACCATGTCGCTGTTTAATATCTTCAACGTATCCGGCTCGGCCATGAGCGCCCAGGCCCAGCGCCTGAACACGGTCGCCAGCAACCTGGCCAACGCCGACAGCGCCACCAGCGCCAGCGGCCAGGCCTACCGCGCCAAGCAGGTGGTGTTCGAGGCCGTGCCCACCGAGGGCGGCGGCACCGGGGTGAAGGTCCAGCAGGTGGTCGAGGACGCCTCGCCGCTCAAGCAGGTGTACGACCCCAAGAATCCGCTGGCCGACGAGAAGGGCTACGTCTCCATGCCCAACGTGAACGTGGTAGACGAGATGGTCAACATGCTGTCGGCCTCGCGCTCCTACCAGTCCAACGTGGAAACCATGAACGCGGCCAAGACCTTGTTGATGAAGACCCTCACTCTCGGCCAATAATCACACCGGAACGACGCCATGACAACCGTACAAAGCCCCACCAACCTGGTCTCCCAGGACCTGATGAACGCGGTCAACGCCAAGAAGACCACGGCCGCCGACGGCAGCGTCCAGGCCGACACCGACAAGTTCATGACACTGCTGGTGACCCAGCTGAAGAACCAGGACCCGCTCAACCCGATGGACAACGCCCAGCTCACCAGCCAGCTGGCGCAGCTGTCGACGGTGACGGGGGTGAACAAGCTCAACACGACCCTGGACTCGCTCAAGGCCAGCTACCAGTCGTCCGAGGCGCTGCAGGCGACCAATATGATCGGGCACGGCGTGCTGGTCGAGGGCGACTACGCCAACCTGTCCTCGGGCAAGGCCGTCATGGGCGTGGAGCTGGCCACCCCAGCCGACGACGTGCAGGTGATCGTCACCGATCCGCGCACCGGCAAGGACATCGATTCGATCAGCATGGGGCCGCAGCCGGCCGGCACGGTCCCGCTGACCTGGGACGGCGGCACCAGCGCCGGCGCGGTCGACAGCAGCGGCAATCCGCTGGCCGCCGCCAACGGCAAGTATTCGTTCCGCGTGGTGGCCACCCGCGCCGGCCAGCAGCTCACCGACGCCAAGCCGCTCGCCTTCGACGTGGTCAGCAGCGTCACCACCAGCGCCACCGGCGGTGTTTCGCTGAACCTGCCCACCAAGGGCGTGGTCACGATGGCCGACGTCAAGCAGATTCTGTAAACAAGCCGCTTTAACACGTACCAATTCTAGGAGAACAGCATGTCTTTTCAACAGGGTCTTAGCGGCTTGAACGGCGCTGCAAAATCGCTCGACGTGATCGGCAACAACATCGCCAACGCCAGCACGGTCGGCTTCAAGGGCTCGCAGGCCGAGTTCGCCGACGTCTACGCCAACTCGCTCAACGGCGCCGGCGGCAACCAGGCCGGCATCGGCACCAAGGTGTCGCAGATCGCCCAGCAGTTCACCCAGGGTAATATCGAATCGTCCAACAATCCGCTCGACATCGCCATCAACGGCGCCGGCTTCTTCCGCACCACGGCCGGCGGCGCCACCCAGTACAGCCGCAACGGCCAGTTCTCGCTGGACAAGGACGGCTACATGGTCAACGCCCAGGGCGCCAAGCTGACCGGCTACATGGCCAACTCGCTGGGCAACATCCTGGCCGGCTCGCCGACCCCGCTGCAGATCAACACCGCCGACCTCAAGCCGGTCGCCACCACCACCGTCAACACCCAGATCAATCTCGACTCGCGCAGCCTGGTGCCGACCTCCACCCCGTTCAACCCGACCGACCCGGCCACCTATAACAAGCAGACCCCGATCGACGTCTACGACAGCCTGGGCAACCCGCACGTGATGTCGACCTACTACGTCAAGAGCTCGCCCGGGGTGTGGGACGTGTACGCGTCCAACGACGGCACCGAGATCACCGCGCTGAAGGTGGCCGCCGCCGCCCACGACGACCCGACCGCCAACCCGGACGCGGCGACGGCCGCCACCGCGCGCGACGCCTGGGTGGCCCAGTCGGTGGCGGTGCCCCAGGACCCCACCGCGCTGCAGCAGACGGCGGTCGACTACGCCGCCGCGGCCGGCACCGCCGTCACCAACGCCATGGTCGCGCTCGGCATCGACCCGGCCGGGATCGACGTGGCCAACGTGACCGCAGCGGCCACCTCGGCCGGTCTGGTCATCGGCACCACTCCGGACGCGATCGACGCGGCCATCGCCAAGGCCGTCAACGTGCCGCCGCGGCCGCAGGGACGCATGACCTTCGACCAGTTCGGCTCGCTCGTGCAGCTGCAGCAGAACGTCTACGCCGCCGACAACACCCTGAGCTACGTGGACCGCAAGAGCGCTGGCCTGGCCGTGTCGCTGCCGATCTTCCCGCGCACCGGCGCGGACGCCTTCCTGAACCTGGCCGAGAAGTTCACCGACTCGACCCAGTACGGCTCGGCCACCAGCGAGAAGAAATCGACCCAGGACGGCTACACGGCCGGCAACCTGCAGCGCTTCTCGGCAGGCTCGGACGGCATCATCCTGGGCCAGTACAGCAACGGCCAGTCGCACGCGCTGGGCCAGGTCGTGCTGGCCAACTTCGCCAACCCGAACGGCCTCTCGCCGCTGGGCAACAACGCCTGGGCCGAGACCTCGACCTCGGGCGTGCCGCTGGTGGGCGTGCCGGCCTCGGGCAGCCTGGGCGTGCTGCAGTCGTCGGCGGTGGAGAACTCCAACGTCGACCTCACCGCCGAGCTGGTCAACATGATCACCGCGCAGCGCGTCTACCAGGCCAACGCCCAGACCATCAAGACCCAGGACTCGGTGCTGCAGACCCTGGTCAACCTGCGCTAACGGCAACATTGCCGCCGCTGCCGGCCCGCGCCGGGCGCGGCGGCGCAAGGAATCTTCATGGACCGTCTCATCTACACGGCCGCCAGCGGCGCCAAGCACATCCTCGAGCAGCAGGCCACGACCTCGAACAACCTGGCCAACGTCAGCACCACGGGCTTTCGGGCCCAGATCGACGCCTTCCGCGCGGTGCAGGTGGACGCGCCGGGCACCCTGCCCACGCGCGCCTTCGTGGTCAATTCCACGGTCGGCTCGGACTTCTCGTCCGGGCCGCTGCAGATGACCGGGCGCGACCTGGACGTGGCGGTCAAGGGCAAGGGCTGGATCGCGGTGCAGACGGCCGACGGCAGCGAGGCCTACACCCGCAACGGCGCGCTGCAGATGAATCCGAACGGGGTGCTGCAAAGCTCGGGCGGGCTGAACGTGCAGGGCGACGGCGGGCCGATCACGGTGCCGCCCGAGGTGACGGTATCGATCGGCGGCGACGGCACCGTGTCGGCCATCGCCAGCACCACCAAGCCGGGCGCGCCCACCGTGCTCGGGCGCATCAAGCTGGTCAACCCGCCCGAGCAGGACCTGGTGCGCGGCGACGACGGCCTGTTCCGCCTGAAGAACGGCGCGGCGGCCCCGGCCGACCCGCTGGTGGCCGTGGCCGGCGGCGCACTCGAGGGCAGCAACGTCTCGCCGGTGGACGCGATGGTCACCATGATCTCGCTGGCGCGCTCGTTCGAGACCCAAATGAGCCTGTTGAAGAATGCCGAGAATAACGCGGCGAAAGCCACCCAGATCCTCGCTTTGAGTTGACGGCGCTAGCCGCATAATGGTCTTTATCGTCAAGGCGCGGCGCGAACGCCGGGCGCCTCACTGGAGAAGACCATGATTCGTTCCCTGTACATCGCCAAGACCGGCCTCGAGGCGCAGCAGACCAACCTCGACACCATCACCAACAACCTGGCCAACGTCAGCACCAACGGCTTCAAGCGCAGCCGCGCCGTGTTCGAGGACTTGTTGTACCAGAACGTGCGCCAGCCCGGCGCCCAGTCGTCCCAGCAGACCAATCTGCCCACCGGCCAGCAGGTCGGCACGGGCGTGCGCGCCGTGGCGATCGAACGCATCCACACCCAGGGCAACCCCCAGCAGACCGGCAACTCGAAGGACTTGATGGTCAACGGCGCCGGCTTCTTCTCCGTGCTGCTGCCCGACGGCACCGCCGCCTACACCCGCGACGGCTCGTTCCAGAGCGACGCCAACGGCCAGCTGGTCACCTCGTCCGGCTTCGTGATCCAGCCGGCCATCACGGTGCCGGCCAACGCCCAGTCGATCACGGTCGGGCGCGACGGCACCGTCTCGGTGACCCTGCCGGGCAGCACGGCGCCCTCGCAGATCGGCACCTTGCAGCTGACCACTTTCGTCAATCCGGCCGGGCTGGAGTCCAAGGGCGAGAACCTGTACGTGGAGACCGGCGCCTCGGGCAGCCCCAACACCAACACCCCGGGCACCAACGGCGCCGGCGTGATCCTGCAGGGCTATGTGGAGACCTCCAACGTCAACGTGGTCGAGGAGATGGTCAACATGATCCAGACCCAGCGCGCCTACGAGATCAACAGCAAGGCCATCACGACCTCGGACCAGATGCTGGCCAAGCTGTCGCAGATGTAAGGGGCGGGAGAAGCCATGAAAACCGCTTATATCGTTGCCGCGCTGGCCCTGGCCGGCTGCTCCACCGTCCCCAGCTCGATCGTGCAGCGCCCCACCAGCGCGCGCCCGCTCTACGCCGAGCAGGCCGCGCCGGCCAACGGCGCCATCTACCAGGCGGCCCAGTACCGGCCGCTGTTCGAGGACAGGCGCGCGCGCCACATCGGCGACCTGCTGATCATCAACATCGTCGAGAAGACCTCGGCCGTGAAGGCCGGCGCCAGCTCGGGCAACAAGTCCGGCACGGCCAGCTTCGCGCCGCCGGGCCTGCTGGCCGGCAAGCTGGGCCCGGTCGCGACCAACGCCGCCACCAAGTTCTCCGACGCCGACAACCAGAGCGCCAGCAACGCCTTCACCGGCACCATCGGCGTGACCGTGACCGAGGTGCTGCCCAACGGTAACCTGATCGTGGCCGGCGAGAAGCAGGTGGCCATGAACAAGGGTGTCGAGTTCATCCGCTTCTCGGGCATGGTCAGTCCCGACACTATCGCCGCCGGCAACACCGTGTCCTCGACCCAGGTTGCCGACGCGCGCGTGGAGTACCGCACCAACAGCCAGATCGACCGCGCCGAGATGACGGCGATGGTGTCGCGCTTCTTCCAATCCCTGCTGCCATTCTGATGAGGGTTCCCATGCGCGCCACTATCGCCTTTCTCGTCCTGGCCGCGGCCACCTTGCTGCCCCAGGCCGCGCGCGCCGAGCGTCTGCGCGACCTGACCTCGATCGCCGGCGTGCGCCAGAACCAGTTGAGCGGCTACGGCATCGTGGTGGGCCTGGACGGCAGCGGCGACCAGACCACCCAGACCCCGTTCACGGTGCAGTCGATCGTGTCCATGCTGCAGGCCAAGGGCGTGACCCTGCCGCCCGGCACCACCTTGCAATTGAAGAACGTGGCCGCGGTGATGGTCACGGCCTCGCTGCCGGCCTTCGCCCAGCCGGGCCAGACCATCGACATCACGGTGTCCTCGATCGGCAACGCCAAGAGCCTGCGTGGCGGCACCCTGGTGATGACCCCGCTGCAAGGCGCGGACGGCCAGGTCTACGCCATGGCCCAGGGTAACGTGCTCGTCGGCGGCGTGGGCGCGGCCGCGGGCGGCGCCCAGACCGTGGTCAACCATCTGTCGGTGGGCAAGATCTCCGCCGGCGCCACGGTCGAGCGCGCCGTCGCCTCCAACCTGGGCGAGAACAACCAGATCCGCCTGGAACTGAACAGCACCGACTTCGCCACCGTCAGCCGGGTGGTCGAGGCGATCAACAACCACTTCGGCCCCGACATCGCCACCGCCCTGGACGGGCGCGTGATCCGGGTGCGCTCGCCTTCCTCGAGCGACCAGCGGGTGGCCTTCATCGGCGTGCTGGAGGACCTGGAGGTGGAGCCGGCCCGGGTCGCGGCCAAGGTCATCATGAACGCGCGCACCGGCTCGGTGGTGATGAACCAGTCCGTCACCCTTGACACCTGCGCCATCTCGCACGGCAACCTGTCGGTGACGATCAGCAGCGACCCCGAGGTCAGCCAGCCGGCCCCTCTGTCGGGCGGCAAGACGGTGGTGGCCCAGAAGACCCAGATCGAGGTCAAGAAGGAACCCGGCAAGGTCGTCATGGTCAAGGGCGGCGCCTCGCTGGCCGAGGTGGTCAAGGCCATGAACGCGCTCGGCGTCACGCCCCAGGACCTGTTGTCGATCCTGCAGGCGCTCAAGGCCGCCGGCTCGCTCCACGCCGAGCTCGAGATCATCTAGGGGGCGGCCATGATCGCTCCCACCAGCAACGACCTGACCAGCCGGCTCGCGGTCGACACCAAGGGCTTAAGTGAGCTCAAGCAATCGGCCAAGGATGGCTCGCCGGCCGCGCTCAAGACCGCCGCCACCCAGTTCGAGGCCATGTTCATCAACATGATGATGAAGAGCATGCGCGACGCCACCCCCCAGGACGGCATGCTCGACACCCAGGAATCGAAGACCTTCACCTCGATGCTGGACCAGCAGCTGAGCCAGAACCTGGCCAAGCGCGGCATCGGCCTGGCCGACGTGCTCACGCGCCAGCTGTCGGCCCAGAACGCCAACGCCCAGGCGCTGGCCATCGGTGGCGACCAGAACATGGCCACCTCGGCGGCCATGCCGGCCCCGCGCGAGGCGGCCGACTTGTTGAGTACCCCAGGCGCGCTGCTGGCCCCGTCCAAGGTGCCGGTAGCGGGCGCCAGGAACCAGGCCCCGCACGTGCGCGCCTTCCAGGACAAGCTGGCCGCGCCCGCCGAGGCGGCCGCCCAGGCGACCGGCATTCCCGCCAAGTTCATGCTGGGCCAGGCCGCGCTCGAGTCGGGCTGGGGCAAGCGCGAGATCAAGAACGCCGACGGCAGCGCCAGCCACAACCTGTTCGGCATCAAGGCCGGCCCCGGCTGGACCGGCAAGGTGGCCACGGCCGTGACGACGGAATTCGTCAACGGGGTGGCGCACACCAGGGTGGAGAAGTTCCGCGCCTATGATTCCTACGCGGACAGTTTCAAGGATTATGCGAAGTTGCTAAGTAACAACCCTCGCTACGAGAAGGTGCTGGCCTCGGCCAAGGACCCGACCGCGTTCGCACGCGGGTTACAACGTGCGGGCTACGCGACCGATCCCATGTATGCTGCAAAGTTGACCCGCATCATTCAGCACAATCTGGCGTAAAAAAATGACAATGATGTTGTCGGTCCTCCAATAAAGTTTCCCGGAATTCTGCCGTCAACAGCATAGACACGAAAGAATCGACATCATGGCTGGAGATCTTCTCAGTATTGGAAAAAGTGGATTGTTCGCCGCGCAGGTGGGCCTGTCCACGGCCGGCCACAACATTTCCAACGCGAACGTGGCCGGCTACAGCCGCCAGGCCGTGGTGCAAGCCTCGGCCCCGGCCCAGGACTACGGCTACGGCTTCGTCGGCAGCGGCACCGAGGTGGCCTCGATCAAGCGCTATTCGGACGATTTCCTGGCCTCCCAGGTGCGCTCGGCCCAGGCCTCGACCAGCTCGCTGGACGCGTTCAACGCCCAGATCAGCCAGGTCGACAACCTGCTGGCCGACACCACCTCCGGCCTGTCGCCGGCGCTGCAGGACTTTTTCAAGGGCGTGCAGGACGTCAGCTCGAACCCGGCCTCGGTGGCCTCGCGCCAGGCGCTGCTGTCGACCGCCGACTCGCTGGCGGCGCGCTTCCAGGGCCTGAACGGGCGCCTGGAGGAGGTGCGCGACGGCGTCAACACCCAGATCACCTCGAACGTGACGCTGATCAACTCCTACGCCCAGCAGATCGCCCAGCTCAACGACCAGATCGGCGCCTTCGGGGCGGCCGACAGCAGCCAGCCGAACGACTTGCTGGACGCGCGCGACAAGCTCGTGACCGACCTGAACAAGCAGGTCAAGGCCACCGTGGTCAAGGGCGACAACAACAGCCTGACGATCTCGATCGGCAGCGGCCAGCCGCTGGTGGTGGGCAAGAAATCCTTCGAACTGGCGGCCACCACCTCGCCGGTGGACCTGAACCGGATCCAGGTCGGCTACGTGAGCGGCGACAAGATCACCGTGCTGAGCGACACCGCGCTGTCCGGGGGCGAGCTGGGCGGGCTGTTCGAGTTCCGCGCCACCACCCTCGACCGCGCCCAGAATTCGCTGGGGCGCATCGCCATCACCCTGGCCGACAGCTTCAACGCCCAGCACCACCTGGGCCAGGACCAGTCGGGCGCGATGGGCGGCGACTTTTTCGTCCAGGCCGACGCCTTCGTCGGGCGCAACCTGAACAACAGCGCCGCCAGCACCACCCAGGTGACGGCCAAGGTCAGCGATCCGACCAAGCTGACCCAGAGCGACTACACGGTCAGCTTCGACGGCAACAATTACATGGTCACGCGCCAGTCGGACAACCAGAAGACCGCGATCAGCCCGTATCCCCAGACCCAGGCCCAGACCATCGACGGGGTCGACTTCTCGATCACCGGCGTGGCCGCCACGGGCGACAATTTCGTGGTGCGCCCGACCGTCAACGGCGCGGCCCAGTTCGCCGTCGCCCTGAGCGACCGCAGCAAGATCGCCGCGGCCGCGCCGGTGGCCACCGCCGCGCCGGTCAGCAACACCGGCAGCGCCCAGATCAGCGAGGGCAGCGTCGACGCCGCCTACCTCCAGCCGGGCAACGCGCTGGCCGCGCCCGTGACCCTCAGCTACGACAGCGCCAGCGGCAGCCTGACGGGCTTTCCCGCCAGCCAGGCCGTCACCGTCACGGTCAACGGCGCCAAGACCGTGTACCCGGCCGGCACCGCGGCCATCCCTTACACGGACGGGGCCAGCTACAACTTCGGCGGCGTCAACTTCGCCTTCACGGGCGCCCCGGCCCAGGGCGACACCTTCAGCGTCGGGCCCAACACCAGCGGAGTGGGGGACAACCGCAACATGCGCCTGTTGGGCGCGCTGCAGACCACCAACATCGTCGACGGCGGCACCGCCACCTACCAGTCGGCCTACGCCGAACTGGTCAGCTTCATCGGCAACAAGACGCGCGAGGTGCAGGTCAACGGCCAGGCCGGCGCGGCCCAGCTGGCCCAGGCCACCGCCGCCCAGCAGAACGTGGTCGGGGTCAACCTGGACGAGGAAGCCACCAATTTGCTCAAGTACCAGCAGGCCTACCAGGCTGCCGGCAAGGTCATGCAGATCGCCAGCACCCTGTTCGACACGCTGCTGTCGCTCGGCCGCTAAGCGCGTTATTTCACCCGAGAGTCCATCATGCGCATCAGTACCAGTTCGCTTTACGAGACCGCCACCAACCAGCTCGGCACCTTGCAGAGTTCGCTCGCCAAGACCCAGATGCAGCTCTCGACCAACCGCCGCATGCTCACCGCCGCCGACGACCCGATCGCCTCCGCGCGCGCGCTCGAGGTGACCCAGTCGCAATCGGTCAACACCCAGTTCGCGACCAACCGCCAGAACGCGCGCAGCTCGCTGTCGCAGGTCGAGCTGGCGCTGTCGGGCACCACCTCGCTGCTGCAGGACGTGCAGACCATCGCCGTCAACGCCGGCAACGGCGCGCTGTCGCAGGCCGACCGCGAATCGCTGGCCACGGAACTGTCGGGCCGCCTGAACGACCTGATGGGCCTGGCCAACAGCGCCGACGGCGCCGGCGGCTACCTGTTCTCCGGCTACAAGTCGACCACGCTGCCGTTCACCCAGACCGCCACCGGCGCCCAGTACCAGGGCGACCAGGGCCAGCGCACCCTGCAAGTGGGCTCCTCGCGCCAGGTCGCCACCAGCGACTCTGGCAGCTCGGTGTTCGAGAACAACGTCACCGGCAACGGCACCTTCGTGACCCAGGCCGGCGTGGCCAACACCGGTTCGGGCATCGTCTCGTCCGGCTCGGTCAGCGACGCCAAGCTGCTGACCGGGCACGACTACCAGATCAGCTTCGCCGTCAGCGGCGCCCCGGCGGCGACCACCTACACCATCAACGACAGCACCACCGGCCTGCCCGTGGCCTCGGCCGTGCCCTACGAGAGCGGCAAGCAGATCGCCTTCGACGGCGTGGCGTTCGACGTGGCCGGCGCGCCCGCCGACGGCGACACCTTCACCGTCAAGCCGAGCCAGAAGCAGTCGGTGTTCGCCACCGTGACCAGCCTGATCGCCGCCCTGCGCACGCCCGCCACCGGGGCTGCCGGCCAAGCGCGCTTGACCAACTCGCTCAACGCGGCCCACGACAACCTCAACTCGTCGCTCGACAATGTGCTGGCCGTGCGCGCCTCGGTCGGCTCGCGCCTGAAGGAGCTCGACTACCTCGACAGCGCCGGTGACGACCTGAACATCCAGTATGCCTCGACCCTGTCGGACCTGCAGGACCTCGACACCGTCAAGGCGATCTCGCTGTTCTCGCAGCAGCAGACCACCTTGGAGGCGGCCCAGAAATCGTTCAAGTCGTTGTCCGGGCTGTCGCTGTTCAACTACATCGGCTAAGCGCCTGGCGGCGGCCTGGCCGCCGTCTCGTCCACCGACAAGTCATGCGGCGGGCGTCCAGCTGCGCCTGAACACCAGCTCCTAATTGCGATAGCGAATCCCGCCTAATTGAACGACGCAACGACGTCCAAAAGCTGTTGCCTTACCCAGGCATGGGCAGGGTCGCCATGGAAGCGTTCGTGCCAAATCATGGCAAACGACAAGGGAGCAACTTGTAGCGGCAGGTCCAGGAGCATGAGCGGGAGCCTTTGCGCAAGTCGGCGCGCCAATCGGCTTGGCAACGTGAGAATCATGTCGCTGTCCGCCACGAACATCGCACCGGCGAGAAAGTGGGGAACGCGCAGCGCGACGTGGCGGGTCAGCCCCAGTGTCGAGAGGGCGACGTCGACCGCACTTTCTCCCACGCCGGAAATGGTCACGGCAACGTGGCGCAGCGCCACATAACGCTCCAGGCTGAGTCCCCCAGCGAAGCCGGGGTGATCGGATCGCACCACGCACGTCAGGCTGTCAGTGTAAAGGCCGCGTCGATAGAGGCTGCCGGGCAGTGCCTCGAAAATGCCCAGTGCCAGATCCACTTTCCCATGCTCGACGAGCCGCACGTTGTCCCCGGCGGGTTGGGCGATATGGAGACTTAGCGCGGGCGCATGGCGCTCGAAGCGGGCGAGCAAATCGGCAAGGACCAGCAAGCTCAGGTGATCGTGCGCGGCGATCGTGATCCGCCCCGTCGCCGAAGCGGGATCGAAGACGGCAGGTGAGACGATCCCTCGGGCGTCGTCCAGCAACCTGGCCACCGGACCTGCCAGCGCTTCGCCGCGTGGCGTCAGTTCCAGTCCGAGCTTGCCGCGCACTACCAGGCGATCGCCGAGCATGGTCCGCAGTCGTCCCAGCGCACGGCTGGAGGCCGGCTGGCTCAAGCCCAAGCGCAGGCCGGCCTGGGTGACACTGCGTTCCCGAACCAGTGCTTCGAACAGTTTTAACAGGTTGAGGTCGATCGCAGACAAATCCACTTGGTGCATTTTGACTATGCTCTTCATGTTATTGATGCATGTCGGGAAATCATGCACGCTTCTGTTTCATCTTAACAGGAGATTTTATATGGCTGTTTCCTCCCCCCTTCCTTACGTTGTGTTCGGTGTGACCGGCCGCACTGGCGCCGCCGCCGCCGATGCGCTTTTGCGCTCGGGCCATTCTGTGCGCGTCGTGGTGCGCGACAGCGCCAAGGGCCGCCCATGGGCCGAACGCGGCGCAGAGATCGCCGTGGCCGACCTGACCGACCTGGCCTCGATGACCAATGCGCTCAGTCGGGCCCAGGGCGCCTATGTCGTCAGTCCGCAAGCCTACGACCGTGAAGACCTGTTCGAGCGGGCTGACATGATTGCCGACACCACGGCGCGCGCCGCCCTTGCGGCGGACGTGCCCAGGCTGGTGGCTCTGTCCTCGGTGGGCGCCGACCGTGAAAGCGGGACGGGATGGATCATGATGAACCGCATGTTCGAGCAGCGTTTAGGCGAAGCAGGTGTTTTCGCCACCTTCCTGCGCGCGGCGTATTTCATGGAGAACTGGATGCCGATGGTCGGACATGCCGTGCGCAACTCAAGCTTGCCAACGTTTCTGTCGCCGCCACAGCGCCCACTGCCGATGGTGGCGACTGTGGATGTCGGTAGCGCCGCGGCTGCTTTGCTGCAGGAACAATGGTCGGGTACCCGCAGCGTCACTCTCGCGGGGCCCAAGGACTACACCCCTGGCGATGTCGCCGCCATCGTGTCAGCCACGCTCGGGAAACCCGTCGATGTGGCAGTCGTGCCGGAAGCCGAGTGGCCCAAGGCGCTGGCGGATGCCCATTTCTCGAAGGCTGCACTTGCTGGTTTCATCGAAATGACCTGTGGTCTCAATTGCGCGCATATCGACATCAAGAGCGATTCCGGCGCGGTGGAAAGGGCAGGAACGACGCCGCTGGAACGGGTTATCGCCGAACTGGCGCAGCGACAGCGCTAAGGGCTCGCGGTGGATGGTCGGCTTCGCTGAACGGCTAGGGAATCGGCGAAGGTCAATTCGCCCCCAAAATAGTCCCCACTAAAAATTGGTGGGGACTTTTGCGTCCAACACTGTCGTGTGTCGCTAAAAACGGAGCGGAAGAAGTTTATGCGTCGACACTGGGTGATTGCGTTGTCGGACGAAAAACCAGCGGTTTTTGGTGATGCGCTTATCCGAAGAGTCGCATCGATTTCGTACCGCTCATCACGGCTTGTGCACGGCCAGTAAAGCGGCGCTGGCGTCAAGCAGCGCGCGCCGGCGTGCCGGGTCGAGGTCCGGCGCGCTCAGCTGGGCGCCGCTGCCGTTGGCATAGCGCCCAAGCTGGTCGGCCAGCACCGCGACGCTGCCGGCCAGCGCGCCCTGGGTTGGGCTGTCGGTCAAGCTGCCGCTCGTGCCGGCCGCCGGCGTGGCCGGGCTGCCGAAGCTTGCGATGGCCTCGGTCAGCGCGCTGACCTTGTCCTGCAGGGCGGTGGGGGCGCGCTGGGCCGCGAACCATACGTCGGCCATCTGCGCCACCGTGCCGTCGGTGCGCGTGAAGCTGCCGCTCAACCCTATCCAGTTGCCCTGGCTTTTCTCGCTCACGGTCTGCGCGCCCAGTCCCAGACTGGCGATGCCGAGCGCGTCGAGGCTGCGCAGTTCGCCGGCCTGGCTGACCCCGTCGGCGTTGGCGTCCACCCACACGCGCAGCTGCCCGAAGGCCGCGTCACGCGCGTCGATGACGCCGTCGCCGTTGGTGTCGAGCGCGCCCAGCGCGGCGAAGCCGTCGCTGGCGCGGCTGCCGTCGGCCAGCGTGGTGGCGGTGCCGAATAGTTCGCCGCCGTTGTCGATCGTGCCGTTGCCGTTGCGGTCGAGCGCGAGCAGGCCGTCGGCGCCGCCGACCCAGCCGGTGTTGACCTTGGCGCCGTCGGCGTACAGGTCAAAGCGCACTCCGGCCGCCACTGACACGGTCTGCACGCCGTTGCCGTTCAGGTCGAGGACCAGCGGACTGCCCAGCGGCAGCACCGCCAGCTGGGTGGCGCTGAGCGCCGCGTGCTGGGTGGTGGTGAGCGCGTCGACCTGGTCGGCCGTGAGCGCGGCCACCTGGGACAGTTTGAACGCGCGCATCTGGCTGGTGCTGAGCGCGCCGATCTGCGCCAAGGTCAGCGCGGCCACCTGGGTGGTGCCGAGTATGGTGATCTGGGTGGTGCGCAGCATGCCGATATCGGCCGGGTCGATGGCGTTTAACTGGTCGGCCGAGAGCGCCTTGAGCAGGCCGGTCGAGAGGGAGCGCACCTGCTCACCGTCGAAGGCGGTCAGGGCCGCGGCGGACAGGCCGGCGGCCTGGCCGCCCACGAGGGCCGCCAGCTGGGCGGTGCTGAACGCGGCCAGGGTCGGCACGGTGAGCGCGCTGAGCTGGTCGGTCGAGAGCGCCGCGATCTGGCTGGTACGCAGCACGCCGAGGTCGCCGATGGCGGCCAGCTGCTCGTTGGCGAGCACGTGCACCAGGGTCGGGCTGAGGGCGCGCACCTGGTCGGTGCCGAGCACGCCGATCTGCTGCACCGTCAGGCCCTGGACCTGGCTCGTGTTGAGGGCGTTGAGCTGGCTGCTCGACAGGGCGGGCACGTCGTCAAGGGCGATGGCGCCGATCTGCTCGGTGGTGAGCACGCGCATGGCCACGGTGGTTAGGGCGCGCACCTGGGCCGTGTTCAAGAGCGCCACCTGGTCGGTGCCGAGCTGCTGGACCTGGCGCGTGCTCAGGGCGGCGATCTGGGCGGTGCGCAGGGTCGCCAGGTGGGCTTCGTCGAACGAGGCCATCTGGGTCGAGCTGAGCGCGACAATCTGGGCGGTGGTGAACGGCGCCAGGCTGGGCAGCGCGGCCAGCTGGTCGGTGCCGAGCACGCGCAGCTGGGCGACGGTCAGGGCCGCCAGCGCGCCGGTGGCGAGCGATCCGATCTGGTCGGTGCCGAGGCTGGCCAGCTGCGCGGTCGAGAGCGCGGCGGCCTGGCGGGTCGACAGGGCGCCCAGCTCGTCGCCGTTCAGGGCGACGATCTGCTCGGTGCTGAGCGCAACGATGGCGCCGGTGGACAGGGCGCGGAACTGGAGCGGGCTGAGGGCGCCGAGCTGGGCCGCGCTGAGGACGCTCGCCTGCGCGCCGCTCAGGCCGCCCACCTGGGCGCTGGTGAGCGCGGCGATGCGGTCCAGGTCGAAGCTGGACAGCTGGTCGGTACTGAGGGCCGTGATCTGCACGCTGGAAAAGCCGCCCACCGCCAGCACGCTCAACTGGTCGGTGCCGAGCGCGCGGATCTGGGCGCTCGAGAGCACCCGCAGTTCGCGCGTGTTCAGCGCCGCGATCTGGTCCAGCGTGAGGGCGGCGATCTGGCCGGTGGCCAGCGCGGCCACCTGGGTGGTGGCCAGCGCGCCGATATCCTCCACCGTGAGGGCGCCCAGCTGTTCGGTGGTGAGCGCGCGCACCACCGCGCTCGAGAGCGCGCCCACCTGCGCGGCGCCGAGCGCGGCGATCTGGTCGGTGCTCAGGACGCTCGCCTGGCGCGTGGAAAAGGCGCGCAACTGGCTGCTCGTCAGGCTGGCCAGCGTGGCCGCCGGCAGCGCCAGGATCTGGTCGGTGGTGAGGGCCGCCGCCTGCCTGGTGGTGAAGGCGCCCAGGGCCAGGACGCCGAGCTGGGCGCTGGTGAGCGCGGCCACCTGGGCGCTGCCGAGCGCCTGCAGGGTGCGGGTCGACAGCGCCAGGCTCTGGTCCAGGCTCAGCGCGGCCACCTGGGTGGTGGTGAGCGCGCCCACCTGGGTGCTCTTGAGCGCGGCGATATCGTCCAGGGTGATGGCGGCCACCTGCTCGGCGCTCAGCGCGCGCAGGGCGACGGTGGACAGGGCGCGCACCTGGTCGAGCGACAGCGCGGCCACCTGGGTGGTCAGCAGGGCCGCGCCCTGGGCGCTGGTGAGCGCGCCGATCTGGGCCGCGCTCAACTGGGCCAGGTGGTCCAGGTCGAGCGCCTGCAACTGGCTGGTGGACAGGGTCGCGATCTGGCGCGTGGTCAGCGCGGGCAGGGTGGCGATGGACAGGAACTGGTCGCTCGAGAGCGCGCCCAGCTGCGCCATCGAAAGCGCGGCGATGGCCGCGCTGGTGAAGGCCCCCAGCTGGGTGGTCGAGAGCGCGCCCAGCTGGTCGGTGCTGAGCGCGGCCACCTGGGCCGTGCGCAGGCCGCCGATGTCGTCCTGTTCCAGCTGGGCGACCTGGTCGAGCGTGAGCGCGGCGATGGCGCGGGTCGAGAAGGCGCGGATCTGGCTGCTCGAGAGCGCCACCAGCTGGTCGATGCTGAGCGCGGCCACCTGGGCGCTGCTCAGGGCGGCGCTCTGGCGCGTGGTCAGGGCGCTCAGCTGCTCAGGCGCGAGCGCGCCCAGCTGCATGGTCGAGAGGACCGCCAGCTGGACGGTGCGCAGCGCGGCCAGGTCGTCGGCGACGATGGCCGGCAGCTGGTCGACGCTCAGGGCCGACACCGCGCCGGTGCCCAGCGCGGCCATCTGGGCGCTGGTGAAGGCGGCGATCTGCTCGGTGGTCAGGGCGGCGGCCTGGGTGCTGGTGATGGCGCCGATCTGGCCGGCCGACAGCGCGGCCAGGTCGCCCAGGGTGATGCTGGCCACGCGCGTGGCCGACAGGCCGGCGATCTGGGCCGGGCTATAGGTGGCGATCGAGCCCAGTTCGAGCAGCTGGTCGTCCGACAGCGCGCCCATCTGGGCCGCGCTGAGGGCGTTGATCTCGGTGCTGGTGAACACGTGCAGCTGGGTCGTCAGCAGGGCGCCCATCTGGTCGGTCGACAGGGCCGCCACCTGGGTGGTGCGCAGGGCCGCGATGGCGTCCAGCGAAATGGCGCCGAGCTGGTCGGCCGACAGCGCGCGCAGCGCGGCGGTCGAGAGTGCGCGCACCTGGGCCGTGCCCAGGCTGGCGATCTGGTCGACGCTCAAGCCGCCCACCTGGACCGTGCCGAGCGCGGCGACCTGGCTGGTGCGCAGCGCCTGCAGGGCGTCGGCGCCGAGCGTGGCCAGCTGGTCGCTGGTGAGGGCGGCCACCTGGCGCGTGGTGAGCGGCGCGAGCGAGCCGAAGGCGGCGATCTGGCTGGCGCTGAGCACGCCCACCTGGGCCGTGGTGAGCGCGGCGATGCCGGCCGTGGTGAGGGCGCCGGCCTGGGCGTCGGTCAGCGCCACGACCTGGTCGGTGCCGAGCGCGGTCACCTGGGCGGTGCGCAGCGCGGCCACGTCCTCCAGTGCGATCGCGCCGAGCTGGTCCACGCCCAAGGCGCGCACCGCGGCGGTGGTCAGGGCGCGCCACTGGGTCGTCAGCAGCGCGCCGAGCTGGGCGTTCGTCAAGGCTTGGGCCTGGGCGGTGGTGAACGCGGCCACCTGGGTCGTGCGCAGGCTCTGCAGGTTGGTCAGCGACAGGCTGGCGATCTGCTCGGTCGTCAGCGCGGCGATCTGGGTGGTGGTGAACGGCGCCAGCGAGGCCAGCGCGGCCACCTGCTCGGTGGACAGGGCGGCCTTCTGCGCCGCGCTCATGCCGCCCAGCTGGCTGGTGGTCAGCACGCCGATCTGGCCCACGCTCAGCGCGGCGATCTGGCCCGTGCTGAAGGCGGCGATCTGGCGCGTCGACAGGCTCACGACATCGTCCAGGTTCAGCGCCAGCAACTGGTCGGTCGAGAGCGCGCGGATAGCCGCGCTCGACAGCGCGCGCGCCTGGGCCGTGTCCAGGGCGGCGATCTGGTCGACGGTGAGGCCGGCGATCTGGCTGGCGCGCAGGGCCGCCACCTGGTTGGTGCGCAGTTCGGCCACGTCGTCCAGGGCCAGGCCGGCCAGTTGGTCGGTGCTGAGCGCGGCGATCTGGCGCGTGCCCAGCGCGGCCATGCTGGACAGGGCGGCGAAGCGGGTGCTGTCGAAGGCGGCCATCTGGGCGCTGCCGAGCACGGCCAGTTGGCGGCTGGTGAGCGCGCCCAGCTGGTCGGCCGTGAGGGCCGCGATCTGCGCGCTGCCCAGCGCGGCCACCTGGGCCGTGCGCAGGCCGGCCAGGTCGGCCGTTTCGATGGCGGCCACCCGGTCGCTCGACAGCGCGGCCACGCTGGCGTTCGAGAGCGCCGCCAGCTGGGCGCTGTCGAGCGCGGCGATCTGTTCGGTGGTGAGGGCGAACGCCTGGCGCGTGAGGAGGGCGGCGGCCTGGCGCGTGCTCAGCGTGGCCAGCGAGGCTTGCCCCAGGCTGGCCAGCTGGTCGGTGCCGAGGGTGACGATCTGGCGCGTGGACAGGCCGGCCAGGGTGGCCAGCGCGGCCAGCTGGTCGGTGCCGAGCGCGCGCAGCTGGGCGCTGCTGAAGGCGCCCGGCTGGGCGCTTTGCAGGGCCGCCATCTGGGTCGTGGTGAGCGCGGCCACCTGGTCGGTCGAGAGCGCGGCCAGCGCGCTGGTGCGCAGGCCGCCGATGTCGTCGGCCGTGAGCGCGGCGATGCTGTCGGTGCCAAGCGCGCGCAGCGCCACCGTGCTCAAGGCGCGCACCTGCAGGCTGGACAGGGCGGCCAGCTGGTCGGTGCCGAGGGCGGCGGCCTGGCGCGCCGTCAGCGCGGCCAGCTGGCGCGTCTGCAGCAGGGCCATGGCGGAGAGGCCGATGCCGGCCACCTGCGCGGTGCTCAGGGCGGCGACCTGGCGCGTGCTCAGGCCGTCGAGCGAGGCCAGCGCGCCCAGCTGGGCCGTGTTCAAGGTCAGCAACTGCTCGGTGCGCAGGGCGGCCACTTCGGCGCTGGTCAAGGCGGCCCACTGGGCGTCGCTGAAGGCGGCCAGCTGGGCGCTGCCGAGGGCGGCGACCTGGCGCGTGCTCAGGCCGGCGATGTCGTCCACGCTGATCGCGCCCACCTGGTCGGTGGTGAGGGCGGCCAGGGTCGTGCTCGAGAGCGCGTGCATCTGGGCGGTGCTGAACGCGGCCAGCTGGTCGGTGGTGAGCGCGCCCACCTGCTCGGGCAGCAGGGCGGCGATCTGGCGCACCTGCAGCGCGCTGATGGCGTCGGTGCCGAGGGTGGCCAGCTGTACGGTGGCCAGGCTGGCGATCTGGCGCGTGCTCAGGCCGTCCAGGCTGGACAGCGCGGCCAGCTGGGCGCTCGAGAGCGAGGCCACCTGCTCGCCGGTCAGGGCCGACACCTGGGCGCTGGTGAGCGCGTTGAGCTGGGCCGAGCCGAGCGCGGCCAGCTGGTCCAGCCCCAGCCAGGCCACCTGGCGTGTGCTGAGCGCGGCCACGTCGGCCAGCGCCAGGGCGCCGATCTGGTCGGTGCTGAGGGTGGCCAGGGCGGCCGGGTCGAGCGCGCGCGCCTGGGCCGTGGTGAGGATCGCTACCTGGGCCGTGGACAGTCCCAGCAGCTGGTCGCCGCCCAGCGCGGCCACCTGGCGCGTGGTGAGGCTGAGCAGGTCCGGATCGTTCAAGGCGGCCAGCTGGGACGTGGTGAGGCCGCCCATCTGGCGCGTGGTCAGCGCCGCCAGCGAGCGCAGCGCGTCGAGCTGGGTGTCGCTGAGGGCACCGATCTGCTCGAGCGTGAGGCCGGTGGCGGCCGCCGTGCTCCAGGCGTGCACCTGGGCGCTGGTGAGCACGGCGGTCTGCTCGAGCGTGAGGGCGGCCACCTGGCCGGATGAGAACAGCGCCAGCTCGCGCGTCTGCAGGGCCCCGATCTGGCTGGTGCTCAGGGAAGCGAGCAGCGTGCTGCTCAAGGCGGCGGCCTGGCGCGTGCTCAGCGCAGTGATCTGGTCGGTCGTCAGGGCCGCCAGCTGGTCGCCGCTCAGCACGGCCAGCTGGGCGCTGGTGAAGGCGGCCACCTGGCCGGTCAGGAGGGCGGCGATCTGCCCGGCCCCGAGCCCGGCGATCTGGGTCGTGCTCAAGGTGGCCAGGCCCGTCAGCGCGGTCAGCTGGGCGGCGCTGAGCATGCTGACCTGGTAGTCGGACAGGCCGGCCAGCGCGCTGCTCGACAGGGCCGGCATCTGGGTGCTCGACAGCGCCGCCAGTTGCTCGTCCGACAGCACCGCCAGCTGGGCGCTGTTCAGGTGCGTCACGTCGCGCGTCTCGAAGGCGGCGATCTGCGCGGTGTTCAGGCTGGTCACGATCGTGGTCGACAGCTGGGCCGCCTGGCGCGTGGTGAGCGCGGCGATCTGGTCGGTCGAGAGCATCGCCACCTGGTCCACGCCGAGCGCGTTCAGCTGGTTGCTGCTCAGGGCGGCCAGGTCGGCGGTGCCGAGGGTGGCGACCTGGTCGGGCGTGAGGGCGCCGATCTGGGCGCTGGAGAACGGCGCCAGGGTGGACAGGGCGGCCAGCTGGTCGCTGGTGAGGCTGGCCACCTGCGCCAGGCCGAGCGCGCCGATGATGCGGGTGGTGAGCGCGGCCAGCTGGCCGGTGGTGAGGGCCTGCACCTGCTCGGCGCCGAGCGCGCCCAGCTGGACGCTGGTGAGGGCGTTCAGGTCGCGCGTTCCCAGCGCGGCGATCTGGTCGGTGGACAGGGCCGCGATGGCGGCGCTGGCCAGCGCGGCGGCCTGGGCGGTCGAGAGCGCGCCGATCTGGTCGGTGCTCAGGCCGCCCAGCTGGTCGGCGCCGAGGGCGCGGATCTGGGCCGTGGTCAGTTGCGCCAGCCCGCCGCTCTGCATGGCGGCCAGCTGGTCGGTGGCGAGCACGCCGATGGCCATGGTGGAGAGGGCCTTGAGCTGGCTGGCGCCGAGGGCGGCGATCTGGTCGGTGGTCAATCCGGCGGCCTGGACGCTGGTCAGGGCCGCCACCTGGGCCGTGCGCAGCAGGGCCAGGCCGGCCGTGCTGAGCGCGCCGATCTGGTCCGCGCTGAGGGCCGCCAACTGGCCCGTGAGCAGGGCGCGCACGTCGGCCGTGTCGAACACCTGCAGCTGGCCGGTCGAGAGCGCGCCGATCTGCACGCTCGACAGGGCGCTCAGCTGGCGTGTGCTGAGCACGTCGATCTGGTCGGTCGAGAGCGCCGCGACGCCGTCGGCCGCGATGGCGCCGATCTGGGCCGTGCTCAGCACGCTGAGCTGGTCGGTGCCGAAGGTGGCGATGTCGTCGCTCGACAGCGAAGCCAGCTGCGACGTGGTCAACGCCGCAACCTGGCTGGTGCTCAACGCGGCGACGAGGCTAGTCATGCGGGTTTCTCCGAGGGGCAGTGTGCATCATATCGGATAAATTGCCACAAGGAAACCATTTTATCGCCCAGCATGCGCTGCGTCAGCGCCGCCGGCAGGCCCCGGGGCCGGCAGGATGGCCGGGGTGCGCGCCGCGCCGCTGCGCGCCAGCCGCCGGCTGGCCTCGATGCCCTGGTTGAGCAGGGTCTGGATCGGCATGTCCAGGTAGGGCAGGGCGATGCTGATGGCCAGCAGGCCGACCCCGAGCGAGACCGGAAAACCGATCCCGAAGATGTTGAGCTGGGGCGCGGCGCGGGTCAGGATGCCGAGCGCGACGTTGGTAATCAGTAACGCGGCCACGATGGGCAGCGACAGGTGCAGGCCGGCCGCGAAGATCTGTCCGCCCCAGTTGACGACCTCGTAGGGCGCGCCGATGGCCATCGGGGTGGCCGCGATGGGCAGGCTGAGGAAGCTCTCGGCCAGCGCGCCCAGCAGCACCAGGTGGGCGTTGAGCGCCAGGAAGGCCATGGTGGCGATCAGGGCCAGGAACTGGCTGATGGCCGAGGAGCGGCCCTTGGTCTCGGGGTCGAAGAAGGTGGCGAAGCCCAGGCCCATGGTCAGGCTGCTGATCTCGCCGGCCAGTTCGATGGCGGCGAAGGCGATGCGCATGGAAAAGCCCATGCCCAGGCCGATCAGCATCTCCTGCACCAGGATCAGCAGGCCGGCCATCGACATCGGATCGGTGGCCGGCAGGGCCGGGATGACGGGGGCGATGATGACGGCAAGCATCACGCTGAGCGCCACCTTGACCGACACCGGGACGCTGGCGTTGCCGAACAGGGGGGCGGCGGCGATCAGGCCGAGGATGCGCGAGAGCGGCCACAGCAGGGCGGCGATCCAGGTGTTCAGCTCGGCGCTGGTGAGGTGGATCATGCGGCGCGCGCGGCCAGGCGCATCAGCCCACCAGGCCGGGGATGCCGGCGAACACCTGGCGCATGTAGTCGAGCATCACGGCCAGCATCCAGGGGCCGGCCACCACCAGGGCGACGAAAATGCCGACCAGCTTGGGGATGAAGGACAGGGTGGCCTCGTTGATCTGGGTGGCGGCCTGGAAGATACTGACGATCAGGCCGATGATGAGCGCCACCAGCAGCATCGGCGCGGCCACCATCAGGGTCACCTCCATGGCCGTGCGGCCCATCGTCATCACGCTTTCCGGGGTCATCGCGGTTCCTAGTAGAAGCTCTGTGAGAGCGAGCCGAGCAGCAGCTGCCAGCCGTCCACCAGCACGAACAGCATCAGCTTGAAGGGCAGGGAGATCACCGCCGGCGACATCATCATCATGCCCATGGACATGAGCACGCTGGCCACGACCATGTCGATGATGAGGAACGGGATGAAGATCGCGAAGCCGATCTGGAACGCGGTCTTCAGTTTCACTGGTGACGAAGGACGGGATCAGCACCCGCAGCGGGATGTCCTCCGGTCCCTGCAGCGCCGGCGAATGCGACATCTTCACGAACAGGGCCAGGTCGGCCTGGCGGGTCTGCTTGATCATGAAGGTCTTCAAGGGCGCCACCGCCTTGTCCATGGCCACCCCCATTTCGATCTTGTTCTCCTGCAGCGGCAGGTAGGCGTCGGTGTAGATCTTGTCGAACACCGGCCCCATCACGAACAGGGTCAGGAACAGCGCCAGCCCGACCATGACCTGGTTGGGCGGGGCCGACTGGGTGCCCAGGGCCTGGCGCAGCAGCGACAGCACGATGATGATGCGGGTGAAGCTGGTCATCATCAGCAGCGCGGCCGGCAGGAACGACAGCGCCGTCATCAGGAGCAGGGTCTGGACCGGCAGCGAGTAGGCGGTGCCGCCGCCGGGGGCGGGCGCGCTGGTGAAGGCCGGAATGCCGGGCGCGGCGGCGGCGGCCAGCGGCAGGGCGAGCACGGCCAGCGCCAGCAGGCGCGGCGCCAGGGCGCGGATCGGGGACGACGGTGTAGGCATTGTGGACAGAGTGGTTACTTGCGTTTGTCGATGGTTTGCTTGAGCCACTCGGAAAAGCTGGTGGCCGAGGGCTGGTAGGTGTCGGGCGCCGCCGCGGCCGGCGCGTCGAGCGGGCGCGGCAGGGTGGCCAGGGCGTTGACGCGGCCCGGCGAGGCGCCCACCACGATCCACTGCTCGCCCACCTCCACCACCATGATGCGCTCGCGTCCGCCCAGATTGAGGGCGCCGACGATGCGCAGGCTGGCGTTGCCGCCCTGGGCCTTGGGACCGTAGCGCTTGAGGAACCAGGCCAGCGCCGCCAGCAGGCCCAGCACCAGGCACAGGGCGGCGATGGTCTGCAGCAGGTTGCCGGCCGACGGGCCGGCCGTGACCGTCAGCGCGGGCGCGGGGGCGCGCGCGGCGCTGCTCGGTGCGGCTGGAACCGATGCGGCCGGCGCCGGCGCGGCCGGAATCGATGCTGCGGGAACCGATGCGGCCGGAAGCGATGCGGCAGGAACCGATGCGGCCGTGGCCGGCTGTGCCGCCTCGCTGGGCGCGGCCGGGCCGGCCGCCAGCGCGCCGCCGGCCACGCAAGCGGCCAGCAGCGGCGCCACGAGCGCGCCCGCCCTCATTTATTGAGTTTTCGGATGCGCTCGGACGGCGTGATGATGTCCGTCAGGCGGATGCCGAACTTGTCGTTGACCACCACCACCTCGCCCTGGGCGATCAGGCAGCCGTTCACCAGCACGTCCATCGGCTCGCCGGCCAGGCCGTCGAGCTCGACCACGGAACCCTGGGCCAGCTGCAGCAGGTTCTTGATGGCGATCTTGGTGCGCCCCAGTTCCACCGTCAGCTGCACCGGGATATCGAGGATGAAGTCGATATCGTTGGGCGTCTCGTTCTTGGTGCCCTTGTTGGAGAAGTCCTTGAACACGGCGGCCGAGGCCGTCTGGCTGGCCAAGGCCTCGGCTTCCGCCTTGGCCTGCTCGGCGATGGCCGCGCCCCAGTCGTCGTCCATACTCTGGTCGTCTTGATTATCGGACATGATGTACTCCTCGGTTATTTAGTGTCGGCGTTGGCCAGCAGTTTCTCGACCTTCAGCGCGTATTGCCCGTTGAGCACGCCGTAGGTGCAGTCCATGACCGGCACGCCGTCGACGGTGGCCTGGATCTGCTCCGGCACCGTCAGGGGGATGATGTCCCCGACTTTCATGTTCAGGATGTCGTCGAACGAGGCGCGCCCGTGGCCCAGGGTGGCCACCAGCTCGACCTCGGCCACCTGGATCTGCTGCGTCATCAGGCGGATCCAGCGCTTGTCCACTTCCAGCGCCTCGCCCTGCAGGCTGGAGGTGAGGGCGTCGCGGATCGGCTCGATCATCGAGTACGGCATGCAGAAGTGGATCTGGCCGCTCACGGAGCCGAGCTCGACGGTGAAGGTGGACGACACCACCACCTCGTTGGGGGTGGCGATGTTGGCGAACTGGGTGTTCATCTCGGAGCGGATGTACTCGAACTCGACCGGGAACACCGGCTCCCACGACTTGGTGTAGGCCTCGAACACGATGTCCAGGATGCGCAGGATGATGCGCTGCTCGGTCTGGGTGAAGTCGCGCCCCTCGACGCGGGTGTGGAAGCGCCCGTCGCCGCCGAACAGGTTGTCCACCAGCAGGAACACGAGGCCCGGGTCGAACACCATCAGGGCGGTGCCGCGCAGCGGCTTCATGTGCACCAGGTTGAGGTTGGTGGGGACCACCAGGTTGCGGATGAATTCGCTGTACTTGGACACCCGCACCGAGCCCACCGACACCTCGGCGCTGCGGCGCAGGAAGTTGAACAGGCCGACCCGCAACAGGCGCGCGAAGCGCTCGTTGATGATCTCCAGCGTGGGCATGCGCCCGCGCACGATCCGCTCCTGGGTGGCCAGGTTGTACGTGCGTACGCCCGAGGTTTCTTCGGGCGCCGCGGCGTCGTCCTGGTCGCCGTTGACGCCCTTGAGGAGGGCGTCGACTTCTTCCTGGGAGAGGAAATTATCGGCCATGATCTACTGGATGATAAATGAGGTAAACAACACGTCGCTCACGTCCTGGGGCGGGCCTTTTTCCGCGAACGGCTGCCTGACCGCGGCGATGATCTCGTTCGACAGGCGGCGCTTGCCGTCCACGCTGGTCAGCTCCGATGCCTTCTTGGCCGACAGCAGCAGCAGCACGCGGCTGCGCACGCGCGCCATGTTGGTCTTGATCAGCTCGGCCTGCTCGGCGCCGCCCACCTGGAGGGTGAACTGGACCTGCAGATACTGGTCGCCGTTTTCCGGCTGCAGGTTGACGGTGAACGGCTCGATGGCCACGAACTCCGGCTTCTCCGCCTTGGCCTCGGCCTTGTGATCCTTCTCGCCGCCGGAGCGGGTGAAGAACCAGGCGCCGCCGGCGCCGAGCGCGATGACGAGCACGCCCATGATCGCGATCACGAGCATCTTCTTCTTCGAATTCGGTGTCGCGACCTCAGCCTTCGGATCAGCCTTCATTTTTGGATTCGCTTTCAAGGTACCTCAACACTGCGCTAAATGGATCATGCCGTCATTATGTCATTATCGTGAATAACTGAGCAGCGAGAAACGTTGAAAAGAGGGAAGAAGCAAAGCCAACTCGTGGTTTGCCGCACACATCCGCACGGATCGATGGCGGTTTGAAAACACGCCACGCCAGTTGTCCGCTTTTCCCCCTGGGTTTTCCTGCTTTTATGCCAACTACGCGAAGGTGTCGACCGCGCCGCGCGCGTCGCCCGCGCGCACCGGGCGCGCCGCCACCCGCGCCTGGGCCGCCGCCGCGCTGCCGTTGTCGGCGCTCGCGTCGGCGCCGCCGTTGCCGAAACGCCTAGCTTGCCCGCCGCCCTGGTCCATGTCGCCCTGGGCCTGGCGCTGCTCCGGCATGCCGGCGTTGACGCTGGCGTTGCCCAGCGAAAGGCCGCTGTCGCTGAGCATCTCGCGCAGGCGCGGCATGGCATCTTCCAGGGCCTGGCGCACTTCCGGCTGGGC
>DIZW01000128.1:0-407 GCA_002428015.1 Oxalobacteraceae bacterium UBA6018 | reverse complement strand
GTGAAGCTCACGCTGGCCTGGTCGTTGGTCACGTTGAGCACCACCTGCATCGGCCCCAGGTCGGGCGGGTTGAGGGTCAGCGAGGCGCTCTGCTCCTTGCCCGCCACCATCCACACGATCTTCTGGCCGAGCTGGTTGTCCCAGGCCGGGGTGCCGACCCGCGCGGCGAGCTTGTCGCCGGCGCCGTTGGCCACGGCCTGGGCCAGCGCCACCTGCTGCAGCGGCGCCGCGGCCGGGGTCGCGCCCAGCGGCGCGGCCACCTGCTCCTTCAAGTTGAACTGCTGCGCCAGGCTCTCGCGCGCGGCCGGCTTGTCGGTCCCGGCCGCGCTGACGGCGGCCTGGGTCTGGACCGGCTCGGCGCCCTGGGCCTTGTCGGCGCCCAGCGCGGCCGGCGTGCCGGGGGCGGC
>DIZW01000078.1 GCA_002428015.1 Oxalobacteraceae bacterium UBA6018 | reverse complement strand
GTCAAGCCGGAGCAGTTCCGCAAGGTGTACACGCCGATGTTCGCCGTGCAGGCCGAGCGCGGCCCGGCCGTCAGTGCGCTGTACGACTGGCGCCCGGCGAGCACCTACATCCGCCGCCCGCCCTACTGGGAAGGCGCGCTGGCCGGCGCGCGCAGCTTGACCGGCATGCGCCCGCTGGCGGTCTTGGGCGACAACATCACCACCGACCACCTGTCGCCGTCGAACGCGATCCTGCCCGACAGCGCGGCCGGGGAGTACCTGGCCAGCATGGGGCTGCCGCAGGAAGACTTCAATTCCTACGCCACCCACCGCGGCGACCACCTGACCGCGCAGCGCGCCACCTTCGCCAATCCGCGCCTGAAGAACGAGATGGCGGTCGTGGATGGCGTCGTCAAGGAAGGCTCGCTGGCGCGCATCGAGCCGGACGGCACGGTTACGCGCATGTGGGAGGCCATCCAGACCTACATGGAACGCAAGCAGCCGCTGATCGTGGTGGCAGGCGCCGACTACGGGCAGGGCTCCTCGCGCGACTGGGCCGCCAAGGGCGTGCGCCTGGCCGGCGTGGAAGCCATCGTGGCCGAGGGCTTCGAGCGCATCCACCGCACCAACCTGGTGGGCATGGGCGTGCTGCCGCTGGAGTTCAAGCCGGGCACCGACCGCCATACCCTGGCCATCGACGGCACCGAGACCTTCGACGTGAGCGGGGCGCGCACCCCCGGCGCCGACCTGACCCTGGTGATCCACCGCGCCGGCGGCGAGACGGTGCAAGTGCCGGTGACCTGCCGCCTCGACACCGCCGAGGAGGTCGACATCTACGAGGCGGGCGGGGTGCTGCAGCGCTTCGCCCAGGAGTTCCTCGAAGCGCGCAAGGCGGCATGAGCATGGCTTACCTACCGCAACTCAAGATCCCCGCCACCTACATGCGCGGCGGGACCAGCAAGGGCGTGTTCTTCCGGCTGCAGGACCTGCCCGCAGCGGCCCAGGCGGCGGGCACCGCGCGCGACGCGCTGCTGCTGCGCGTGGTGGGCAGCCCCGACCCCTACGGCAAGCAGATCGACGGCATGGGCGGGGCCACGTCGAGCACCAGCAAGGCGGTGATCGTGGCGCCCAGCACCCGTCCCGGCCACGACGTCGACTACCTGTTCGGCCAGGTCTCGATCGACCAGGCATTCGTGGACTGGAGCGGCAACTGCGGCAACCTGTCGGCCGCGGTGGGCCCGTTCGCGATCGCCAGCGGCCTGCTCGACATGGCGCGCGTGCCGCCCGACGGCGTGGCCGTCGTGCGTATCTGGCAGGCCAACATCGGCAAGACCATCGTCGCCCACGTGCCGATGGCGAACGGGCAGGTGCAAGAAAGCGGCGCCTTCGAACTCGATGGCGTGGCCTTTCCGGCGGCCGAGGTGGTTGTGGAATTCCTCGATCCGGCCGAGGAGGAGGGCGCCGGCGCGGCCATGTTCCCGACCGGGCAGCTGGTCGACGACCTGGTGGTGCCCGGTCTGGGTACGCTCAGGGCGACCATGATCAACGCCGGCATTCCCACCATTTTCGTCAATGCCGAGGCGATCGGCTACACCGGCACCGAGTCGCAGGACACCATCAACGGCGACCCGGAGGCGCTGGCCCTGCTCGAGATGATCCGCGCCTGCGGCGCGCTGCGCATGGGACTGATCGACAGCGTGGAGCAGGCGGCGCGGCGCCAGCACACGCCCAAGCTGGCGCTGGTGGCGCCGGCGGCCGCTTACGTCGCCTCCGGCGGCAAGCCGGTCGGCGCGGCCGACATCGACCTGCTGGTGCGGGCCGTGTCGATGGGCAAGCTGCACCACGCGATGATGGGCACCGCGGCGGTGGCCATCGGCACCGCCGCGGCCATTCCCGGGACCCTGGTCAACCTGGCCGCCGGCGGCGGGCAGCGCAGCGAGGTGCGCTTCGGCCACCCCTCGGGCACCCTGCGCGTGGGCGCCCAGGCGGTGCTGGAGAACGGCCAGTGGAAGGTCGGCAAGGCCAGCATGAGCCGCAGCGCGCGCGTGCTGATGGAGGGATGGGTCAGGGTGCCGGGCGAGGTGTTGTTGAACGGCTAAGGCAGCAATACAACGCTTTTCGATGTTACGCGCCAGACACGGCTCGTTTCGGGGAGAATCCTGCTGTGTTTTGGCGATAGAAACACTGTCTTACGGCATTTGTCTTTGCTTTCTGACACTTTCGTTGGATTGTGGTTTATGATCGTCAGTTCAGCCCAGCTGCCGTCGCAGCGGACCTTCGCCGTAATGGGATATGGATCGCGTACCAATCAACCCGGATTTCGTCGCAGATGCACTGCAACTGATCGGCTCGCCCGCTTGTGCGTGCACGGGCGACGGCGTCGTGTTCGCTTGCAATCACGCCTTGCGCACCCTGCTCGGCATGGATCCGCGCGGACGCCTGCTGGGTAATTTCTTCACCGCGGCAGCGCTGCCGGACGCGCTCATGCGCCTGGGCGGCGCGCTGGTGAGCGAGCAGGGCTGGGAAAGCGTGCTCGACAGCCCGGCCGGCGCCACCGGCGTGATGATCCAGTCCAAGCCGCTGCCGCCGCACGCGGGCGCCGGCGCCAGCTTCGTGTTCGCGCCGCTGCCGAACCTGCCGTTCGACCGCCAGACCCTGGCCGAAGTGCAGGCCATCATGACGAACGCGTCGATCAGCATCCTGTTCACCAAGCACCGCGTCATCACGCGCTACAACCGCGGCTTCGCCGAGATGTTCGGCTACCTCGGCGACGAGGCGCTCGGTCTGTCCGCACGCGCGCTGTACCCGACCGAGGCGATCTACGAGCGCATCGGCGCCGAGGGCTATCCGCTGCTGCGCGCCGGCGCCCATTACCAGACCGAAGTGGCGATGGTGCGCAGGGACGGCAGCCAAATGTGGGCCCAGCTGATCGCCTACCTGGTCAATCCGGTCGACGACACCCAGGGCAGCATCTGGATCGTCGAGGACCGCACCGAGGCCAAGCGCGCCGAGGAATCGCTGCGCAACGCCCTGCTGGAGAACCAGGCGATCCTCGACAGCGCGGTGCTGGGCATCTCCGTCGTCGAGCATGGCTTCAACCTGCGCTGCAACAGCAAGATGGAGGAGCTGTTCGGCTACGCCCCCGGCGAGGTCAACGGCCTGTCGGTGCAGGCGCTGTACCCGGACTGGACCAGCTGGGAGCGGGCCCGCACCGAGACCTGGCGCGATTTTGCCGAGGGGCGCATCCACAATGCCGAGTACCAGCTGGTGCGCAAGGACGGCAGCCGTTTCTGGGCGCGCCTGTCGGGGCGGCCGTTCGACCTGACCCAGGCCAACGGCCGCTCGGTGTGGCTGGTGGACGACGTGACCGCGCGCCGCGAGGCGGCCGAGACGGTGCGGCGCGCCCGCGACGAGCTCGAGGTGCGGGTGCTCGAACGCACCGCCGAACTGGCCGGCGCCAACGCGCTGCTGCAGGGCGAGATCGTCGAGCGGCGCCAGGCCGAGGCGCGGGTGCACCACATGGCCTATCACGACAGCCTGACCGGGCTGCCCAACCGCGCCCTGCTGACCGACCGGCTCGACCGCGCCATGCTGGCCGCCCAGCGCGCCGAGCGCAAGCTGGCGGTGATGTTCATCGACCTGGACCGCTTCAAGACCATCAACGATTCCCTCGGCCACCTGACGGGCGACCACCTGCTCAAGGAAGTGGCCAGCCGCCTGTGCCGCGCGGTGCGCGCCAGCGACACGGTGGGGCGCCTGGGCGGGGACGAATTCGTGGTGCTGGTGCCCGGCATCCGCGGCCCCGACGAATGCACCCACGTGGCCGACAAGATCATCGAGGCGCTGGCCAGCGCGATTCCGTTCGAAGGGCGCTCGCTGCACATCACGCCCTCGATCGGCATCTGCATGTACCCCGACGACGGGGCCGACGTGGCCTCGCTGATGCGCCACGCGGACGCGGCGATGTACCACGCCAAGGCGAGCGGGCGCAATAACTACCAGTTCTTCACCCAGCGCATGAACCAGGCGGCGGCCCAGCATTTCGAGCTCGAAAGCAGCCTGCGCGGCGCGCTCGTCAAGCATGAATTCGAGCTGTTCTACCAGCCCATCATCGACGTCGGCACGCGCCGCCTGCACAGCATGGAAGTGCTGCTGCGCTGGCGCCACCGCCAGCAGTTGGTGCTGCCGGACCACTTCATTCCCATCATCGAGGAGAACGGCCTGATCGTGCCGATCGGCGAATGGGTGCTGCGCCAGGCCTGCGAGCAGAGCATGGCGTGGCGGCGCGCCGGCCTGGCCCCGGTGCCGCTGGCGGTGAACCTGTCGCCGCGCCAGTTCATGAACCGCGGCCTGAGCGTGGCCGTCGAGCGCGTGCTGGGCGAGACCGGCATCGATCCATCCCAGCTCGAATTCGAGATCACCGAGACGGCCCTGATGCAGCACGGCGAGCAGACCCTGGAGATCCTCGAGCAGCTCAACAGCATGGGTATCCGCCTGTCGATCGACGACTTCGGCACCGGTTATTCGAGCCTGGCCTATCTGAAGCGCTTCCCGGTCAAGAAGATCAAGATCGACCGCGCCTTCATCAAGGACCTCGAACACAGTTCCGAGGACCGCGCCATTGTCCACGCGATCATCGCGCTGTCGAACAGCCTGCAATTGCTGGTGGTGGCCGAGGGGGTCGAGAACGAGGCGCAGTTCGCGCTGCTCAAGCAGCTCGGCTGCCAGTACGCGCAGGGCTACCTGTTCGCCCAGCCGGTCAGGGCCGGCGCGGCGGCCGCGTTGCTGGGCGCGCGCGGCGCGGCGCCGGCGCTGGACTGAGCGGCCGGACTGTCGCGCGACCCGGCTATCGCCCGCTCGCAGAATCAGTCGATCGCTCGGTGGTTCGATCGCTCAATCTGTCGCTCAATCGGCCGGTCGCTCATCGGCCGGTCGACAGGCCGCTCAATCGAGGGTGGCCAGCACCGGCGCGTGGTCCGACGGCTGCTCCCATTTGCGCGGCACGCGGTCGATCGCGCACGCGCTGCAGCGTTTGGCCAGCGCGCCCGAGAGCAGGATGTGGTCGATGCGCAGGCCCTTGTTTTTCTGGTAGCCGAGCTGGCGGTAATCCCACCAGCTGAACGATTTCTCGGGCTGCTCGAACAGGCGGAACGCATCGACCATGCCAAGCTCGATCAGGCCGGTCAGCGCGGCCCGCTCCAGGTCCGAGCACAGCACCTGGCCGGCCCACAGGGCGGGGTCGTGCACGTCGCGGTCCTGCGGCGCGATGTTGTAGTCGCCCAGGATGGCCAGGCCTTGCTCGCCGTGGCGGACCAGCTCCTCGCCCAGCCATTCGCGCAGCGCGGCCAGCCAGGCCAGCTTGTAGGCATACTTGTCGGTGCCGACCGCCTGGCCGTTGGGCACGTAGGCGCAAATAAAGCGCACCCCGCCGATGGTAGCGGCGATAATGCGCTGCTGCTCGTCCTCGAAGCGCGGGTTGTTCTTCACCACGTCGGTGATCGGCAGGCGCGCCAGGATCGCGACGCCGTTGTAAGTCTTCTGTCCACTGAACACAACCTGATAGCCAGCGGCATTGATCTCCGCGCTCGGGAACTTATTGTCGGTGAGCTTGGTCTCTTGAAGGCAGAGAACGTCGACCGGATTGCTTTCAAGCCATTGCAGCAGGTGGGGCAGGCGGACTTTTAGGGAATTAACATTCCAGGTGGCTATTTTCATGGTGGCGTGGTGTGATAACAACAAAGTCAGCAGTATCGACCCATCGCTCCACTTCCGCAACCGCTAACGCAAGCGGCGCCAAGTGTAGCAAAGTGTAACATTAGGTAGCCAAAACAACTTTTTCGGACTATTGTTACCCATGGGGAAGTAAAAATTGCATTCTTATAACTAACGATGTAATATATTGGAATTGACTGTTGGCTGGAGACACCAATAGTTGAGTCGTGTCTCAATTTAACAAATACACGTACGAAAAGCCCTTTGTTTATTCAATGCATCGGTCTGATTGATGGTACTATTTGAAACGTTATCGTTTCATCTAGTTTGAAATGCGATGACAGCATTTGTTAAAGGAAAAAAATGCGAAGTGCATTTGAAGCATGGGCGCAGCGTGACGGTCACATCGTTCGCCGCCGTGAAGACAAGCCCGATGAATATCTCGTGTTCGAAACGCAGCGTCGCTGGGTAATCTGGCAAGCTGCGTTGGCCCACGGTAAATCGGCAACTCCCACTCCTGCCAAGCCGGCCGGGGTCAAGGCAGTCGGCAAGGAAAGCGCCGGTGAGCCGGTGCGCGCGTCGGCGCCGCAGCAGATGGCGCCGGACGAAAGCGCCGTGCGCAACCGCGTGCTCAACGAGGTGCTCGACGCCTTCAGCGAGCTCGACGACAGCGCCGGCATCGAAGGCGTGCTGAAGGTCATCCAGGGCCTGAAGAAAAAGCAGAAGGCGATGGCTGAGGCCAAGTCGGAAGGCTGATGCAGTATCGGCATTACAAGGGCGGCCTGTACGAGCTGGTATGTGTGGCCACGCTTGAATCTGACCTGTCCGAAATGATCGTCTACCGCGCCGCGGACGGCTCCATCTGGACCCGCCCCAAGGCGGTTTTCTTCGAGCTGGTCGACGTCGACGGCACCCTGGTGCCGCGCTTTGCCCCGGTGTCGTAGTACACTTGGGCGCGAAGCGCGCAGCGGGCGCGCTCCTTTTCCAGGAGAGCGCGATGCGCCTTTCATCGGTATTGCCATGGGTCGCGGCCGCGCTGGCCGCCGCCTGCGCCTGCGCGCGCGCTGAAACCGTCGGCTCGGTCGACACCGTGTTCAAGCTGCTCGGTCCCGACCACAAGATCGTGGTCGAGGTCTTCGACGACCCGCGTGTCGGCGGCGTGAGCTGCTATCTGTCGCGCGCGAAGACCGGCGGCATCAAGGGCGCCATCGGCCTGGCCGAAGACAAGTCCGATTCCTCGGTCGCCTGCCGCCAGGTAGGCACGATCAGCTTCAACGGCAAGCTCCCCCAGCAGGAAGAAGTGTTCACCGAGCGCGCCTCGGTGTTCTTCAAGCACGTGCGCGTGGTGCGCATGGTGGACGCGCGCCGCAACGCGCTGGTGTACCTGGTCTATTCCGACCGCGTGGTCGAAGGCAGCCCCAAAAACAGCGTGACGGCGGTGCCGGTTCCGGCCACCCAGCCGATTCCGCTGCGCTAGCCACGCTCCATTCAAGCTCCGGCCGCGCGCTGCCGTAAACGAGGGAAGGCGCCGATCACGGATGACAGCGGACGAACGATTTTTTTGGGTAAAGACATGGCAAGCTTAAAACACACCGGCGCGCTGGCGCTGCTGGCCGCGCTCGGCGGCTGCGCGACGATCAGCGAATCGAACCAACAGGTGCTGATGGTGCGCACGATCCAGGACAACCGCGAGATCGGCGGGGCCGGCTGCGTGCTGACCAACGACGCCGGGCGCTGGTTCGTCACCTCGCCGGGCCACGTGACGGTGCAAAAGAGCGCCGGCAACCTGTGGGTCGATTGCCGCAAGAACGGCGCCAGCGTGGGCCAGGACGTGGTGGCCTCCAAGGCCAACACCAGCGCGGTGGTGGGCAACGCGGTGCTCACCGCGGGGCTGGGCTACCTGCTCGACAAGCGCACCGGGGCCGGCTTCGACTATCCGGAGACGCTCACCGTGATGATGCGCCGCATCGGGCGCTCGGCCGACCAGGAGCCGCTCGAGGAGAGCGGCGCCAACGTGGTGTATTGAACCGGGACGCGCGGGGCGATTGGCCGCGCCCCGTGCCCGCTAGCTGCGGTTGATCAGGAAGGTCGACAGCAGCGGCACTGGACGGCCGGTGGCGCCTTTCGCGCCGCCGCTCTTCCACGCGGTGCCGGCGATGTCCAGGTGGGCCCAGGTGTACTTGCGCGTGAAGTTCTCCAGGAAGCAGGCCGCGGTCACGCTGGCGCCGCCGGGCGAGCCGATGTTGGCCAGGTCGGCGAAGTTGGACTTGAGCTGCTCGTTGTAGGCTTCCTCGACCGGCAGGCGCCAGGCCGTGTCGCCGGCCTGCTTGCCGGCCGCCAGCAGTTCGGCCGCCAGCTTCTCGTGCGCGGCGTCGGCGCGGGTGAACAGGCCGCTGTTGTGGTGGCCCAGGGCCACGATGCAGGCGCCGGTCAGGGTGGCGATGTCGATCACCGCGGCCGGGTTGAAGCGCTCGGCGTAGGTGAGGGCGTCGCACAGCACCAGGCGCCCCTCGGCGTCGGTGTTGAGCACTTCGATGGTCAGGCCGTTCATCGAGGTGACGATGTCGCCCGGCTTGGTGGCGCGCCCGGACGGCATGTTCTCGCAGGCGGCGACGATGCCGATCACGTTGATCTTCAAGCCCATTTCGCCGAGCGCGCGGAAGGTGCCCAGCACAGAGGCGGCGCCGCACATGTCGTACTTCATCTCGTCCATCGCCGCGCCGGGCTTGATCGAGATGCCGCCGCTGTCGAAGGTGATGCCCTTGCCGACCAGGACCACCGGCGCGTCCTTGGGCTTGCCGCCCATGTGCTTGAGGACGATGAACTTGGGCGGCTCCTCGCTGCCGTTGGTCACCGACAGGAAGCTGCCCATGCGCAGCGCCTGCAGCTGCTTGCGCTCCAGGACCTCGATCTCGAAGCGGTAGTCGGCGGCCAGCTTCCTGGCCACGTTGGCCAGGTAGGTCGGGGTGCACACGTTGGCCGACAGGTTGCCCAGTTCCTTGGTCAAGTCCATGCCGTTGGCGATCGCGATGGCCTGGGCCAGCGCGGTCTTGAGCTGGGCCCCGGCCGGCGCGGCGATGGTCAGCTTGCGCACGCCGTTGGGCGCCGGGTCCTTCTTGCTTTTCTGCGCGTCGGTGCGGAACACGCTCTCGTGGGCCGTGCCGACGATGCAGCGCACGCCCCAGTTCGAGTCGCGCTCTTTCACATCGGCCAGTGGTAATGCGATAATGGCGTCGGTCGCGCCCAGGGAAGCGAACACCTTGAGCGTCGCCGTCACCGCCGAGGCGAAGTTCTTCTCGCCGATCGCGTCCTGCCCGCCCAGGCCGACCAGCAGCACGCGCGCCGCGGCCACCCCGGTCACGCCGCGCAGCAGCAGGGTCGAACCGGGCTTGCCGGTGAGGTCGCCGGACTTGAGCGCAGCCGTGATCTCACCACTTGCGTCGAGGGCCTGCGCGGCCTGCGACAACTGCTTGTTCTCGAATACCGCAACCGCGACGCAGCCGGTTTTAGCCGAGGCGATGGTGTTTTTTGTGTCGTATGCTTTTATGCTAAAGTCCATTTGGATTCCCCTGTCTTATGTGTGCCGCGCACTGCTCAACCTGTGATTATAAATTCGAATGATCTTCCATCGCGCCCTGCAACGTGAAATGGCCAGTTCGGCCGGCGCCGCCTTCACGGTGCTGTTTACCATCCTGCTGACGTGGGCCCTGATGGGCATCCTCGGCAAGGCCGCTGGCGGCAAGGTCGCCTCGAGCGACGTCGTCGCGCTGCTGTTTTTTGCGATGCTGAATTATCTGCCAACTGTCCTGATCCTCACCAGCTTTATTTCGGTGCTGGCCGTGGTCACGCGCAGCTACCGCGATTCCGAGATGGTGGTGTGGTTCGCCTCCGGCCTGTCGCTGGTGCGCTGGGTGCGCCCGGTACTCATGTTCGGCCTGCCGATCGTGATCATGACGGGCGCCTTGAGCCTGTTCGCGGCGCCCTGGGCCTCGGCCAAGAGCGCGGCGTTCGCGCAGCGCTTCGAAAAGCGCGAGGACCTCAAGAAGGTCTCGCCCGGCCAGTTCAAGGAGTCCTCCTCGACCAACCGGGTGTTTTTCGTCGAAGGCGCGACCGGCGAGGCGACCGTGGTGCAGAACGTGTTTGTCAATACGGTGGACAAGAACGGCAACACCATCGTGGTGGCCAAAGAGGGCGTGATCGAGCAGAGCCCCGAGGGCGGCTCCTTCCTGGTGCTCAAGAACGGCCGCCGCTACCAGGGCACGCCGGGGCAGGCGGACTTTCGCACCATGGAGTTCGAGCGCTACAGCATGCGGGTGGCGAACAAGGTCGCCGCGCTCGATCCGATCATGTCGTCGGACGCCTTGAGCACCGCCGAGTTGATCGCGCGTCCGGGCAACGACGCGCGCGCCGAGCTGCTGTACCGGATTTCGGCGCCGATCATCTGCTTGCTGCTGCTGCTGCTGGCGATCCCGCTCGGCTTCGTCAACCCGCGCGCCGGCAGCTCGGCCAACCTGATCATCGCGCTGCTGATCTTCTTCACCTATAACAACCTGGTGCGCCTGGCCGAACACAGCGTCTCGCAGGGCAAGATCAGCTTCGGCGTGGCCTGGTGGCCGCTGCACCTGATCACGCTGCTGTGCGTGGTCGGCATGTTCTCCTGGCGCCTGAACGTCAACCATCTGTACCATCCGCGCGTGCTGTGGGCGACGCTCAAGCGCATCCGAGCGCCGGGCCAGGCGGTGGTCAAATGAAGATCTTGCAGCGCTATTTCGCCGTCACGATCGGCCAGGCGGTAGGCTTCGTGCTGGTCGCTTTCCTGGGCCTGTCGGCCTTCATGGACCTGATCGCCGAGCTGCCCGCGGTGGGCAAGCAGGGCTATACGATCGAGCATGTGTTCCTGTACGTGCTGCTGCGCGTGCCGGGCCACGTGTACGAGGTGATGCCGGTGGCCGTGTTGATCGGCACCATCTACACGATGGCGCAGTTCGCATCGAGCTCGGAGTTCACCATCATGCGCGCCTCCAGCATGTCGACCGCGCGCGCGGCCGGGATGCTGTTCCGGATCGGCCTGGTGCTGGTGGCCATCACGTTCGTGTTCGGCGAACTGATCGCCCCGCGCACCGCGCCCGCGTCGGAAAGGTTGCGCATGGTGGCGCGCGGCACGACGGTCTCGGACCAGTTCCGTTCCGGCATGTGGACCAAGGACACCGTACACGCCGACGGCCTGACCGGCGCGGTGACGGGCACGCGCTTCTTTAACGTGCGCGAACTGCGCAGCGACCGCGAACTGGTCGACGTGAAGGTCTACGAGTTCGACACGCGCTTTCGCATGCGCTCGCTGATCACCGCCAAGCGCGCCACCTTCATCGGCAACGGCAGCTGGCGCCTCGAGGACGTGACGGAGAACGTGTTTTCGAACACCCGCGCGCTGCCCGAGCCGGGCCAGGCGCCGCAGGACCAGGCCAGCGGCACCTATGGCCAGGAGACCAGCGTGGTCACCACGCGCAAGCTGCCGACCCTGCAACTGGTGTCGGAGATCACGCCCAAGCTGCTGTCGGTGTCGAGCAACGATCCGGACCGCATGTCGGCCAACGAGCTGGCGCTGTACACCCGCCATCTGTCGGAGAACCGGCAGGAGAACGAGCGCTTCAAGATCGCGTTCTGGAAGAAGCTGTTCGATCCGCTGGCGATCTTCGTGATGATGGCGATGGCGCTGCCGTTCGGCTACCTGCACACGCGCAGCGGCGGGGTCAGCTTGAAGATCTTCATCGGCATCATGATCGGCGTGGCCTTCATGCTGGTCAACACGCTGTTTTCGCACATCGGCATGCTCAGCAGCATGCCGGCGGTGGTGACCGCGATCGCGCCCAGCATCCTGTTCCTGGGGCTGGCGCTAGGAGCCCTTTGGTGGGTGGAGAGACATTGATGAGCCGCGCCCTGATCCTGTTCGCCCACGGCGCCCGCGCCGCTTCCTGGGCCGCCCCGTTCGAGCGCCTGCGCGAGATGACCCAGGCGCGCATGCCCGAGGTGCCGGTGACGCTGGCCTTCCTCGAGCTGATGACGCCTAGCCTGCCCGAGCAGGTGGCCGCGCTGGCCGCGCAGGGGGTCACGCGGGTGACGGTGGTGCCGGTGTTCCTGGGGCAGGGCGGGCATGTGCTGCGCGACCTGCCGCTGATGGTGGAGCAACTGCGCGGCACGTATCCGCAGGTGGATATCAGCGTGGCCGGCGCGGTGGGGGAAGACCCCCAGGTGCAGCGCGCCATGACCGATTACTGCGTGGCGGCGGCCCAGGCCTGAGGGGCCGCGAAGTTCGGCTGGGACCCGCGGCTGGCGCGGGACGCTGATCTCAGGCGGGGCCGCGCGACTTGTCAGCGCACGCGGCGCGTGGTTTCCCTGACCACCAGCTCGACCGGCGGAATCTGGTCCGTCACGGTGCCGCCGTCGATCAGGCGCAGCAGGGCCTGGGTGGCGATGCGGCCCATGTCGTACAGCGGCTGGCGCACCGTCGTCAGCGGCGGGGTCGTGTATTCCGATCCGGGCAGGTCGTCGAAGCCGATCAGCGAGATATCGTCGGGCACGCGGATGCCCTTGCGGTACATGCACAGGCGTGCCCCGTAGGCGCTCAGGTCGTTGGCAGCGAACACGGCCGTGAACTGCTGGTTGGTCTCGAACAGGCGGTTCAAGGCCTGCATGCCGCCGGCCTCGTGGAAGTCGCCTTCGGCCACCAGGTTCATGTTGACCTCGATGCCGGCCTCGGCCAGCGCGCGCGCGTAGCCGGCCATGCGCTCGGCGGCGTCGTTGTTGTTGGCCGGGCCGGTGACGAAGGCGATGCGGCGGTGGCCCAGGTCGATCAGGTGGCGCACCGCGAGGTAGGCGCCGTTCTCGTTGTCGAGCTTGAAGCCGAGCGCGCTCGCGGTGTGCAGTTCGCGCCCGGTCGAGACGATCGGGCGGGTGCCGGCGAAACGCAGGATGTCCTCGTCGCTGATGCGGCCGGACAGCAGGATGATGCCGTCGACCTTGCGCGCGAGCAGCAGGCGGATGCGCTGGACTTCTTCCTCCGCATTCCAGTGGCCGCTGACGATCACCGAGGCGAAGCCGGTTCCCTTGAGGCTGTCGTCGACGCCGCGCAAGGTTTCGTCGAAGAAGGGACTGGAGATGTCCTGGACCACGATGCCGATCGTCATCGAGCGGCCCTTCTTGAGCCCTTGCGCCATCTGGTTGGGGGCGAAGTTCATCTTTTCGATGGCCGCCTGAACCGCGATGCGCTTGTCGTCCGAGACCTTGGCGGTGCCGTTCAGGATGCGCGATACCGTGCTGGGCGATACCCCGGCCATGCGGGCGACGTCGATGAGGGTGGAGGGCGCTGACATGCGAGGAGATTCAGTCAATTTACTTCCTGTGTGATCTGGAACAAAGTTCGGTTAGAAGATACCATATTTACAAGCAGCAAGGGCGCTTCCCGGCGGCAGAGCCGCAGCTTACCTTACCGGCAAGCAGATTGCCGGCCTTTGAAAACGTTTTCAGATTCTATTTGACTTATTTTCAATGCCAGGGTTAAAATAAGATCGTCGCTTGAAAACGATTTCACAATCATGACGATGACTGAAAAGGGAAGTTTTAATGAAAATTTTGCTGTTTTCGCCTACAATAATGTTAGCGCTCACATTATTTTCATCCGATGCTCGCGCGGCGCCTGATTTTGTGATAACGTTGTTAGTGGACAACACGCAACCAGTCGTCGCGAAGCAGGTTCTAACGGTAGGACCGGCCGTAGCGGCGTCTAGTTCACGCCTTTGCGCAAGGTCAAAGAGGCGACCGGGATAGTCGTTAAGTTTTGAAGGTGGCGCAGCCGCTTGGCGTCGTACCGGCGCCACGCTCTGTTACGTAAAGGATGTGATTCGCGCGGCAATGGTGCCGCGCGCAAAGCCGAAACCGGCTGGGGTAGCAAACCCGGCAAGCAATGCGCCTGAGCGCAGCCAGTTTTTGGATCGTACCGTCTCTCCTGTTGGACGACCGGATCTACTTTTGTGATGTGTAGATTTGTAGCCTGACAGTTTAACCCGCCCCGGTTGTCCCCCGGAAGCGGGTTTTTTTTGTCTGTCGGGTTTGCTGTTGTAGTAATATTACTTCGATTTCGTAGCGGAATACCATTTTGCCGCCTTCATTTTCGTTTTATGTAGTTGAAAAACAACATGACAGACATGCTCGACGCACATTCCTGCCTACCGCAACAAACACCGACGGGGATACGTTTCCGCTTCGAAAGCACGACCTCGACCGTATCGGTGGCGGTGGCCGGCACCTTCAACAGCTGGGTCGGCGACGCCGCGCCCCTGACCTGCATCGGTCCGACCTCGTGGGCGACTACCTTGCGCATCGACCCTGGACGGCACCATTACAAATACGTCGTCGATGGACGCGACTGGATCCGCGACCCGGCCAACGACTGGATCTCGGAAGACGCGCAGGACAATTCCTGTTTCACCGTGACGGACGAGCGCGCGCTGTTCATCCGCCGGGGCCAGGTCAGCGCGACCCATCCGGCCGGCCTGTACCAGCGCCGCAGCGCGGTGGCCAGTGCGCCGTGGCTGCGCGACGCGGTGTTCTACCAGCTGTCGGTGCGGGCCTTCGGCGGCACCCTGGATGGCGCCCGCGCCCGCCTGGACGATCTGCGTGAACTTGGCGTGAACGTGGTGTGGCTGATGCCGATCCATCCGATCGGCGTGGCGCGCCGCGAAGGCCGCCACGGTGACCCGTACGCGGTGCGCGACTTCCTGGCGATCGACCCCGCGCTCGGCGACGAGGCGGCGCTGCGCGCGTTTGTCGCCCACGCGCACCGGCTCGGCATGCGCGTGATGTACGACTGGACGCTCAACCGCGCGGCCTGCGACAACCCGCTCACGCTCTCGCACCCGGACTGGTTTACGCGCGCCGCCGACGGCACGGTGATGTACGCGGTGCCGGGGCGCGCGCAGTTCGCCGGCTTCGATTTCGCCAGCGCCGACCTGCGTGCCTACCTGATCGGCGCGATGCTGCACTGGATCACCGTGGCCGATTTCGACGGCTTGCGCTTTGACGACGCCGACATCACGCCCTGCGACTTCCTCGACGACATCCGCGCCGCCCTGCACGCGCGCCGCCCCGGCCTGGTGCTGCTGGCCCAATCGTGCGACGAGCTGCACCACCTGGCCGCCTGCGACCTGACCCATGACGGCGGGGCGCGCGCGATGCTGCGTGCGATCGCCGACGGGCAGGCCGACGCGGCTGATTTCCGGCGCGACTGGGAGGCGTCCACCTACAGCTTTCCGCGCGGCGCAGTGCGCCTGCGCTGGCTCGAGGAAAAGGAGCAGGGCAGGGCGCACCGTTATTTCGGCGCGGCGCTGCACCGCGCCGCGGCCACCGTGCACCTCACGCTCAACGGCGTGCCTCACATCATGATGGGGCAGGAGTTCGACGAGCCGGCCTGGAACAACTGGAGCTCGCTGTTCGATGGCTTCACGCTCCCGCGGCCCGCGCCGGACGACCCCACGTTGGTGCACTACCGCCGCCTGCTGGGCCTGCGCGCGAACCATGCCGCGCTGCGTCACGGCAGCGTTGAATTCGTCGCGCTGCCGGGCCCGCACCAACTCGGGTTCTGGCGCGTCACCGAACGCGAGCGCATATTCGTGATGGTCAATCTGGCCGGCACGCCCTGCGCGCTGCCGTGCGAGCTCGACGCGATGGACATGCTGTATGCCCACGGCGCGCACGGCACCGTGCTGCTGGACGGGTTCGGCAGCATTGTGGCGCGGCAGCGACTGCCCCGCTAATAATCGGCGGATCGTTTGTGCTGGATCAGTTTTCGATAGGCCCACTCCTTTGACTCGCCGCCGGAATGCGTACAAACTTTGTACTGGATCAGCGATGTCGTGGGCCCTTCCTTCAACGTAACCCAAGCGCGGCGGTGCATATCATGCTCAACCTGAACATCAAGTTTATTGTTGGCACTTTGTTCGATGGACGGCGTCGTTTCCACGACATGCTGGTGGCCATGGGGGCCCAGCGGCGCTGCGCGCAACGGCTAGACGCCGTGGGCGACCGCCTGTTGGGCATGGGTACCAAGATCAACCGGCTGCGCGCCCACATCAGCTCCGGCACAGTAGGCCAGGCGCTGGACACGGATGGCAACCTGCGCGGCTCGCTCAAGAGCCTCAAGGAAGATATCCGCGAGATCCGCTGCCAGCTGGCGGCGCTGCAAACGCCGCTGGCCAATGCGCGGCTGGCGCGCGCCTTCGCGCGCCTGAGCAAGATCGCCGAGGACACCTATGCCGCGGCCGACAAGCTGCAGTGGGAAATCGACGAGTACGAGCGCGACCGCGGTCGTTGAAGCGGGCCCGTGGTGGCTGGCTGAGAAGTCAGCTCCTGGTACCCGGGCATTGATATGCCTGTGCGAACAGGCCATATCAATACCGGCGCGCTGAAGGCGAACGTTGAAGCGTGGATTAGCGACTAGCGTTGAAGGCAAACATTAAAGTCGTATGTTGAAGGCGAACATGTAGGCCGGACCTTGAAGTAGGTCTTTGAAGTCGAACATTGAGGTCGAGCGTTAAAGCGAGCGTCGGAGTCCAGCGTTGAAGCCGCGCATTCAAGCCGAACGTAGAAGTTGAACGTCGCAGTCGAGCGTTAACGTCGAACAGTGAGGCTGAAAGTTGAAGTCGATCGTTGAAGTCGATCGTTGAAGTCGGACGTTCACGTCGAGCGTTGAAGCCGCGCGTCGGCGCGGGGAGTTGAAGACTGTCGTTGACACTGGCCGTCGCACCAGCCGCTGGAGATGGTAATTGCAGCAGCGTTTAGAAAGTCGAATCCGGCCTCGGCAGCCGGAAACATCGCCATTCAATATCGTCAGCTGGGTTGGGCAAGCTAATCGCCGCCACCTGCTTGCAAGGCGCGCTGCTGCATCGCCTCACCGATCATCACGAGCACCGGTCCGTGGGCCGGGGCCAGTCCGTGGGCCAGGGTTTCCAGGGTCAGTCGGGTGATGCGCTGGTCTGGCCGGCTGCAATTCTCCATGACCAGCACTGGCGTGCCGGGCCGGCGGCCCTGGTCCAGCATGCGCTGGGCCGTCACGGTGGCCTCGCGCCCGCCCATGTACTGCACCAGCGTATCGGTGGTGGGAATGGCCACATGGTCGGCCGCGTGTTCGGGCGCCGTGCTTGACGTGAAAAACGCCACGCTGCGCGCCACCCCGCGCTTGGTCAAGGGCTGCTTGCTGCTGGCCGCGGCGGCCAGCGCTGTGGTGATGCCGGGTACAACCTCGACCTCGATGCCGTGCGCTTCGAGGGCCGTCAATTCTTCGTCGGCGCGGCCGAACAGCATCGGGTCGCCGCCTTTGAGGCGCACCACCAGCGCATGGCGGCGCGCAGCATCGACTAATTGCTCATTGATGTGGACCTGGGCCGTCGAGCGCTGGCCGGCCCGCTTGCCGACCGAGATCAGCTCGGCCTGCGGGCACAGCGCCAGCATCTCGGCGGTCACCAGCGCGTCGTACAGCACGGCGTTGGCCTGGCCCAGCAGGCGCGCGCCGCGCAAGGTCATCAGGTCCTGGGCGCCGGGGCCGGCGCCGATCAGATAGACCTTCCCCAACTTGCCCATGCGCGCGCTTACGCGCCGAGGCGGATCATGCCCGCGGCCACGGTCTGGTGCGTGACTTCATCGATGAGGATGAAGGCGCCGGTGGCGCGGATGTCGTCGTAGGCGTCCGCCGCCAGCGGCTGCTGTACCGTCACCGCGATGCGCGCGATGTCGTTGAGCTTGAGGCCGGTCGCGGGATGGCGCTGCTGGGTGTTGATGTCCAGCAGGGTGTCGATCGCGCTGACCTTGGCGCCGGTCTGGCGCGTGCCGTGCTTGATCCAGTACTTGCGGCGCACGTCGAGCGGCTCGTCGGACATCCAGCACACGTCGGCGCCGAAGGTCTTGAGCTGGGTGGCGGGCTGGTCGGCGCCGGCCAGCAGGTCGCCGCGCGAGATGTCCAGGTGCTCGTTGAGCAGGATCGTGACCGATTGGCCCACCACGGCCGTCTGGTGCGAGCCTTCCAGGGTGACGATGTCCTTGACGGTGGCGCTCTGGCCCGAAGGCTGCACCACCAGCTTGTCGCCTACGCTGACCTTGCCGGCCTCGATGCGGCCCATGTAGCCGCGGAAGTCGTTGGCTTCATGGCCGTTGTGGCGGGCCACCAGCTGCACCGGGAAACGGAACGGCGCGTTATGCGATTCGTCGTACACGGACAGCGATTCGAGCAGTTCGATCAGGGTCGGGCCCTTGTACCAAGCCATTTTTTCGCTGGCATCGACGACGTTGTCGCCGGTCAGGGCCGACAGCGGAATCGGGGTGATGTCCTTCAAGCCCAGGGTGGCGGCGAATTCCTGGTAGGCCTTGACGATGCGGTCGTAGACGGTCTGGTCGTAGTTGACCAGGTCCATCTTGTTGACCGCGACGACAATGTGCTCGATCTGCAGCAGGTGGGCGATGGTCGAGTGGCGCTTGGTCTGGATCAGCAGGTCGACGCCGCCGTCTTCGCGCAGCTTGACCTTGGACACGTCGATCAGGATGATGACGGCGTCGGCGGTCGAGGCGCCGGTGACCATGTTGCGCGTGTACTGCTCATGGCCCGGGGTGTCGGCGATGATGAACTTGCGCTTGGGCGTGGCGAAGTAGCGGTAGGCCACGTCGATGGTGATGCCTTGCTCGCGCTCGGCTTCGAGGCCGTCCGTCAGCAGCGACAGGTCGACCGTGTCGCCCACGGTGCGCTTGTGCTTGGAACGCGACATGGCGTCGAGCTGGTCGGCGAAGATGCCTTTGCTGTCGAACAGCAAACGGCCGATCAGGGTGCTCTTGCCGTCGTCCACCGAGCCGGCGGTAATAAAGCGCAGCAAGCCGCGTTCGGTCAGGTTGTCAGTCATGGCATTCATCAGAAGTATCCTGCTTTTTTACGTTTTTCCATCGACGCTTCGGAGGTCTGGTCGTCCATCCGGGTCGCGCCGCGTTCGGTGATCTGGGTTACTGCGGTCTCGGCGATGATGGCGTCGACGGTGTCGGCGTCCGAGCTGACCGGGCAGGTGCAGGAGATGTCGCCCACAGTGCGGAAACGCACCACCTGGGTCTCGACGGTCTCGCCTTCGCGTGCCGGGGTCAGCGGAGTCAGCGGCACCAGCAGGCCGTTGCGCGGGATCACCTGGCGCTCGTGCGCGAAGTAGATCGGCGGCAGCGCCAGCTGTTCGCGGGCGATGTATTGCCACACGTCGAGCTCGGTCCAGTTGGAGATCGGGAACACGCGCATGTTTTCGCCCGGATGCACGCGGGTGTTGTACAGGTCCCACAGTTCGGGGCGCTGGGCTTTCGGGTCCCACTGGCCGAATTCGTCGCGGAACGAGAAGATGCGTTCCTTGGCGCGGGCCTTTTCCTCGTCGCGGCGGGCGCCGCCGATGCAGGCGTCGAACTTGTGCTCGGCGATGGTTTCGAGCAGGGTCACGGCCTGGGCCGCGTTGCGCGAGTCGGTCAGCGGGTTGCGCAGGCGCACGGTGCCGCGCTTGATCGAGTCTTCGACCGAGCCGACGATCAGGCGCTCGCCCAGTTCGGCGGCGCGCGCGTCGCGGAAGGTGATGACTTCGTCGAAGTTGTGGCCGGTGTCGATGTGCACCAGCGGGAACGGGAATTTACCTGGACGGAAGGCCTTTTCGGCCAAACGCAGCAGCACGACCGAGTCCTTGCCGCCCGAGAACAGCAGGGCGGGGTTGGCGCATTCGGCGGCGACTTCGCGCATGATGTGGATCGCTTCCGATTCCAGCGCGTCGAGGTGGCGCGCGTTGACGTCGGTCAGTACGCGCGGGGTATCTTTCAGATTAGTCATGGTGGCAGGGCCTATGTTCTTGTTGTGGCGACGCTTAGGCGGCCACGGATTTAATGCGAATCAGTTTTCCATCGACCATGTGCAGGCCGCATTCCTTCGAGTCCGGATTTTCCCACCACCAGCGTCCGGCGCGGATGTCCTCGCCCGGCTGGACCGAACGGGTGCATGGCGCGCAGCCGATCGACGGGTAGCCCTGGTCGTGCAGCGCGTTGTACGGCACGCCGTTGGCGCGGATGTAGTTCCACACATCTTCTTCGGACCAGTCCGCCAGCGGATTGAACTTGATCATGCCGTGGGCCGGATCGTCTTCCTGGACCGCCAGTTCGGCGCGGGTGGTGGACTGGGCGCGGCGCTGGCCGGTGACCCAGGCCTTATTGCCGGCCAGGGCGCGTCCGAGCGGCTCGACCTTGCGGATGCGGCAGCATTCGCGCCGCATCTCGACGCTGTCGTAGAACGCGTTCAGGCCGTTGGCGGCCACGTAGGCGTCCACCGCCTCGGCCTGGGGACGGAACAGGGCGATCTCGTAGCCGTAGGTGGCCTTGACGTCGTCCAGCACGGCCAGGGTTTCCGGATGCAGGCGCCCGGTTTCCAGCGAGAAGATGCCGATCGGCAGGCCGGCTTTGAGGATCAGGTCGGTGATGACCATGTCCTCGGCGGCCAGGCTAGAGGCGAACACGGCGGGCGAGAAATCGCGCGCGATGCGGGCCAGCGTGTCTTGGGTGGCGCCGACCAGGGCGGTGATGTCGTTCATGGTCTTCCCTTTAGATGCCGAAGCCGACGTCGCCGCCGTCGGCCACGCGCACGTGGCGCTCATGGCGGCGGAACAGCGGCAGCGGGTTGTCGACCGAGGCCTGGTAGACGTCGGAGAAATCGGTCAAGCCCTTGAGGGCGTCGACGATGCTGCGGTCGGCGCGGGTGGCGAAGGCGTTGAAGCCGCAGCGCTGCATCGAGAACAATTGATCGCGCAGGACGTCGCCGATGGCGCGCAGCTCGCCCTTGTAACCGAGGCGCATGCGCAGGTTGTAGGCGATCGAGTAGCCGCGCCCGTCGGTGAACTTGGGGAAGTCGACGGCGACCAGCGCGAACTTGTCGAGCTCGCCCTTGAGCACTTCCGGCCGCTCGTCCGAGGCGATCCACACGGCCAGCGCGGGGCGCTGCGACAGGCTCTCGCGCTGGGCTTGCCATACGCTGAGCGGGACGATGATCTTGCCGTCAGGGACCTCGACGTGATCGGCCGTCTGGCCTTCTTCCAGGCGCAGCACGCTCCAGTCGTCGGAGACGATCTCGCGCTGTTTGATGATCTGGTTGTTCTTCTCAAGCATAGTGGTCTTCTCCAACCAGTTCGCCCGCCTTGATCGGCGTGGCATACACGTGTTCCTTGAACGGCGCCACGCCCAGGCGCTGGGCCGTGTCGATGAAGCGTTCATCCTCGGTGCGCTCGCGCACGTAGACCTGCAGCAGGCGGTCGATCACTTCGGGCATCTGCAGGGCCGAGAACGACGGGCCGATGATCTTGCCGATGGCCGGGTGGTTGCCCTGGGCGCCGCCCAGCGACACCTGGTACCACTCGCTGCCGTCCTTGTCCACGCCCAGCACGCCGATGTTGCCGACGTGGTGGTGGCCGCAGGCGTTGATGCAGCCCGAGATGTTCAGCTCGATCTCGCCGATGTCGTGCTGGTAGTCGAGGTTGTCGAAACGCTCGGCGATGGCGGCCGCGATCGGGATCGACTTGGCGTTGGCCAGCGAGCAGAAGTCGCCGCCCGGGCAGCAGATGATGTCGGTCAGCAGGCCGATGTTGGGCGTGGCCATGCCGTGCGCCTTGGCGTCCTGCCAGACGGCGAACAGCTCGCTCTGGCGCACGTCGGCCAGCACCAGGTTCTGCTCGTGGGTGACGCGCAGTTCGCCGAAGCTGTAGCGGTCGGCCATCTCGGCCACGAAATCGATCTGCTCGGCCGTCGCGTCGCCCGGCGGCACGCCGGTCTTCTTGAGCGACAGCACCACGGCCGCGTAGCCGGGCACCTTGTGCGGCTTGACGTTACGCTGCAGCCAGTTGGCGAAGGCCTTGCTGTCCTCGTGGCCGGCGCGCGGATCGATGTTCTCCAGCTTGGCGTAGGGCGGGGCCGTGAAATAGGCCGCCACGCGCGCCATTTCCTCGTCGCTCAGGGTGGACGGGCTGTCCTTCAGGTCGACCCACTCCGCTTCCACCTGGCGCGTGAATTCTTCCACGCCGAGGGCCTTGAGCAGGATCTTGATGCGCGCCTTGTACTTGTTGTCGCGACGGCCGTACTGGTTGTACACGCGCATGATCGCTTCGATGTAGGTCAGCATGTGCTGCCACGGCAGGAACTCGCGCACCACGCTGCCTAGGATGGGGGTGCGGCCCAGGCCGCCGCCGACCATGACCTTGAAGCCGATCTCGCCGGCCTCGTTGCGCAGCACCGTCAGGCCGATGTCATGCACGGCGATGGCGGCGCGGTCTTCCACGGCGCCGTTGATGGCGACCTTGAACTTGCGCGGCAGGGCGATGAACTCGGGATGGAAGGTGCTCCACTGGCGCAGCACTTCGCAGTACGGACGCGGATCGATGATCTCGTCGGCCGCCACGCCGGCGAACTCGTCGGAGGTGGTGTTGCGGATGCAGTTGCCCGAGGTCTGGATGGAATGCATCTCCACCGAGGCCAGGTCGGCCAGGATGTCCGGCGTCTGTTCCAGCTCGATCCAGTTGAACTGGATGTTCTGGCGCGTCGTGAAGTGGCCGTAACCGCGGTCGTACTTGCGCGCGATGTGGGCGAACATGCGCATCTGGCCCGACGAAAGCAGGCCATAGGGCACCGCGATGCGCAGCATGTAGGCGTGGCGCTGCATATACAGGCCGTTTTGCAGGCGCAGCGGCAGGAATTCCGCTTCGGTCAGCTCATCGCCCAGGCGGCGCCGGACTTGGTCGCGGTACTGCGCGATGCGTTCCTTGACGATGAGATGGTCGTACTGGTCATAGCGATACATGTGTCATCCTAATGTTTTGACGTTTCGGAACCTCGAACACCGGCCGCGCGGCGAACTTGTCGCCCTTGCTGCCGTTGTCGCGGTCCCCATGTTGCAGGGCCGGAGATGGAGACTCCCCCCAAACTAGCGTCAATGGTAATAAACTCTGCCCTTATTCCAAACAACTAAGAATTTATTTGCTTATATGCGCGATTGGCATAAGCATTCTTATAAAATGGCGTAAGGCGTTAATTTACAGAATCTTTAGAAGAAATGCGGAAATGAATCTCCATCAATTACGTTTTGTTCGCGAAGCGGTGCGTCAAAACTACAATCTGACCGACGCGGCCAAGGCCTTGTTCACCTCCCAGCCGGGGGTGTCCAAGGCCATCATCGAACTCGAGGAGGAACTCGGGGTCGATATCTTCACCCGCCACGGCAAGCGCATCCGCGGCCTGACCGAGCCCGGCCGGCTGGTGCTGCACTCGGTCGAGCTGATCATGCAGGAGATCGACAGCCTGAAACGCATCGGCAAGGAGTTCGCGGCCCAGGACAGCGGCAGCTTCACCATCGCCACCACCCACACCCAGGCCCGCTACACCCTGCCCAAGGTGGTGCAAGCGTTCATGCTCAAGTATCCAAAGGTGAGATTATCCCTCCTCCAGGGCAATCCGCGCCAGATCGCCGAGATGGTCCAGCGCGACCAGGCCGACCTGTGCATCGCGACCGAGTCGGTGGCGGCCAGCGACGGCCTGATCACCTTGCCATGTTACCAGTGGGAACACGTGCTGGTGGTGCCGCCCGACCATCCCCTGCTCAAGTCCAAGGCCGTTTCGCTGGAGGAGATCGCCACCCACCCGCTGATCACCTACGACAGCGCCTTCGCCGGGCGCAGCAAGATCGACCACGCCTTCGAGCTGCGCGGGCTCAAGCCGGACGTGCTGCTCGAAGCCATCGACGCCGACGTCATCAAGACCTACGTCGAACTGGGCATGGGCATCGGCATCATCGCCGGCATGGCCTTCGACCCCGAACGCGACCGCAACCTGCGCGCCATTTCGGTGGGCCACCTGTTCGGCATGAACGTTTCGCGCGTGGCCGTCAAGCAGGGCGCCTATCTGCGCAGCTACATCTATACTTTCATCGAACTGCTGGCGCCCAGCCTGACCCGCAAGATGGTCGAGTCGGCCATGAGCGGCACCAAAGAAACCTACGAATTGTAATTATGATCACCGAACAAGCAGCACAGTTTTACGCCCGCAGCGCCGCCAACCACGACCGCGTCTACGACAAACCGGAGCGCCAGGACGACCTGGCCGCCATGCTCGCCCATGTCGCCGCCGCCGTGCAGGGCCACACCGTGCTCGAGCTGGCCTGCGGAACCGGTTACTGGAGCGCCGTCATGGCCGCCAGCGCCGAGCGCGTGGTGGCCACCGACATCAACCCCGAAATGATCGCCATGGCGCGCCTGCGCTCCCTGCCCGGGGACAAGGTCAGCCTGCGCGTGGCCGACGCCTTCGCGCTGCCGGACGACCTGGGCGAGTTCACGGCCGTGTTCATCGGCTTCTGGTGGTCCCACATCAAGCGCGAAGACCAGGAAACGTTTTTGGCCCAGCTGAAGGCGCGGGTCGGCAAGGACATCCTGCTGGTGCTGCTGGACGACGCGTTTGTCGACGGCAGCAGCGAGACGGTCGCACGCACTGACTTGCAGGGCAATACGTACCAGATTCGCCAGGCGGCGGATGGGGAGCGGTTTGAACTGACCAAGAATTATCCGTCGGACAGCGCGCTGCGCAAGAAGCTGGCGTCGGCCGTGCGCGAGATCAAGATCGTGCGGCTGGAGTACTACTGGCTGCTCACCTGCAGGCTGAAGTAAGGCGAAAAAAAAGCCTCTCCCGCGCACGGGAAAGGCTGGTGTGGCAGGCTGCAGGTGCTTAGAACGAGTGACGCAGGCCCAGCGACAGGGCTTTTGGATCGGCGCCCGGCGCGGTAGCCGGCGGGGTCACGTTGGTGGCTGCGGCGTTGATGCCGAAGGTGGCCAGGTTGTTGTTACGCAGGGTTGCGTAAGCGGCGTACAGGTTGGTGCGCTTGGACAGCGAGTAGCTGTAGCCGAGCGCGAAGCCGTTGCCCTTGGCGCCGGTTTCCAGCTTGTTCTGTTGCAGGTTCACGAAGAACTTGCTGGCGCCCATGGTGTACGACGCGCCCAGGTCAGCCTGCTCGAACTTGTTGTTGGCGCCGTCAGGATCGGCACGCATGTAGCTGGCGCGCACGTCGAAGTCGGCGAACTTGAAGCCGCCGCCGACGATCATTTCCTTGTCGTCACCGCTGCTGACGCGGGTGTAGGTCTGGTAAGCGGCGCCCAGGTACACAGGGCCGTTGGTGTACGCGCCCGAGATGCCTTTCAGGTTCTGCGATGGGCCGGTGGTGGTTTCGCCGGCGGAATAGGCGGCGCCGAACTGGAAGCCGCTGATCGAGTTCGACTTGTAGTTCACCGAATTGCTGATGCGGCGGGTCAGGCGACCGGTGCCGAAGGCGTTCAGGTTGCTGCCATACAGGCCCTGGCCGGTGATGTCGGTCACCGCCGCGATGTCGGCCACTGGCGAGTATTCACGGCCGAACAGCACCGAACCGAAGTCGCCCTGCAGACCGACGACCGAGCGGCGGCCGAAGAATGCCGAGTCGGTGGTGCCGTTGTCGAGGTTGGCTGCAGCTTCCAGGGTGAACACGGCTTTCAGGCCATTGCCCAGGTCTTCGACGCCTTTGAAACCGATGCGGCTGCCCGACATGTTGCCGGAGTTGACCACGGTGCGCGCGCCATTCGCCGCGCCGTTATCTTCGCGGGCGATAGCCGCGTCGGCGATACCGTAGATCGTGACGCTCGATTGCGCCGCGGCGATGAGTGGAAAGGACGCGAACAGGGCGGCCGCAATGATTTTACGTTGCATGACTTCTCCAAAAATTTGCTTCAACAAGGTTGTTATCAGCGGTGGTTGTAACAAAACGAGGAGGAGTATAGCCAGCCAGTATGTCAGGTTGATGACAAAGGGGCATGTTGCGAGATTGCCACAAACATTTCCTGCGAAGGGCGAGGATGCGTGTTGGCGAACGCGGGCGTTGCGGCCGAAGGATCAACACGGAATAGGGAAAAGCGCGGCCCGCACAACACGCTCCGTGAAGGGCAAGTGCATCGGAAGGCACTAACCGGACGGCGCGCCGGCGCCTGATGGTGCCTTCCGCTGGCGCCCGGCTCAGTCGGGCGCGTCGCGCGAGCCCGTGCGCAGGCGCTCGCCCTGCTCGTCGTCGGACGCGTCGTCGGCGCCGTGTTCGGGCAACGGCAGCACGATGTCGATCCTGGTGCCGGGCGGCTCGTCGCCGCTGACCGTGATTTCCCCGTTCAGCCCCCAGACCCGCTCGCGCATGCCGATCAGGCCCAGGGACTGCGCTTTTTCCATGTCGGCGGCGTTGATGCCCTTGCCGTCGTCGCGGATCGAGATCAGCAGCTGGCCGTCGAGCCGGTACAGGTACATGGTCACATGCGAGGCGCCGGCATGGCGCGCGATGTTGGTCAGCGCCTCCTGGACGATGCGGAAGATCGCCGTGCTGAGCGCGTCGTCCAGGCGCAGCTCGGCCTCGTCGGCGAACAGGGCGCAGGGTATGCCGTGGCGCTCGACGAACTCGTCGCGCAGGCCTTGCAACGCGAAGAACAGGCCGCCTTCGTCGAGCGCGCGCGGACGCAGGTTGGTGGCGATCCGGCGCAGCGAGGTGATCGCTGTCAACAGGTTCTCTTCCATGGTGTTGATGAGGCGCTCGCCGCTGGCGCCGCCGACGGCCGCCTTCTGCAGCAAGGTCAGGTCCATGCGCAGGGCCGCGAGCAGCTGGCCCAGGTCGTCGTGCAGCTCGCGCGCGATGTGGGCGCGTTCTTCCTCGCGCACGGTTTGCAGCGCGGCCGACAGCTGGCGCAGCTGCGCGTGCGAGCGCGACAGTTTCTCCTGGACCTGGAGCCGCTCGGTGACGTCGCGCAGGATGATGGTGTAGACGGGCCGGCCGTCCTCGACCATGCTGGAAATGGAGCCCTCGAGCGGGAAGGTGGCGCCGCTGGCGCGCACGCCGGTGACGGCGTAGTCGGTGGCGCGGCGACCCACGCGGCCGGCGCCGTCGCCGAAGAAGGCCATGCCCGGCTCGGCCGTGGTGGCCGGCAGCGGCGAGATGAAGCTGGCCAGGGCGCTGCCCTGCATGGCCTCGATGGTGGTCGAGAACATCGCCGCCGCCGACGGGTTGGCCAGCACGATGGTGTGGGCGTCGTCGGTGGAGATGATCGCTTCGCTGGCGTTGTGGATGATGTCCCGGCTGTGGCTGCGGGCGAAACGGGGCCAGCGGTTGGTTGTCATGGCGCGCGATAGAATTTGGCCGCCGACGAAGCCGAGCACGAACATCACTGGGCCCCAACTGCGGTAGCGGGAAGAACGCTTGAGTGTCATGGAGCGCGCCTGCCGTTTGCGAACACGCGAATGCGTGATCAACCTTGAGGATAGCGGCACCGTGGAGGGTGTAGCTTGATGCGGCACAAGCGGGCATGCAGGCGCGCGCATGGCGCCTACATTTGTTTGAACAAGTGCAAGAAGCTGCGGCTCACTTCGAGCTTGTCCGGCTTGCCCTTGATGAGCACCAGATGGCGCCCGCGAATGTCGCGGGTGACGCCCTCGATGGCGTTGACGTTGACCAGGGTGGCGCGGTGGATCTGCCAGAACAGGGCCGGGTCGAGTTCCTCGGCCAGGTCGCGCACGGGCTTGCGGATGAGCGCCTCGAATTTCTCGGTCTGCACGCAGGTGTATTTTTCGTCGGAGCGGAAGAACAGGATGTCCTCGACGGGAATCATGCGCAGGTCCTGGCCGATGCTGGCCTGGATCCATTGCAGGTAGGCCGGCTTGGGGGCGGCGATCTTTTCGGCCAGCTGGGACAGCATGGCGGTGACGCTGTCGGCCACCACGGCCGCCGCGCGCGGCTGCCCGAGCCGGCCCTTGAGCCGCTCCACCGTCACCTGCAGGCGCGCCAGCTCCGGCGGCTTGAGCACGTAGTCGATGGCGCCGCGCTCGAACGCCTCCACCGCGTACTGGTCGTAGGCGGTGACGAACACGATCTGGCTCTTGGCGCCGATCTCGCGCGCCGCTTCCATGCCGTTCTTGCCCGGCATGCGGATGTCGAGAAAGGTCAGGTCCGGCTTGAGCCGATCGACCAGTTCGAGCGCGTCGTCGCCGTTCTTGGCCTCGCCGACGACCTGCAATTCGGGCCAGGCCTGGTTCAGGCGCAGGCGCAGCTGGTCGCGCATCAGTCTCTCGTCGTCGGCAATGATAGCGGTGGGCATGGTCCGGGGCAGGTTCAACGTTAAGTGTCAATTATTCAACGAATCGGCGGTTTTATCAATCAATCAATCGCGGCGGGTCCGCTGGAAGGGCACGTCGATGGTGGCGATCACGCCGCTGGGCGAATTGGGCGCGATATGCAGCTGGGCCTGGTCGCCGTGCAGCAGCTTGAGCCGTTCGCGGATGGTCGGCAGGCCCAGGCCGGTGCCGTCGCTGGGCATGACGCCGAAGCCGACCCCGTCGTCGCTGACGGTCACGCGCAGGTGCAGGCCGGCCACCTCCGCGCGGATCTTCAGGTGGCCGCCCTCGGGCTTGCATTCGAGGCCGTGCTTGATGGCGTTCTCGACCAGCGATTGCAGCATCATCGGCGGGAAGGCGGCGTCGCGCAGCGCCTCCGGGATGCGCAGCTCGACCTCGAGCCGCTCCTCCATGCGCATCTTGAGCAGGTCCAGGTAGGCCTTGACCATGTCGGCCTCGCGCCCCAGGTTGGTGACGACGGCGTTGTCGCGCATCTGCGGCAGCACCGCGCGCAGGTACTGGATCAGGCTGCGCTGCATGGCCGAGGCGCGCGGCGGATTGGTCTCGATCAGGTGTTCGACCGAGGCCAGGGTGTTGAACAGGAAGTGGGGCTCGACCTGGGCCTGCATCATCTGCATGCGCGTTTCCGACAGCTGGCGCAGCATGGAGGCGCGCTCGGCGGCGGCGTTGGCGGTCTGGGTCTCGGCTTCGGCGCGCTTCTTGCCGCCGACCAGGGCCTTGGTGGCGAACAGGGCCAGCACGAGCAGCGAGACGAAGCTCTTGAACCAGGTCGAGGCTTGCTTGTGGTAGCGCGTGACCTTCTCCTCGGCCTTGTTTTCGACGGCCGTTTCGATGGCGTTCGACAATTCCTCGCCGACCTGGGGCGGCAGGTCGATGTGGATCTCGCCGTTGCTGTCGAGCGCGGTGGCCGGGGGCGGCGCCCGCGGCACACCAGCGGCGTCCATGGCAGGCGGCGCCGGCGGCGCGGGCGGGGCCTCCACTGCCGGCACCGGCGGCAGCGCCGGCGCGCCCGGCGCGCGCGCCAGCTTGCGCGGATTGAAGTGGATGCCGCTGTCGTCGATCGTGATATTGGTGTCGGGCGACTTGCGGCTGGGCTTGTCGGAGCGCACCACGATCTCGTCCGGGGAGCCGGAGAACAACTCGTTCTGCAGGATGGTGGCGGCGATCAGGGTGACGGCGGCAAACAGGAAGAACTTCCACCACGACAATTGCGTGACCCAGGTGGCGGTGGCGTCGAAGCCGCGCTGCAGCCCGGCCAGCAGCGCGCTCAAGGAGTGGTGGGTGGAGCGCCTGGCGTGCATAAGTGGTCCGTGATGGCCGGGGGGCAGCCCGTCGAGTGCGTTGAAAACGGCGAGTGTACCGCGACGCCCGCCATGGGCCAAGCTGCCGGCCCAGCCGGTTTCTTGGAATCCTGCAACTTTATGCCAAGCGGGGCGCGCTGGCGAGCAATTTGCGACAGGCCGCGCAAATCGGGCAATGGAAGGTCGTGGCGCGCGTGGGGACGTGCCTCGGCCTGGCCGCCGGGCCGGTCAGACCATCGGGCAATGGAAGGTCGTGGTGCGCGGGGAGGTGGGCCGGGCGGCCGCTGGGCGGCGCCGCTCAGATCGTCTGGGCGCTCGAGAGCAGGCGCTGCAGGGCGTCGCCCGTGAGCGGATCGCTAATGTAACGGCCCTGGATTTCATCGCAGCCGTTGGCCTTGAGGAAGTTCAGCTGTGTCAAGGTCTCCACGCCCTGGGCCACCACGCCGATATGCAGGTTGTGGCCGATGTCGATGAGGGTCTTGGCCAGCTCGCCGTCGCCGGCCCCGTTGCCGACCGTGTGCAGCGCGTCGCGGTGCATCTTGACGTGGGCCACATGGTGGGTGTGCAGATAGGGCAGGCAGGTCATGCCGGCGCCGAAGTCGTCGACCGCCAGGCGCAGGCCCAGCGAGTTCATTTCCGCGGCGACGACGCTGCTCAGCGGCAGGTTGCGCAGCAGATGGTCTTCCTTGAGTTCCAGTTCGAGGCAATCGGGCGCCAGGGCGAACTGGCGCAGCCGCTGCGCGACGTGGGACACGAAATGCTCCTGGCTGAACTCGCGGAACGAGGTGTTGATCGACACCACCAGGTTCGGCATGCCGCGCGCGCGCAGCTCGCGCAGCAGCATGCAGGCCTGGTAGAGCACGCGCTTGCCGATCGGCACGATCAAACCGTTGTCCTCGGCCTCGGGAAGGAAGCTGGCCGGCAGCAGCACCCCCTGCTCGGGATGGCGCCAGCGCAGCAGCGCTTCGATGCCGACGATGCGGCCGCTGCGCGTGCAAAAGCGCGGCTGGTAGAGCATGAACAGCTCGTCGCGTTCGAGCGCGCTGCGCATGTGGTCTTCGAGCTGCAGTTTCGCTTCCGAGGTGGCGCGCATGTCGTCGGAATAGAAATGGATGTCGTGCTTGCCGCAGGCCTTGGCGTGGTACATGGCCGCGTCGGCGGCCCGCACCAGCTCGAACGCGCTGCTGCCGTCGTGCGGGAACACGGCCACGCCCATGCTGGCGGCCACGGGGATGTCGGCGCGCTCGAACGGCACCGGCGCGGACATGTTCACACGCAGCCGTTCGAGCATGCGCGAGGTGAAGCGCAGCGACGGCTGGTTGGCCAGGATGAGCACGAACTCGTCGCCGGACAGGCGTGCCACGGTGTCGCTGTCGCGCACGGCCGCCTGCAGGCGCCGGGCGAACGCGGTGAGCACCGCGTCGCCGGCCTCGTGGCTGAAGGTGTCGTTGATCTGCTTGAAGCCGTCCAGGTCCACCATGACGGCCGCCACCATGGTCTTGTTGCGCTGGGCGAAGTGGATGGCCTGCTCGAGCCGGTCCCACATCAGGTTGCGGTTGGCCAGGCCGGTCAGCGCGTCATGGTTGACCTCGTGCTCGAGGTCGGCGGTGCGCTGTCTGGCGGCGGTGACGTCGGTGAGCACGCCGATGAAATGGGTGACGCGGCCGCTCTCGTCCTGCACGGGCGTGATGGCCAGGTCGTTCCAGAAGATGGCGCCGTCCTTGCGCTGGTTGCGGAACACCACGCGCGCGTCGCGGCGCGCGCGGATGGCCTCGCGCAAGGCGTTGCGCTCGTCCTCGTCCAGCCCGGGCGCGGCCATGAAGCGCGAGTCGCGCCCCAAGGCCTCGGCCGCGCTGTAGCCGGTGATGCGCTCGAACGCCGTGTTGACGTATTCGATCGGATTGTCGCCGTCCTCGCAGCGGGCGATGACGATGCCGTTGCTGGCCGCGTGCAGGGCGCGCTCGCGCAGGCGCAGCTGGGCTTGCTGCGCGTGGCTCCGGGAGGTGTCCAGGCCCATGCCGCACAGGTAGTGCACGCCGCGCCAGGCGATGCGGGTGCCGCACATGAGGAAGGGGGTGCGCTTGCCGGTCTTGCTGCGGTAGTTCGCTTCGATCAGCACTTCCTCGTCGTGCTCGAACACGCGGCGGATCCTGTCGGCGACGACCGCGCGTTCGGCCTGGTCGAACATGTCGAGCGCGTTGGCGCGGGCCAGCTCGCGCGCGTCCATCTCGGCGACCTGCTCCAGGCGCCGGTTCCACAGCACGAACCCGCCGTCGCGGTTGAGCACGTAGAAGGTGCCCGCCAACACATCGACGACGCTCGCCAGCGGGATCTGGCCCACGATGTCGCTTTCGGACAGCACGCGCTCGGTCAGGGTGGAAAACAAGGCCACCCAGTTGCCGCCGTGACGGTGGGCGTCGTGCTGCGGCACCAGGGTCAGCAGCGCGTAGGCGGTGGATCCGTCCGGGCGCGCGATGCGCACGCGCAACGCTTCGGTGTCGTGGGGCAGGCGCGGCCAGCGCCGCAGGCATTCCTGGCGCGCCTCGCCCGCCAGCAGGCTGGCGATCGGCTGGCCGACGATGGCGCCGGCCTCGCACTGGAACATGCGTTCGCTGGCGTCGCTCCAGGTCAGGACGGTTCCGGCGGCGTCCGTCAAGAATGCGGCGCGCGCGACGGGTTCGCTAGCTTGCATGGTGGTCCCGGTTGAGGGCCTGGCCGCGTGCGCGGGTTCAGCCAATCATGGTTGGACCGGGGAGAATGCAATACGTTCAACGCGGCCGCCGCTGTCATGGCGGCCGGGATGGACTCAGGCGACGGCGCTCTCTTCGCGCTCGGGCAGGGCGATGCGGTTGTCCACGCTGAGCAGGTAGTCGTTGAACACGTGCGCGGCGCTGAGGATCTGGTAGCGCCCGTCGTCGAGCTTGTGGGTGGTGTCCTTGAGGCGGTAGGTGTAGTGGCCGCAAGTCCAGCAATTGAAATTGCGCATGTGCGTGCACAGGCAGGTCTTGTCCATCACGACCACGTTCTTGCTGTCCGGGTTGGCCAGCACCTCGCGGTTGTAGGCGTTGATGTAGGAGCAGTTGCCGGTGGCGTCGAGCAGGTAGCCGTAGGATTCGCAACCCGGGCGGATGCCCGAGCCGATGGCCGGGGTGTTCTTGAGCATGCGCATCGGATAGCCGGTCGGCGAGATGCCGTTGACGATGATGTCGTCCTCGGTGGCGCGGATGTACTCCTGCTTGACGCTGTCGGGCAGGCCGCATTCGTGGGTGATGGTGAAGCGGGTCGCCACCTGCACGCCGGCGGCGCCTTTTTCCAGGAAACCCACCGCGTCGGTGCCGGTGAACACGCCGCCGGCCGCGATCAGCGGAATGCTCAGCTGCTCGGCGCGCAGGAAGGCGTGGATCTCGTCCATGATCGTGTGCAGGTCGTACTCTGCCCAGTCGAAGCCGAAGCCGAGGTGGCCGCCGGCCAGCGGGCCTTCGACGATGATGTAGTCGGGCAGGCGGTTGAGCCGGGAGATCTTGCGCAGGAACAGTTGCAGCGCGCGCACGGAGGATACGATGATGCCCAGCTTGGCGTCGCGGAAGCGCGGGTGGTCCTCGATCAGCGCGAACGAGCCCAGGTGCAGGCCGGCCGACATGGTGATGCCGTCGATGCCGGCGTCGAGCGCGGCGCCCAGGCGCGTGCGCAAAGTTTCCTTGGGCGCGTTCATGGTCAGCTTTTCCATGCAGTTCACGAAGATCAGCCCGTCGCCGCGCTTGGCTTCCATGGTCCGGCCCACGTGCAGGGCGGTGGCCTCGGCCAGGCGGCCCAGGTCGAACTGGACCACGGCCTTGTCCATGTTGTTGATGTTGAACTTGTAGGTCTTGGTCTTTTCCTTGACGAAGCTGGTGTCGAACTTGCGGTCGGACACGTCCTGCACCATCGCGTCGGAAATATGCCCGATCCCGCCCAGGCGCGCCGCTTCGAGCGCCAGCTCGGAGGTCGAGATGTCGACGCCCATGCCGCCGATCATGATCGGAACGTAATCTTTATTGCCCAGACGCAGGCGGAAATCATCAACACGTTTCATTGCTATCCTTAGACTGCCTTCATTCAACCAGCTGGGCGTTACCACGTCATGACAACGCCGACTTGCGCACACTCAATTCTAACCTACCGGGCTAGCGCAAGCCAGAAAACGCCCTCGGCCGCGCCGCCTGACTAGTCGCGGAAGTTGTTGAACTCGAGCGGCATGTCGGGCACGTCTTTACGCAGCATGGCCATGGCCGCCTGCAGGTCGTCGCGCTTGGCGCCGGTCACGCGCACCGATTCGCCCTGGATGCTGGCCTGGACCTTCATCTTGCTTTCCTTGATGACCTTGACGATTTTCTTGGCATCTTCGGTTTCGATGCCGTTCTTCACCTTGATCACCTGTTTGACCTTGTCGCCGCCGATTTTCTCAATCTTTCCCACGTCCAGGAAGCGCACGTCCACCTTGCGCTTGGACAGCTTGGTGGTCAGCACGTCGCGCACTTGCGACAATTGGAAGTCGGAATCGGCGAAGGCGGTCAGCTCGGTATCCTTCTGCTCGACCTTGGCCGAGCTGCCCTTGAAATCGAACCGGGTGGTGATTTCCTTGTTGGACTGCTCGACCGCGTTCTTCACTTCAATCATGTCTGCTTCGGAGACGACATCAAACGACGGCATAATGGCTTCCTTTTTCTTGCAAAATGTAGAATGCCGATATTTTAACGGACAACCGGCGCCTTCCCCGGTTTCCCCGACGTTTTTTAGGGAAATGACGAGTTACCTCATGCCAGCACCATTGCCTATCGCCCACGATGTCTCCTTGCAAGCGTTCAACACCTTCGGCATCGCCGCGCGCGCGCGCGCCTACCTCGCGCTGACCGGCACCGAGCAACTGGCCGCCCTGCGGGCCGACCCGGCGCTGGCGCGCATGCCGCGCCTGCTGCTGGGCGGCGGCAGCAACGTGCTGCTCACGGGCGACGTCGACGCCCTCGTGCTGCATATGGCGATGCGCGGGCGGGCGCTGGCCGGCACCAGCGCCACCCATGTGCTGGTCAAGGCGGCCGCCGGCGAAAACTGGCACGACTTCGTGCAGTTCACCCTGGCCCAGGGCTGGGGCGGGCTGGAAAACCTGTCCCTCATCCCGGGCACGGTGGGCGCCGCGCCGATCCAGAACATTGGGGCGTATGGGGCCGAAATCAAGGACGTGTTCCACGCCCTGACCGTGTTCGACCTGGCCACGGGCGAGTTGCGCAGCATGGACGCGGCGGCCTGCCGCTTCGGCTACCGCGACAGCGTGTTCAAGCGCCCGGAAGGGCAGGGCCTGGTGATCGTCGACGTGACCTTCGCCCTGCCCAAGGCCTGGAGCGCGAACCTGCGCTACGCCGAGCTGGCCCAGGCCGTGGCCGAGGCCGGTTTTACTGCGCCCACGGCCAAGCAGGTGGGCGACACGGTGGTGGCGATCCGCCGCCGCAAGCTGCCCGATCCGGCCGTGATCGGCAACGCCGGCAGCTTCTTCAAGAACCCGGTGGTGACGCGCGCCCAGTGCGACCAGTTGCTGGCGGCCTATCCGGCGCTGGTGCACCACGCCCAGCCCGACGGCAGCGAGAAGCTGGCGGCCGGCTGGCTGATCGATCAATGCGGCTGGAAAGGCAGGACCATGGGCGCGGCCGGGGTCTATCCCAAGCAGGCGCTGGTGCTGGTCAACAATGGCGGGGCGAGCGGGGCGGAGGTGGTGGCGCTGGCGCGCGCGATCCAGGCCGATGTGCTGGCGCGCTACGGGGTGGCGCTCGAGACCGAGCCGGTGTTCGTGTAAAGCGGGGGTGTTGGCGGCGGCTGGGCGCCGCGGCGTCAGTTCATGCGGCGCACGAACTGACGGGTGGACGCGATCAGCCGAAGTGGCAGACGTAGTCGACCAGTTCCAGCGTTTCGATGTCGAAGGCGCTGTTGGCGCCGACGCTGAACTGCTGGCCGCCCGTGTACTCGTTCCACTCGGTGGCGCCGGCCAGGCGCACGCGGCATTTGCCGCCCACGATTTCCATCACTTCCGGCGCGCCCGTGTTGAAGGTCAGGCTGGACGGGAAGATCACGCCCACCGATTTCTTGCTGCCGTCGGCCAGGGTCAGGCTGTGCGACACGCATTTGCCGTCGAAGTAGACGTTTGATTTTTTGCTGACGGCGACGTTTTCTAGCGTACTCATAATTTCCTTAGGTTGTGGTTCTTGAATCGATGTCGGCCTTGCAGACGCGGTTGCGCCCTTCCGTCTTGGCGGCGTACAAGGCCTTGTCGGCGCGCGCCACCAGCTGTTCGGCGCTGCTGTCCTTGGACGGGACCACGCTGGCGACGCCGATCGACAAGGTGACGATGCCGCTCGGCACGGTCGGGTTTTCCATGGCCAGCGCTTCGAGGTGGGCGCGGCAGGCGCCGGCCACGACCAGGGCGCCCTCGAGATCGGTCTCGGGCAGCAGGATCGCGAATTCCTCGCCGCCGTAACGGACCGCGAGGTCGGCCGGCCGCTTGAGGTGCTCGGTCAGCACCGCCGCGGTTTTCTTCAGGCACAGGTCGCCGGGAAGATGGCCGAAGGTGTCATTGTAGGCCTTGAAGCTGTCGATGTCACACATCAGCAGCGACAGCGGCTTCTTGTCGCGCTGGCCGCGCTGCCATTCGGTGCGCAGGGCTTCGTCGAAGCGGCGCCGGTTGGCGATGCCGGTCAGGCTGTCGAGCGCGGCCATCTTCTGCAATTCGATGTTGGCCAGGGCCAGGTTCTGCTGGCTCTCGCGCAGGAAGCGGAAGGCTTCGTCGCGCTGCAGCCGGGTGATGTGGCTGGCCGAGTGGTAGCGCACCCGCGCCAGCAGTTCGAGCCGGTCCGGCAGCTTGGTGAGGTAATCGTTGGCGCCGACCGAAAATCCGTGCGCCTTGAGCTTGGGCTCGTCCTTGGCCGAGAGCACGATGATCGGCACGTCGCGCAGGCTGGCGCGCTCGCGGTAGCTTTTGATCAGCGAAAACCCGTCGGCGCCCGGCATGACCAGGTCTTGCAGCACCACGGTCGGCTGCAGCTGCTCGGCTGTGTCGACGGCCTTGGCGGCGTCGGTGGTGTAATGGAATTCGATGTCGTCCTGGTCGCTCAACATGCGCCGGATCGCTTCGATGATGATCAGCTGGTCGTCCACCAGCAAAACGCGCACGCGGAAAGGGGAGGCGCCAGCCGCTGCTGGGGCGCCGGCACGGATATCGTCTTGCATCGCTGGTCTCTTGCTGTTGGGAACCTCGAAAAACCTACTGCGCGTCGAAATTTTCGCCGCTCGCTACGGTTTTTCGAGGTTCCCTGTTGTCATGTGGGCCTGGTTTCAGCCTTTGCTGCCAATTCTACTGCGCAATAGCCGGGCGATGCCGTCGACCGGCAAAATTTGTTGGGCCGCGTTCAGGTCGGCGGCCGCGCGCGGCATGCCGTAGACGGCGCTGCTGGCCTGGTCCTGGGCGATGGTGAACTTGCCGGCGCGGCGCAGCTCCAGTAGGCCCTGGGCGCCGTCGCGGCCCATGCCGGTCAGGAGCACCCCGGTGGCCTCGCCCGCCCAGTGGCGCGCCACGCACTCGAAGAACACGTCCACCGAGGGCCGGTAGGCGTAGTCGCGCGGCTCGATGTCGTAGGACAGGCGCTTGCGCGCGTTCATCACCAGGTGGTCGTTGGTCTTGGCAACCTGCACCACGCCCGCTTCGAGCGTGTCGTTGTCCTCGATCACCCGCACCGGAATGGGCAGCTGCTCGCCCATCCACTTGGCGAAATGGCCGGCGAAGTTGGCGTCGATGTGCTGCACCACCACGATCGCGGTGCCGGGCGACGGTGTCCAGCCGCGCAGCAGCTTGGCCAGCGCCACCGGGCCGCCGGTCGAGGCGCCGATGGCCAGCAGGTGGCGCACCTGGCCGTCGCCCGGTTCGGGCGGCGCGGACGGGGACGCGCTCACGCTGTCGCTGTTGCTCACGCGTAGAAGCTTGCCGATGGTCTTGATCTTGGCCAGCAGGGCTTCGTCGCCCCCGTCGCCGCCGCGCAGGATCGGCGTGGCCGTGACGTCCAGCGCGCCGGCGCCCAGGGCCCGGAACACCTGGCCCACATTGTCCTGCGGCTGGCCGGTCACGACCAGGATCGCGCACGGGGTGTTCTCCATGATCAGGCGGGTGGCCTCGACCCCGTCCATCAGCGGCATGTTCAAGTCCATCAGGATCAGGTCGGGACGCTGGGCCGCGCACAGCGCCACCGCCTCCACCCCGCTGCGCGCGGTCCACAGCACCTGGTGCTCGCTGGACGCGGCCACCACCCGGCGCAGCGCCTCGGCCGCCATGGCGACGTCGTTGGCAATGCCGATCTTCATAAGCCAGCCTCTCCGATCAGGTCGAACACCGCGTCGAGCAGCGTCTCGTCATGGAAGCTGCCCTTGGTCAGATAATAGTCGGCGCCGGCGGTCATGCCGCGCGCGCGGTCCTCCGGCCGGTCCTTGTACGAGACGATCATCACCGGCAGCGCGTGCAGGCGGGCGTCGTTCTTGATCAGGGCCACCAGCTCGATACCGTCCATGCGCGGCATGTCGACGTCGGTGATGACCAGATCATATTCCCCGCCGCGCGCGGCGTTCCAGCCATCCATGCCGTCGACGGCGACGTCGACCTCGTAGCCGCGCCCGTGCAGCAGCTTGCGCTCCATCTCGCGCACGGTGAGCGAGTCGTCCACGACCAGGATACGGCGCGCGCGCCGGCGCGCCTGCCCGGCACCGCCGCCGAGCTGGCGCAGGCTGCCTTCGCCGAGCAGCTTGTCGATCGACAGCAGCAGGTCCGGCACGTCCAGGATCAGCACCGGGGCGCCGTCGTCGAGCAGGGCGGCGGCGCTGACGTCGCGCAGCTTGCCGAAGGTCGGATCGAGCGCCTGCACCGCCAGGCTTTGTTCGCCGCGGATGGCGTCGACCACCAGCGCGTAGCGGCGCGCGGCGGCGCCGATGACCACCACCGCCAGGTCGCCGGAGGCGCTGTCGGCCGCGCCCAGGTCGAGCACCTGGGCCGCCTGCACCAGTCCCAGGTGCTCGCCGCCGGCCACTACGAACTGCTTGCCTTCGAGCGTGCGGATCTCGCTCTGGGCGACCGTCAGCACGCGCTCGACCTTGACGATCGGCAGCGCGTACGGCTCGCCCTGGATCTCGAGCACCAGGGCGCGCACGATCGACTGGGTCAGCGGCAGCGTGATCGTGGTGCGAAAGCCGATGCCGGGCTGGGACCCGATGCGCACCGTGCCGTTCTGTTCGCGGATGGTCTGCTGCACGATGTCCAGGCCCACCCCGCGTCCGGAGATGGCGCTGGCGTCCTGCTTGAGGCTGAACGCGGGCAGGAACAGGAACTCGAGCAGCTCGTCCGCCGACAGCGCGGCGGCCATCGGCTCGCTGGCCATGTTGCGCTCCACGATGCGGCGCCGAATGCGCTCCTGGTCGACTCCGCGCCCGTCGTCGCCGATCTCGATGTGCAGCATGCCGGCGCGGTGGCGCGCCTGCATCACGATGGTGCCCAGGGGAGCCTTGCCGGCCGCCGCGCGCTCGCCCGGATCTTCCAGACCGTGGTCGACCGCGTTGCGCAGGATGTGGTTGAGCGGGCTTTCGATGCGCGCCAGGATGTCGCGGTCGACCAGCGTGTCCTCGCCCTCGATCAGCAGCTGGGCCTCTTTGCCGAGGCTGCGCGCCAGATCGCGCACCATGCGCGGGAACATGTGCACGCCGTCGCGGAAAGGGCGCATGCGCAGCGCCAGCACCTCGTCGACCAGGTTGTTGGCCACGCCCAGCACGCGCCGCTCGTAGGCTTCGACGTCGGCCAGGTGGCCGTGCATGAACTGCTTGAGCGGCTGGGCCCTTTGCACGGCCAGCGCTGATTTCTCGACCAGCGCCGGCGCGCCGCTGGCCAGCACCAGTTCGTGCAGCTGCTCGATGGCCTGGAACAGGCTGGCCTGGTTGCGCTTGAAGCGCTGCATCGAATGCAGCAGCGGCTGCACCTGGTGGGCGTTGATGCGCGTTTCGCTGGCCAGCGACAGCAGCCGGTCGAAGTTCTGGGCCGGGGCCTTGGCCGGGGCGCGCGCGGGCAGGGCGTCATCGGGCGCTGGCGCGCCCACGGGGGCAGGCGCGGCGCCGGCGACGGCAGGGACGGCAGGGGGCGGCGCCGCCACCGCGGCCGGTGCGGCCGTCACGGCAGATGCGTCAGGTGGGGCGCCAGGGGCGGCCGTCAGCGCGCCGATGCGCGCGATCGCGCCGAGGGTGTCGGCGATGCGGCCGCCGTTCTGTCTCAGCCAGTCGTCGACCTGCTGCTCGCCCAGGGCCGACAGTTGCAGGATGAAGTCGACCCCGGCCAGCAGCACGTCGACCCGGGCCGGGGTCAGTTGCAGCTTGCCGTGCTGGGCGTCGACGAAGGCGTCCTCCATCGCGTGCGACAGCTGCACCACGGCGTCGAGCCCGACGATGGCGGCGGCGCCCTTGATCGAGTGGGCCGCGCGCATCATCGCTTCGAGGGTGCCGGGGTCGCCGCCGCCGCGCTCGATGTTGAGCAGGCCGTCGGTGAGCACCTGGGTCTGGCCCTGGGCCTCCATGCGGAACAGGTCGAGCATCGAAAACTGGCTCAGGTCGCCGCTGTCCTGGCTCATCGCAGCAGCCTCCCCAGTTGATGGCCGAGCAACTGCGCGTCGAGCACGCCGATGAGCATGTCCTCATGCGCCAGCACTCCCTCGAGGTAGCGCTGCAGGCCCTTGTTGATGGTGGCGGCCGGCGCCTGCACGGCGGCGCCGGCGTAGCGCACGATGCCGTGCAGGTCGGCCACCGGCAGGGCGTAGCGCTGGGCGTCCCAGGCGATGACGACCAGGCGCGCGAACACGTGGCGGCGCGCGGCCGCCGCCTGCCCTTGCGCGTCGATCCCGAGCACCTGGTCGAGCGCCACTGCCGGGCAGATGGTGCCGCCGACGTTGACGATCCCGGCCAGGCCGGTATTGGTGCGGTGCGGCAGCTTGTGGCTGGGCGCGGACGGCGCCACCGCCACCACCATCGCGGTGGGCAGCAGCAGCCATTCGGCGCCGATGCGAAACGCCAGGCCGGAGCGGTCGCGCACGTCGGCGCTGGCCTGCGGCTGGCGCAGCTGGTGCGCCCATTGCTCGCGGTAGTCATGACCGACCGCGCGCTGCAGGCTGTGGCGCGCGGCGCCGGCGTAGACCTCGCAGTTGCGGCAGTGGATGTGGGTGGTGAGTTTCTCGCAGCTGCGGTCGCCCCTGACGCCGATCTGGTTCCAGCAGTCGTTCATGGTGGTTCCGCTCATGATGGGCTCCCCGCGCGGCGCGTGAAGACGCGTCCGGCGCGCTGGCGGAAGCCGGCGGCGGCGGCGCTGTCGCCCTGATGTTCGCACAGCAGCGCCAGGTGGCACAAGGCCTCGTAGTGGTCGGGGCGCAGGTAGATGCAGCGCCGGTAGTGCTGCTCGGCGACAGCGCCGTCGCCCGCGCATTCGCTGACCATGCCGAGGATGAAGTAGGCATCGGCGGCCTGCGGATCGGCCGCCAGGATGGCTTCGCAGGTGCCGCCGGCGGCCGCCAGGTCGCCCTGGTCGGCCTGCTGGCGGGCCAGGCGCGCCAGGTCGGACAGGATGGTGTCGGCCGGCGGCGCCGGATTGCGCGCGGAATGCGGCTGCGGCTGCGGCGCGCGCCGCGCCTGCACGTGCTGCGTCGGGTGGGCGCTCTCGCGCGCGGCCGCGCGCCTGGGCGCAGCCCGGCCGCGCGCGGGCAGGGCCAGGCTCGCCGGCGGCGCGTCCGGGGCGCGCTTTTGCAGCGCGAACGCGCCTGGCGTGCGCAGCACGTGGAAACCGTGGCGCGCGAAGGCCGGCACCTCGGCGTAGCCGGCGAACAGCAGGCCGTCGGGCGCGAGCAGCGCGTCCAGGCGCGCGATGGCCGCCGTCACGGTCGGCTCGTCGAAGTAGATCAGCAGGTTGCGGCAGAACACGACGTCGTAGGGCTGGGCCGGCGCGGCCATGTCGAGCAGGTTGCCCTGTTCGAAAACGACCTGCTGGCGCAGCCACGGGGCGATCTGGTAGTCGCGCTCCTGGGGTGTGAAATAGCGCTCGCGAAAGTCCAGCGCGCCGGCGCGAAAGGCGTTGCGGGTGTAGCAGCCTTCCCTTGCCCGGGCCAGCGCCACCTCGGACAGGTCGAAGGCGTCGATGCGGTAGGCGTCGCGCGCCACGCCCGCGTCCTCCAGCGCCATGGCCATCGAATACGGCTCCTCGCCGCCGGCGCAGGGGACCGACAGGATGCGCAGCGTGCGCGCGCCGGCGCGCTCCTTCAGGAACGCGGTGGCCACGGCGAAGGCCTCGGGATCGCGGAACATCCACGACTCGGGCACCACCACCAGCTCGATCAGTGCGTCCAGCTCGTCCCCGCCCAGCAGCGCCTCGTAGGCGGCGCGGTCGTCCATGGCCAGGTCCTGCATGCGGCGCTTGAGGGCGCGCGCCACCGTGGTCTCGGACAGGTCCAGCCCGGTGGCCTGTTGAAGCCGGGCGCGCGCGTTCATGCGGCCTCGCCGCGCGGCTGGAACAGCAGGGCGCGCACCTCGGCGCCGAGCAGGCCGTCAAGCTCGATCAATTGCAGCATGCCGTCCGGCGCGCTGGCGACCCGGCCCAGGAAGGGCGCGGCCGTCACGCCCGGTTCGGCCAGCGCCGCCTGCTGGAGCGCCACGATGCCGCTCACGTGGCCGGCCAAGAGGCCCAGCGGGCGCGTGCCGCCGCCATCCTGCGCGTAGTCGACCAGCACGATGCGGGTGTCGAAGCACACCGCTTCGCTGTCCAGGCCGGCCAGGCGCGCCAGGTCGATCACCGGCACCGGCTCGCCGTGCAGGTCGAGCAGGCCGGCCACGAAGGGCGGCGCCAGCGGCAGCTGCTTGAGCGCGGCCGCGGGCAGCACCCGCGCCACCACGCTCAGGGGCAGGCCGTAGCGGTCCGGCCCGATCCTGAACACCAGCGCCTTCATCTCAGGCGTTGACCGAGAAGGTGGCCACCGACGATTGCAGGTCGCTGGCGGCGTACTGCAGCTGGTGCACGGCCTCGCTGGTGGCCTTGAGCGATTCGACGGTCTGCTGGGTGGCGTCGTTCAACTGCATCATGGTCTCGGAAATCTGCTGGGCGCCCACGGCCTGCGACTGCATCCCCTGCAGCACCAGGTCGAACTGGGGCGCGAGCTTCTGCACCTGGTCCATCACCGACGAGAGCTGCTCGCCGACCTGGCGCACCTCGCCCACGCTGCGCCGGATCTCCTCGGAGAATTTGTCCATGCCCATCACGCTGGCCGACACCGCCGACTGCATCTCCTTGAGCATCTGCTCGATGTCCCAGGTCGACACCGAGGTCTGGTCGGCCAGGCGCCGGATCTCGGTGGCCACCACGGAGAAGCCGCGCCCGGCGTCGCCGGCCTTCTCGGCTTCGATGGCGGCGTTGAGCGAGAGGATGTTGGTCTGGTCGGCCACCTTGGTGATGGTGGTCAGGACGCTGTTGATGTTGGAGGCCTTCTCCGACAGCGCGGCCAGCTTGGCGTTGATCGAGTCGGTCGCGGCCACCATGTGCTGCATGGTCGCGTCCATGCGTTTGAGGTTGGTCTGGGCGTCGGCGGTGGCGCTGGTGGTGTAGTCGGCCACGGCGGTGGCGTCTTCCATGGTCTTGAGCAGCTGGCCGGTGTTGGCCGAGATCTCCTTCGTGGTCGAGAGGATCTCCACGCTGGTCTGGGCCTGCTCGATGCCGGTCGCCTCCTGCTGCTTGGCCGAGGCGGCGATCTCGGTGGCCGAGGTGGTGACCTGGATGCCGGCCTTCTGCACGTTATTGAGCAGCACGCGCAGGTTGTCCACCATGGTCTGCAGGCCCAGGCCGAGGCGCCCGATGGCGTCCTCCCCGGTCACGCTGACGGTGCCGGTCAGGTCGCCGGCGGCGGCCTTGGAGACCACCACCAGCAGGGCGTCGACCTTGGCGCGCAGCAGGTTGGTGGCGGCCAGTTCGTTGGCGTTGTTGTCCTGGATGGCCTGGGCCATGCGGTTGAACTCCACCGTCACCTGGCCCAGCTCGTCGCCGGACACGACGGCGGCGCGCGCGCCCTGGTTGCCGGCGGCGATCTGGCTGACGGCCTGGGTCAGGTTGCCGAGCGGGACCGTCAGCGCGCGCGTGAGCAGGTAGGCGATCAGGCCGGCCAGGGCCACGCATACCAGCCCGCCGATGGTGAGCAGGCGCTTCATCTGCAGCTCGAGCGCGTCGGCGTAGGACGAGCGCGTGGCCAGCAGGCGGTTTTCCTCGGCGGCGACGTCGGCCAGCACCTTGCGGATGTCGGCCACGGTCTTGGTGCCGCTCAGGACGTCGGCCGGCGTGGCCGCGTACTGGCCCGTGCCGGGCGTCTTGTTGACCATGCGGCGCTTGGCGATCTGCGGCGTGATCACCGCGTCTATCCATTCGTTGAGCATGGGGCGCAGGCCGTGCAGGCGTTCCTGCTGGGCGGCGTTGTCGGCCGTCAGGTCCAGGCTCAGCGCCAGGTATTTGCGGGCCTCGGCTTCCTCGGCCTCGAGCGGGCCGACCAGGCTTTCGTCGCCGGTGAGCATGAAGCCGCGCACGGCGGCCTGCATCTGCAGCACGGCGGTGGTGATCTTGTTCGCCTCCAGCAGCACTTCCAGGGTGCGCTGGTCCTGGTCGCTGGCGTCGGCCACGCGGTTGAAATTGGTGTACGCCAGCACCAGGAGCACCAGGATGATGGAGACGATGGCGCTAAATCCGAGATACAGTTTGCTTCGAATGCTCAATTGTTTCAACTTGTTCTCCCGGGCACGATTGATCGTCGTAAATGTAACACTTCCGCCACGGCTTGGGCACGCCCATCGGAGCGCTGCCGTGCGGGCCGTCGTTTTTTATTGCGCGCCCATGAAAAAAGCCGCCCGAAGGCGGCCCTGGCAAGGCGGCGGCGTGTTACGCGCCGCGCTTCTCGCGCGCCTTGGCGGCGATGCGCATGCGCAGCGCGTTGAGCTTGATGAAGCCGCCGGCGTCGGCCTGGTTGTACGCGCCGCCGTCCTCGTCGAAGGTGGCGATGTTCATGTCGAACAGCGAGTCGGTCTTGGAGTCGCGCGAGACGACGATCACATTGCCCTTGTACAGCTTGATGCGCACCCAGCCGTTGACGCTGTGCTGGGTGTGGTCGATCAGGGTCTGCAGCGCGACGCGCTCTGGCGCCCACCAGTAGCCGTTGTAGATCAGCGAGGCGTAGCGCGGCATCAGGTCGTCCTTCAGGTGCGCCACTTCGCGGTCCAGGGTGATCGACTCGATCGCGCGGTGGCCCTTGAGCATGATGGTGCCGCCCGGGGTTTCGTAGCAGCCGCGCGACTTCATGCCGACGTAGCGGTTCTCCACCAGGTCCAGGCGGCCGATGCCGTGCTTGCCGCCCAGGCGGTTCAGCTCGGTGAGGACGGTGGCCGGCGACATGCGCACGCCGTTGACGGCGACGATGTCGCCGCGCTCGTATTCGAGGTCGAGGTACTCGGCCTGGTCGGGCGCCGCCTCCGGGCTGACGGTCCAGCGCCACATCGATTCCTCGGCTTCGGCGCTGGGGTTCTCCAGGTGCCGGCCCTCGAACGAGATGTGCAGCAGGTTGGCGTCCATCGAGTAGGGCGCGCCGCCGTTCTTGTGCTTCATGTCGATCTCGATGCCGGCGTCCTCGGCGTACTTGAGCAGCTTCTCGCGCGAGAGCAGGTCCCACTCGCGCCACGGGGCGATGATCTTGACGTCCGGCTTGAGCGCGTAGGCGCCCAGCTCGAAGCGCACCTGGTCGTTGCCCTTGCCGGTGGCGCCGTGCGAGATGGCGTCGGCGCCCGTTTCGCGCGTGATCTCGATCAGGCGCTTGGCGATCAGGGGACGGGCGATCGAGGTGCCCAGCAGGTATTCGCCCTCGTACACGGTGTTGGCGCGGAACATGGGGAACACGAAGTCGCGCACGAACTCTTCACGCACGTCGTCGATGTAGATGTTCTCCGGCTTAATGCCGAACTTGATCGCCTTGGCGCGCGCCGGCTCGAGCTCCTCGCCCTGGCCCAGGTCGGCCGTGAAGGTGACGATTTCGCAGTGGTAGTGATCCTGCAGCCATTTCAGGATGACCGAGGTGTCGAGGCCGCCGGAGTAGGCGAGGACTACTTTTTTAATGTCGCTCATGGAGTTTCCAATCTGTGTTGACGAGTTTTGACGGTGTTCAGTTGCCGGCCACGCGGCCGAGCAGCAGGTATTCGATCAGGGCTTTCTGCACGTGCAGGCGGTTCTCGGCCTCGTCCCAGACCACGGACTGGGGCCCGTCGATGACCTCGGCGGAGACCTCCTCGCCGCGGTGGGCCGGCAGGCAGTGCATGAACAGGGCGTCGGGCGCGGCGCGCGCCATCTTGGCGGCGTCGACGATGAAGCCGTCGAAGGCGGCCAGGCGGGCCGCGTTCTCCTGTTCGTAGCCCATGCTGGTCCACACGTCGGTGGTGACCAGGTGGGCGCCGGCGCAGGCCTCGGACGGGTCGGCGAAGACGCTGTAGCGGCCCGTGCTCACCAGCGCATGGTCGATGTCGTAGCCCTTGGGGGTGGACACGTTCAGGTGGAAGCCGAACACTTCGGCCGCCTGCAGCCAGGAGTAGAGCATGTTGTTGGCGTCGCCCACCCAGGCCACGGTCTTGCCGGCGATCGAGCCGCGGTGCTCGACGAAGGTGAACAGGTCGGCCAGCACCTGGCATGGATGGTGTTCGTTGGTCAGGCCGTTGATCACCGGGACGCGCGAATTGGCGGCGAAGCGCTCGATGATGTCCTGGCCGAAGGTGCGCACCATGATGATGTCGCACATGCGGCTCATGACCTGGCCCGCGTCCTCGACCGGCTCGCCGCGTCCCAGCTGGCTGTCGCGCGTGTTCAGGTAGATCGCCGCGCCGCCCAGCTGGTGCATGCCGGCCTCGAAGGACAGGCGGGTGCGGGTCGAGTTCTTCTCGAACACCATCACCAGGGTGCGGTCGACCAGCGGGTGGTACACCTCGTAGGCCTTGAACTTGCGCTTGATGATCCTGGCGCGCTCGATGACGTGGTTGAATTCGTCCAGCGTGAAATCGGAGAACTGCAGGAAGTGCTTGATCGGTTTGTTAGTAGGCATTAGTAGACGTTAGTAGACATTATTGCAACGATTGAATGCTCTAGGCTACGCATGGCCCGGCGCGGGCGCAGGGAAAGCCTTCAATTATAAGGGTTTTTGTAACTTTGCCGCATGTAAAGGGCGGTTCTGCCGTGTTTACGCGCCGCCCGCGCACGCCGACGCCATGGCGCTAGAACGCGGCGGCGTCGTCGTGGCCGTGGGCCGGCGCGCTCAGGGGCAGGTCGAGCAGGAAGGCGGTGCCCTGGTGCTCGCTGCTGCACACCGTGATCTGGCCGCCTAGCAGCGAGGTGACGATGTTGTAGCTGATCGACAGGCCCAGGCCGCTGCCGCCTTGGCCCAGCTTGGTGGTGAAGAAGGGGTCGAAGATGCGGCTCAGGTGGGCCTGGGCGATGCCGCAGCCGTCGTCGCGGAACTCGATCAGCACGCGGCCCTCGGCCGGGGTGCGGGCCGACAGCAGCATGGTGCCGGCGCGCCCGGGCGCGAAGGCGTGCAGCAGGGCGTTGTTGATGAAATTGGCGACCACCTGGCCGAACGGCCCCGGGTAGCTGTCCATGACGATGGCCGGGTCGACCTGCAGCTCGAGCGTGTGGCCGGCCGCGCGGATGCGGTTCATCATGGTGGCGATAAGCTCGTGGCACACCTGCTGCAGGTTGAAGCGGCGGCGCTGCTCGGTGGTGCGGTCCACCGCCACCTGCTTGAAGCTGTTGACCAGGTCTGCCGCGCTGGTGAGCCCGCGCATGATCAGGCCGCAGGCGGTGTGGGCGTCGTCGACGTAGGCGGCCAGCTGGGAGCGGCGCAGGCCGGGCCCGTTGGCGGCCTCGCTCAGTTCGGCCGTCTTCTGCTGCATGGTGCTGGCGATCAGCAGGCTGTTGCCGATCGGGGTGTTCAGTTCGTGCGCCACGCCGGCCATCAGCGCGCCCAGCGCGGCCAGCTTCTCTTGCGACACCAGCTGGCTCTGGGCGTCGCGCAGGCGGCGGTAGGCCTCGGCGTTGTCGAGCGCGATGGCGCCGTAGGCGCACAGGGTGCGGAAGATCATCTGCTCGTTCTCGCCGTAGGCGCGCGACTGCGGCGCCTGCACCGTCATGACGCCGATGGCGCGTTCGCCCACCACCAGCGGGGCGAACAGGGCGCTCATGTTGACCATGGTGCCGGGCACCACCTTGCGATGGTCGGCGTCGGGCCAGTGCTCGATGTAGATCTCGCGCCGCTCGGCCAGGCAGCGCACGGCGTAGGCGTCGGCGTTCGAGAGCGGGATCGAATTGCCCGGCAGCGGCTTGCCCAGCTCGACCCCGAAGGCGCGCTGCAGGGCGGTGCCATCCGGGTCGGTCAGGTAGATGGCGAAGGTGCGCGCCGGCAGCAGGCCGTGGATGTGGCGGTCGAGCGCCTGGAACACGGCCGCCGCGTCCAGGTGGGCGGTGATCTCCTGGCCGATGGCCGACAGGCGCTCCAGGGTGGCGCTGGTGTGCTGCAGCACCTCGGCGCGGCGCGCCTCGGACTCGGCCAGCTCGCGGTGGTGGTAGCCCTCGCTGCGCGCGTGCTCGGTGCGGTGGTGCACCTGCATGGCGACGGCGCGATTGGTCGCCTCCTGGCTGTGGGTCTTGTCGCGCGCGGCGGCGGCGGCCAGCGCGGTCTCGTAGGCGCGCTGGAAGTGGCCGGCGGCGGCGTACTCGCGCGCGATGGCGTCGTACAAGGCGCCCGGCACGGTGTAGCCCTCGATGGTGGCGGCCACCGCCAGCGCCTGGTCCAGGTAGTGCAGCGAGGGGTTCAGCGCCTGCATGCCGGGCGGCGCCGGCAGCGCGTGGGCGGCGTGGATCATCGCCGTCACGCGCAGGGCGGCGATCTGGTTGTGGGCGTTGGCGTCGGCCGCGGCCATGGCGACGGCGCCCTCGGCCACCGCGAGCGCGGCGTCGGGGCGGCCCAGCTGGGCCAGCGCGTGGGCCTGGCCGCGGCGCGCGATGCTGCGGAAATCGGCCTGGTCGAGCACGTCGGCGCGCGCCTCCAGGCGCTCGAAGGCGTCCAGCGCGCCGGCGTAGTCGCCCTGGTCGAGCGAGAGGTCGCCCAGGTATTGCAGGGCGATGGCGTAGCTGCGCGCGTTCTCGAGCGGCTTGAGGATGGCCAGCGCCTCGTGCAGCATGGCGTGGGCGGCCTCGAGCTGGCCCAGGCGGCGCAGGGTGTCGGCCGTGTGCATCAGGCAGGCGCCGACACTGCGCGGCCAGCCGGTGGGACGGGCCAGGTCGAGCGCGCACTGCATCCATTCGAGCGCCGCGTGGTGGTCGCCCAGGATGGTGAAGTCCTCGCCGATGTTGGTGGCGGCGATGATGGCCGCGCGCAGCTGGCCGGTGGCCAGCGCGCTGTCGTAGCAGCGGATGAAGTAGGCGGCGGCGGCGCCGAAGTCGGCCGACTGGCTGGCCGCCAGCGCGAGGAAATCGTTGACCCAGGTGGCCAGGGCCGGGTGCTGCTCGGCGCTGGCGCTGGTGAAGTGGCCGCCCCAGCGCGCCACGGCGGTATTGCGCTGGCGTAGCACGGCCCAGCGCGCCAGCGCCGCCTCGGCCAGGCTGGCGCGCAGCGCGTCGCCGGCCGCGCGCGCGCTGGCGGCCGAGGCCTCGAAGGCGGCGTCGCTGGCCGGGTGGTCGCCCTGGTCGATGGCGATCCAGCCGAGCAGCCAGTGGGCGTCGGCGCAGGCGGCGCCGTCGGCCAGCGCGTCGAAGCGAGCCAGGGCGGCGCGCGCGTCGCTGTGGGCGGCCGGCAGCCGGCCTTGCAGCCACGCGCATTCGGCCTGCAGCAGCAGCAGGCGCGCTTCGGCGCCGGCGCGCTCGGACTGGGGGAGGGCGGCCGCGGCCAGCAGGTCGCGCGCCTGCGCGCCCAGCGTGAGCGCGCGCGCGGTGTCGCGCTGGCGCAGGTGCCAGGCCAGGCGCAGCAGGAGCGGCAGGCGCGCCGGACCGCGCGCGGCGAGCAGCTCGGTCTCCCAGCGCGCGACGTCCTCATCGAGCGTGAACGGCTCCATCGCCTGCGCCTCCTGCTTCATCGGTGGATCGGGTCAGTCTTGTCGCGTTGATCGCGGCGCGATCGCCATCAGTATAAGGTCTGCGCCGACTCGTGCAACAACTGGCCATACAGGGTGTGGCGAAAGCGCGCGATCTTGCCGTCCTGGACCGCCTGCAGGACCGCGCATTGGGGCTCGATCAGGTGGCGGCAGTTGTAGAACTTGCAGCCGCCCAGGTAGGGCGCGAACTCGACGAAGGCGCGCTCGAGCATGCCTTCGGTGAGGTGGTACAGGCCAAATTCCTGGAAGCCGGGCGAATCGATGATGGAAGCGCCGCCGCCCAGCGCGTACAGGCGGGTGAAGGTGGTGGTGTGCTTGCCGGTGTCGAGCGCGGCCGAGATCTCGCGCACGGCGATGTCGGCGTCGGGTACGAGCAGGTTGATCAGCGAGGACTTGCCCATGCCGGACTGGCCGATGAAGATCGAGGACTGGCCGGCCAGCAGCGGCGCCAGGGTGGCCACGGCGTGGGCCGGGTCGGCGCGCGCCGAGACCTCGTGCAGCGGGTAGCCGAGCGAGGTGTAGGCCAGCAGCCGCTCGCGCGCCTTGGGCAGCAGGGCCGCCACGTCGGTCTTGTTGAGGATCAGGTGGGCCTCGATGCCGGCCGCCTCGGCCGCCACCAGCGAGCGCGAGATCAGGTCGTCGGCGAAGCCCGGCTCGGTGGCGACGACGATGAACAGGCGCGTCAGGTTGGCCGCCAGCAGCTTGGACTTGTACTGGTCGGAGCGGTACAGCAGCGTCTTGCGTTCGCCGATGGACTCGATCACGGCCTGGTCGCTGGAGGACATCTGCAGGGCCACCACGTCGCCCACGGCCACGTTGGTTTTCTTGCCGCGCGTGACGGCCTGCAGCTTGCGCCCGTCCAGGTCGACCAGGTAGTGGCGCCCGTGGGCGGCGATCACGACGCCGTTCTGATTCATGGCGCCGCCAGGTTGAGGTGGGCGATGCGCACCGAGGCCGGCGGGTGCGAGTCGTAGAAGGCCGAATGGAGCGGGTCGGGGGTGAGGGTGGAAGCGTTGTCCTCATACATCTTGACCAGGGCCGAGACCAGGTCGCGCGCGTCGGTGTGGGTGGCGGCGAAGGCGTCGGCCTCGAACTCGTGCTTGCGCGAGGTGATCGAATTGAGCGGCGAGAGCACGAAGGTGAACACCGGCAGCACCAGCATGAACAGGATCAGGGCCATGGCGTCGTTGGCGCCGCCGATGAGCGGGTCCACGCCCAGGCCGGTGTAGAACCAGACCTGGTTCTTGAGGTAGCCGAGCAGGGCCAGAAAGCCCAGCGAGACGGCGAACATGACGGCGATGCGCTTGACGATGTGCTTGAGCTTGAAGTGGCCCAGCTCGTGCGCCAGCACGGCCTCGATCTCCTGGGGCGCCAGGCGCGCGAGCAGGGTGTCGAAGAACACGATACGCTTGTTGGCGCCGAAGCCGGAGAAGTAGGCGTTGCCGTGGGCGCTACGCTTGGACCCGTCCATCACGAACAGGCCTTTGGAGGCGAAGCCCACGCGGGCCATCAGGCGCTCGATGCGGGCCTTGAGGCTGTCGTCGGCGAGCGGGGTGAACTTGTTGAACAGCGGCGCGATGACGCTCGGGTAGAGCACCATCATCAGCAGCTGGAAGCCGCTCCACACCAGCCAGGCGTAGAGCCACCACAGCGCGCCGCTGGCGGCCATGAGCTTGAGCATGACCCACAGCAGCGGCAGGCCGATCAGCGCGCCGATGAGGCTGCCCTTGAGCATGTCGGCCAGCCACAGCCCGACGGTCATCTTGTTGAAGCCGAAGCGGGCCTCGAGCACGAACTGGCGGTAGTAGTCGAACGGCAGGTCGAGCAGGCCGCTGATGAGGCCGAACGCGACGATCAGGCCCAGCTGGAAGGCCATGCCGGGGCCGGTCAGGGGCAGCAGGGCCACGGCCAGCCACTGCAGGCCGCCGAGCAGGGTGAAGCCGATCAGCACGGCGCTGTTGAACAGCAGGGCGAGCATGCCGAAGCTGGTCTTGGCGACCGTGTAGTCGGCGGCCTTCTGATGCGCCGCGAGCGGGATGCTGGCGGCAAATTCGGCGGGTACCGCGTCGCGGTGGCGCAGCACGTGGCGCAGTTGGCGGTTGGACAGCCAGAAGCGCAGGCCCAGGGTGAAAAGGAAGAAACTAACAAACAATATCGAAAACGCGGATGAATACATTCTGTGCCTGTGAGAAAATGCAGGATTGTTTAGGCCAAGAGAGAATTATGTCACAAGCCACCGATTTAGCAGCAGCGGGCAGCGTCGCCCGCCCGAACGAGTTCAACCTGGTCTGGGTGGACATGGAAATGACCGGGCTGGACCCGGACACCGACCGCATCATCGAAGTGGCCGTGGTCGTCACCGACATGCACCTGAACGTGCTGGCCGAGGGCCCGGTGTTCGCGATCCACCAGTCCGACGAGACCCTGGACAAGATGGACGCCTGGAACAAGGGCACCCACGGGCGCTCCGGCCTGATCGAGCGCGTGCGCGCCTCGACCGTGACGGAGGCGGACGCGGAGGCGGCGCTGATTACCTTCCTGAAAAACTTCGTCCCGGCCGGCAAGTCGCCCATGTGCGGCAACACGATCTGCCAGGACCGCCGCTTCATGGTGCGCGGCATGCCGAAGCTGGAAGCGTTCTTCCACTACCGCAACCTGGACGTGTCGACCCTCAAGGAATTGTGCCGCCGCTGGAAGCCCGAGCTGATCGCCGGCTTCAAAAAGCACCAGAAACACACGGCGCTGGCCGACATCATTGAATCGGTTGAAGAGCTGAAGTACTATCGAGAGCACTTCATCAAGCTTGACTGATTAGTTCGTCCAGCCCGCTCGCTCCCTGGCGCCGGCCCGCTGGCGCATGGCGGGGGTGGGCGCATGCACGGCATCATGTATATCCTGCGGCAAGTCGGCGCGCGGGTGAAGGAAACCGGCGCCGTCTACTGGCGCTGCTTCTACAGCGTCACGCTGACGATCGCCGGCGCGGTCGGCCTGGCCTCGGTGCCCCAGGGCCTGGAGTGCCTGCGCCTGGTCAGCCAGCCGGGCTGGAATTTTCCCCTGTTTCTCGTGTCCGTGGCCGCCTGGTCGCTGGCGGCCTGGTATAGCGCGCGCCTGACGCTGGGGCGGGTGTTCGACGGCCATTCCCTCCTTGACCACGCCCACTCGCCCTACGTGCGCTCCTTGCGCACCTGGCTGCCGCGCTGCCTTGGCGTGGTGCCCAGCGCCTTGCTGACGCTGACCTTCTACCGCCTGCGCGAACCGGTGCTGGCGCTGGCCTGCGCGGGGGCGGGTGCGACCATCGGCGTGTTCGTCGTCAAGCGCCGCGCCTGGTTCGCGACGCGCTTCCAGATGCGCCAGAACGGCTCGGAAGAATCGATGCGTTTCGCCGCCTTGCAGCGCCGCACCGTGATCACCGTGGCCGGCGCCATCGCCCTGTCGTTCGCGCTGCTGTTCGCCCTGTGGTGGCGCCCGGTGGAGGTGGCCGCCGTGATCACCGCGCCGGTGCTGCTGTGCTTCGCCTTCGCCAGCTGGATCCTGTTCGGCGACCTGGTGCTGACCTATTTCTTCAAGCAGGCCGGGCTGCCCTCGATGGCCGCCGCGCCGCTGCTGCTGTTCCTGGTGTTCAGCCTGACCAACGACAACCACGCGGTGGCCCTGATCGCCGGCGACAGCAGCCCCATGATCCGGCGCGACATCGACCGCCACCTCGACGCCTGGCTGGACGCGCGCGTGGCCAGCGGCGATCTGCGCCGCGGCGCGCCGTTCCCGCTGTATCTGGCCGCGGCCGAGGGCGGCGGCATCCGCGCGGCCTACTGGACCGGGATCGTGCTGGCCAAGCTGCAGGACGACAGCGGCAACCGCTTCGCGCGCCACCTGTTCGCCATGAGCGGGGTGTCGGGCGGGAGCCTGGCCGTGTCCAGCTTCGCGGCCCTGGTGGCCGACGGCCAGGACGGCGCGCTGGCGCGCGCACCGTGCGCGCGCGCCAACCCGGCGCGTCCCTACCAGCAGTGCATCCGCAGCCTGCTGCGGCGCGACTTCCTGTCCCCGACCCTGGGCTACCTGCTCTATCCAGACATGCTGCAACGCTTCCTGCCGTATCCGATCGCCTCGGCCGACCGCGCCCGCGCGATGGAGATGGCGCTGGACGACGGCTGGCGCCAGGCCACCGGCAGCGAGCGTTTCGCGCAGCGCTTCGACCACCTGTGGCAGGGGGCCGGCGCCTACCAGGTGCCGTCGCTGCTGCTCAACGCGACCCTGGTGGCGGGCGGCAACCGCGTCATCGCCAGCGACCTCGTCATCGACGGCCGTTTTCCGGACGCCTACGACGCCTTCGATCCGCTGCTCGACCTGCGCCGCATGAGCCTGGCGACGGCCATCCACAACAGCGCGCGCTTCAGCTACGTCAGCCCGGCCGGCACCGTGTACGCGTGCCGGCGCGGCGCGGTGCTGGCGCCGTGCGCGCCGGGCCTGGAGCGCGCGCCGTGGGGGCGCCTGATCGACGGCGGCTACTTCGAGAACTCGGGCATGGAGAGCCTGCGCGACCTGCTGTTCGCGCTGCGCCCCGGGCTGGCGCGCTGGGCCGCGGCCGGCTACCGCATCGTACCGTCGGTCATCATGATCAGCAATTCGCCGGGCGCGCTGGCGCCCTCGGGCAAGCAGGACCCGGGCGGGGTGCGGCTGGACATGACGTTCCTGTCGGAGCTGCTGGCTCCGCCCATGGGCTTGTTCTACACGCGCGCCGCGCGCGCCACCTTCGCCGTCACGGCCGAGCGGCGCGACATGGCGGTGACGGTGCCGGACGACGGCGGGCGCTTCCTGTGGTTCGGGGTGACGACGCGCAACGACACGCCGCTGGGCTGGGCGCTGGCCGACGTCACCTTCAACGGCATGGACCAGCTGCTCGCGCCCGAGCCGGGCGCCCAGCTGGCGCGGCTACCGTTCGACGCCGTGAGCGCCAGCCTGGGCGCGCCCGCTCAGAAGCGGTAGGCCAGGTTCAGCAACGCGCTGCGCTCGAACACGCTGCGGCCGGGCCCGCTGCCGAATTCGGTATGGTTACGGTGCAGCAGGTTGACGCCGCTGAGCGAGACGTCGATGTTCGGACGCGGCATCCAGATCCAGTTGAGGTCGAGCTCGTGGTAGGCCGGAACCAGCGGGTGCGGCAAGGCGCCGACCCAGCGCAGCGTCAGGTCCAGCTGGCTGTGTTCGGACAGGTCGTGGGAGGAGCGCAACTGGTAGCGCTGGCGCGGATCGTTGGCGGCCAGGCCGGTGGTGCCGCTGGCGTCCAGACTGCCCGGCTTGAGGCTGGTGCGCACGCGCTGGATCACGGCGCTGCCGTCCAGGCGCCAGGCCGGCAGCACCTGCCAGCGGGTCCACATTTCCACGCCGTGCGCGCTGCCCTGGCCCAGGTTCTCGAAGCGCTGCGGGCCGCCGGCGTGCGGCTCGAGCGTGCGCAGGCGGTCGTAGTCGGTGAAGAAGGCGGTGGCCGACCAGGACAGCGTCGGGGTCGGCTGCGCGCGGTAGCCCAGCTCGGCCACCTTGGCCACCTCGGAATCGAAGTCGGGGCCGCCGGCCAGGCCGTATTTGGGCACGCCGTTGACCAGGGGCGGCTTGATCGGCGCGAAAAAGTCGCGGTCGATGCGGGACGGCGCGCGCACCGTGCGCGCCAGGCTGGCCCACAGCAGGCGGTTGCTGTCGGGCGTCCAGGCCAGGCGCAGGTTGGGCAGGCTCTCGGTGCCGGTGTAATTGTTATGCTCGAACTTGATGCCGGCCGTCAGGCGCAGCTGGGGGTTCAGGGCCATCTCGTCCTGGGCGAACAGGTTGCCCCAATGCAGATCCTTGGATGCCGGCAGGAAGCCGAAGGCCGGGCCGTTGACCAGCCGGTCCCACGAATAGCGGTAGCCGCCGCCCCAGGCCAGGCTGTGGCGGCCCAGGTGCAGGTCGTGCTGGGCTTCCAGGTCGAGCGTGTTGAGGTGCTCGATGAAGGCGTTGGGCTGGTCGCGCTGGGTATGGTCGGCGATCACCTCCAGGCGCAGGTCGGAGCCAGCGGCCAGCTTGGTGGTGTAGCGGCCGATCAGGTTGGCGCCGCCGATGGCGATGTCGCGCGTGCCCAGCTGCGCCAGCTTGCCCTGGTAGGCGTCGCCCGAGACCATGAGCTCGCCGCCACCTTGTTGCCAGTCGGTGCGAAAGCCGGCCTGGCTGCGGTGCCAGCCGTTGGGGACGCGGTTGCCCGCCGGGTTGATGCTGTTGTCGGCCTGGCCCTGTTTGGCGTAAACGCGGTAGTGGCCGCCGTTGGCCAGCTTGCCGCCATAGCGCACCGTGCTGCCGCCCTCGTGTTCGCCGGCGCTGGCGGCCAGCAGCCCGCCCTGGGTGTCGGCGGCGTCCTTGGTGATCACGTTGATGACGCCGTTGACGGCGTTGGCGCCCCAGATGGTCGCGCCCGGACCGCTGATGACTTCGATGCGGGCCACGTCGGCCATGACCACGTCCTGGGCGTCCCAGAATACCCCGGAGAACAGGGGCGTGTAGATGCTGCGCCCGTCGACCAGGACCAGCAGCTTGTTGGCGAACACGCCGTTCAGGCCGCGCGCGCTGATGGCGTAGTTGCGCGCGTCGACCCTGGCCACTTCCAGGTTGGGGGCCAGGCGCAAGGCTTCGGGCAGGGTGCGCGCGCCGCTGCGGCGGATGTCGCTGGCGCTGATGATGTACAGCGAGGCGGGCGCGTCGGATAGGCGGGCTTCCTGGCGCGTGACCGAGGTGACCACGATATCGCTCAATTGCTCCAGCGACATGTCGGCCATTTCGCCGGCCCGGCCGATATCCTGGGCGTGGGTGGCCCCAGTGCCCAAGGCGCAGCAGATGGCAAAGCAAAGCGGAAGCAATTTCATACGTTTAATCATACCGTAGCCGTCATCATTCTGCATTTAAATTGACGGAAAATTAAGAATTGATGCGGGATTGAATCCAACTGCGGGTTTTGCGTTTGATATCGGGTTGGCCCGGGCGGCAAAATTGGCGGCATCGCGGCATCGCGGCATCGCGGCTTCGTTGGCATCGCCCGCGCGCCCGCGCCGGCAATGCGTGCACTCGCGGACGTGGCCGGCTGCGAATGCGGCTCAGGCTGAGCGTGAGGATGCGGTTGTGGCGGCTGCGGCGGCCGGGTCCGCGCGCCGCCATCGGGCCTTGTCGAGGCGCCGCCGGGGCCGATGCGGCCCTGAGTCCAGGCTGATTCGGGGCCTGTGGGGGAGTAGAGACTGCGTTCGGTGTAGCCCCCTTGGTCTCGCTTAGTCGGCGGTGTACGGGCCCAGGCACTTGCTGGCCGGATCGGCCGCGGCCTTGCGCGCCGCCAGCTCCGCGCCCGGTTCGGCCAGGTCGGCCTTGTATACCACACAGGCGCCGTCCGGGTCGATGCGGGCCACCGCGATCAGTTCGCCGGGGTGGCGCTGGTCGAGCAGGTTAAGGCGTACCAGCAGGGCGGTTGGCACCGGGCGCCCCTTGCGGCCCGGGCGGGTCCCGACGCGCCATTCGGCCTTCTGGCCGACCGCCGCATAGCCGAGCGTGACCACGTCCCAGTAGGAGAGCGGGTACAGACTCTTGTTGGGCGCCACGATGTCGACCGAGGTGCGGTCGTCGTCCTCGTAGATCATCAGGGCGCAGCCGCCCACCCCGGCGCAGCGGCGCGTGCTGCCGCGCGCGCTGGTGTCGAGGGTGCGGCATTTCTTGCCGTACAGGTCGGACAGCGCCATCTGCGCCGGGCGCGCACTGCCGGCCCATGCCGCGCCGGCCAACAGCATCGAGAACGAACATGCGAGCCAGGCTAGGGCGCGCGCCAGCGGGAACATCGGGATCATCGGCGTCTCCTGTCGTGAGCGTCGCGCGGCCTGTGGAATGCCTTCGGCGCACCTTGGAGCCGGGCATCGGCCCCCAATGTCCACAATCGGACTCTGTCAGGATGATGTTACGGTCGCGGCGCGCGGCAGCGTTTGGCCGCGATCAAGCTGCGGCGCCGCACCGAAATGGGGAAAATTGCATGATAAATGCACAACAATGGTGCAATTGCCCGGCTGGGTGTGGTTTAATTGCGGTCTTGCCGAATTCCAACTCCCGATTTATGTCCACCCTTCGCACGAGCTGGCTTGCCGCTCTGATTCCGCCTGCGACCACCGCGTCCCGTCCCGAACAACTGCGCGCCAGCATCGGCGCCCTGATCGCCCTGGGGCTGACCGGGTTCCTGTGCTCCCTGCTCAACCACGACATGGCCAGCTGGCTGGTCGGCCCGATGGGGGCCTCGTCGGTGCTGCTGTTCGCGGTGCCGGCCAGCCCCCTGGCCCAGCCCTGGTCCGTCATTGGCGGCAACACCGTGTCGGCGCTGGTGGGGGTTGCCACTGTGCATTTCATCCATGATCCGCTGCTGGCCGCGCCGGTGGCCGGCGGCGCCGCCATCGCGGCCATGTTCGCGCTGCGCTGCCTGCACCCGCCCGGCGGCGCGGTGGCGCTCACCGCGGTGCTGGGCGGCGCGGCCGTCTCGGCGATGGGTTTCCGCTTCGCGCTGATCCCGGTGATGCTCAATTCGGTGCTGATGGTGAGCGGCGCGCTGGTCTACAACAACCTGACCGGACGGCGCTACCCGCACGGCCAGCACGCCGGCGTGCAGCATCTGCACGCCACCGCCGACGCGGCGCCGAGCGCGCGCCTGGGCTTCACCAGCGAGGACCTGGACGCGGTGCTCAAGCGTTACGGGCAGGTGCTCGACGTCAGCCGCGACGACCTGGAAGAGATCATCGTGGCCACCGAGTCGCACGCCTACGGGCGCCGTTTCGGTGTGATCACCTGCGGGGCGATCATGTCGAAGGACGTGGTGAGCCTGGAGTTCGCCACCGAACTGGGCGAGGCCTGGCGCCTGATGCGCCACCACCGCGTGCACGCGCTGCCGGTGCTCAACCGCGCGCGCCGAGTGATCGGGATCATCTCGCAGAGCGACTTCCTGGCCCATAGCGACCTGGGCGACCCGGTCACGCTGGGCGCGCGCCTGCGTCAGTTCATCGGACGCACCTTGACCACCCATTCGGACAAGCCGGAGGTGGTGGGGCAGATCATGACTTCCAATGTGACCACGGCCAAGGTGAACACGCCGATCGTGGAACTGGTGCCGCTGATGGCCGACACCGGCCTGCACCATATTCCGGTGGTGGACGCGGAAAACCGCTTCGCCGGCATCGTCACCCAGTCCGACCTGGTGGCGGCGCTGTACCAGGGCCGGCTTGCAGAGATGCCGCTGGTGGCGTAAGCCTGGTGCACGCAGCTACGCCGTAGGCGGCGGCTTGATGCTCGCCGCATCCCTGCGCAGGGCCACGAGCGCGGCGAACGGCGCTTCCTGTCCGAACATCCCGACCGGCTTTCGCCGGACGATTCGCCGCCGCCCGACCGTGGCTACCCCAGTCGCCCGCCTGCGGCTACCCCAGCCGCTCGCTGGTGGCAGTGCTGGAATCAGCGTACCATCAAGTCCTGCATGCGCGCCGCCACGTACAGTATGATGATCGCATGAAGACATGAGGTCGAATATGTTGAAGGAAGTCGGCGCCAGTGGCCAAATATCGCTGGGGAAGAAATATGCGGGAAAGCTGTTTGACGTGATCCCTCACCCCGATGGCCGGTTTGAACTGATTCCGGTCCGGGACGTCGCGACCACAAGCCCCCAGGTGCCGCAAATCGTCCAGTCACCTGATGGATGGGTGCCGCCCGGGGGGTACGATGGGTGCACGAAATGGGCGCTGGACAATCGCGATGCGCTCGAGCACTATGCGCGCCAGATCGAGGAGGCGGGGACTGCCGCAGAGGAACTAGAGCGTTTCCTGGCCGAGCATCCAGAAGCGCTGACAGATGATCATGGCGAGGTTTGAACTATTCGTTAACCCGAACACGGCCGCAAGACATCTGCTGTACGTTGACGTGCAAAGTGATTTCGTTCGCCTCAGTACCCGGTGGTGCATACCGCTTTCGCTCCATATTCCGCCCAGGCCCATTGTGCAAGGGGCGCAGGCGGTGATCGCGGTCGACCGCCATGAATATGTCATGGACACACCCAACCTTCTGGCGGTGCCGGCGAGTTTGCTGCGCCGACGAGTGGGCCGACTGTCGGCCAGCGACCAGTTGATCGCGGAATCGTGTATCGAATTTATGCTGCGCGGTTATTGAACGCTGGCGCCTGGCTTGGGCCAGGCCCCGCCGGAACGATGGTCGATGTGGTCCCGGCGGACCTCCGGGCCGTCACGCCCTCGCTTGGTGACGCCTGGGCTAGTGTCCTGAGTTGCAGATTCGTTGAATAAATATGGCGATAATCGTCCTGATACTGCGTCGCAAATGCTCGCAAGGCCTCGGCCTTGCTGTGCTTTGCTCCTTGTCTCAGGGCGATTTCGCCACATTTATTATTCAACGAACTAGCAACTCAGGACACTAGTTCGGCATGCGGCGGCGTGGACTGACCTGTCGTCTTACGTTGCGGTTCCGCTATCGGCGCCGCAGCACTTCTTGTACTTCTTGCCGCTGCCGCAAGGGCAGTCGTCGTTGCGCCCGACCTTGGGCTCGTCGCGTTTTACCGTCTCCACCGCGGCCTTGCGGCGCGGGACCCAGAAGCGGTGGATCGCCGGCAGGTTCGCTTCGATGTCGAGCGCCAGGCGGTGCGCCTTGGCCGGATCTTCCACCTCGGGCAGTTCCGCTTCCTCGATCTCGTCGGCGCCGAGCAGGTAGATCGGGCGCATCAGCGCGGCCTGTTCCTCAAAGATGGCCGACCACGAACCGGGACGCAGTTCCATGCCTTCCCAGAAGCCCCAGCACCAGGCCTCGGCGTCGATCAGGGTCTCGCCTTCGTGCTCGTGCTCGCAGAACAGCGGCTCGAACTCCTTCGGCGCGACTTCGAAGGTCACCAGCACCTCGTTCATGAAGCGCATGATCAGGTTGACGATGCGCTCCTCTTCCTTGGCGTTCTTCCACTTCGGCGCGACGCCGTCGTCGCCCCAGATCTTGGGCAGCCACTCGGCCGGCATGATGGTCTCCGGCCCGATCGCGATGGCCGTCAGGAACCCGTGCAGGGTGTCCATGGTCATGGCGTCGTCGGGGCTGCGCTCGCCCAGCAAAAACTGGTCGAGTTCGTCAAATTCTTTGTCGCTGAGGGGCTGGTCGAGTTGCATGGGGTACTTTGTAATGTCGCTGAAAGGCGCTAGTTTAACGCGTCCCCCGCCGGCGCGACGCATTATCGTGAAGGCGCCGCGCCGGCGCGGGTATCGCCGTACAATAGCGCCATGGACAACCCCGCCTCCCCGCTGCATCCTTTTTCCGGCCTCGGCCCCGATTGCGTGCTCGACGCTCTCGACAGCGTCGGCCTGCGCGGCGACGGTCGCCTGCTGGCGCTCAACAGCTACGAAAACCGCGTGTACCAGGTCGGCATGGAGGAGGGCGCGCCGGTGGTGGTCAAGTTCTACCGGCCGCGCCGCTGGAGCGACGCCGCCATCCTCGAGGAGCACGCCTTCGTCGAGGAGCTGGCCGAGCGCGAAATCCCGGTGGTGCCGGCGCTGACCATTGGCGGCGCCACCCTGCACAGCTTCCAGGACTTCCGCTTCGCCGTCTTTCCGCGCCGCGGCGGGCGCGCGCCCGAGCTGGGCGACCCGGCCACGCTGGAGTGGATGGGCCGCTTCATCGGGCGCATCCACGCGGTCGGCGCGCTGCGCCCCTACGTGGAGCGGCCCGCGCTGGACATCGCCAGCTTCGGCCGCGAGCCGCGCGACTACCTGCTGGCCAACGATTTCATCCCGCCGGAGCTGCTGGCCGCCTACACCAGCGTGGTCCAGCAGGCGCTCGACGGGGTGGCGCGCTGCTACGAGCGGGCCGGCGCCACGGCGTCGCTGCGCCTGCACGGCGACTGCCATGCCGGCAACGTGCTGTGGACCGGCGACGGCCCCCATTTCGTCGACTTCGACGACAGCCGCAGCGGCCCGGCGATCCAGGACCTGTGGATGCTGCTGTCGGGCGAGCGGCCCGACATGGTGCGCCAGATGGCCGACATCCTGGCCGGCTACGAGGATTTCTGCGACTTCGAGCCGCGCCAGCTGTACCTGGTGGAAGCCTTGCGCACCCTGCGCCTGATCCACTACGCGGCCTGGCTGGCGCGGCGCTGGGACGACCCGGCGTTTCCCGCCGCCTTCCCGTGGTTTAACACCCAACGCTACTGGCAGGACCGCATCCTCGAGCTGCGCGAGCAGATCGCGCTGATGGACGAGCCGCCGCTGTGGCCGGCTTGAACGGTCAAAGCGGCGAATAGGCGGCTTTTCCCGCGTCTTCTTCGGGCGCCGCCGAAAGTGTTGCTGCTCGATAATCCTCCCTAGGCCATTCCCGTTCGGGGGAGGGCAAGGCGGAGAACACACGATGGATCAAGCACAGCACGATCAGGCCAGCCCGAGCACCCCAACGCCGGACGCCGCGGCGCCCGCGCCGGCTGACCGCGCCAAGTCGGAAATGCGCGCCATCCACGAAGCCATCGCCCGCGTCGAAGCCGAGGCCAAGGCTTCCTGCGCCGCCGAGAGCCGCGCCCACGCCGAAGCGCACGCGCGCAGCCTGGCCGAGGAACGCGCCGCCATGGATGCCGCCGCCGCCGCCGCCGCCCTGCAAAACGCCCAGGCCTCCGAACAGGCCATCGAGGCCAACCGCGACCGGCTCGAATCGCTGCGCGCGGCCGCCCAGGCCAGCCTGGAAAAGCTCGAAGCGGTGCGCCAGGAGACCGCCGAGCTGCGCGCCCGGGTCGAAGCCGACACCCAGATCAAGCTGGCCGCCGAAGCGCGCACCAGGGTGGAAGAAGAATCGCGCCGCCGCGCCGCCGAGCAGGCCGAGGCCGAGACGGCGCTGGCGCTGGAAGCGGCGCGCGCGGCCGAGCAGCTGCTCGCCCAGACCGAGCAGGCGCGCCTGCAGGCGGTCGAACGGGTCGCCGCGGTGCACGCGGCCAAGGAAGAAGTACTGCACATCGCCAGCGCCGACGCGCGCCTGACCGTGCTGGCGCGCGAGCGCGAGCGCCAGGCCAAGGGCGCGCGCCAGACCGCCGAGCTGCTGGCCGAAGCCGAGGCCGAGGCGCTGGAATTGACCGTGCAGCGCGAGAAGGCCGACCAGATCGCACTGGCGTCGGCCTTCGCGCGCGCCCAGGCCGAGGCACGCGCGCTCGAGGAAGCACGCGCGCTGGCGCACATCGAGCAGGAGCGCGAGGCCATCGCGCTGGCGCACGCGGAATCGGAACGGGTTGCGGCCCAGTCGATCGCGCTGCGCCTGCAATCGGAAAAACAACTGCGCGACACGGCGATCCACCGTGAGCGCGTCGAGCAGATGGCGGCCGTGAGCGCGGACGCGCGGCGCGAGGCCGAGGCGCGCATCCTGAAGGCGACCGAGGCCCGCATTGAAGTGGACCGCAAGCTGCGCGAGGTGGCGCTCGAGCGCGCTCGCGCGGAGGAAGACGCCGGTCTGCAGGTGCAGGCCAAGGTGGAAGCGGAAACCGTGGCCGCGCAAAAGGCGCGTGAACGCGCGCTGTCCGAGCAGGCCGCCGCCGCCGCCGCCGCCAGCGAAGCGGAAGAACAGCAACGCGCGCGTGCGCTGGCCGAGGAACGCGCCACCTTGGCGCAGGCGTCGGCCAACGCCGCCGCCACCGAAAACGCCGCCGAGCAGGCCGCGGTGGACGCGATCGCCGAACAAGTCGCGCTGCAGCGCCGCGCCGCCGAACTGGCCGCGCATAAGGCCGAGCAGGCGACCTTGGCGGCCCAGGCCGAGCGCGAGCGCGCGCTGGCCGAGGAAGTGGCCCTGGTTCGCCTGCAGGAAAAGCTCGCCGCCGAACAAGAGCTGGCCGCCGCCGCCAAGGCGCGCGCCGAGTCCGAACAGGCGCAGGCCGAGCTGCTGCGCCGCCGCGCCGAGGCCGAGCGCGCCGTCGAGCAGGCGCAACTGGCTGAACTGGCGGCGGCGCGCACGATCGCCGAACAGACGGAGCGCGAAGGCGCGCAGAAAACCGCCGCCGCCGACGCCATCGCCGCGCAGGCGCGCGCCGCCACCGAACTGGCCGATGCCCAGGCGGCGCGCACCGAGGCCGAACAACAGAAGCTGGCGCTGGCGAGCGAGTTGGCCGCAGCCGAACAGGCTGGGGCCGAAGCCGAACGGGCGGCGCTGGCGCTGGTCGAGCGCAAGCTGGCGGCCCAGCGCGACAAGACCGCCGCCGACCAGCGCGCCAACCAGGCGATCGCCGCGCGCCTCGAATCCGAGCAGGCCGCCGCGCTGGCCGCGGTGGCGCGCGCCGAAGCCGAGCAGGAAAAGGCCGACCTGGCGCGCCAGGTCGAGGTGGCCGAGGAAGTGGCGACCCAGGCCGCGCTCGACAAGCGCAATGCCCAGAAGCTGCTGTTGGAAAGCGCCCAGGCGCACGCCGAGATGCAGCGCAAGGTGGCGCAGACGACGCGCGAGATGGCCGAGGCCAAGAGCCGGCTGCTGGAACTGGAAACGCGCCGTCTCGAAGCCGATACCATGACCTTGATGGCGGTGCGCAAGGCGATCGAGGATGAGAAACTGGAAAGCGCGACGGAGTCCGTGCAGCGCTCGGCCTCGGCCACGATGACCCACGAAGTGCTGGGCCGCCTGACCCAGCCGTCGGCGCCGGCGAAAATCTAGGCCGTCTTCGGCGTTCGCGCCAGCGATGATCCAGGCCGTCGTCGCCATCGGCCCCAGTGATGATCTGGGCCGTCGCCGCCGTCCGCAAAGCGATAATTCAGGCGGTCCTCGCCGTCCGACCCAGCGATCATCCAGGCCGTCGTCGCCGTCCACTTAGCGATAATCCAGCCCGTTCCCGCTGTCGCGCTCCAGGCGGGCGAGGGCGCGCAGCGCGGCCTTACTGGATGACGACCTTCTCGACGAAATATTCAGTCTCGCCGAAGCAAGTGCTGGGCACCCCCTTGCGTTGTTCGTAGGTCAGCAGCACGCGTTTGCCGGTGGCCGCCATCAGCTGGCTGGCCACCGCATCGTTACGCACCGAGAACGCGAACCGCTCGGGAATCGCGCCCGGCATGCTCGATAGCAGGATCTCGCCTTCCCAGGTCTTGCACACCCAGCCCTTCCGGGAGAACTTCTGCAGGTATCCCGCCCGCTCGCCCTCCGAGTACGACCAGCTCAGGGTGAACCAGGTGTACAGCGCGAACAGGGCGACGGCGGCGCCTAGCACGGCCAGGAAAATCAGGAGAGGGCGTTTGCTCATCGGGGAGATTCGGTGGGTGGGTGACGCGCGTATTGTGCCATTGTTTGGCCGTTTTGATAACTCGGGCTGATTGGACTAGGCGCCCAGGCTGTCCTGGCGCCGGCGGTAGCGCAGGGACGACCACAGCGACACGAGGATGAAGGCGACCCCGGACAGGCCGGTGAACCACTCGGGAATCTCGTACTCGACGCTGGCGAACATGATCAGCGCCAGGATGCCGATCGCGTAGTGCGCGCCGTGCTCGAGGAAGACGAACTCCTGCAAGGTGCCCTTGTCGACCAGGTAGACCGTGAGCGAGCGCACGAACATGGCGCCGATGGCCAGGCCGAGCATGATGATGACGACGTCGTTGGTGATCGCGAAGGCGCCGATGACACCGTCGAAACTGAAGGAGGCGTCCAGCACCTCCAGGTAGACGAAGCCGCCGACGCTGCCGCGCGCGACGATCGCGCCGATGCTGGGGTCGTGCTCCTCCTCTTCCAGCAGGCCGCTGAGCCAGTTGACCGCGATGTAGACCCCCACGCCCACGATGCCGGAGATGAGCACGCTGAGCTGGTTGGCCTTGGGCACCAGGCCCATGCAGACGAACACCGCCACCAGGGTCAGCAGCACGGCCAGGCTCTCGGTGCCGTACTGGCCGATCTTCTGCTCGAGCCAGCCGAGCCAGTGCAGTTCCTTCTCCTCGTCGAACAGGAAGTTGAGGAAGACCAGCAGCAGGAAGGCGCCGCCGAAAGCGGCCACTTCGGCGTGGCGCTCGATGAGGTGGCGCGCGTACAGGTCGGGCGTGTTGACGGCCATGTGCCACACATCCAGCAGGCCCAGCCCTGTCGCGAGCGCGACGATGGCCAGCGGGAACAGCAAACGCATGCCGAACACGGCCACCAGGATGCCGGCGGTGAGGAACAGCTTGCGCCAGAACGCGTTCCAGTGGGTCAGCACGGAGGCGTTGACGACGGCGTTATCGAAGGACAGGGACACTTCGAGCACGCCGAGCACGGCGGCCACCCACAGGGCGGTCAGCATGCCGGGGAGGCCGCCGCGCGAATAGCCCCACCAACCGGCGGCGGCCAGCAGGACCACGCTGACGACGAACGATAAACGGAAATATTTCATGCACAACCTTTCCTTATTCTTTTGTGGAGCGGCCACCGTGGCGGCCTGGTTCATAGTGTAACCGCCAGGCGGGCATCGCAGGCGCCGTGCAGATGGCCGCGGCGGCGGCCATCTGCGATAATTGCGCGCCGCCCCCACTCACGACAAAAGACATTCATGGACATCAGTTACCTCGTCACCCCGGTGCTTACCTGGACCGTGGTCGGCCCGATCAAGTTTCTCATCAATAGCGCGCGCCAGCGGCGCTGGGCGTTCAACCTGGTCGGCAATGGCGGCTTTCCCAGCAACCACAGCGCGGTGACGACCAGCATGGCCACCCTGATCGCCTTGCGCGAGGGAATGGACAGCGGCGCCTTCGGGGTGGCGGTGACCTTGGCCTTCATCGTCATGATCGACGCCAATAGCCTGCGCCAGCACGTGGGGCGCCACGCGGCGGCGATCAACCGGCTGGCCTCGGGCGCGGATGGACACATCAGCCTGCGCGAGCGCATGGGCCACACCCTGGTCGAGATCGGCGGGGGCATCTGCACCGGCGTGGCCATGGGTTTTCTGCTGTTCCATCTGTTCGATAATCTGTAAATACGGTCTGTAATTGCAGCACGTGGGCGGCACGCTCGCAGCCCACGCAAGGGCTGCGCGGACGGTGCGGTGGAGACGTTTCCACATCACTCCGCTTCCCTAAAATGCATTTCAGTCCCCGAATTCCGCAGTTCAGGCATCCAAATCGACAGCTTGCCAGACCGGCAATTGACGGGGTCGTTTCGCTCACGGATACTTTGGGGCTGGTAATTTGACTACCTGCTTCACGCTCTTTCCATACATATACTCCCGGAGATGTTACCCATGCTGCGCAAAACTTTACTCGTCCTGGCCATCGCGGCGGCGCTTGCCGCCTGTAGCAAGGGCGCCAAGGACCCCGCCGCCGGCGCGAGCGCGGCGCCGGTGCAGTTGCTGGTGGCGCCGGAAGACCTGCTGACGGTCAGCTCCAACGCGCTGGCGTCGGGCCCGGTCGTGACCGGCTCGGTGCAGCCCGAGCGCAAGGCCGACCTGCGCGCCGAAGTGCCAGCGGTCGTACTCCAGGTACTGAAGGAAAACGGCGACATCGTCAAGCGTGGCGACGTGCTGGTCAAGCTCGACGAGACGGCCATCCGCGACAGCCTGACTTCGGCCGAGCAGGCCGCGCGCGCGGCGGCCCAGGCGCTGGACCAGGCCGAGCGGCAGGTGACGCGCATGAAAACCCTGCGCGCCTCGGGCATGACCTCGGCCCAGGCCATGGACGACGCCGAAGCGCGCCAGAACAATGCCGTGAGCGACCTGTCGGCGGCCAAGAGCCGCGCCGTGCAGGCGCGCCAGCAGCTGGCCCGCACCGTCGTGCGCGCGCCCTTCGACGGCGTGGTCAGCGAGCGCAAGGTGTCGGCCGGCGACACCGCCTCGGTCGGCAAGGAGCTGCTGAAGGTGATCGACCCGACCAGCATGCGCTTCGAGGGCCGGGTCTCGGCCGACAAGATCAGCAACGTCAAGGTGGGCCAGCCGGTGAGCTTCCGCATCAACGGTTACAGCAGCCAGGAATTCCGCGGCATCGTCAAGCGGGTCGATCCGGCCGCCGACGAGGTCACGCGCCAGGTCGAGGTGCTGGTCGCCTTCGCGCCCAATTCGGCCCAGCCGCGCGTGGCCGGGCTGTACGGGGAAGGGCGGATCGAGGCCGAATCGACCGCCGCGCTGATGCTGCCCGAGGGCGCGCTGGTCAAGGCCGGCGACAAGGCCTACACTTGGCGCGTCAAGGGCAATGCGCTGCAGCGCGCCGACCTGCAGGTGGGCGTGCGCGACCCGCGCACCGGCAACTACGAGGTGCGCAGCGGCCTGGCCGCCGGCGACCTCGTCATGCGTAATCCGAACTCGTCGTTCAAGGACGGCCAGAAGGTGCAGATGACCGCCGCCAAGGTCGCCAGCGCGACGACCGGCGCCGCCGTCGCCCAGGGGAAATAACATGTTCCTGTCCGATTTCAGTATCAAGCGCCCGATCGCCACGGTCGTGCTGATCCTGGCGATGATGTGCCTGGGCCTGCTCGCCTTGAACAAGCTGCGCGTCAACCAGAACCCCGACGTCGAGATCCCTTTTATCATCGTCAACATTCCGTATCCGGGCGCCTCGCCCGACACGGTCGAGCGGGAGATCGTCAACCGCATCGAAAAATCGTTCCAGAGCATTTCCGGTGTCACGCGCATCAACGCCAACGCCTACGAGGGCTCGGCCACCTTCTTCCTGGAGTTCAGTTTCCAGAAGAACCTGATCGAAGCCTCCGACGAGGTGCGCAACGCGATCGCGGCGGTGCGCTATAAGTTGCCGACCGAGATGCGCGAGCCCATCCTCCAGCGCGCCGATCCGTCCAGCGAGCCGGTGATGAGCCTGGCGCTGTCCTCGACCTCCCAGAGCCACGCCGAGATCTCGCGCCTGGCCGAGGACGTGCTGGCCGACCGCTTCCGCGGCATCGACGGTGTGTCGCTGGTGAACGTGAGCGGCTCGCTCAAGCGCGAGCTGTCGGTGCTGCTGCGCGCGGCCAAGATGCGCGAATACAACGTCTCCGCCGGCGACGTCGTGCTGGCGCTGCGCAACCAGAACACCAACGCCCCGGTGGGCAAGGTGCGCGGCACCCTCAACGAGGAGAGCATCCGCCTGGTCGGTCGCATCGAGTCGCCGGCCGACTTCCAGCAGATCGTGGTCAAGCGCAGCGGCGGCGAGCTGGTGCGCCTGGCCCAGGTGGCCGAGATCCGCGACGGCTTCGCCGACATCGGCAGCCTGTCGATCAGGAGTGGCCACCCCAACGTGGGTATCGCGATCAGCCGCTCGAAGGAGGCCAGCACCGTCACGGTGGCCGAGAAAGTGCGCGCGATGACGGCCGAGATCCAGAAGGAACTGCCTGCCGGCACCAAGCTCGAGATCGTCGACGACGGCGGCGACCGCTCCCAGCGCAGCCTGAACAACGTGATCGAGTCGCTCGTGTTCGGCGCCGTGCTGACCATTTTCGTGGTGTACGCCTTCCTCAATTCGTGGCGCTCGACCCTGATCACGGCGCTGTCGCTGCCGACCTCGGTGATCGCCGCCTTCATCGCCGTCTGGCTATGCGGCTTCACGCTCAACTTCATGACCCTGCTCGGCTTGTCGCTGGCGATCGGGGTGCTGATCGACGACGCCATCGTGGTGCGCGAGAACATCGTGCGCCACATGCAGAGCGGCTCGGACCGCCGCACGGCGGCGCTGGACGGCACGGCCGAGATCGGCCTGGCCGTGGCCTCGACCACGTTCTCGATCATGGCGGTGTTCATTCCCGTGGCCTTCATGCCCGGCATTTCCGGCGAGTGGTTCCGGCCGTTCGCGCTGACGGTAACGTGCTCGGTGCTGGTGAGCCTGGGTATTTCGTTCACCCTCGACCCGATGCTGTCGGCCTACTGGGGCGACCCGCCGAACCACCACGCGGCGCCGAAGCGCGGCCTGGGCAAGATACTGCAGCGCTTTAACGACTGGTTCGACCGCCAGGCCGACCGCTACGGCAACGTGATTGCCTGGGCGCTGCACCACCGGCGCTGGATGACGCTCATCGCCGTGGCCAGCCTGGCCGGCGCGATCGCCCTGCAGATCTTCTACGGCGGCTCGGACTTCCTGCCCAAGTCCGACAACGGCATGCTGCTCGTGACGGTGCGCACGCCGGCCTCGTCGAGCGTGGAATACGCGCGCCTGAAGGTGGAGAAGGCGGCGGAAATCGCCCGCAGCATCAAGGAAGTGACCGACACCAACAGCCGCATCGACGCCAATGGCGGACGCATCCGGGTCGACATCGGCAAGAAGAACACCCGCAGCCGCAGCGCCAAGGAGATCGCGGTCGAGCTGCGCGAAAAGGTGCGCCAGCTGGTGGGCGCCGAATACGTCGTGCTCGACGACATGAACAACGGCGCGCAAAAGCCGGTGCAGATCGAATTCACCGGCCCCGATTCGCGGCGCCTGATGGAGATCGCCAACGCCTACATGGACAAGCTGCGCCAGGTGCCGGGCGCGGTCGACGTGGGCCTGTCGCAGCAGGACCCGACCGACGAGCTCAAGATCGAGCTCAACCGTGGCCTGGCCAACTCGATGGGCATTTCCGTCAACGACGCGGCGCAGTCGCTGCGCGTGGCCTTCGCCGGCGTGGAAGTGGGCGACTGGGTCGATCCGACCGGCGAATCGCGCGACGTGGCCGTGCGCCTGCATCCGGACGACCGCGTCAGCGCGGAGAACATCGAGCGCCTGCCGATCGCCGTGACCGGGACCAACCAGATGGTGCCGCTCGATCAGATCGCCACCGTCACGATGGGCAAGGGGCCGTCCGGCATCGAGCACAAGGACGGCAAGCGCACCATCACCGTGTCGGCCAACGCCCAGGGGCGCTCGAACGGTGAAGTGACCGCCGACGCCATGAAGCTGGCGCAGAGCTTCGACTATCCGCCGGGCTACGGCCTGCAGCTGGGCGGTGCGGGCAAGGACCAGAAAGAGCTGTTCACCCAGATGCTGATCGCGCTGCTGTCGGGCATCGGCTTGATGTACCTGATCCTGGTGATGCAGTTCGGCTCGTTCACGGCGCCGCTGGCGGTGATGATCTCGCTGCCGCTGTCGCTGATCGGGGTGGTGCTGGCGCTGCTGTTGACCGGAGGCACGCTCAATCTGATGAGCTTTATCGGCATCATCATGCTGATGGGCCTGGTGGCCAAGAACGCCATCCTGCTGCTGGACGCGGCCCGCAAGCGCGAGGAGGAGGGCGTGGAACGCGAGGACGCGCTGATGGACGCCGGCCGGATGCGCCTGCGGCCTATCCTGATGACCACCTTCGCCCTCATCGCCGGCATGTTCCCGGTCGCGCTGGGGCTGGGCGAGGGCGGCGAGTTCTACCGTCCGCTGGCGATCGCCATCATCGGCGGCACGATCACTTCGACCTTGCTGACCTTGCTGGTGGTGCCGACCTTCTATGACAGCATCGAGATCGCCCACGACCGCATGGTGGCCAAGTTCCAGCGCCGCGCCATTCGCTTCACGGCGGTGCCGGCGTTCCTCATGACCCTGGTGGAAGCGCTGTTCACCTTGACGATGCTACGCCTGCTGTTCCGCATCGTGCTGCGGGCGTGGAACTTTGTCTTTGCGCGGCGCGCGAGACCGCTACCGGGCGGCGCATAGCGTTGCCAGATCGCCGGCGCGCCCTGGGCTGCCGGCGACAGCAAGGCGACGATTATCGGTTGGGCGGCGTGGTGGTGGTGCCGGTGCCGCTGGTGCCGGTACCTGTGGCGCCACTGGTGCCGCTGGTGCCGCTCGTGTTGCTGTTACTGGTGCTGCCGGTCGTGCCCGTGGTGCCCGTGGTACCCGTGGTGTCGCTCGTGGTGCCGGTATTGGCTGGCATGGTGCTGGTGCCGGCGCCTGTGGTGCCGGCAGTGCCGCTGGTGCCCGAGGTGGTGCTCGGCGTGGTCGCGGTGGTGTCGCTGGTGGGCGCGGTCGGCTCGTTGCGCTTGCAGCCACCGAGCACGGCGGCCAGCAGGGCGGCGGTCAGCAAGACTTTTGGTGCTTTTGATAAACTGTTCATTGTATGCTCCTGGTTCGGTTGAATGATGTGCCGCCGGTGCGGTGACGCGGTCAGCCGGCGGCGCCATTGTCCAGTCCGCACTGGGCCCTGATGCGGCCCAGCGAGGGACCATCAGGGGATTGCAGCCTCGCGGTCCCGTCAGTGCAAAAATGTGACTGTAACAATTAGACGTTCAACTACTCGCCCGGTTCGGGTTTTTTTGCGATGCGATGGAAGTTTTTGCTCCATGCCCTCGCAAATTGAGATAGATCAAACGAACCGTTGAATTAACTTGCCGAGAGCGCCTGCATCAGGGCCGGAATTTCCGCGGGGATCTCGCGCGCTAGCCCAGCAGCCCCATGCGCGCGGCCAGGCGTTCTCCGGCCTGGGCGTGCAGCGCCACCCCCCAGCATGCCGCCTGGTGCAGCGGTGCGCCGCGCGCGGCCAGCCCGGCGATCAGCCCGGCCAGGGTATCGCCTGAGCCCGAACTGGCCAGGCCCACGTTGCCGCCCTCGTGCTGCCACAGGGCGCCGTCCGGGGCGGCGATGACGGTGCGCGCGCCCTTGAGCGCCACCACCGGGTTCCATTGCCGCGCCGCGGCGCGCGCGTGCCGGTCCGGGTCGGCGCCCACCTCTTCCTTGGACTTGCCGCTCAGGTGAGCCATCTCGCCGGCGTGCGGCGTGACGAGCACCGGCAGGGTAAAGCGGAACGGCGCCTTGCCGCCCTGGTTTGGATGCAGGATGACCCCCATGGCGCCGGCGTCGAGCACGACGGCGGTGCCGTCCAGGCGCGGCAGCAGGGCGCGCACCAGCGCCGCGGTAGCCACCTCGTCCTGCATGCCGGGCCCGATCAGGGTCGCGTTGACCTTGTCTGCCAGCGGATCGAGGGCGGCCATCGCCTCGCCTGTGAAGCCGCCCTCGGGCGTTTCGCGCAGGCCCAGCACGCGCGCCTCAGGGATGGCCAGCGCCACCAGCTGGGCCACGCTGGCGATGGTCAGCTTTCCGGCGCCTGCGCGCAGGGCCGCCGTGGCCGCCAGGATCACCGCCCCCGGCATCTCGCGCGCGCCGCCCAGGACCAGCACGTGGCCGCGGCTTTCCTTGTCGCCCGCTGCGTTGGGGGGCGGCAGCGGCCAGGCACGCAGCGCGGCCGGGTCGATGGTCTGGGGCGGGTTCGCGCATGGGGAGGCCAACTAGGCTTTCGGCGCGACGGGAATGTCTTTCTGGACAGTGATACGGGTGCCGGCCTGTTCCAGCGGCGCCACGAAATTGGTCAGCTTGAGCACCAGCTTGCCGCGCTTGCCCAGGGCCGGGTCGAAGGCGTAGGAGGTGACCGAGCAGTTGGGCACGTCGCCGGCGCGGTCGAAGGCGAGGATGGTCGCCTCGTCCAGCCGCTCGAGCAGGTAGCGGAAGCAGTTGACCGTCACCTGGTGGCCGACGATGAGCACGCGCTCGCGGTTGTACTCGCGGGTGATGGTGTCGAGCACGCTGCGCAGGCGCAAGATGACATCGCACCAGCTCTCGCCGCCCGGCGGACGGAAATAGAACTTGCCCACGTGCTGGCGCTGGTCGTGCAGCTCGGGGTATTTCTGGGAAATGCCCAGCACGGTGAGGCGGTCCAGGATGCCGAACTCCTTCTCGCGCAGGCGCTCGTCGACCTGCACGACCGGTGTTTCCGCCGCAGCCATGCGCTCGACCAGGATGCGCGCCGTCTCGACCGCGCGCACATAGGGCGAGTGCAGCACCACGTTGGGGCGCTGCTCCTGGGGCAGGGTACCGAACCAGTCGCCCAGCGCCTTGGCCTGGTCCAGGCCCAGCGCCGAGAGGGCAACGTCGACATCGCGCTCGGCGATATCGATGTGCAAGCCGTTAGCGGCCTCGGCCGCGTCGCGCGCCACGTTGCCCGCGCTTTGCCCGTGCCGTACCAGCCAGATATCCTGCGGCCATTTCTGCTCCATGGTCGTTCCGTTCATGTTGACACCACGTCATCATAGACGGATTCGACGGCAGCTCAGCGCACGATACGGCGCCTCAGCGCTGGAGACTTTTTCGGGCGTGACCGAGCAGGCACCAGAAAGAGGCCAATCTAGGCGCAAAGCAAAGCAAAGCCATAGCCCGGGCTATGGCGAGCAGTTGCAACCGACGAGTGGGCACTTTCTGGTGTGATGAGCGGGCATGATCGACATACTCTCCGGCTCTCAGGTGGCTTGCTCCACCTCGTCCAGGTTGAGCTCGGCGTCGCTGTCGAACACGGTCAGGTCGGTCTGTCCCAGCAGGCGGCTGGTGACGGTGCCGGCGGTGATGGACCCGCTCACGTTCAAGGCCGTGCGGCCCATGTCGATCAGCGGCTCGATCGAAATCAACAGGCCCGCCAGCGCCACCGGCAGGTTCATGGCCGAGAGCACGATCAATGCCGCGAAGGTGGCGCCGCCGCCGACCCCGGCCACGCCGACCGAGCCCAGGGTCACGGTCACCAGCAGCGGCGCGATGAAGGCCGCCGACCACGGATCGATGCCCACGGTGGGCGCGATCATCACCGCCAGCATGGCCGGATAGATGCCGGCGCAGCCGTTCTGGCCGATGGTCGAACCGAAAGAGGCGGCCACGTTGGCGATGCCCTCCGGCGTGCCCAGGCGCGTGGTCTGGGTCTGCACCGACATCGGAATCGCCCCCGCGCTGGTGCGCGAGGAAAACGCGAAAGCAAGTACCGGGAATATCTTCCTCACGTAGCGCCGCCCGTTCAAGCCCACCGCCGAGATCAGCAGCAGGTGCACGCCGAACATCAGCAGCAGCGCGCTGTACGAGGCCATCACGAAGGTGAGCAGCTTGACGATGCTGGCAAGGCTGGAGCTGGCCACCACCTCGGTCATGAGGGCGAACACCCCGAGCGGGGTCAGGCGCAGCACCAGGGTCACCATGCGCATCACGATCGCATGGGCAACGTCGACGAAACGCTGGAAAGCCTCGAACAGGTCCGGGCGCTTGGGCGCGATGCCGGTCGCCGCCACCCCCACGAACAGCGAAAAGACCACCACCGCGATGGTCGAGGTCTGGCGCGCGCCGGTCATGTCGAGGAAAGGGGTGGCGGGAATCACGCTCAGGATCATGCCCGGCAGCGAGACCGCCTGCGCCGTGCCCAGTGAGCCGGTCAGGAACTGCCCGCGCGCCAGCTCCGCGCCCGACGCCGTCAAGCCCACCGCGCTCAAGCCGTACAGCTTCGCCATCGCGATCCCGATGCCGGCCGCCACCGTCGTCGTCAGCATCAGTATGCCCACCGTCAAGGCGCTGATCTTGCCCAGCGTGGCCGCGTCGCGAAACTTGAGGATGGCGGCGACGATCGACACCATAATCAGCGGCATGATGATCATCTGCAGCAGCTTGACGTAACCGCTGCCGACGATATCGAGGTAGCTGTTGGTGGTGGCCACCAACGGCCCGTCCGCCCCGTAGGCCGCCTGCAAAGCCGCGCCCAGCAGCACGCCCAGGCCCAGGCCCGCGAACACCCGCTTGGTGAACGACACATGGCGCGCCTGCATGCCCAGCAGCAGCGCGCACAAGGCGGCGGCCACGGCCAGGTTCAGGACTAGCAAAGGTTGAAATGACATGCCTGCATTCTAGCGACAATCGGCTGGGCCTGCCGGCCGCCTCTGGTGCGGATCGATGCCCGCTTGGCGGCCGCATTGCAAGTAGGCATACTGTCAACACGCGCGCCAGCGCGCGCCAAGTCGATCACCAACTGTTGAAGAACTGCGAGAACCTACCGTGACAAGCACCTCCCCGTCGGCCGCACCCGGCTATTCCCTTTGGCAGATGGTGAGGTACATGCTCGTATTGGGCAGCATGGGATTTGGCGGTCCGGTCGCGCTGGTGGGTTATATGCAGCGCGACCTGGTGGAGCGGCGCGGCTGGATCAGCGCCGCCGACTACAAGGAAGGGCTGGCCCTGGCCCAGCTGGCGCCCGGGCCGCTGGCCGCGCAGCTGGCCATCTATCTCGGCTACGTGCACTACCGGCTGCGCGGCGCCACCCTTGTTGGGGTGGCCTTCGTGCTGCCGTCGTTCTTGATGGTGGTCGCGCTAGGATGGGCCTACGTGCGCTTCGGCGGCATCGCCTGGATGCAGGCTGTGTTCTATGGCGTGGGCGCGGCCGTGATCGGCATTATCGCCATGAGCGCCAAAAAACTCACCGCCAAGAGCATCGGCGCGGACAAACTGCTGTGGGCGATTTATTTGCTGCTCGCGCTGGTCACCGTCATCACCGAAAGCGAGATTGCCTGGCTGTTCATCGCCGCCGGGGTACTGGTTTGGCTGGTACGCAGCCCGCCCAAATGGCTGGGCAGCGCCGGTCTGCACGGGGCCGCCTTGACGCAGTTGCCGCCCGCGCTAGGCCTGTTCAATGGCGCCGACAGCGGCATACTCGCCCAAATCGCGATCTTTTTCGGCAAGGCCGGCGCCTTCGTATTCGGTTCCGGGCTGGCGATCGTCCCGTTTCTGTATGGCGGCGTAGTGACCGAACATCACTGGCTCAACGACAAACAGTTCGTGGACGCGGTGGCGGTCGCGATGATCACCCCGGGGCCGGTGGTCATCACCGTCGGGTTTATCGGCTATCTCATTGCCGGCTTGCCTGGCGCCGGCGTGGCCGCCTTGGCGACCTTCGTGCCGTGTTATGTGTTCACCGTGATTCCCGCGCCATACTTCAAGAAATACGGACGCGTGCCCGGCGTGCTGGCATTCGTCGACGGCATCACCGCCGCCGCGATTGGCGCGATTGCCGGATCGGTGGTGGTGATCGCCAAGCGCTCGATCGTCGACATTCCCACCGCCCTGATCGCACTGGTAACGGCCGCGCTGCTATGGAAATACAAAAAACTCCAGGAGCCCGTGATTGTCGCCGCGGCCGCACTGCTGGGATTGATTCTATATCCGCTCATACACCGCTAGCAGGCTCCCCTCACCACGACCCTAATCAAAAAACGCGACGGGGTCGGAGGCGACATTCGGACACGAGCTCAGCAACGCGACGGGGTCGGAGGCGACATTCGGACACGAGCTCAGCAACGCGCGACGGGGTCGGAGGCGACATTCGGACACGAGCCCAGCAAGGTGTATTCGGATTTGCGGCTGCGACGTAAAAGCTGAGGTTTGGACCTCGCTATTTACTACCCCCTCACATCAATGCGACGGGGTCGGAGGCGAAATTCGGACACGAGTTCAGCCGCTCTGTTATGGGTATATCCGGATTGCGGCTGCGATGTGAAACTGAGGTTTGGATCTCGCTATTTTCCACCCAGTCACCTCAATGCACAAATCGACTACCGGCCATTGCGCATTCGACATTTGCGAACGCCGCCGAGTCTGTGTCCGAATGTCGCCTCCGACCCCTTGGCTTATTATTTAATACCGCCGTATCCAAATTGCACAAATCGATTGCCGGCCATTGCGCATTCGACATTTGCTTACGCCGCCGAGTCCGTGTCCGAATGTCGCCTCCGACCCCGTGACTTATTGATGGCAGCTCGCCCTCATTCCAATTGCCGCGACGCGGTGTCCGATATACAACCGAGGCATGGCCGTTGCCGCTATCGTCTTATTTTGGCAGCAGCTGTTCTCCCGTGACGACCAGCCGAGCCGCGACCGTATTGGCGTGGCCCGGCTGGCCGCCGCCGATATGCAGGGTGTACTCACCGGGCACGACCTTGCGCACGCCTTGGGCATCGACCTGCGACAGCGCACGTGCGTCGAGCGCCAGCGTGACTGACGCGCTGGTGCCAGCCTTCACGTGCACGCGCTGGAAGCCGGCAAGCACCGGATTGGCACCGCTGCCAGGCTTGGCGAGATACAGTTGGACCACTTCGTCGCCATCGCGCCGGCCTGTGTTGCTCACCTTGACATCGACCCGCACCGGCGCGCCGGCCGCGATCGTGGCGGCGGACAGAACCGGCTTGGCATACGCGAAGCTGGTATAACTAAGCCCGTGACCGAAGGGGTAGAGGACCGGCGCCTTGAAGTAGCGGTAGGTGCGGTGGGTCATGGCGTAGTCCTCGAACGGCGGCAGGTCGGCCAGCGTGCGGTACACGGTGACGGGCAGGCGGCCGGACGGGTTGGCCTTGCCGGTGAGGATATTGGCTAGCGCCGCGCCGCCCGCCTCGCCGGGGTACCAGCCTTGCACGATGGCGTCGGCGTTCTGTTCGACCCACGGGTCGGAGACCGGCCCTCCGCTCAGGACCACGACCACCAGCGGCTTGCCGGTGGCCTTGACCGCTTCGAGCAGGCGGCGCTGGCTGTCGGGCAGGGTCAGGCTGGTGCGGTCGCCGCCGTGGAAGCCGGGGTAGTCGACCTTCATTTCTTCACCCTCGAGATCAGGCGAGAGGCCGACGAAGGCCACCACGGCGTCGCTGGCGCGGGCGGCGGCGACGGCCGCGCCTTGCAGGGCGTCTTTCGGCGCGACCCATTCAAAGGCGCTGGCGCGGTCTTCGCTGGTGCGCACGTAATCGATGCGCACGCTGTGGGCGCGGGTATCGGCGAAGGTGACGGTGATCGGTTTGGTCTTCTGCGAGCAGTTGCCGGCGACGCAAAGGGCGGTCTGACCCGCCGTGATGCCGGACAGCTCGGGCGTGACCACCAGGGCGCCGTCGATCCATATCTTGACGTCGGGCGCGGCGTCGCCGCGGCGCCGGCTCATGCGAAAGCCGATTTCATACGTGCCCGGCGCGGGCGGCGTGAGCACGCCGGTCCAGCGCACCGAAAAGCCCAGCGGGGTAAGACCGGTGGGCGCGCTGTGGTAGAAGTCGAAATTGACGACCGGGTCGGTGCGGGTGATGCGCGCCGGTCCAGCGAACTTGAGGTTGTCGAAATATTCGCCCTTCAGGCCGTGCACGCCGCTGTCGGCACTGAGCTTGAGGAAGGTTTCGGGCACGGGCATGCGCATGCCGTCGACCAGCGGCGCGCCGGCGGCGTAGGCGACGCGGGCGGTGCCGAGCGCCGTGCGCATGGCCGCCAGCGGCATGGACGGGGCGCGCATGATGCCGTTGTAATTGCCCTCCAGGCTTTGCAGCAGGGCGGCGTTGGGGCCGATCACGGCAATGCGGGCGCGCGGCTTGAGTGGCAGGACCGCGCCGCTGTTTTTGAGCAGGACGATGGCCTCCTCGGCGGCTTTCAAGGCCAGGGCGCGGTGGGCGGGGGCGTTGATGGTGGCGGCCGGAATGGCGTCGTAGGGGCTGCCGTCGATCAGGCCCATGCGGATGCGCGCGCTCATCAGGCGCACCAGCGAGGTGTCGAGATCGGCCTCGCTGAGCAAGCCCTGGGTGACCGCCTCGGGCAGGGCGCGGTAGGTGGCGCCGCAGTCGAGGTCGGTGCCGGCCTTGACTGCCGCGGCGGCCGCGTGCGCCGCGTCGGGATGGGACTTGTGGCCGGTGACCATGTCATCGACCGAGTCGCAGTCGGACACCACGAAGCCCTTGAAACCCCAGTCGCCGCGCAGGCGCGTTTGCAGCAGCGGGCTGGCACACATGGGGGCGCCGTCGACGGCGTTGTAGGCGCACATGAGCGAGTCGGCCTTGCCGTCGACGATAGCGGCGCGGAACGCCGGCAGGTAGGAGTCTTCCAGGTCGAACGGGGAGACGTTGACGTTAAAGCCGTGGCGCAGCGGCTCGGGGCCGGAATGGACCACAAAGTGCTTGGGCGTGGCGATACCCTTGTAGAGCAGCGGATTGTCGCCCTGTATACCGTGGATGAAGGCCACCGCCATGCGCCCGGTCAGGGTCGGGTCTTCGCCGTAGGTTTCCTGGCCGCGGCCCCAGCGGGGATCGCGGTACAGGTTGATGTTCGGGGTCCAGAAATTGACGCCGAAATAGCGCTCGGTGCCGCTCGCGTCGCGCCGCATCGCGGCGTTGTGATTGGCACGCCCCTCGGTGGCGATGGCGTCGCCCACGTGGTCCATCAGGGCCGTGTCCCAGGTCGCGGCCATGCCGATCGCCTGCGGATAGACGGTGGCGTAGCCGGCCCGCGCTACCCCGTGCAGCACTTCGTTCCACCAGCCGTAGCGCTTCAGACCGAGGCGCTCGATGGCGGGGGCGTTGTCCTGCATCTGCGCGGCTTTTTCGGCCAAGGTCATGCGCGCCACCAGATCCTTGGCGCGCGCTTCGGGCGACTGGGTGTTGTCGAGATACGCGCAGGCGGCACCTTGGCACGCGCCCGGCGGCGCGGCGTTGGCGTTGGCGTTGGCGTTGGCGTGGGGCGCGGCCAGCGCGAGCGCCAGGGCGGCGGCGAGCGGCAGCATCAGGGGAAGGCGCGCGCGCACAGGGGCGTGGTTGATGGTCATTGTCAAGTTTCCGAAGGTCGTCTCATTTTTATTGCTGACATGTCGATGCAGGAAACCGCCGGGCAGCGGCGGCGCGGTCGCCACTGCCGTCAGGCCCGCGCCGAAGGGCGCGTCCCTGGGGGCAAGGGCGCAAGCGCGGCGGCGTGCAAGGCGGTTCAAAGCGGCGACACGCTGCGGCCAGTGTGTGCGCCGAATGTCAGCTCCGCCTTAGATTACGTAGTTTTATTACTCAACTCAATAATGTTTTTTATCAAATCCGTCCGATGTGATGAAAGCATTAGCGGCGCGCGGATTGATGGCTCGGCCGCAGTCCCGAAGGGGGCCAGGTACGGAAAAGCTGCCCCGTTATCAAACGCAGATTTTCCCCTATGGTGAATAAAAATAAATGGCCGGTGTCGAGCCCGGCACCGACGTAAGTAAGGCGCTATGATCAAACGGGACTGGACACTTAAAAGCATTGGAAGATCGAGCCTGGAGTATCAGTCCGTTTTGCTCGTCCTCTCAGCCGTGATAGTGCTTTGTTCAGCAAGAGCGAAAAGAGGCCGAGAAGGTGGAGAAAAGGAACGCCAGAGTACGATAGATTACGATGATTAAGATGATCAACGTTATCAGGTGAACCGGCCGAATCAGCCGAAACGTTCGGCGCGGCCTTTGCATAAGCCGCCGAAGAAAATTGGCGCCAGAAAGCAAAAAGCCCACGAACGTGAGTGCGTGGGCTTCTTGGGTATTCGATGGTAGGCCGTGCGGGATTCGAACCTGCGACCAACGGATTAAAAGTCCGCTGCTCTACCAGCTGAGCTAACGACCCCCGAAAGAAGCAAGATTATAGGGGGCGACGGCAATTCTGTCAAACGCCGCGCCCCAACTATTTTGCAGGGGCACTGGCAGCGGCGATGCAATCCGCGCCGGCCGCCATGCTCACTTCAGGCGCAACTGGTCCTTGGCGGCCTTGGCGGCGGCGGAGTCGGGATACTGCTTGATCAATTGCAGGCGCACCTTCTTGGCGGCCTTCTTGTCCTTGAGCTCGTCATAGCTGGCGGCGATGTTGAGCAGGGCTTCAGGTGCGTTGGTGCTGTCGCGGTAGGTGGAGGCCACCACTTCCTGCGCGGCGATCGCGCTCTTGTAGTCGCCCTGGGCGTAGTAGGCGTTGCCCAGCCAGTATTGGGCCATGGCGGCGTACGCGGACGTGGGGTAGCGGTGCACGAACGCGCTCAGCGCGGCGGCGCCCCCTTTGTAGTCGCCCGACTTGACCTGCGCCATCGCGCTCTCGTAGTCTTTTTGCTCGGAGGGATCGACCACGGATTCCTTGCCGTCGATCGTCATCTGGCGCGGTTCGAGCTTGCGCAGGCGCGCGTCGAGATCGGTGTAGAAATCCTTCTGGCGCTTCTGGGCGTTGGCCAGCTCATTGCTCAGCACTTCGACCTGGCCGCGCAGCTTGGCGATTTCCTGGAGGGTCTGTTCGTTCTGGTTGGTGAACTCAAGCGCGGCGCTCTTGTCCAACTTGGTGTCCAACTTGGCGTCCACGCTCGCCCTCATGTCGCGGTCGAGATTGTCCACTTTGGCGCGCAGGTCGATGATCGCCTTGCGCGCTTCGTCGTCGTCGAGCAGGCCGGCGGTGGCGTGCAGCGGCACCCAGGCGGCGAGGGCGAGGCAGGCAGCGGCAAAGTGTGATTTGGAACGTGTCATCATGGTCGTGGTTCTTTCAAAACCTGTTGCGGTATGCAAAACGGGGCGGGGCGGTATGACCGCTGCCGCCCCCCCGTTATCTCTACCAACGAGGTGTTTAATTAATAAACGATGTCGGCGCGGCGGTTTTCAGCCCAGGCGGCTTCGCCGGTGCCCAGTGCCTTCGGCTTTTCTTTACCCAGGGACACGGCTTCCATCTGGTTCTCGGACACGCCAAATGCGGCCATGGCCTTGCGCACGGCTTCGGCACGCTTCTGGCCCAGCGCCAGGTTGTACTCGGTGCCGCCACGCTCGTCGGTGTTACCCTGGATCAGGATCTTGCGGCCATGGTTCTTGTTCAGGTAGTTGGCGTGGCTCTCCACGACCGGCTTGCCGTCGTCGCGAACAACATAGCTGTCGAAGTCGAAGTACACGCTGCGCTTGGCCAGCACGCCTTTTGGATCGTTGAGCGGGTCGACGTTGCCGGTTTCGACGGGACGCACGTCACGGCTGTCGGCCACGGGCGCGGCCGGCGCTGCGACCGGGGCATGCTCGACCACCGGAGCCTCGTTGAGCTTGACTGGCGTGCTGCAAGCTGAGAGCAGGGCGGCGCTCGTTACGATGAAAGCGACACTCTTAAAATTGCGCATGGTTCTTCTCCTGATCACGGGTTAAAAGTCCTACAATTATTTTAGGAAGGGTCCCCAGCTGGGTTCCCGGATGTTTCCTGCCTGTGTGGTCAAGCGCTGCTTGACCCTGCCATCGACCGATACCACGGCCAGGGACTTGCGTCCGCCAGCCTGGGTTGCGTACATGATGTATTTGCCATTGGGCGAGAAACTCGGTTCGGTGGCCTGGTCGGCCAGGCGAATTTCCTGGCCGCTGGCCAGGTCCATCGCGTAAAGGGAAAAGCCGCCGTCGCGCTGGGAAATCCAGGCCATGGTCTTGCCGTCCGAGGACAGGCGAGGGCTGATGTTGTAGGGGCCGTTGAAGGTGACGCGCTGGGCGGGGCCGCCGCTGGCGCTCATCTTGTAGATCTGCGGGCCGCCGCTGCGGTCGCTCGTGAAATAAATGGTTTGGCCGTCAGCCGAGAAGCGCGGCTCGGTGTCGTAGTCGTTGGTTCTGGACAGGCGGCGCAGGCCGCTGCCATCGACGCCGACGGTGTAGATCTGGGTGGGGCCGCCCTTGGACAAGGCCACCGCCAGCGTGCTGCCGTCCGGCGACCAGGCTGGCGCCGAATTGCTGCCTTTTTCGTTGACCAGCACCCGGCGGTTGCCGGTGACCAGGTCCTGCACGAAGACGACCGGCTTGCGGTATTCGCGGAACGACACGTAGGCCACCTTGGTGCCGTCCGGCGACCAGGACGGCGAGATGATCGAGTCGACCGAGCGCACGGCGACCTGCACGCCTTCGCCGTCGGAATCGGCGATCTCGAGCCGGTAGTCCTTGGCGCCCCGGTTCTCATTGACGTAGGCGATGCGGGCCGAGAAGGCGCCGCGGATGCCGGTCAGCTTCTGGTAGATGTCGTCGGCGATACGGTGCCCCGACAGGCGCGTGTAGCGCGCCGGCGCCGCCTCGGTCAGGCTCGACAGCTGGGCGCTCTTGATCGTGTCGAGCAGCTTGTAGCGCACTTCGAAGCGGCCGTCGGCCAGGTGCTGCACGCTGCCCACGACGAGCGCGTCGGCGCCGCGCGACTTCCACTGGCCGTAGTCGACCGGCGAGGTTTCCGACAGCACGCTGCCGGTGTCGATCACCTTGAACATGCCGCTGCTCTCGAGGTCGGCCTTGATGATGGCTGAAATCTGGGCCGGGGCGACGCCCTCGTCGGCGAAGCTGGCGATGGCGATCGGAATCTGGTTGGCGCCGACGCCGGCGATTTCGACGCGCAGCTGGGCCTGGGCGCCGGTGGCGGCCAGGAGGGTTGTGCTCAACAGGCTAGTGCTTAACAGCAGGCGATACAGTGTCTTCATGGGCGATTATCCAGGTTCGTGGCGTTCGGCAGGCTCATTTAAGGTCCTTCATGGCGAAGCCGATTTCAAGGGTGCGCTCTACCGTACCATCTTTCTTCTTGGGCAGTGGTGACGATTTGATAATGCCTTTTTCCACCGCGTCGTCGAAATCCGGCAGGCCGCTGCTCTTCATCTTCTTCACGGAAATAATTTCCCCAGTCGGCAGTTCCTCGATCTTGAACACGGCGCGCGGGTTGCCGGGCACGTCGGTGCTGCCGAGGTAGGAGGTGGTGCTCTTGATTTTGCTGGTGATGCTGGCCAGGTAGCCGCTATCGATGCGCGGCGCGGTGGCCTGGGGCGCGCCGCCGGCGCTGCCGGCCGCGCCAGTGATGCGGCGCATTTCCGCCTCGCGCAGCTTGGCCATGCGTTTCGCCTCTTCCGCGGCCTTGCGCGCCTTGGCCAGCTTGTCGGCCTTCTCAGCGGCCTTCTGCTCGTCCAGCTCCTTGGCTTTCTGCTCGGCGAGCTGCTTCTTCTCCAGCGCCTTCTGCTTGAGTTCTTCCTGCTCGCGCTCCTTTTCCTCGGCCAGCTTCTGCTCGCGCAGCTGCTTCTGCTTGAGTTCCTTGAGCTTCTGGCGTTCCAGCGCGATATCGGGTGGCTTGGGCGCGGGTGGCGGCTCGACCGCCTTGGGCGGGCGCACCGGCTCCGGCGTCGGCTCCGGCTTGGGCTCGGGCTTCGGTTGCGGATCGGGCTCGACCTGGGGCGGCGGCGGCGGCGCGGCGGCCTGGGTCTTCATGTCCCACACTTCGGCCTCGACCGCGACCGGCGCATTGTTCTGCCAGCTGATGCCGGCCCACAGGAACACCAGCAGCAGCGCGTGCATCAGCACCGCCATCACGATCGACGGCAGGCTGCTCGGTTCAGGCGGAACCTGGTAGGGCGAGCCGGTGCTGGCGGCAGGGTTCACGGTTGCCATGGCATGCTCACTTGGTCGCCAGTCCCACCCGGTTGATGCCCATCTTCTTGGCTTCCGAAATGAGCTGGATCACGTCGTCATACTTGCTGTCGCGGTCGCCCGAGATCATCACCGGGAACTCCGGATGGTCGTCATGCAGCGCGCGCAGGCGCACCACCAGGGCGGCGCGGTCGGGCACGTCGGTCGGGGTGACGGCGTTCTTGCCGTTGATCCCGATGCTCATGCTGGTGTTGGGCTTGATGATGATCTGGATGTAGTCGTCCGGCGGCAGCGCCGATTTCGCCGCCGTCGGCAGGTTGATGACGCTGGGGCTGTTGGCCGGCGGGACCACCATGAAGATGATCAGCAGGACCAGCATCACGTCGATGTAGGGCACGACGTTGATCTCGGACTTGAACTTGCGCTTGCGTCCGCTGCGCAGGCTGCTGGAAAACGATGCCATGGCGGTCCCGGGCTTAGCGCGACTGGCGCTGCAAGATGTTCGAGAATTCTTCGACGAAGCTCTCGAAACGGATGGCCAGGCGGTCGATGTCGTGGGTGAAGCGGTTGTACGCGACCACGGCCGGGATGGCGGCGAACAGGCCGATGGCGGTGGCGATGAGCGCCTCGGCGATGCCGGGCGCGACCGCCGCCAGGGTCGCCTGCTGGACGTTGGCCAGGCCGCGGAAGGCGTTCATGATGCCCCACACGGTGCCGAGCAGGCCGACGTAGGGCGAGACCGAGCCGACCGAGGCCAGGAAGTTCAGGTGCGAGTCGAGCGAGTCGAGTTCGCGCTGGAAGGCGGCGCGCATGGCGCGGCGGGCGCCGTCGAGCACGGCGTTGATGTCGAGCGGCTCGCGCGTCGGCGAGCTCTGTTTGCTCTTGATGAATTCGCCCATGCCGGCCTCGAAGATGCGCGCCAGCGCGCCGCTCTGGTCGCGGGTGCTGGAGGCGCTCTGGTGCAAGGTGTGCAGGTTGCCGCCGGCCCAGAAGCTGCGCTCGAATTTCTCGGTCTGGCGGCGCGCCGCGCGGATCGCGAAGGTCTTGCGGAAGATATAGGTCCAGCTGATCAGGGACACACCGAGCAACAGCGCCATGATCAGCTGCACGATCACGTGCGCATGGGTAATGAGCGCGATGAAGGAAAGGTCTTGGGCTACATTCATTGGAGTCGGTTTCGGTTGGTAAGCGAACTAATTGAATCGGAAGCGCGCATGGTCAGGCGGCCCGCATTTTATCAGCCGTCGTTCCGGGCAGGGAACGGGGGCGCAGGTCGGCCGCGTCCACGCAGCCCACCTTGACGGCGGCACTGGCCAGCAAGTGCTCGGCGCGCCAGGCTTGTTGCGAAAAATGCACCGAGGCGTGCCCGATTTTTTCTATGCTCAAAGTTAATTTTAATTCATCGTCGAGGCGGGCGGGCGCGTGATAGTCCACGTTGATCGTTTTCACGACGAACAGGGCTCCGTGCTGCTCCAGCAAGGCCTGCTGGCCCACGTCCAGCGCGCGCAGCCACTCCGTGCGCGCGCGTTCGAAAAACTTGAGGTAGTTCGCGTAATAGACGATGCCGCCGGCGTCGGTGTCTTCATAGTAGACCCGGATCGACCAGGTGAAAACTGAGGGCATGTGGGTGGGGATTAGTGAATATCGGAAACATTTTACGCCTTTTTGGCGTTTTTATGTACGTCAACGTACATAAAGCAGGTGCAACGGCGTCAAAGCCGGCGCGGGCACAAGTAGACTCGCCCATTGTCCTGCCGCCAAGTATCGTAACAATTTGTAACAACTGGCGGCGCACGGGATACATGGCCGCCAGCGCATGCGACGGATGTTTACTGGCGCTTGATGTTGAACGGTGAAAACCCTTGGCAAGTCGGCATCATTTCAATGCTATTGATATTGATGTGGGGCGGCAGGGTGGCGATCCAGTAAGGCGGTGGCGGCGATGTCGGCCGCGGTCAGGGGCGTCGTGCCTTCGTAGACTTTGGCCGCGGCCGCGTCGTCGCC
>DIZW01000101.1 GCA_002428015.1 Oxalobacteraceae bacterium UBA6018 | reverse complement strand
ACAGGCCGATGCCCAGGCCGCCGCGGCTGCCGTCGCGCTCGTGCCCAACCTGGGTGAACATGGCGAACACCTCGTCCAGCGACGCGGGGGCGATGCCGATCCCGTTGTCGCTCACGTCCAGGGTCACCTCGTGCGCGTCGACCTGGACCGCCAGGGCGATGCGCCCGCCGCGCGGGGTGTACTTGGCCGCGTTGCCGAGCAGGTTGCTGAGCACCTGGCGGATACGGGTAGGGTCGGCGTACAGCGTCACCGGCGCGCGCGGCAGGTCCACCCGCAGCTGGTGCTGTCCGGCCTCGATCAGCGGCTGGGTCGCCTCGACCGCGCTGGCCACCAGTTGGCCCAGGTCGAACCATTCTGGCTTGAGCTCGACCTTGCCGCGCGTGATGCGGGCCACGTCGAGCAGGTCGTCCACCAGCGCGACCATGTGGTTGAGCTGGCGGTCCATTACCTCCTGCACGCGGGCACGGGCGGCCGGGTTCTCGGCCAGGCGCAGCACCTGCAGGCCGCTGCGCAGGGGCGCCAGCGGATTGCGCAGCTCGTGCGCGAGGGTGGCCAGGAACTCGGTCTTGCGGCGGTCCGCCTTGGCCAGGTCGTCGGCCAGGCGGCGCAGTTCGGCCTCGGCGGCGATCCGCTCGCTAATGTCGGTAAACAGCAGCGCCACCTCGGCGCTGCCGGGGCCGCCGACGCGGGTGGCGTAAACGTCGTACCAGCGGTGCATGGCCTTGGCCTGGTCCACGCGGCGCACCGGCACGCCGGTGGCGGCGACCTGGCCGTACAGCGTGAACCAGTGGGCGTCATGGTCGGGTACCAGCGAACGGATGGTCTTGCCGGTCGCGTTGGCCAGGCCGGTGTGGCGTTCGAAGGCCGCGTTCACCTCGACGAAGCGGTAGTCGACCGGCTGGCCGGCGCCGTCGTACAGCATTTCGATGATGCACACGCCGCAGTCGACCGAGTCGAACAGGGTGCGGTAGCGCTCCTGGCTGGCGTGCAGTTTTTGCTCGGCGCGCGCCTGGCGCGTGACGTCGACGACCACGCCGGGCATGCTGGCCGGGGCGCCGGCGGCGTCGCGCCGCACCCGGCCGCGCGCGATCAGCGAGCGCCAGCCGCCGTCGATGGCGCGCACGCGGTAGCCGACGTCGTAGGGCGCGCCGCTGTCGATGGCCGCGTTGATCCGCTCCATGGTCATGGCCAGGTCGTCGGGGTGGACGGAACGCAGATACGCCTCGGGCGGGGCGCTGTCGGCTTCCTCCGGCGACAAGTTGAACAGGTGGGCCAGGAGCGGGTCGGCGCGGACCCGGTTGGTCTTCAAGTCCCATTCCCAGGTCGCCAGTTCGGCCGCGGCCAGGGTGGCGTCCAGGCGCTCGCGGGTGGCGCGCAGGGCGTTGTCGCCTTCCCGGCGCGCGGCGGCGTTGCGGTAGGCGTCCAGGAAGAAGCGCAGCTTGGCGCGCACCGCCGTCTCCGACAGCGGCGCCATGAGCACGTCGACGGCGCCGGCGGCGTAGGCATCGTCCAGGCGCAGGGCGGGCCCGTCCTGGCGGGCCAGCATGATCAGCGGGGTGTGGCTGGAACGGGCGTTGGCGTGGATGCGGCCGATGAGGTCCACGGCGGCGGCGGGGGCGGGGCCGGCGTCGACCAGGATCAGGGCAAAGTCCGCCGCGCGCGCGTGCGCGAGCGCGACTTCGCTGCGCACCCGCTCGAGCGGCTGGCCGAGTCCGGCGAGCAGGAGTTCGACCGGGCTATCGGCCCGCCCGCTGTCGTCCACCAGCAGGACGCGCAGCGGGTGCGCCGGCGTCAGCCGGTCCATGCCGCGCCAGCGGTGGCCTGCGCAAGAACGCGTTGGTCGCCCATGCCGACCCTTTCCAAAAATACATTTTAAGGCTGACAATGTAGGGGCTAGTCCCGACAAAGTCAATCGGCGCGCGCTCGCGTGCGCGCCGTGCGCGGCGCTAGCGCGGGCGGTCGGCGCCGGGCGGCTTGCGCGGCAGGTTCTTTTCGACGATGGCCCACAGGATCAGCAGGTAGGACAGCAGCCGGATCAGGTAATGCAAGGGCGTGCTTTCGCTCAAGGCCGGGTCCAGGCCGCTGGCAAAGCGGTGCACGCCCTCGATGGCGAACGAGAGGGCGAAGTAGAGGAAAAAGCGGTCGCGGGTGGTGCGCCAGAAGCGCAGGAAAAACAGCGCGATCACGAGCGAACCCATGCTGATGGCGCCCGACAGTAACTGGTTCATCGGCTCACTCCTTCTCGTCGATCAGGCCGTACAGCAACAGGCACACCGCCACCAGCGCCGCCAGCAGGCGCACCGGCAGCAGATCAATGTCCACGAACACAGCCTTGTCGAGCAGCAGCAGCACATTGTTGACGGTCATGGCGCAAAAACACAGGCCGCTCCAGAACAGCAGGCGGTGTCCGGTGCGCCGGAAACCGCGCAGCAACATCCAGGCGCAGGCCAGCGAGGTCAGGGTGCACAAGGCGAAGATGGCGTTGGCCATTAGGTCTCCTTTCGCCAGCGGAAGGCGTCGGCGAAATGCTGGGCCTGGCGCTCGAGGCGGGAATGAATCAGATGGGTGATGTCGACCAGGTGGCGCGCGTACAGCTCGGCCAGGGAGTCGATGGTGGCGCGCAACGACGGCGTGGCCGGGTGGTAGGCGTAGACGCCGTCCGCACAGTGCAGCATGGCGGCGTGGCACAGGTCGTCCAGCAGCACCAGCGCGGCCGCCTCGCCGACATACAGCCGTCCGGCCACCTGGGCCGCGGTCCACACCTGGGATTCAGCCGCGCGCAAGAGCAGCAAGGCCTCCAGATGGGGAACCGAGGCGATGCTGGTCAGGACGAAACGCCGGATAGCAGGCGGAATGGGGGGCTGCACAGGATCGTTGCGCGAACGCAATGCCAAAAACGCTAGTGTATTCGATTCCGTTTAGCAATGCTCAGGCAAGCGTGCGCGGCCCCCAGCGCAGGCGCGAGCGCGGCGCCGGCGCCAGCACCACGAGCTCGGCCTGGCCCGCCAACAGGCCGGCGGCGGCCAGGGCCGCGGCGCAGGCATCGAAGCGCGGTCGCAACTGGCCCAGTGCGTGCTCGTCGCGCAGCATGCCCAGCCAGACCAGGTGGGCGGTGTCGGCGGCGCCGGCGTCGTCCAGCGTGGCGAGGATGCCGGCTTCGATCACGCCGTGGCCGCAATAGCTGGCGAACCATGGGTCGGCCGCCGCCGTGCAGGCGTGGCGCAGGCCCGGCGCCACCGGCAGCAACTGGGCCACCGCGATGCCCTGGGCGCCGGCGGGCTCGGCCAGCGGATCGACAGGCGCCAGCGCCGGGATCGCCGCGTCGGCGTGCAGCGGACGCAGCAGAAGGGCCGCGCTGGCGACGATGTAGCGCTCGAGCACCGCCTCGCGCGCACGCGCCACGCCGGCCTGGCGCGCCTGCGCGCGCGCGTCGATGTCGCGGTAGCCGCGCAGCCAGGCAAAGCGGTCGGCATCGTCGCGCTCGAAGAACTGGCCCAGGGCGATCGATGCGCCCTCGTCGGCCTCATCCAGGCACCAGGTTTCCAGATAGCGGGCGAAATGCGCCCGGCCGCCGGGGACGATGGCGTCGCGGCGCAGTTCGACGACGGGGTAGGGCAGTGGGCGGTGAGTGAGCATGGCGGTGCTTTCGATGGAGGGCATGGGAACAGCATAACGCCCATATAGGGCAGATTTGGCCCTATTAATCTGTTATTGTTGTGCGATGTACCATCCCACCACCCGCGTTCTGGCCGTGCTGGAACTGCTGCAAACCCACGGCCGCATGAGCGGCGCCGACATGGCCGCGCGCCTGGGCGTCGACGCGCGCACCCTGCGCCGCTATATCGTCACGTTGGAAGAAATCGGCATCCCGATCACCACCGAGCGTGGGCGCCATGGCGGCTACGCCCTCATGCCCGGCTTCAAATTGCCGCCGATGATGTTCAGCGAGGACGAGGCGCTGGCCCTGTCGATTGGTTTGCTGGCCGCGCGCAGCCTGGGTTTTTCCGAGGCCGCCCCGGCGGTCGCCAGCGCCCAGGCCAAGCTGGAACGCATCATGCCGGACGCGCTGAAAAAGCGGGTGCGGGCGGTGGACCAGACCGTGCGCCTGGACATGGTGCGGGCCGTGGCGCCGGCAGACGGCGACGCGCTGGTCATCCTCAGCTCGGCCGCGCTGGCCCAGCGCCGCGTGCACCTGCGCTACCGCGCGCCGGACGGCGCCCAGTCCGAGCGCGAGTTCGATCCGTTCGGACTGGCGTTCTGGGGCGGCTGCTGGTATGCGATCGGCATGTGCCATCTGCGCCACAGCATGCGTTCGTTCCGGCTTGACCGCATCATCAAGGCCGAGCCCCGTAACGTGGCGTTCGCGCGGCCGGACCGCTTCGATGCGCTCGACTACCTGCGCAGGTCGATGTCGAGCATGCCGCGCACGCACGCTTTCGAGGTGCTGCTGCATACCGACCTGAGCACCGCCAGCAAACATTTCTTCGCCGACATGGGCGTGTTCGAGCAGGGCGACGGCGCCGTCATTCTGCGCGGCCATACCGACCACATCGACTGGTGCGCCGGGCACCTGGCCGGCATGCCGTTCGAGTTTGAGGTGCGCGCCCCTGAGGCCTTACGCCTGAGCGTGATGCGCCTGGGGCAGCGCTTGCTGCGTATGAGCTCGCTGCCGACCTAGCCGGATGGTTGGCGCACGTCTGGGCCGAGGTGACCAGGCGGCCTGGTCTTTCATACATTGCACCCCATCAATATTCTTGATCGGGTAAACCTCTTTCTCATCAATACCTCGATCGATCTGCGGCTCTACAGTGATCCTGCGCGCCATGCCATGGCGCAACTTTCTCAACCGCACAGTGAGATTGCGATCGATGGAAAAGCCGCCTACCCGTATCAACGCGAGGGATGCGCTGCTGGCCTTGCTCAGCGCGCGTCAAAACACCCGTCTGCTGCGCCTGTCGTTTCCTGGAGACGACGGTCCGCCCGACACCCTTCTGGTCGCCAACCGGCTGCACGCCGTCGAGCGGCTCAGCCGCGACTTCGTGTTCACCGTGGAGGCGTTATCGGACAAGGCCGATATAGCGCAGACGGACATGATGGGCAAGTTGGTCACGGTAGCGCTGGTCCGCGAGGATGGTTCCATGCGCTATTTCAACGGCCACGTGTTCACATTCCGTTTCGTAAAAAACGACGCTGGTATCTGCTTCTACGAGATCGTCCTGCTGCCCTGGCTGGCGTTTCTCCGGCATCGGCGTAATAGTTGCCTGTTCAATGGCATGAGCCTGGAGGGCCAGGCCGACGCCATCTTCGCAAGCTATCCGATGCGCAACTGGAAGGTGTCCCATCTCGGCGCCGATGCGCCGATGACCGACGCCTGCCAGTTCGACGAGACCGACTACAACTACCTGCACCGGCGCTTTGAAGCCAAGGGTTGGCATTATCGCTACAGCCACCGCGCCGATGGGCACACGCTCGAGCTCAGCGGAGACAGCGGCGCGAGCAAGCCGATCGACGGCAAGGGCGAGTGCGTATGGCAGGGCGCCCATAGCGGTGTGAAAAGCGGAGGGATTCGCACGTTCTCAGCGCGGCGCGATGTTGCGGCGACCTTGTACAGCGCCGCCAGTTTCGACTTCAAGCATCGCGGCGTCACCCGTGCCGACTGCCCCAGCGTGAACGAGCAGGGCAGCATCGTCCCGCTCGAGATATACGAATACGTCGGTTCGTACGGCTTCAAAAACAAGGAGGACGGCGAGCGCTGGACCCGCCTTCGCATGGAGGAAATCGACGCCGGCGCGAAGCAATTCAAGGGCAGCGGCGACGACGACCACATACAGGCTGGCAGAACGTTCACCTTGCGCGACCAGATGGACCCGCGCGCGGTGCGTGCCAAATCAGCCGATAACGACTACCTGATTCTCGAAGCGGTGCATGAGGCCAGCAATAATTATGAAGTCGCCCAACGCAGGCCAGGGCAGCAGGCCGACTACACGAACACCTTTACCTGCATCCGCAAGAAGATCGCATGGCGGCCCGGACGCGGGCTCAATAGCGTCGACACCAAAATCCATGGGATCAAAACCGCGATCGTCGTCGGGCTGCTCAACGAGGAGATCTACACCGACGAGTATGGCAGGGTGCTGGTGCAGTTCCACTGGAGCCGGGACGGCGACGCGGCCAAGATCTCGGCATGGGTGCGGGTTTCCAGTGCCTCGGCGGGACCCGGTTACGGTCAGATCGCATTGCCGAGGGCCGGCGACGAGGTGATCGTCCAGTGGCTCGATTCCAATCCCGATCACCCGATCATTACAGGCCGCCTCTTCAACGCCACGAATCGGCCGCCGCGCTTTAACAATACGGGAAAACTACCGCATGAGCGAAACCTCAGCGGGATCAAGTCCAAGGAAGTCAGGGGCGGCGGATATAACCAATTGCGCCTCGACGACACGCCCGGCCACATCAGCGCGCAGCTCGCCAGCAGCCATGGTTCCTCGCAGCTCAATCTCGGTTACCTGACCGGGCCGCGTAATGAAGGCGTCGCCAAGGCGCGTGGCAATGGCGTCGAACTGGCGACCAACGAAAGCGCGGCGATCCGCTCCGCCAAAGGCTTGCTCATCACGGCCTGGAAGCGGCTCGACGCATGCGGTACCCAGCTCAGTTGCGAAGAGCACGCGGCACTGATGCAAGCGTGTGTCGATCTCTTCAAGACCCTGGGGCAGTATGCCGCCGAGCACCAGGCGCTCCCGATTGACGTCGCCGCGCAAACGAATTTGCAGGCAGCGATCAAGGGCTGGGAAGGTTCCAGCAGTGACGAAAAGGGAGGCGCGAGTGACGAGACGGCAGTCGTCGCCATCACATCGCCGCAGGGGATCAGCTTCGGCACCGGCAAAGCCATCGTCACGTATGCCGGCTGGAATATCGATACGGTGGCCCAGCAACACGTCCAGCTTACCTCAGGGAAGACCTGCAACGTCAATGCCGGCGAAGGGTTTTCGCTATTCGCCCACCGTAACGGCATTCGCCACATCGCCCACTACGGGAAATTCGTCATGCAGAGCCAGCACGACGACATCGTCATCAACGCCGCGAAGAATCTCACCCTGACCGCGACGGACGGGGTTATCCGCCTGATGGCGAAGGAAGTGCACCTGATCGCAGAGGACGGCTCGTTCGCCAAGCTGGCCGGCGGTATCACGCTTGGCACCAATGCCAACATCGATATGAAGGCCGCCAAGTTCAACCACGCCGGTGCGGCGACGATGCACGCCGAATTGCCGTATTTCGTTGGCGAAGGCAAACCGCCACCGCGCTGGATCGCGCTGTACTACGTCGATCCCGCCACAGCCGAACCCATGGCGGGAGCCGAATACGAAATCCACTTCGACGGTGGCCCCACGGTCGCTGGAAAGCTCGACGACCAAGGGCGGGCTCGCCACGAGAACGTATTGGATAAGCCGGTCAGGAAGGTCATCTACAAGCCGCGTCCAGCCAAAAAAGACGATGAGGCCGAGGCCCTGCATGCCCTTCTTGACGCGGGTGACTGAGGCTTTCAGCGATCCGGCAACACCGACTGCGATTCGATAACGCGAAAGTGGGACGACGATATGGCACAGGTCAATGCAACGCAAGTGCGCGACGGTATCGCATGGGCGACCGATCACGAAGCGTCACCGGAGGAGCCCAGCGATAACCCGTGGGTATGGTTTTGGCAGGCGATTCAGGGCGATTTCAATGAAAACCGTTCGGGCAAACAGATTATGACGGATGCCGCGATCTCGATGATCCCCGGTATCGATCAGATCTGCGACGCACGCGACCTGGTGGCGGACTGCCGGAAATTGCACAAGGACGTGACCGATAAGTGGGCGTGGGTGGCCCTGGCGTTGACCCTGATCGGTCTGTTTCCCTGCCTCGGATCGCTGGTCAAGGGCGTGTTGAAGCTCTTCTTCGTGTTTGTGCGGCGCGCGGGCGGCGAGCATGGCGTACGCGCCGTCGAGGCGGCAATGACGTGGGTGGTCACGTTTCTCCGGCGCCGCGACGTGCAGAAGTACCTCCACCTGAAGGAAATCGACGAGGTGTTCGCGTGGTTGGCCGCCGAAATCAAGGCGCTACGCGCCCGCATCAACCTTGCAGGGGTGCTGCAGGCATTCGATGAGGGAATCGGCGTCATTCAGAAGCTTGTGAGCAAGGTGAGCTTTCTTCCGATCGTAGGGAAAAAGGCGGCTGCGGCATTGGATCAACTGACCAAGGTCCGGTTAAAAGCTGATGAAGGCTTGGCGCAAGCGCTTGAATCCGTGTTTCACGCGATTGATATGATCGTGCTCGCATTGGAAAAGAAAATAATGGAAAGGCAGCACGGGATATTGAACGCAAATAACGTGCACTTTCGTGGCGCGTTGCCGGAGGCGGCGGCGGTGACGATGATGCGTAAACATCGACCGGAATGGATGGGTATTGGACAACCTGCGAAGTGGCCAAAAGCCGATTTTGACGCCGAAAAATCAGAAGTCGATAAACAGGTCGCGAAGGGATATCCGCGGATTGACCAGCAAGGCATAGAATCATTTCATCGGCTGATGCCCGTTGAAATCAAAGGGCCTGCACGAATATATCGAATAATCGCGCCGAATAGTCGAGCAATGGGTGACTGCTGGGTATCGGAAGAGGTGTATAGGAAATTGAAGTCAATGAAGAATCCGCGTTCCGCATGGAGAAAATATCTTGCAGTTTGGCCCGATTGGAATGTGAATGGACAGTTTGTTATATACGACGTCAAACGAGGTGAAACGCTACTGGCGTGGCGTGGGGAAGCAGCGACTCAAGTAAGAAAAGGCTTAGATGGATGTTATCTTGAGGGTGGTTTTGAGCAACTTGTCGTTAAATTGGATAGAAAAGACGTGCGCAACGACACGATGCGTTATTACCAACTTCGCGGAGGTAAGGAAAATCGATTGCAGGGTGCGATTGATCAAATGCAATATGAAATGCTCTCAAGTGAACAAAAACGGGCGTATATTGGAATTCGCGAAAAAATTAATCACCCGAGTATAAGTGGGCCGTTTGAAACTGGTTGGGGTTACACGGAGTTCGACGGCGAAGGGTTTGTCGATAAGGTCGGTCTGCCTTCATTGCCGGGCCAGGTTACCAATGGAAAGGAATTATAATGTCGAGTTCATTTGAGCTTACACTTTGGCAAAAGAAGCAGGCGGCGCTCCTCTATCATTTCACATCGCTAGAGTACCTACGAGGCTTGCAACAACGAATTCATGATCTAATGAAATTTGCGGACAAGACTCTTGACTTGGCAAAACTGGAAAATCGCGATTCCGTTCTGATCGACTCAAGATGGGGTAATAGGAATACGTCGCAAAATTGGAGCGACAATGCTTGGGGATTTGTTGCGGACTTTGAGCTCGACGTTGCTAGGGATATAGCACTGCGCTCTTTTGAAAAATATGATCGATCCGGCGCCGATCAGTGCGCCCGTGGCTTAAATGAATATTCTATGGCGTGGGCAACTCAATCTGAGGAGGATGAGTTCAGAGTAATGATCGAATCGATATCGGAATATGCCAGGCTCATGGATAACGCGCTGGACAAGACCACTAACGAAAGTAGATTCAAAGATTTTAATTTCGCTTGCGCGTGGGCGAAATGCAAACATCAATTTTCGAAGCTTCCGAAATTTAGGGTTCGCACCGACGTCGAAGGCAATACAGGGTGCAAACCTTTTCGAACTGGAGTGTACGTTCCGACGGACGACCCGAATGGCTCTCTGCAATTTGGGTGGTCTGGTGGCACGCTGGGAAAACTGATCAACTGCAACACCTTCAATGAAATCGGAAAGGATGCATTAATTGCTGTGGGGCGTCGGGACTTGTGGTTCAACGAGCAAAAAATGTTTTTATTCGCTACATCGGCGAAATACATCGAAGAGTTTCGAGAACGCGTGATATGGGACGGAGTACCACAAGTTGATTTAGCGCCGAGTGCCGTCGCTCGAAAGGCGTTCACGGCGCGGCCAACAACTTGGTATTTCGTTGAGGTCGTTGAAGGTGAGTTTGAAACCTATGACGATAACGATATACCCGGCGTCATCTTAAAGCGGATACGTGTCGAGGGCGGGGATGTTTGTCCCGAGAGCGGTTATTACTTCACACCAGTAAATCCAACCTCACGGCGCCACTTCAAGCAAGGCGAAATTATGCCGATTTTCCAGAGCACGCTTTGGAAAACAATTTGGCAATGGGATGAGCAGCAAATGTGCGCGCGCTAGGTAATATGATGACAGATTTCTTGGTATGGGTTGTTTAGCTCTATTACGTGTGTGCATAACAGACGGAAAGACTAATCGTGACTGCAAACTTTGAATTGTCGCTTTGGCAAAGGAAACAAGCTGCGCTTCTTTATCACTTTGCGTCATATTCTTATCTGCAGGGCCTTCAACAACGGCTGCATGAGTTGATGCAATTCGCCGGAATGACTCTCGATTTGGCAAAGAAGAAAAATCGCGATTCGGTGCTGGTCGACGCCAGATGGGGGAGTAGAAACACGGGCTCTATGCCGTTTACAGTGTAACTGGACGGCCGGCGCGGTAAAATGGTAGATCGGATAGGTGCGGCCGGTTGCATTGGCTTGG
>DIZW01000014.1 GCA_002428015.1 Oxalobacteraceae bacterium UBA6018 | reverse complement strand
CTACGGTTTTTCTGAAAACCTACCGCGCGTCGAAACTTTCGCGCTAGGATGCGCACCGTGCCTTCGTACCGTCGCGTGTCTTGAGCGATACGTTTGCGCTCGCCACGGTTTTTCGCGGTTCCCGATAATCAGATAGAAGGATAGTTAACGTGAGTAGTAATGAAAGCAGTAACACGGCCCCATTTCAGACCTGGATGTGCCTCATTTGCGGCTGGGTCTACGACGAGACCGCCGGCGCGCCCGACGAGGGTATCGCCGCCGGCACCCGCTGGGCCGATGTGCCGATGAACTGGACCTGCCCGGAGTGCGGCGCCCGGAAGGATGACTTTGAAATGACAGCTATATAAGTAAACGCGGCGTTTTGTTGACGCGTGTTGATTCACTGCAACATTTATCGCACAACGGCGTTGCCCTATGCTATCGTGCTATTTCATGCCGAGTGAAATTGAATATGACGACATCGCCGCAACCCACAGGATTGAAGATTATGGTGATTGACGATAGCAGTACGATTCGTCGGTCCGCCGAGATTTTTCTCACCCAGGCAGGCTATCAAGTAGTCTTGGCCGAAGATGGCTTCGACGCGCTCGCCAAGATCAACGACCATCATCCCGCGCTGGTGTTTTGCGACATCCTCATGCCGCGCCTGGATGGCTACCAGACCTGCGCCCTGATCAAGAAGAGCGCCCGGTTCCACGCCACCCCGGTGCTGATGCTCTCGTCAAAGGACGGCCTATTCGACCGCGCCCGCGGCGCCATGGTCGGCTCGTCGGCCTACCTCACCAAGCCATTTTCCAAAGACAGCCTGCTGGCGGCCGTGCGCGAGCACACGGCCGCCGCAGCGGCGAAATAATTCCAGGAGCGTAAAGTGGCCATACACAAAATTCTGATCGTCGACGACTCCCCGACCGAGCGTTACTACCTGACCGACATCCTGGTCAAGAACGGCTTCAAGGTGACCACCGCCGACAACGGCGAGGAGGCGCTGGCGCTGATCAAGGCCGACAAGCCGGAGCTGATCCTGATGGACGTGGTCATGCCCGGCGCGAACGGCTTCCAGGTCACCCGCGCGATCGCGCGCGACCCGGACCTGGCCAATGTGCCGATCATCATCTGCAGCAGCAAGAACCAGGAGACCGACCGTATCTGGGGCCTGCGCCAGGGCGCGCGCGATTACCTGGTCAAGCCGGTCGATCCGCAGCAGCTGCTGGCCAAGATCGCCACGCTCGGCGCGTCCTGACCATGAGCGGTGCCGAGGTCAAGCAGCCGGCCAGCACGCCCGGCGACGCCGCCGGGCGGCGCACCCGCCTGCGCCAGTACCAGGTGCAGCTGCTCGAGCGGATGCAGGCGGCGCGCGGCAACACCGGCGCGCGCATCAACCAGCTGGGCGTGCAGATCGGCGCCGAGCGGGTGCTGCTGGACCTGACCCAGGCCGGCGAGATCGTCCCGGTGAGCGCGCTCACCGCGGTGCCGCTGACGCAACCGTGGTACCTGGGTTTGTCCAACATCCGCGGCAACCTGGTCGGCGTGATCGATCTGGCGCGCTACCTGCGCCTGGGCGACACCGCGGTCGGCCCCGACAGCCGCATCGTCACCTTCGCAGGGGCGCTGGGATTCAACTGCGCGCTGCTGGTGTCGCGCGTGTACGGGCTGCGCCACGCCGGCGACATGGAGCGCGCGGGCGACCTGCTGCGCGACGCCGACGCCAACCTATGGACCGTGCTCGATCTGGCGGCCCTGGTGCGCGACCCGCGTTTTGTCCAGATAGGCTTCTGATATGCGGGGGCGCGATACGCGCTGCCTATTGGATTCTGTTCTACCGATTCCAAAGCCATGACGATAAGTGGTCGTTCATCTAAAAACTGGGAGCTGTGATGGGATTTGCTTGGAAACCTTCAATGGGCTTTGCCTCCAAAGGCGGCTCGCCGGACACCGAATTCGGGCCTGAGCTGGCCGCCGCACTGTCGCCGGTGCCGATTAAACCGTCCGCCACCGATGCCGAGGCCGCACCACCGGCCGACGACAGCGGCGAAGCGCTGCGGCTTGGGAACATCATGCGCCGCAAGCGCGGCGGCGCCAGTGCCGACGATACCGACGACGAGGTCCAGCTTCCCTTCATCGGCCACCTGTCGCTGCCGCGCCAGCTGCGCATCCTGCTGATGGTGTTCGGCGTCGGCATCCTGATCACCATCTTCGCCCTGTGGCGCAACGCCGTCAGCAGCGCCGACGCGTCGCGCCAGACCCAGCTCGCCAGTGACGCGCTGATGCACTCCCAGCGTATCGGCAAGGCCGCGCCCAACGCGATCCAGGGCTACCCGGAAGCGTTCGACCAGCTCCAGGAAAGCCGGGTCCAGCTCAACGTCGATCTGAACCTGCTGCAGCACGGCGGCGTGTTCGCCGGCGGCAGCGTCCCGGCGCCGCCCGCCACGCTCAATAAAGCGCTGGGCGACACCCGCGCCAAATGGGTCAGCACCGACAACGCCGCCGGCACCATCCTCAAGATGAAGACTGAACTGGTCGGCTTCCAGAAGACCCTCAAGCAGCTCGACACGCTCTCGCCGGCGCTGCTGGCGCTGACCGAGGAGCTGGCCGCCCAGAAGGTGGCGCGCGGCGGCTCGGCGCGCGAACTGGCGGCGATCGGGCGCATGATGATGCTGACCCAGCGCCTCTCGCGCAGCGCCAGCGAATTTCTGACCTCGGGCGGCATCCGCGCCGAGACCGCGTTCCAGCTGGGGCGCGACACCACCGTGTTCCGCAACACCATCGACGGCTTCCTGAACGGCAGCGAGCCGCTCGGCCTGCCGGCCACGCGCGACCCCGACCTGCGCGCCAAGCTGGCCGACATCAAGACCAAGTTCGACGTGTACCAGAAGCTGGTCACCTCGGTGCTGGAGAACCTGCCCAAGTTCAGCGCGGCAAAGGGCGCCGAGCAGTCGATCTTCTACGAGAATGAGGAAATCAAGAGCCTGCTGACCGGCGTGCAGAACGGCTTTCGCAGCGCGCAGGATTCCACCGACGCCTGGTTCTGGGTGATGGTCGGCGCGTCGGTGTTCACCCTGGCCACCGCGCTCAGTATCAGCCGCGTCATGCTGCAGGACTCGCGCAACCGCGCCCGCGGCGCCGATTCGCGGCGCCAGGAGGCGGAAGCCATGCGCCTGCTGGCGCAGGCCAAGGAAGAGGAGGCCAAGGCCACCAACGACCAGAACCAGGCCGCGATTCTGCGTCTGATGAACGAGCTGCAGGAAGTGGCGGACGGCGACCTGACCGTGCACGCCACCGTGTCCGAGGACATCACCGGCGCCATCGCCGACTCGGTCAACTACACCGTGGAAGAGCTGCGCGGGCTGGTCGAACGGGTGACCAACACCGCCGAGCAGGTGACGTCGGCGTCGTCCCAGGCGCAGGCCATTTCGACCGACCTGCTGGCGGCGACCGAACAGCAGTCGCGCGAAATCCAGGACGCCTCGGCCACGGTGCTGAAGATGGCCAGCGAGATTACCGACGTGTCCAAGTCGGCCAACGAATCGGCCGACGTGGCGCGCCAGTCGGTGGCGGCGGCGCACCAGGGTTCGACCGCGGTGGAGAACGCCATCAAGGGCATGCATGAGATCCGCGAGCAGATCCAGGAAACCTCCAAGCGCATCAAGCGCCTGGGCGAATCGTCGCAGGAAATCGGCGAGATCACCGAGCTCATTTCCGACATTACCGAACAGACCAACGTGCTGGCGCTGAACGCGGCGATCCAGGCCGCGTCGGCCGGCGAGGCGGGACGCGGCTTCTCGGTCGTGGCCGAGGAGGTGCAGCGCCTGGCAGAACGTTCGGGCGAAGCGGCTAAGCAGATCGGCGCGCTGGTGCGCACCATTCAGACCGACACCCACGACGCGGTGGCGGCGATGGAAAAATCGACCCAGGGCGTGGTCGAGGGTGCCAAGCTGTCCGACGCCGCGGGCGCCGCGCTGAACGACATCTCGCGCGTGTCGAACCGCCTGGCCGAACTGATTCAGGGTATTTCCTTCGCCACCGAGCTGCAGGCCACGTCGGCCAACGGGGTGGCGCATAACATCCAGCACATCCTGTCGGTCACCGAAAGCACCCAGGACGGTACCCAGCAGACCGCCCAATCGATCCGCCAGCTCACCATGCTGGCGCAGGAACTGAAAAACTCGGTATCGCGATTCCGCGTCGCCGCGTGAGACCGACCGGCTGATTTATCAAGGCAAGCATGACCATGACTCCATCCTCGCACGCTGCGCAATTCGACACCGGCCCGTTGTCCTGGGTGATGGGCGAGATCCGCGACGCCCTTGGCCGTTCCGGCGCCTCGCTGGTCCAGGCCACGGAGAGCGGCGCCGAGGCGCGCGACGGCGCGCTCAAGCATGCCAAGACCCATCTGCACCAGGCCCACGGCGCGCTGCAGATGGTCGACGTCGACGGCGCCGGCCTGATGACCCAGGCCGCCGAAGAGGCGATCGACCGCTTCAAGGACGGTGCGCTGGAGTGCGACGCCGGGCGCGTGCAGGTGGTCGCCAGCGCCTACCAGGCCGTGATCGAATACATGGAGGAGTTGCTCTCCGGCGCGCCGCAGCAGCCGGCGCGCCTGTTCCCCTACTATCGCGCGCTGCAGGAGATGCTGGGCGCCGAACGCATCCACCCGGCCGACCTGTTTTTCGCCGACCTGGGTTCGCCGGGCGAACTGCCGCCGGCGCCGCCTTCCGAGGGCGCGCCCGATTACGCCGCCTGCCGCGCGCGTTTTGAAAAAGCCCTGCTGGGGTTCATGAAGAGCGCGGACGCGCCGGCCCAGCGTGCCAGCGCGCAGGCGCTGCAGGAGGCCATCGGCCAGGTCGCCGCGGCCCAGGCCGCGCCGCCGGAGCGCGCCTTCTGGCTGGCCATGCAAGGCTTCGCGGAACTGGTCGCCGACGGCCAGCTGGAAACGAGCCTGTTCGTCAAACAGCTGTTCGGCATGATCAATCTGCAGATCCGCCGCCTTTCGCAAGGGCAGGGCAGCCTGCCCGACGCGCTGCTGCGCGACGCCCTGTTCTTCGTCGCCGCCGCCCCGAATCCCTCGGCCGACGCGCAAGCGCTGCGGCGCGCGTATCGCCTCGACGGCCTGGTGCCGGCTGACTACGACCAGAAACGCTATGGCCGCATCGACGCCGCCGCGCTCGCGACCGCCAAGCAGGCGCTGGCGCAGGCACAGCAGGCCTGGGACCGGCTCTCGAGCGAGATCAACCCGGCGCTCGAGTCCGAGTTCCAGCAGCAGCTCGACATCCTGGCCGGCGCCTGCGCCAGGCTCGGTTCGCGCGCGCTGGCCCAGCTCCAGCTCGAGTTCCGGCGCGCCGCCAAGGACTCGATCGCGTCCGGCCGCAGCGCCCAGTTTTCGCTGGAGATGGCCACCGCGATGCTGTTCGTCGAGCACGGCCTGAACCGCATCCGCCAGTTGCCCGACGATTTCGACGCTCACGCCGAATTGATCGGCGCACGCCTGCTGGCGCTGGCCGCCGGCGAAACCCCGCCGGACGCGCCGCAATGGCAGGGCGAGCTGTCGCGCCAGATCCAGCAGGTCCAGACCGTGTCGGTGCTGGCCGCCGAAATGAAGAACAGCCTGCGCCAGGTCGAGAAGGTGCTCGACGATTACTACGCGGACGGCTCCAAGCGTCCCGCGCTGGCCCAGATCGACCCGTTGCTGCACCAGCTGCAGGGCGCGGTGGCGATTCTCGACCTGGACGATGCGATGCGCGCCACGCTGCATGTCAAGGACGCGGTGCGCGTGCTGGCTGGCGTGGCCGGCGACGCGGCGGCGGAATCGGCGTCGCTGCAGAACATCGCGCAAAACGTCGGCGCGCTCGGCTTTTTCGTCGACATGCTGGCCCAGAATGTCGACGCAGCGCGCAAGCGCTTCGCCTTCGATCCGCACGAGGGCATGCTGCGTGCTCTGCCGTTTGACAAAGCCGCCGGCGCGGACCTCGCCAACGCCGGCCCGGTCGACGCCGCCCTGGAAGCGGCCGCCCCGGCCGATGCCGAGGTGCCGGCCGAGACGACTGCGACCGTGTCGCTTGCACCCACGCCTGCCGCAAGCGCGGCGCCGGACGCCCTGCCGCTGCCAGCGTCCACCCCGCTGCCTGCCGACGACGGCGTCGAAGCCGAGCTGCTCGAGATCTTCATCGGCGAGGCCCAGGAAGTGCTGGAAGTGGTGCATGCCACCCTGCCGGCGGCGCGCGCCGAGCCATCGAGCCAGCCGACGCTGACGGTTCTGCGCCGCTCGTTCCATACGCTCAAGGGCAGTGGACGCATGGTCGGGCTGACCAATTTCGCCGAAGGGGCGGCGGCGGTCGAGAAGCTGATGAACCTGTGGCTGGCCGAGACCCGCGCCGCCACCCCTGACTTGCTGGCCCTGCTGGAGCGTGCCGGTGCCGACATGCAGGCTTGGGTGGCCGAGCTGGCGGCCAGCGGAAGTTCGGGACGCGATAGCGCGGCCCTGGTCGACGCTGCCACCCGCATGCAGCAGGGCGGCGCGTTCACGATGGATGAGACGCCTCAGGAGCAGGCCGAGGTGGCCGCCGCGGCCGAACCTGTCGCGCCGATTGGCGCCTTCGACGGCGGCGCGTTCGAACCAGCCGGCGAGGCGTTCGACGCCGCGCCGTCCGAGGAGAGCATCGACGCGTTCGACGTGGCGCTGCCCGAGGAGACCATCGAAGCCTTCGACGCAGGCCTACCCGAGGAAACCATCGACGCCTTCGACGCCGAGCTGCCCCCCGAGGAGACAATCGAAGCCTTCGACGCCGAGCTGCCCGAGGACGCCATCGAAGCGTTCGACGCTGAGCTGCCCGAGGAGGCCATCGAGGCCTTTGACGCGAGCGACGTGCGGGCAGCCGACGCACCCGCGCCTAGCGAGGCGCCGCACGGCGCCAAGGTCATCGATTTTCCGAGCATCGTGCGGCCCATCCCGCCGGACGACAATACCAAGCGCATCGGCACGCTCGAAATTCCGCTGCCGCTGTATAACATCTACATGGCCGAGACCGACGAGCTGGTTCGTGCGCTCACGCGCGATTTCGGCGAGTGGCGCCACGAACCGCACCGCGCCGTATCGGCCGAGGCGCTCAAGGCGGCGCACACTCTGGCCGGCACCTCGGCCACGGTGGGCTTCAAGGCGCTGCGTGAAGTCGCTTACGCGCTCGAAATGGCGCTCAAGACGCCGGTTCCCAAGCTTGACGAAGCGCAGCGCGACCTGCTTGACGAAACGGTCGAGCGGGCGCGCCAGATGCTGGCCGGCTTCGCCTTAGGCGAACTGGCCCCGGGCCAGCCGGACCTGGTGGCGCGCCTGGAAGTGCTGCGCACCGAGCTGGAAGCGGCCGATGCCATCACTTACGGCGCGCATGCCGATCCCGCGCTGGAAGAGAAACTGCACGCACTGTTCGAAGCGACACTGGAAAGCATCATCGCATCGCCGCCGGCGGTGCGGGAGCTTGCCGCGCCTTCGGCCAGCGCCAGCGCCTCCCCGGTCGCCGACGATATCGACGCCTTGTTCGGCGATCCGTTCGATGCGCCATCGTTGACCCAGGCGGCGCCGCCGCCCGCGGTCGAGGTGGACGACGGCGGCGACGACGCGGGCGACGACCTTGACCTGGAACCGGAACTGATCGACGAGCCGGAGCCGCCGGCCGACGCGCACGCGCAAGCCCACGCCGAAGAAGTGAACGAGGAAGCGCACGCCGAAGGGAATGCGGAAGCTCACGCCGAAGCGGACGCGGAAGTTCACGCGGAAGTCAAAACCGGAACGCACGCCGAACCGTTCGCTGAAGCCGATACCGGAATGTACGCCGAAGTGGACGCGCATTCCCACGCCGATGTGAACGCCGGCGCGGAGGTCGCGGTGCCAGCCGATATGGGCGCTGGCGACGCGGTGCCGGTGGACCTGACCATTGCCGACGATCTTGATCCCGATCTGCTGCCGGTGTTCCTGGAAGAAGCCACCGACCTGCTGCCGGAAATCGGCAACGGCCTGCGCACCTGGCAGGCCAATCCGGCCGACACCGCGCCGGCCCAGATGCTGCAGCGCGCCCTGCACACGGTCAAGGGCAGCGCCCGCATGGCCGGCGCGATGCGCCTTGGCCAGCACGCGCACGATATCGAAACCCAGATCGAGAACATGGTCCACGCCGGCACCACCACGCCGGCCGCGTTCGACGAACTGCTGGCCAACTACGACCATGCGCTGATGCTGTTCGAGCAGCTGCACAATCCCGCCGGGGCTGCTGCTTCTGCTGCTGCCGCGCCTTTGCCGACGCTGGTGCCGGCCAAGGCGGCCGACGAAGGCCAGGGTGCGCAGGCGCGCACGCCGCTGGTACGGGTGCGCGCCGACATGCTCGACCGCCTGGTCAACCAGGCCGGCGAGGTGTCGATCACCCGTTCCAAGCTCGAGAGCCAGGTAGCGTCGCTGAAAACCTCGCTGGCCGACTTCTCGGAAAATCTGGTGCGTCTGCGCCGCCAGCTGCGTGAAGTGGAGATGCAGGCCGAGTCGCAGATCGCCTCGCGCATGTCGATCTCCAGCGAGCGCGAATTCGATCCGCTCGAATTCGACCGCTTCACGCGCCTGCAGGAACTGACGCGCATGATGGCCGAGAGCGTCAACGACGTCGGCTCCTTCCACGAGAGCCTGGGCCGCATGGTCGATGGCGCTTCCGGCGACCTGGTGACGCAGTCGCGCCTGACGCGCGACCTGCAGCGCGACCTGATGCGGGTACGGATGGTCCCTTTCGCCAGCCTGTCGGAGCGCCTGTTCCGGGTCGCGCGCCAGACCGCCAAGGAAGTCGACAAACGCGTCAACCTGGACATTCGCGGCGGCACGGTCGAGATCGACCGCAGCGTGCTGGAACAGATGGCCGCGCCGTTCGAACACCTGCTGCGCAACGCCATCGTGCACGGCATCGAAACGCGCAGCTTGCGCGGCGCCAGCGGCAAGGCCGAAACCGGCGAGCTGCTGATCCAGGCCAGCCAGCAGGGTAACGAGGTGGTGATCCAATTTACGGACGACGGCGCCGGACTCGATTTGAAACGCATCCGCGCCAAGGCGCGCGAGAACGGCCTGCTGGCCGACGGCGCCGAGGTGAGCGACAGCGAAGCGGCCGACCTGATTTTCGAGCCGGGCTTTTCGACCGCAGAAACCCTGACCGAGCTGGCTGGACGCGGCGTGGGCATGGACGTGGTGCGCTCGCAGGCGCAGGCGCTGGGCGGGCGGGTGGACATTTCCTCCACCCCGGGCAAGGGCGCCTGCTTCACGATTCACCTGCCGTTGACCCTGGCGGTGACGCAGGTGGTGCTCACCACCAGCGGCGGCCGTACCTACGCGATGCCGTCGATCCTGGTCGAGCAGGTCTTGCAGATCAAGGAAGCGGCGCTGAACCAGGCGCACGCGGCCGGATGGATCGAATTCCAGGGCCAGCGCGTGGCGCTGCACTACCTGCCAAGCCTGCTGGGCGACCCCGATGCCCACCCGCTGGTGCAGCGCTCCTGCCCGGTGATCGTGCTTAAGAACGGCACCGACCGGCTGGCCGTGCATGTGGACGACGTCCAGGGCAACCGCGAGGTCGTCATCAAGAACGTGGGGCCCCAACTCTCGCGCATGATCGGCATCGCCGGCGCCACCGTGCTCGGCTCGGGCGACATCGTGCTGATCCTCAATCCCGTGGCACTGTCGCACCACCTGGAGCACCATCCGGAGCTGCGTCCGCGCGCCTCGAGCGCCATGGCCGCCGTGACCCAGGTGCCGGCGCGTGATTACGTCGTCATGGTGGTGGACGATTCGCTCACCGTGCGCAAGGTCACCCAGCGCCTGCTCGAGCGCGAGGGCTACCAGGTAATGCTGGCCAAGGACGGCGTGGACGCGCTGGAACGACTGCAGGAAACGCTGCCCGACCTGATGCTGGTCGATATCGAGATGCCGCGCATGGACGGCTTCGACCTGACCCGCAACATCCGCGGCAACGACAGCACGCACGATATTCCGATCATCATGATCACTTCGCGCACCGCCGACAAGCACCGCAACTACGCGCT
>DIZW01000036.1:108485-116857 GCA_002428015.1 Oxalobacteraceae bacterium UBA6018 | reverse complement strand
TCGCCGGGGCCGGACTTCGTGCTCATCGTCCAGGTCGCGGACATGCCGGCCTACCATGCGCTGGCGCATCGCCTGTTCGCCACCCAGGTCAACGTGCGTAACGTGAAGGCCTACTTCTCCACCTTCCGTAGCAAGTTCGAGACGCGGATCACGGTGTGACCGGCTGCCGTTGCGCCAACTCAATGGATGCTACACGGTAATAGTGTCTACTGGCAACTGTTTAGCGTTAACAAAACAGTGAGGTCAGCGGATGGATGGGATGCGCGGGTATGCGGGAACGGGGCGTGGCGCGGGGTCGCCGGCCGAGCTGGTACGCCTGATCGGCGTGCAGAAGTATTTCGGAGGCGGCCTGTCGGGCGTGCACGCCCTGCACGACATCAATTTGCAGGTCGCGGCCGGCGACATGGTGTGCGTCTGCGGCGCTTCCGGCAGCGGCAAGACCACCCTGCTCAACGTGGTGGGCATGCTCGAGCCGGCCACCGAGGGCAGTGTGATCCTCGACAGGCTGCTGGTGTCCAAGCTGTCCGAGCAGGCGCGCGCCGAGCTGCGTTGCGACCTGATCGGCTTCGTGTTCCAGGCCTTCAGCCTGATCCCGGTGATGACGGCGCGCGAGAACGTGCTGCTGCCGCTGCTGCTGCGCCAGCGCCTGGAGCGGGCCGAGCTGGCCGCCGCCCAGGACCGCGCCGACGAAGCTGCTGGCCCAGGTGGGCCTGGCCAGCCAGGCCGACTATTACCCGCCGCGGCTGGACCCGGGCCAGAGCCAGCGGGTGGCGATCGCGCGCGCCATGATCGCGCGTCCGCGCTTGGTGGTGGCCGACGAGCCGGCCTCGCGCCTGGACAGCGCCTGCACCCGCCGCGTGATGGATTTGTTCGCGCGCGAGCAGCGCGAGCACGGCACCGCCTTCCTGATCTCGACGCGCGACCAGCGCCAGCTCAGCCGTGCCACGCGCACCTTGCAACTGGTGGAAGGGCGTCTGCTGAGTTCGTCCGCGGAGGCGGCCCGCAGGCCCCTGCGTGTGCAGCTATGAGCCCGCATGGGCTGGCCTTGCGCACCTTGCTGCTGGGACGCACGCGCTCGGTGCTGGCGGTGCTGCTGGTGGGTGCCAGCCTGTGCGTGCTCGACCTGTTCGCCGGGCATATCGCCAGCGTGCGCGCCGGCATCGAGTACCAGGCCGTGATCGGCGCGCGCCTGGGCCACCTGAGCGTGCTGCGCGCGCGCCTGGACGGCGGCGCGCGCCCGATGTTCGCGCCGGGCGAGGCGCGGCGCGCGCTGCGCATCATCGAGGCCAACCGCGGGGTGGCGCTGGCCATGCCGCAGATGAGCGTGAGCGGCATCGCCTCGTCCGCGACCGGCTCGGCCCTGTTCGCCGGAGAGGGGGTCGCGCCGGCGCCGGCCGCGCTGCCGCCGCGCTTGCAGGAATTACCGGGCAAGCTGGCGCCCGGCAACGCGCGCGGGATCGCGGTCAGCACCGGCCAGGCCGATGCGCTCGGCTTGCGCCAGGGCAGCAGCGTGACCTTGACCGGCGCCCATCCGGCCGGGCCGGCCGTCGCGCTCAGCGCCGACGTGGTGGACGTCTACAGCGGCGGCGCGGGCGAGACGGGCAAGGGGGTCGTGATGCCGTTCGGCATGGCGCAAAGCTTGCTCGACACCGACAACACCGAGCGCATCGTGGTGTTCCTGAACGAGCCGGACGCGCTCGAGCAGCGCCGCCAGGAGCTCGGCGGCGCGCTGCGCCGGGCCGGCATCGCGGTGGAGGTGCGCAGCTGGCAGGAACAGTCGGACACGTGGATCAGCGAGCGCGGCGCGTCCGACCTGGCGTTCGACAGCGTGGCCGGCATGGTGTTCGCGGTCATCGCGGCGACCATCGCCGCGACCATGTCGATGAACGCGCTGGAGCGGCGGCGCGAGGTGGCCACCCTGCGCGCGCTGGGCATGCGCAGCAGCAGCGTGTTCCTGATGTTCGTGGCCGAGGCCTTGTGGATGGCGCTGATCGGCGTGGCGCTGAGCCTGGTCGGCAGCGGCCTGGTGGCGTGGGTGGTGAACCGGGCCAGCCTGCCCAATGTGCTGGGCAGCACGCTGAGCCAGCCGCCCATGATGGTCGAGCTCGATTTCGACCGGATGCTCATGGCCATCGTCACCGTGCTGGCGGTGGCCTTGCTGGCCTCGCTGGTGCCGGCCTTCAAGGCGGCCAGGGCGGCGATCCCCGCCGCCCTGGCCGCCTAGTGACTCGCCGTGCCCACGGGCCTGTCCGTCATCGCCCGGCACATGCCGTGACCGCCCGCGCCGGCCCGGTACCGGGCGCGCGCCCTTATTTCTTGATCTTCACCGGACGCGTCCAGTTCTCGATCGTCACCTGCCTGGGGCGCGAGATGGTCAGCTTGCCGGCCGGCGCATCCTTGGACAAGGTGGTGCCCGCGCCCAGGGTGGCGCCCTTGCCGACCGTCACCGGGGCCACCAGCTGGCTGTCGCTGCCGATGAAGGCGTCGTCCTCGATCACGGTGCGGAACTTGTTGACGCCGTCGTAATTGCAGGTGATGGTGCCGGCCCCGATATTGACGCGCGATCCGACCGTGGCGTCGCCCACGTAGGCCAGGTGGTTGGCCTTGCTGTGCGCGGCCACCTGGCTGTTCTTGATCTCGACGAAGTTGCCGATGTGGACGTCCTGGCCCAGCTCGGTGCCGGGGCGCAGGCGCGCGTACGGGCCGATCTGCGATTGCGCGCCGACCACGGCCTGTTCGATATGGCAGAACGGCTTGATGCTGGCGCCCGCGCCGATGCGCGCGTCCACCAGCACGCAGTGGGCGCCGACGCGCACGCCGTCGGCCAGCTCGACCTTGCCTTCAAACACGCAGCCGACGTCGATGACGACATCGCGGCCGCAGACCAGTTCGCCACGGACGTCCAGGCGCGCCGGGTCCATCACCGTCACGCCTTTTTCCAGCAAGGCGTTGGCGATGTTCAACTGGTGGCGGCGTTCCAGCTCGGCCAGCTGCACCTTGCTGTTGACGCCGGCCACCTCCCACTCGGCGGACGGCTGGGCCGACACCACCGGCACGCCGTCGGCCACGGCCTGGGCCACGATATCGGTGAGGTAGTACTCACCCTGGGCGTTGTTGTTCGACAGCGCGGCCAGCCATTTCTTGAGGTGGCGGGTAGGGGCGACCATGATGCCGCTGTTGATTTCTCGAATTGTCCGCTCGGCCTCGCTCGCGTCTTTCTCTTCCACGATGCGCACAATCTGCTTGCCTTCGCGAATGATGCGGCCCAGCCCGAAGGGATTGGCCTGCTCCACCGTCAGGATGGCCAGCTTGTCGGTGCCGGCCGCCTCGACCAGGCGCTGCAACGAGTTCGCCGTGGTCAGGGGAACGTCGCCGTACAGGACCAAAGTCGGCGCGTCGTCGTCAAGCTGGGGCACCGCCTGCATGACCGCGTGGCCCGTGCCCAGCTGGGGTTCCTGCAGGGCGGTGTCGATATTGGCGTGGGCGCCAGTGTTGAGTTGGGCGACCATTTCGGGCACCGCTGCGCCGCCATGTCCGTAAATCACGCATAATTTGCGTGGAGACAGGGTTCGCGCGGTATCGATCACGTGCCCCAGCAAAGACTTGCCCGCCAGGGGATGCAAGACCTTCGGCAGCGCCGATTGCATGCGTTTGCCCATGCCGGCGGCGAGGATGACTACGTTCATAAGCGGTTGTTTGAAAGAGTTGAAAAAGATGAAAAAGTTTAACACGCACGAGAGTTTCATTCGGCGCTTTCACGTGTTGTGCGTGATTGCCGTCATGCTCACACTGACTGCGTGCAGCACCATCCGGTTTACTTACAATCATGGCGATACGCTCGCGTATTGGTGGCTCAACGCCTATCTCGACCTGGACTCCGACCAGTCCTCCTGGGTCAAGAAGGACATCGACCAGCTGTTCCATTGGCACCGCCAAACCCAGCTCAACGACTACATCCACTTGCTCAGCAACGGGCAGCGCCAGCTGGCCGGCAATCCGACCCAGGCCGACTTGATGGGCGACTACCGCGACATCAAAGCGCGCAGCGAATTGCTGGCAATAAAGGCCTTGCCTGAGCTGACCGACCTGGCGCGCTCGGTCCGTCCCGAGCAGATCGCCCAGATGGAAAAGAAATTCAACGCGAATAACGATACCTACCGCCACAAGTTCCTCAGCGGCGACGCCGAGAAGCAGCAAAAAGTGCGTTACAAAAAAGCCATGGAACAGCTCGAGCTGTGGTTCGGCAGCTTCAGCCACGATCAAGAGGCGGTGCTGCGCAAGGCCTCGGACGCGCGTCCGCTGAACAACGCGATCTGGCTCGACGAGCGCATGCTGCGCCAGAAGAAGATCCTGGCGGTGCTGCGCAAGGTGCAGCAGGAAAAACTCGGCAAGGATGCCACCATGGCCTTGCTGCGCGACCTCATTAAGGACATCTTCGGCCGCTTCGACGCGCCTGAGCGCAAGAGTTTCTTCGACGCTTATATCGACGGCACCATCCAGATGATCCTGACGGCCACCAGGATTGCCACGCCGGAGCAGAAGGCGCATGCGCAAAAACGCATGCAGGGCTGGATCGACGACTTCAAGATCCTGGCGGCCGATCAGAAATAGGCACGGCGGTAGGCACGGCGGTAGGCACGGCGGTAGGCACGGCGGTAGGCGCCGAAGCGCGCCGGGGAGGGCATGCTATAGTGCCGCCGATTACAGATCGGTGATGCCATGCCCCCACAAGCCAAGCCCAAGAAACCCGCCAAAGTCCCCGTCCACCGCGCCCCGCCGCCTCAGCAGGTACGCATCATCGGCGGCGCCTGGAAGCGGACCCCGCTGCCGGTGCTGGACGCGCTGGGCTTGCGTCCGACCCCGGACCGGGTACGGGAAACAGTCTTCAACTGGATTAACCACCTGCGCGACGGCGACTGGCAAACGGCGCGCTGCCTGGACCTGTTCGCCGGCAGCGGCGCGCTCGGCTTCGAGGCGGCCAGCCGTGGCGCCGCCTCGGTCACCATGATCGACAGCCATACGCCGGTGGTGCGCCAGCTCGAAGCCATCCAGGCCAAGCTGCACGCAGAGAACGTGCGCGTGCTGCGGGCCGACGCGCTCACCAGCGCGCAATCGATGACGCTGCGCGGCGAGCGCTTCGACCTGGTGTTCCTCGACCCGCCCTACAACCAGGACCTGCTCACCAAGACGCTGCCTCTGTGCGCGGGCCTGCTGGCTCCGGGCGGCCTGGTCTACGCCGAGGCCGCGGCGGCCTTGCCCTTCGTCCCCGATGACGGCGCCGCCGTGCCGGACTGGCTGGCGCCATGGGAACTGGTACGCCAGGATAAGGCCGGGGAGGTGTTCTACCATTTGCTGCGACTGCGCATGCATACGGCATAAATTGGCGCCAAGTCGGGCGTAAAACCCTCAAAAACGGCGTCAAACTGCTGCGGCCCAAGCCCAGCCCCGGGCCAGCGCCCAATTTTCAGGCATAATGCGCGTTCTAATTGGTGTATTGCTAGGGAGCCGCAATGGTTGTAGCTGTTTATCCAGGAACCTTCGATCCGCTCACCCGCGGCCACGAGGATTTGGTGCGCCGCGCTTCCGGCCTGTTCGACGGGCTGATCGTGGGCGTAGCCGACAGCAAGGCCAAGAAACCTTTCTTTTCGCTGGAAGAGCGCCTCGAGATCGCCAACGAAGTCCTAGGGCATTACCCCAACGTGAAGGTCGAGAGCTTTTCCGGCCTGCTCAAGGATTTCGTGCGCGAGCACGATGCCCGCGTGATCGTGCGCGGCCTGCGCGCGGTGTCGGACTTCGAGTACGAATTCCAGATGGCGGGCATGAACCGCTACCTGCTGCCGGACGTCGAAACCCTGTTCCTGACCCCGTCCGACCAGTACCAGTTCATCTCGGGCACCATCGTGCGCGAAATCGCGATGCTTGGCGGCGACGTCTCCAAGTTCGTGTTCCCATCGGTCGACCGCTGGTTGCAGAACAAGATCGCTGCGATGGCCCCGCCCGCCCCTTAAGTCATTCGAGCAAGACAGTACCATGGCCTTAATCATCACCGACGACTGCATCAACTGCGACGTGTGCGAGCCCGAGTGCCCGAACGACGCCATCTTCATGGGTCCCGAGATCTATGAGATCGACCCCAACAAGTGCACCGAATGCGTCGGCCACTTCGAGGAGCCGCAGTGCCAGCAGGTATGCCCGGTCAGTTGCATCCCGCTCAACCCGGCCTGGCGCGAGACCCAGGACGAGCTGCGCGTGAAGTACGAGCGCCTGGTCGCGGCCAAGACCGCCGGCGGGTAACCCGGCCCGTCACGCGGCGCCGGCCTTCCATTTTCCGGTCGCGTCGTCCTTGTGGTATTTCTTCTTGACCGCCGCCCAGGCGACCTTGTGGGCGGTTTCCTCGCGCCCTTCGGCGCCGCGTTCCTTGTACTCGTCGTAGGCGTTGTTGAAGGCCTCCATATAGATTTCCTGGGCATGGCTGGGCAGGTTGTCGCGCACGCTATCGGGCAGGGCGCTGGTGGTCTTGTATGGCATGCTATTCTCCCTCAATGAGTTCCGATGCCGATCCGGGCGGCCAGCTGCCGCCTTCCGTCAGTGAAAATATCGAGACGATCGCCGAGTTTCACGCGCGCCACGAGCAGCATATGTCGCGGCCGCAAGCGGTCATCGAGAAACTGAGCCTCTGGCTGGGCAGCCCCGCCTACGTGGCGGCCACCCTGTTGTTCGTAGTGTGCTGGATTGTCGCCAATCTTGTCGCACCCAAGTACGGCTACCGCGCGATCGACGAGCCGCCCTTCTTCTGGCTGCAAGGGCTGGTGTCGCTGAACGCCTTCATCATTTCCACCACCGTGTTGATCCGCCAGAACCGCATGTCGCGCCTGGCCGAGCACCACGCCCACCTCGACCTGCAGGTGAATCTGCTGACCGAGGAAAAAACCAGCAAGATCATCGACTTGCTGGAACAGTTGCGGCACGACTTGCCCAACGTGGCTGACAAACACGATCCCGAGGCGGCGCAGATGGCCAAGCCCGCCGACACCCGGGCGGTACTGTCGGCCATTGAAAGTGGAAGGGTGTAGGCGGGCGCCGTCCGACCGGAAGTGTGCCGCCAAGCCACGTTTTACCCAGCTTTCTCGCTGCTCCGGCCCAGCTTTCGAGCCGGCTGGCCGGGGTCGATGTTATATTGAAGCGTCAAATTAGCACGGTCATGCTATTTTTCTATTAATTTTAATGTTCGGTAAATCAATCATGATAAGAAACCTGCGTATCGGCCAGCGTCTGGCGATCGGATTTGGTATCGTCATCGCCTTGCTGCTGCTGCTGGCGGGCCTGTCCTACCTGCGTATTTCCAGTCTGAACCAGGAAGTCGGGAAGATGGTCAACACCCGCTATCCGAAAACAGTGCTGGCCAACCGCATCAAGGCGGACGTCAACGAGGCCACCCGCGGCATGCTCAACGTGCTGATCATGACCGACCCGGACCAGATCAAAAAGGAACTGGCCAATATCGGGGCGCGCAACGCCGGCGCCACGGCCGATCTGGCCGGCCTGGCCAACAGCACCAGCGACGCGCGCGGCCGGGCCATCCTCAAGGACATCGCCGCCGTCCGCGACAAGTTCATTCCGGCCCAGAACAGTTTCGTCGGCCTCATCAACGAGGACAAGAAGGACGACGCGATGGTCAAATTCATGTTTTCCCTGCGTCCCCAGCAAGCCAGGTACTTCGACCAGCTCGACAAATTCATCACCTACCAGAACGACGAAATGACGCGCGCCGGCAAGGACGCGGCCGAGGTCACCTCGCGCACCGAATTGTCGATCCTGGTGCTCACCTTTATCGCGGCCGGCATCTCGCTGGCGGTGGCCTTCCTCGCCACGCGCAGCATCACCGGGCCGCTGGTGGAGGCGGTCGGGGTGGCGCGGCGGGTGGCCGACGGTGACCTGACCAGCGTGATCGACGCGGCCGGGAGCGATGAAACAGGCCAGATGATGGACGCGCTCAAGCACATGAACAGCAGCCTGACCCGCATCGTGGCCGAGGTGCGCGCCGGTACCGATGCGATCGCGTCGGCCTCCAGCGAGATCGCCAGCGGCAACATGGACCTGTCCGCGCGCACCGATCAGCAAGCCGCCGCGCTGGGGCAGACCACCGGCTCGATGCGCGAACTGACCGCCACCGTCCAGCAGAACGCGGACAACGCGCGCCAGGCCAACCAGCTGGCCGCGCGCGCCTCCGAAGTGGCCCAGCGCGGCGGCTCGGTGGTGTCGCACGTGATCGACACGATGGGCTCGATCACCGATTCGTCGAAGAAAATCGTCGACATCATCGGGGTCATCGACGGCATCGCATTCCAGACCAATATCCTGGCCTTGAACGC
>DIZW01000036.1:67433-108374 GCA_002428015.1 Oxalobacteraceae bacterium UBA6018 | reverse complement strand
AACCTGGCGCAGCGCTCGGCCGCCGCGGCCAAAGAAATCAAGGCCTTGATCGGCGACTCGGTCGACAAGGTGCGCGAGGGCAGCACCCTGGTCGAGCAGGCCGGCGTCACGATGGAGGAGGTGGTGGCCAGCGTGCGCCGCGTGACCGACATCATGGCCGAGATCACCGCCGCCAGCCAGGAACAGAGCGCCGGCATCGCCCAGGTCAACACCACCATCGTGGACATGGACGAGACCACCCAGCAGAACGCGGCCCTGGTCGAGGAAGCGGCCGCGGCGGCGGCCTCGATGCAGGACCAGGCCGCCGGACTGGCGCGCGTGGTCAGCGTGTTCAAGCTCGACGCCGTGGCGGCCCGCCCCAACGCCGCGCCGGCGCGAACCTTGATCAAGCCGGCGCCAGCCCCGGCGGCCGCCAGGGCCGCGCCGCGGCTGGCCAGCGCGCCCACCGCCACCAGCGATTTCGAAACATAGTAAAGCCGGCTACCGCCACCATCGACCCACAAAATCACTTGGAGACCCCATGATTTCAATGCACCGTTCTACCCTCAAGACCATGATGGCAGGCGCCGTCCTGGCCTTCGCCAGCCACGCCGCCAGCGCCGCCGAGGTGGCCGGCATCAAGTTCGACGACAGCGCCAAGGTGGCCGGCAAGGAGCTCAAGCTCAATGGCGCCGGCCTGCGCACCAAGTTCATCATCAAGGTCTACGCGGCCGGCCTGTACCTGCCTGAGAAGAAGAAAGATCCGGCCGAGCTGATGAAACTGGAAGGGCCGCGGCGGGTGACGCTGGTGATGATGCGCGACGTGAGTTCGGAGGATTTCGGCGAGGCCTTCATGACCGGCTTGAACAACAACGTCGACAAGGTGGAGAAGTCGAAGATCGTCACCCAGATCAGCAAGTTCGGTGAGATGTTCGGCTCGCTGAGCGGCTTGAAGAAGGGCGACCTGCTGCACATCGATTTCATCCCTGGGACCGGAACCGTATGCGAACTCAACGGCAAGAAGATCGGTGAGACCGTACCCGACCTGCTGTTCTACAACGCCATCCTGCGCATCTGGCTGGGCAACAAACCGGTCGATTCCAGCCTCAAGCAGGAGCTGCTGGGCGAGGCGAAGTAAGCATCGCTAAGTCATCATCGATAAGTAAGCACTTACTGCGATCGCCGGCTCAGCCGCGCGCCGCCATGGCGCGCAGTTCCGCTTCCTCAGCGGGACCGTGGCTGGCGGCGATCTGGCGCGACATGGCCTGGCTGTTGCGCCATTGCTGGCGCGCGGCCAGTTGGTCGCGGCTCAGGCGCGGGCGCAGTGCCAGCAACAGCGCGCGGGCGATCCCCCACAGCAGCGGCTTGAAAAACAGCACCAGGCCGGAGAGGGCCGTCAGGCCCACCGCCCCGCGCGCCAGCATCGGTAAGCTGGCCAGTACCACACTCGTGATCACGATATTTCCAGTAGAGAAAGTCAATTAGTCCATGTCACTATAGTGCGGCGCAACATATAAATCCAATTCGAATATTCCATACCTTTTATATTCTTTGTGAATGCAATACGGTATGATGGAATCTCCCCTTATTACCGAATTCGCAAGCCGACCTATGAGCTTTTTGACCCTCGATTTAAACTTGTTGCGCGTCTTCGACGCCGTCATGACGGAGCAAAACCTGACCCGTGCAGCCGGTCATCTGGCCATGACCCAGCCGGCGGTGTCGAACGCCATCAAGCGGCTGCGCGAAAGCCTGGGAGACGAATTACTGATCCGCACGGCGTACGGCGTCAAGCCGACCCCGCGCGCGGAAGCCTTGTGGCCGGCCGTGCGTGCCGCCCTGGCCGGGCTGGAGGCGGCCGTCACGCCGGAGACCTTCGACGTGTCCAAGGCGCACGCCACCTTCCGCATGGCGATGGCGGACGCCACGGCCGCGTTCTGGCTGCCGTCGCTGATGCGTTCGATCGAAAGCGAGGCCCCGGGCGTGAACGTGCGCATGGTTCCGCTCACCACGCGCGAGCCGCGCCCCATGTTGCTGCGTGGCGACATCGATCTGGCGGTCGGCTTTTTCCCGGGCGTGGCGGCCCAGCTCTCGAGCGACACCAGCTCGCCGATCCGCCACGAGCGCCTGTATTCCGGCCACTACGTGTGCGTGATGCGCAAGCACCACCCGCTGGCCAAAGGTGAACTCAATCTGGACAACTATTGCGCCACCAACCACTTGCTGGTGAGTTTTTCCGGCCGCGCCCACGGCCTGGTCGACGAGGCGCTGGCCCAGATCGGGCGCGAGCGCCGCATCCTGCTGACGGTGAAACCAATTCTTCACGGCCGGGCGGGTGGTGGCCAATTCCGACCTAGTGACGGTGCTGCCCAAGCACTTGATCGCCTCGACCGGCATGACCGACGCGCTGGTGTGGCGCGAACTGCCGTTCACCCTGCCGGCGGTGCACCTGGATATGCTGTGGCACGAACGCGACGCGCGCAGCCCGGCCCACAAATGGCTGCGCAAGCACCTCGAAGGCATGAACACCACCACCCTGAAGGCGCCCACCAGCGACTAATGTCCGGTCGCACCTGGGGAGCGATCCCGCGCCACGCCGTCGTCAGGGGGCGCTGGACCGGTAGCCGATCCGGAAGCCGCCCCAATGGCGCCCGTCGACATAGATCGGCACCGACATGTCGTGCATGACCTCGCCGGTGTCGCGCTTATAGGTCTGCAGCAGGAAAGGCTTGGTGTTGGCGCCGCAGCGCGCGCCGGTGCGGTCGTTGAAGATCCGCTTGGTGCGGTTGTTGACGATGTCGACCTCGTAATTTCCCGTCAATGGCTGGGAAAACTTTTTGTTGTGCGTTGGGAAATAACCTTTGTAGTCGACCGCGCCGGCGAACGCCAGATGCGGCATGCGCGCGAGCAAGCCTTCCTGCAGCGGCGGCAGCACCTGGTCGGTAAACGCGTCGAACTTGGACGTGTGCTTGGGCGGGTTGGTGTTCGGGATCGGCGTGTAGGTGCGGTCGAACAGGGCTTCGCGCGTAATCTGGCCAGACTTGATGGCCGCGCTGAACAAGCGCCCGACCTCGGCCGCCGCTTCCTCGGCGGCCAGGCGGATCGGGTCGTGGGCGGTGTGCGCCGACGATTCGCTGAGCGCGCCGGCGATGATCTCGGCTTTCTCGGCCAGGGCCATGGCCGACCCAGTCGCGCGCGGCAAGGCCGCATTGGTCGACAACATATTGTCCCGAATCTGTTCCAGCGAATGGGTGATCGTTTCCGTGGTTTCCACATGGCCGCGCGCGGCGCGGGCGATCTGGCCGATCTGCTGCTCGGACTCGCTCGACGATTGCTCGATATTGCTCAGGAAATGGTGCACCCGCTCCACATTACCGGTCGCCTCGCCCACCACGGCGGACAGCGACGTCATGCCCTTGGCCGCTTTTTCGGCCTGTTCGTTGATCGTCCTCACCATGCCGCTGATTTCGTCTGTGGCCTCCTTGGTGCGAAACGCCAGTTGGCGCACTTCGCCGGCAACGACCGCAAAACCGCGCCCGTGTTCGCCGGCGCGCGCGGCCTCGATGGCGGCGTTCAGGGCCAACAGATTGGTGCGGGCGGAAATTTCCGTGATGACATGGGTAAAGCCGGCGATGGCTTTGGACTTGCCCTGCAATTCGTTCAGCAGGACCGCCGCCGCCTGGGCCTCGGAGCGCGCGCTGCTGATGCGCTGCAAGCCGTGGTCGATCTCGGCGCGCCCGGCCACGCTCTCGGTGCGTACCTCTGCCGCGATGGCGGCGGCGCGCTCGGCATTCACGGCGATCTGTTCAGTCGCGTGCGCCACCTCCTGGGCGGAGGCCACGACCGCGCCGGCCGTTTCCACATCCTTTTCCACCTTCTTCTTCACCGAGTCGACGAAGTACGAGGTTTCCGCCGCGCCGATCATGATGTCGTCGATCGAATGGCCAACCAGGTCCGTGAACCTGTCCATCTGCGCGGCGCCCTTGCCGTCGCGCGCCAGGCAGACCGCGGCCAGGGTCATGCCGCTTGCAAGCAAGGCGCTTGTCAAGGGGCCCAGGCTTCCAGGAGCGGCAGCATTGACCAGCCATACGGAAACGGCGCCAACGGCGATGCCGGCCACGCCGGCAACTGCCTGGCGGCCGCTTGTTGATAGCAGGATATTCATTTGTTCCCTCGGATAATGTTCCGAAGTAACGTACCGCATATATTGGCAATGCTCAATACATTCCGTATCAAATGTATCCAGATTGTAACAATCCTATATCGTCCGTCATTTGATTGGTAACTTCGTGGTATTCTTGACTTCTTCCATGACCGCATAGGTATGCGTTTCGCGCACGCCTTTCTGGAGCAAGGTCTTGCCGAGGAACTCTCGGTAAGCGGCCATGTCCTTCACACGCGCCTTGACCAGATAATCGAACCCGCCGGCCACCATGTGGCATTCCAGCACTTCCGGAATCAGTTGTACGCTGTTCTTGAAGGCGTCGAACACTTCCGGGGTGGTACGGTCCAGCACCACCTCGATGAACACCAGCAGCGACACATCAAGCAGCTGGGGGTTGAGCTGGGCCGTGTAGCCCATGATGTAGCCTGACTCGTGCAACTTACGCACGCGCTCCAGGCAGGCGGCGGGCGACAGGTTGACCCGGGCCGCCAGCTCGACGTTGCTGATGCGCCCGTCGCTCTGCAGTTCGGAGAGAATTTTCTTGCTGATTTTATCCAACATGTCCTGCTACTCCTAGTATAAATATTATTTGGCGAAATTGTCTCACCAAAAACTATCTATGGCTAGTATTCTGTAATACCAGAATTAATCCACAAGAATTCGCTCTACAATCGAATCATGTTGTCGCGGCCCCGTGCCGTCCCTCCTGACCGAACCGTAAAGAGACTTTTCATGTCGAGCGCCCTCGCGCCAAGCAGTTACTCCCCGTTTACCGCCCTGCTGGCGGAAGCCGGCGCCCCCCGCTCGCCCCTGCGCGCGGCCATCACGGCCGCCTGCCGCGTCCCCGAAGCGGCCGCCGTCCTGGCGCTGCTGGCCCTGGGCGACCAGCCCCTGCCGGCAGCGCGCACGCTGGCCGAACGCCTGGTCAAGGCGGTGCGCGCGCGCCGCACCCGCGCCTCGGGCGTCGACGCGCTCATGCATGAATTCTCGCTGTCCTCGGAGGAAGGGGTGGCCTTGATGTGCCTGGCCGAAGCGCTGCTGCGCATCCCCGACAGCGACACCGCCGACCGCCTGATCGCCGACAAGATCAGCCGCGGCGACTGGCGCCGCCACCTTGGCGAATCGCCTTCGCTATTCGTCAACGCGGCCACCTGGGGCCTGCTCATCACCGGCAAGCTGGTATCGACGAGCAGCGAAACCGGGCTCGGTTCGGCCTTGTCGCGCCTGATCGGCAAGGGCGGCGAACCGCTGATCCGCAAGGCGGTCGACCTGGCCATGCGCATGCTCGGCAATCAATTCGTCACCGGCCAGACGATCGCCGACGCGCTCAAGAACAGCCACCCCAACGAGCAGCGCGGCTACCGCTACTCCTACGACATGCTGGGCGAGGCCGCGCTCACCGCGGCCGACGCGGCGCGCTACTGCGACGCCTACCAGCACGCCATCCACGCGATCGGCCAGGCCGCAGGCGGACGCGGTATCCACGACGGACCCGGCATTTCGGTCAAGCTGTCGGCGCTGCATCCGCGCTACAGCCGGGCCCAACAGGCTCGCGTGATGGCCGAGCTGCTGCCGCGCCTGCGCGAGCTCGTGCTGCTGGCCAAACAGTACGACATTGGCATCAACATCGACGCCGAGGAGGCGGACCGGCTGGAGCTGTCGCTCGCGCTGATGGAAGCGCTGGCCTTCGAGCCGGCCTTGGACGGCTTCGACGGCATCGGCTTCGTGGTCCAGGCCTACCAGAAGCGCTGCCCCTTCGTCATCGACTACCTGGCCGACCTGGCCACGCGCAGCGGCCGCCGTTTCATGGTGCGCCTGGTCAAGGGCGCGTATTGGGACGCGGAAATCAAGCGCGCCCAGGTGGACGGCATGTCCGATTTTCCGGTGTACACGCGCAAGGTGCATACCGACGTGTCCTACCTGAGCTGCGCACGCAAACTGCTGGGCCTGACCGACCGCCTGTACCCGCAATTTGCCACGCACAACGCCCACAGCCTGGCCGTCATCTATACCTGGGCCCAGGCCGACGGCATCACCCATTACGAATTCCAATGCCTGCACGGCATGGGTGAAACCTTATACGACCAGGTGGTCGGCCCCGGCAAGCTGAACCAGCCGTGCCGCATCTACGCCCCGGTCGGCTCGCACGAAACGCTGCTCGCCTACCTGGTGCGGCGCCTGCTGGAAAACGGCGCCAATTCCTCGTTCGTCAACCAGATCGTCGATGACAAGGTCAGCATCGACCTCCTCGTCGCGGACCCCTTCGCCGCGGCCCGCGCGTCCGGCGGCAAGCCGCACCCGGGCATCGCCCTGCCGCGCGAACTGTTCGGCAGCGAACGCGCCAACTCGTCCGGCCTGGACCTGGCCGACGACAGCGTGCTGCACGCCCTCGCGGAACGCCTGGCCCAGCCGCGCCACTATCTGTGCGGCGCGCTGCTGGCGGGCGCCGTGCAAACCGGCCAGGCGATGGCTGTGCATAACCCGGCCGCGCTGGCGGACGTGGTCGGCCACGTGGTCGAGGCCAGTGGCGCGGACGTCGAGCGGGCGCTAGTGGCCGCGCAAGCGTACGCCATGGACTGGCAAACCACGGAGCCCGCCGGCCGCGCCGCCTTGCTGTTTCGCACGGCCACGCTGTTCGAGCAGCACCGCGACGAACTGATGGCGCTGGCCATCCGCGAGGCCGGAAAATCCTTGCCGAACGCGATCGCCGAAGTGCGCGAAGCGGTCGATTTCCTGCGCTACTACGCGGCCCAGGTGCACGACACGCCCAACCGGCTTGCGCTCGGACCGATCGCCTGCATCAGCCCGTGGAATTTTCCGCTGGCGATCTTTACCGGCCAGGTGGCCGCCGCTTTAGCCGCCGGCAATGTCGTGCTGGCGAAACCGGCCGAGCAGACGCCGCTGATCGCCTGGCGCGCGGCCCAGCTGTTCCACGAAGCCGGCATTCCCCTCGCGGCGCTGCAACTGTTGCCCGGACGCGGGGACGAGGTCGGCGCCGCCCTGTGCGCCGACCATCGCGTCAAGGGCGTCATGTTCACCGGCTCGAGCGAGGTGGCGCAGCTGATCAACCGCCAGCTGGCCGCGCGCGCCGTGGCCGAATCCTGCGACATCGCGCTGATCGCCGAAACAGGCGGCCAGAACGCCATGATCGTCGACTCGTCGGCCCTGCTCGAGCAGGTGGTGCAGGACGTTTTGACGTCGGCCTTCGACAGCGCGGGCCAGCGCTGCTCGGCCCTGCGCGTGCTGTGCCTGCAGGAGGAGATTGCCGACAAGACCATCGCCATGCTCAAGGGCGCCATGCAGGAATTGCGCGTCGGCATACCGGACCGGCTGGAAACGGATATCGGCCCCGTGATCGACCGTGACGCCCAGCAGAATTTACTGGCCCACATCGAGCGCACGCGGCGCCACGCAAGCGGCCACTTTTCGCTGTTCATCGCGCCCGAACTGGCCGAGCGCGGCAATTACGTCGCCCCCACCTTGCTCGAAATCGGCGACCTGTCGGCGCTGACCCATGAAGTGTTCGGGCCGGTGCTGCATATCGTCCGCTACCGGCGCGCCCAGCTGGGCGGCCTTGTCGAGCAGATCAACGCCAGCGGCTTCGGCCTCACCCTCGGCGTGCATTCGCGCATCGACGAAACCATCGACTTCATCGCCGCCAATGCCCATGTGGGCAATATCTACGTCAACCGCAATATCGTCGGCGCGGTGGTCGGCGTGCAGCCCTTCGGCGGCGAAGGAAGATCGGGCACCGGGCCCAAGGCCGGCGGGCCCCTGTACCTGCAGCGCCTGCAGCGCGGGCCGGCGTCGCTGCCGGCCGCGCCGCGCCGCCGCCATTCGATGCCCGGCCTGGACAGCCTGATGGCCTGGGCCGCGACCCATGGCCACCAGCGCCTGCTGGGGCTGGCCGCGCATTACCAGCGCACCAGCTTGCTGGGTGAGGAGCTGGTGTTGCCTGGGCCGACAGGTGAGCGCAACAGCCTGCGCTTCGCGCCGCGTGGCACGCTGCTGTGCGCCGCCGCGACGACCGGCGTATTGCTCAACCAACTGGCGGCCGCCCTGGCGACCGGCAACCGCCCGGTCGTCGTGACCGGCGTGCCCGATCTGCTTCCGGCCAGCCTGCCGCCGGCGGTCAAGCACAACATCGTACTGCTCGCCAGCACCGAGGAATGCGAGTGTCCGTTTCAGATCGCGCTGGTGGAAGCGGCGCTGGCGCCTGGATTGCGGGCGCGGCTGGCGGCGCGCGACGGCCCTATCGTCGGCGTCGTCGAAACCACCGAGGACAGCCAGATTCCCCTGTGGCGCCTGGTCGCGGAACGCGCCTTGTGCGTCAACACGACCGCGGCTGGCGGTAACGCAAGCCTGATGACCTTGGGCCTGTGATGATATGAAACGTAGAAAAACCGGATGGAGGATGACATGATCGTAGGCGTTCCGAAAGAGATCAAAAACAATGAGTACCGCGTCGGTCTCACCCCGCCCAGCGTGCGCGAGCTCACCGCCCGCGGCCACCAGGTGCTGGTGCAAAAGAACGCCGGCGCCGAGATCGGCCTGTCCGACGAGCAGTACGTGGCCGCCGGCGCCATCCTGGCCGACACCGCCAAGGAGGTATTCGCGCGGGCCAACATGATCGTCAAGGTCAAGGAGCCCCAGCCGGGCGAGTGCGCCATGCTGGGCGAAGGGCAGATCCTGTACACCTATCTGCATCTGGCGCCGGACCCGGAGCAGACCGCGGCGCTGGTGGCATCCGGCGCGGTGTGCATCGCCTACGAGACCATCACCGGAGCGGGCGGCGGCCTGCCGCTGCTGGCGCCAATGAGCGAAGTGGCGGGGCGCATGTCGATCCAGGCCGGCGCCGCGCACCTGGAAAAATCCAAGGGCGGCATGGGCTTGCTGCTGGGCGGCGTGCCGGGCGTGGCCGCTGGCCACATCGTCATCATCGGCGCCGGCGTGGTGGGTACCAACGCGATGCAGATGGCGATCGGCACCGGCGCGCGGGTCACCGTGCTCGACAAGAATATCGAGCGTCTGCGCCACCTGGATCTGGTGTACGGCAACCGCATCTCCGCACAGTTTTCCAATACGCACGCGATCGAGGAAGCGGTGCTGGCGGCCGACCTGGTCATCGGCGGCGTGCTGGTGCCGGGTGCTGCCGCGCCCAAGCTGGTGACGCGCGAAATGATTTCTAGAATGAAGCCAGGCGCCGTGGTGGTCGACGTGGCGATCGACCAGGGCGGCTGCTTCGCGACCTCGCATCCGACCACCCATGCCGATCCGACCTTCGTGGTCGATGGCGTGATTCACTATTGCGTGGCCAACATGCCCGGCGCGGTGGCGCGCACCTCGACCTTCGCCTTGAATAACGCCACCATCGGGCATGCCGTGGCGTTGGCCAGCAAGGGCTGGAAACAGGCGCTGCGCGACGATCCTCACCTGAAAAACGGCTTGAACGTCTGCCAGGGCAAGGTCACCTACGCCGCTGTCGCGCAAGCGCTCGGTTACGAGTACACGAATCCGGACAGCCTGCTGGGCTAGAACTCGCTGCGTAACTCCGCGCAAAAACGCCGGATGATATGAAACGCATACCGCGCCGCCACCGATTTCACGAAACGCATGAAATCGGTAGCGGCGTTTTCGTTGGCGTTGTCTGAAATCGAACGGATGACGGCGAACGGAACGCCAAGCTCGAAACAGACTTGCGCCACCGCGGCGCCTTCCATCTCGACCGCCAGCAAGCCGGGCAGGGCGGCATTGAGCTGCCCGAGGTGCTCTCGGCTGCCGATGAACTGGTCGCCGCTGGCGATCAGGCCGCGATGCATGCGCGGCTGCTGCAGCCTGAAGGCCATCCTTTCCCCGGCGTCGATGGCGGTGTTGAAATCCTGATCCAGGAAAAGCTCGGCGGCGTTGGCCAGGCGTTCGCTCAAATGCAGGTCGGATGGAAAATGCGAGAGTCCTGTCAATGGAATCTCAAAACGCGGGAACAGGGGACGCGCATCCATGTCGTACTGAACCAGCGATTCGCCGACGACGATGTCCCCCACCTTCACACCCACATCGCCTGCGCCGGCAACGCCGGTGAATACGATGTGGGTAACTCCGAACTTTTCCACAAGCATGGTGGCCGTAGTGGCCGCGGCGACCTTGCCAATACGCGACAGGACGCACACAGCGTCGATTCCAGCGATATGTCCTAGGGCGTAGTCACGCATGCCATGGATGAGCGTGGAGGGCCCTTGCATGGCTTCCACGAGCCCCTGCTGTTCTTCCTGCAAGGCGCTAATTATGCCGAGACGCATGTTTTTCAGGTTTTTCATGGTTTCTGATGGCGGGGTTGGGGGTAAAAACGGCGTTGTCCACACTGCACGCGTGCTTTTATGGTTTTATATAAAGTATGTATACAAAGTTAGTAGTAATAGTAAACGCGGTTTTTTTTGTGGATAAGCCGGTAAACGTGAGCGTATACAGCAGTTTACGGTCCACAGAACCACCTGCACAAACATTGTATCTGGATGGGATGAGTGTTGAACAAAATTTGACTTGTGGAAAACGAAGGCGGTTTTGCACATCTCATCCTGTGGATATTCATGCACTTATCCACAGCAGGGGTCATCAATGCGACCAGACTGTGCCTGCAATATTGTTGTCTTCGGCACGGGTTTTTGAAAAACCGGCAATCCAGGATCGATTTTTTTGCGGTCTCGGTTTTTGCTTTTGGACCAAGGTCGACGCGACGGCCAACGGCCGGAGCCGTTTTTTTTCCGTTGTTTGTTTACTTAAAAAGGTTATATATACGTTTAGTAGTAGTTGTTAACAGGGGTCAATTTCTGTGGATAAGCCTGTAAACGCGTATGTAAACAGGGAGTTGCAGATGGTATAAGGCAGTGACTAGCGCTGTATGTGGCTGGGGTCAAATCTGGACAAAAATTGGGCTGTGAATAAAGCGGCGTTTATCCACAAACGGTACCTGTGGATATCCATAACGTTATCCACAGCCTCATTCAAGGAGAACACCATGCATTTTCTGAAAGAACTGAAGTTTCCGATCATCCAGGGGCCGATGGCCGGCGGATCGTGTACCCCGGAACTGGTCGCCGGCGTATCGAACGCGGGCGGACTGGGCGCCTTGCCCGCCTCGATGTTGTCACCCGAGAAGATGCGCGAGCAGGCCGCCCAGGTGCGGGCGCTGACCGAGCAGCCATTCCTGATCAATCTGTTCGTCCAAGGCAAGCCATCGCCATCGGCCGAGGAAGTGGCGCGCGCCGCCGAGTTGCTGCGCCCCGCCTGGGAACGGCTGGGCTGGTCGTCCCTGCCGATACCGTCGAAGTGGTGCGAGGACTTCGACGCGCAATTCGATACGCTGATCGCCTTGCGCCCCGCCGCCGCCAGCTTCACTTTCGATATCCTTACCCCGGCCCAGGTGGAGCGCCTGCACGCGGCTGGGATCGCTGTGATCGGCACCGTGACCACGGTCGACGAAGCGCTTGCATGGGAGACCGTGGGTGCCGATGCCGTGGTCGCGTCCGGCGTCGAGGCGGGTGGTCACCGCGGCACGTTTCTCGGACCCCAGGAAGACGCTACCATGGCCGCCCGCCAGTTGTGGCCGGCGGTGGCGCACGCGGTCAAGATTCCCGTGATTGCGGCGGGCGGCATCATGACTGGCGTGGACATCAACGACGCCCTGTCGACCGGCGCCAAGGCCGTGCAAATGGGTACCGCCTTCCTGGTGTGCGAGGAATCCGGCATCTCCGAGGTCTACAAGAAACGGCTGGTCGAGGCCGGATCCACCCCGACCCGTCTCACCCGGGCTTTTTCAGGCCGTTATGCGCGGGGGCTGGAAAACGAGTTCATGCGGCAAATGGCATCCATCGAAAAGCAGTTTCCAGCGTATCCTATCCAGAATGCCTTGACCGGGCCGATACGCGCGGCGGCGGCCGAGCAGGGCGATGCCGAGCTGATGTCGCTCTGGTGCGGGGCCGAGGTCAAGCGCGCGCGGCCAATGAAAGTGGCAAAGCTGATGGTGCTGCTGGCCGCGGAGATGCGTACACGATAAACAGGCGGCAGGAACGGGAGAGCGATTGGAAACGGCTGGCGAATACGACTACATCATCATCGGCGCCGGCACTGCCGGCTGCCTGCTGGCCAACCGCCTCAGCCGGCGCCCGGACGTGTACGTGCTGCTGATCGAAGCCGGCGGCAAGGACGACTACCTGTGGGTGCATATTCCGGTAGGCTACCTGCGGTGCATCGGCAATCCACGCACCGACTGGATGTACAGGACGGAGCCGGAGGCTGGGCTGGGCGGGCGCTCCTTGATTTATCCACGCGGCAAGGTGCTGGGGGGCAGTTCCTCGATCAACGGCATGATCTACATGCGTGGCCAGTCCCACGACTACGATTCCTGGGCCGCCCAGGTCGGCGACGCTTCCTGGTCCTGGGACCAGGTGCTGCCCTTGTTTAAACGCACCGAGGACCACCACGGCGGCGCCAGCGCGCTGCATGGCGCCGGCGGCGAATGGCGGGTCGAACGCCAGCGCTTGTCGTGGGAAATTCTCGACGCCTTCCGCGACGCGGCGGCCCAGGCCGGCATCCCTCCTAGCGCCGATTTCAATGGCGGCGACAATGCCGGTAGCGCCTATTTCGAGGTCAACCAGAGGCGCGGTATTCGCTGGAACGCGTCGAAAGCCTTCCTCAAGCCGGCCGCGGCGCGCGACAACCTGACCATCATGACCGGCTGCCATGTTGAGCGACTGATCATCGAGGACTCGGAGCAGGGCAAGCGTTGCCGTGGTGTCGAGTTCAGCGGTGGTGGCACGCGCTGGCGCGCGACGGCCGATCGCGAAACCCTGCTGGCGGCCGGGGCGGTGGGCTCGCCCCAGATCCTGCAATTGTCGGGCATCGGCCCGGCGGCCCATCTGCACGCGCATGGGATTGCGGTGCAGGTGGACGCGCCCGGGGTGGGCGAGAACCTACAGGACCATTTGCAGCTGCGGATGGTCTATCAGATTCGCGGCGCACCCACGCTCAACACGAGCGCGGCCGGCTGGTTCGGCAAGCTCAAGATCGGCCTCGAATACGCGTTGCTGCGCAGCGGCCCGATGTCGATGGCGCCATCGCAACTGGGGGCTTTCGCCCGTTCCGATCCCGGCCAGGCCACACCGAATCTCCAGTACCACGTGCAGCCGCTGTCGCTGGAGAAGTTCGGCGATCCGCTGCATGCTTTCCCGGCGTTCACAGCCAGCGTGTGCGACCTGCGCCCGACGTCGCGCGGGCAGGTGCGCATCGCCTCGGCAGACGGCGCGGCGGCGCCCCTGATCACGCCCAATTACCTGAGCACGGCGCAGGACCGGGCGACGGCGGCGGCCGCGCTGCGGCTCACCCGGCAGATCGTGGCCGCGCCCGCGCTGGCCAAATACGGGCCGCAGGAATACAAGCCCGGAGCGCAGTACGCGACCGAGGAGCAGTTGCAGGAGGCGGCGGGGCGGATCGGCACCACCATTTTTCACCCCGTGGGGACCTGCAAGATGGGACCGGCTGGCGATCCCCTGGCGGTCGTGGATAGCCACCTGCGCGTCATCGGCGTGCAGGGCTTGCGGGTGGTCGACGCGTCCATCATGCCGACTATCACGTCCGGCAACACCAACTCGCCGACCTTGATGATCGCGGAAAAGGCCGCCCGGATGATCCTGGCGAGGGACGATTAGAGCGTCGCTTCCGTCGAAAAGTTGCGTTGATGTTGAGTGGGCGTGACGCTGGTCAGTTTGTGGAAAATGGTAGTTCTACTGTGTTGTGACAAAAAACCAATCTGTGTATTATCGAATAAAAAAGATTTCTTCTGAGGTGAGACAAAGACGGGAGACATGATGACGGACGTGATTCTGGAGACGCGACACCTCACCAAGGAGTTCAAAGGTTTCACAGCAGTCAACGATGTGAATCTCCAGGTACAGCGCGGCCACATTCACGCGCTGATCGGCCCCAACGGGGCGGGCAAAACCACCTGCTTCAATCTTCTCACCAAATTCCTGGTGCCGACCTCCGGCCAGATCCTGTTCAACGGGCGCGACATCACGTCCGCGCGGCCGGCGCAGATCGCGCGCATCGGCGTGATCCGCTCGTTCCAGATTTCCGCCGTGTTTCCCCACTTGACCGTGCTCGAGAACGTGCGCATCGGCTTGCAGCGCGAACTAGGCACCTCGTTTCATTTCTGGCGCAGCGAACGGTCGCTGGCGCGCCTGAACGAGCGCGCCCTGCAGTTGCTGGCCGAGGTGGACCTGGGCGGCTTCGCGGACACCCTCACCATCGACCTGCCATACGGGCGCAAGCGTGCGCTGGAAATTGCCACCACCCTGGCCATGGAGCCGGAAATGATGCTGCTCGACGAGCCGACCCAGGGCATGGGCCACGAGGACGTGCACCGGGTCACTGAGTTGATCAAGAAAGTGTCGGCCGGGCGCACCATCCTGATGGTCGAACACAATATGAACGTGGTGTCCGGCATCTGCGACCGGATCTCCGTGCTGCAGCGCGGCGCCGTGCTGGCCGAGGGCACGTATGCCGAGGTGTCGAAGAATCCCCAGGTCATGGAAGCCTACATGGGCACGGCCGGCGCCGCCCTGGAAGGAGCGCATTGATGACGGCGGCCCTGGAAATCTCCCACCTGCAAGCCTGGTACGGCGAATCGCACATCCTGCACAAGGTCAATCTGAAGGTCAACCCGGGCGAAGTGGTGACTTTGCTGGGGCGAAATGGCGCCGGGCGGACCACGACTCTGCGCGCGATCATGGGCCTGACGGGCAGGCGCACCGGTTCGATCAAGATCAACGGGGTCGAGGCGATCGGCTTGCCGACCCACCGGATCGCCCACCTGGGCGTCGGCTACTGCCCGGAGGAGCGGGGCATTTTCTCCTCGCTGTCGACCGAGGAAAACCTGATGCTGCCGCCGCAACTGAAAGGCAGCGGCAACGGCATGACGGTCGAAGAAATCTACCAGATGTTTCCCAACCTGCTGGAGCGCAAGCACAGCCAGGGCACCCGCCTGTCCGGCGGCGAACAGCAGATGCTGGCCGTGGCGCGCATCCTGCGCACCGGCGCGCGCCTGCTCCTGCTCGATGAAATCTCGGAGGGCCTGGCGCCGGTCATCGTGCAAAGCCTGGCCCGCATGATCACCATGCTCAAGGAGAAGGGCTACACGATCGTGATGGTCGAGCAGAATTTCCGCTTCGCCGCGCCGCTGGCGGACCGGTTTTACGTGGTGGAACATGGCGAGGTGGTCGAGAGCTTCGCCGCCGCCGAACTGAACGCCAAGATGCCGGTGCTGACCGAGCTATTGGGCGTGTAGCCCGCTGATTTACCCGATCTGCAGCAACGCAAGACCCCGACCCGGGGACTGACAACACGACTTCCCTTTTCGGAGACAACATGAAACGACAAGCTATCGCTCTCGCCGCAAGCACCCTGTGCGCCCTCGGCCTATCCCTGCCCGCGCTGGCCCAGATATCCAACGACACCGTCAAGATCGGCTTCATCACTGACATGTCCGGCTTGTATGCCGATATCGACGGCAACGGCGGTGCCGAAGCGATCAAGATGGCGATCGCCGACATGGGCGGGGCGATCAACGGCAAGAAGATCGAATTCGTGGCGCTTGACCACCAGAACAAGACCGAGATTGCCAGCAGCAAGGCGCGCGAATGGTTCGACCGCGACGGCGTCGACATGCTCATCGGCGGCACCAACTCGACCGCCAACCTGGCCATGGCGAAGATCGCCGCGGAAAAAAAGAAGGTCTTCATTTCGATCGGCGCCGGCTCGGCCCGCCTGACGAACGAGGAATGCACGCCCTACACCGTGCACTACGCGTATGACACCGTGGCCTTGGCGCGCGGCACGGGCGGGGCCATCGTGAAGCAGGGCGGCAAGAGCTGGTTCTTCCTGACCGCCGATTACGCGTTCGGCCAGTCGCTGGAGAAGGACACGGCCGACGTCGTGAAGGCCAGCGGCGGCAAGGTCCTGGGCAGCGTCAAGCATCCGCTGTCGGCCTCGGATTTCTCGTCCTTCCTGCTGCAGGCGCAGGCCTCCAAGGCCCAGATCCTCGGCCTGGCCAACGCTGGCGGCGACGCCATCAATGCGATCAAGGCGGCCAACGAGTTCGGCATCACCAAGTCCATGAAGCTGGCCGGTCTGCTGATCTTCATCAACGACGTGCATACGCTGGGCCTGAACACCACCCAGGGCATGTACCTTACCTCGGGCTGGTACTGGGACATGAACCCGGACACGCGCGCCTGGGCCAAGCGCTATTTCGCCAAGATGAAGAAGGAGCCGTCGATGCTGCAGGCGGCCGACTACTCGGCGGCGAGCAACTACCTCAAGGCGGTCAAGGCGCTGGGCACGGACGACGCCGACAAGGTCATGGCCTACCTCAAGAAGACCAAGATCAACGACATGTTCACCAAGAACGGCGAGATCCGTCCGGACGGGCTGATGCTGCACGATATGTACCTGATGGAAGTGAAGAAGCCGGCGGAATCGAAGTACCCATGGGACTACTACAAGGTCGTGACGACGATCCCGGGCGCCCAGGCCTACAACACCAAGGCCGAGACCAAGTGCAGCCTGTGGAAGTAGGCCTGAGAGCTTGAACGCCCGCCTGCGCCGCCATCCGCGCGTTCGTGCGCGGCGGGCGGCGGCGCGTCCGATCCAACCGCACCGGCCCGCGCCGGTGATTTTCGTACTGTGAAGCCATGGAAATTTTCGGCGTTCCCATGCAGGCCATGATGAGCCAGTTGCTGCTCGGCCTGGTCAACGGCTCGTTCTACGCGATGCTCTCGCTGGGCCTTGCGGTGATCTTCGGCCTGCTCAACGTGATCAATTTTTCGCACGGCGCGCTGTACATGGTCGGCGCCTTCCTGGCCTACATCGGCATGACCTCGTTCGGCTTGAGCTACTGGACCGTGCTGGCGCTGGCGCCGCTCCTGGTTGGCCTGTTCGGCGTGCTGATCGAGCGCACCATGCTGCGCTGGCTGTACCAGCTCGACCATCTCTATGGCTTGCTGCTGACCTTCGGCATCACCTTGCTGCTCGAAGGCGTGTTCCGTTCCTTCTTCGGCATGTCCGGCCAGACCGTGCAAGTGCCGGAGGCGCTGGCCGGCGCCACCGACCTGGGCTTCATGATCATGCCCAATTACCGCGGCTGGGTGGTGGGGGCCTCGCTGGCGGTGTGCCTGTTCACCTGGTTCGTCATCGAAAAGACCCGGCTCGGCGCCTATTTGCGCGCCGGCACGGAGAACCCCAAGCTGGTCGAGGCCTTCGGCGTCAACGTTCCGCTGATGGTCACGCTCACCTACGGCTTCGGCGTCGCTTTGGCGGGCTTTGCAGGGGTGCTGGCGGCCCCGATCATCAATGTGACACCCCTCATGGGTTCCCACCTGATTATCGTCGTGTTTGCCGTTGTGGTGATCGGTGGCATGGGGTCCATCCTGGGCTCCATCGTCACCGGCCTGGGTTTGGGCGTACTCGAAGGATTGACCCGCGTCTTTTATCCGGAAGGGTCGGAGATGGTGGTGTTCGTGGCGATGGTGGTGGTGCTGCTGCTGCGCCCGGCCGGCCTGTTCGGCAAAGAGAAGTGACCATCAACTGGAGCGATCGATGAACCAAAAACTCGGCTACCTGCTGGCCTTCGTGCTGGCCTTGGCGGCGCCCTTCGTCGGCTATCCGGTGTTCCTGATGAACCTGCTGTGCTTCGGCCTGTTCGCCTGCGCCTTCAATCTGCTGATCGGCTACACCGGTCTGCTGTCGTTCGGGCACGCGGCCTTCCTGGGCGCCGGCGGCTACCTGGCCGGCTACGCGCTGACCGAGCTGGGCTTGCCCACCGAGGTCGGCATCCTGGTCGGGGTGGCCGCCAGCGCCTTGCTGGGCCTGGTGGTGGGGGCGCTGGCGATCCGCCGCCAGGGTATCTACTTTTCCATGATCACCCTGGCCCTGGCGCAGATGGTGTATTTCGCCGGGCTGCGCGCGCCCTTCACCCATGGCGAGGATGGCTTGCAGGGAGTGCCGCGTGGGACGTTGTTCGGGATGCTGGACCTGGGTAACGACCTGACCTTGTACTACGTTGTGCTGGCGATCGTGATCGCCGGCTTCGCCTTGATCGTGCGCACCGTGCATTCGCCGTTCGGCCAGGTGCTCAAGGCGATCAAGGAGAACGAGGCGAGGGCGGTCTCGCTGGGCTACGACGTCGACAAGTACAAGCTGCTGGCCTTCGTGCTGTCGGCTGCGCTGTCCGGCCTGGCAGGGGCGACCCGCACCGTGGTGATGGGCTCGGAAACGCTGGCGGACCTGCACTGGTCGATGTCCGGCCTGGTGATCCTCATGACCCTGGTGGGCGGCATGGGCACCGTGGTGGGCCCGATCATCGGCGCCTTCATTATCATCGCCTTGCAGAACAGGCTAGGGGACATTGGCGCGTGGCTGGTGCACACGACCAATATCGAGTGGTTCGGCACGTTGGGTGAATCGGTCGGCATCGTCACCGGCTTGATCTTTATCGTCTGCGTGTTGCTGTTCCGCCGCGGCATCGTCGGCGAGATCGGCGCGGCCATATCGGCGGCTGGCCGGCGCAAGCGCGCCGTCTGATTCTCTCCCGGGGAGGGCGGCCGCCGCAGGCCGTCCCAGCTCCCCGGCATATCTGCTGCATCGCAGCAATTCCCGCTCCCAAGCGCCTTTCCCCTCTTCGTATCGCTGCGCGCAATCTTGCGTAGAATAGTCGGCTGTGCTCGCTTAGAGGGATAGTCGATGATCGATGTTGTGTTGTTGGGTTGCGCGGCCTTCCTGGCCGGGCTGGTGGACGCGGTCGTCGGTGGCGGTGGCTTGATTCAGATTCCTGTGCTGTTTTCCGTGTTTCCCAACCAGGTACCGGCGACCTTGTTCGGCACCAGCAAGCTGGCCGGCGTGTTCGGCACCAGCGCGGCCGCGGTCAACTATGCGCGCCGTGTGCGGGTCGCCTGGAGCGCGACCGCGCCGGCGGCCCTGACCGCCTTCGCGTTTTCCTTCGCCGGCGCCTACACGGTGACGCGGGTCCCAGGCGACTTCGTGCGCGGACTCCTGCCGTTCGTTCTGCTGGCGGTCGCGGTCTACACGTTTCGTAAGAAGGACTTCGGCAGCATCCACATGCCAGTGCACACGGGGATGGCGGAGAGGCTGGCGGCGGTCGGCACCGGAGCGGTGATTGGCTTTTACGATGGCTTCTTTGGCCCTGGCACGGGCAGCTTCCTGATTTTCCTGTTCGTGCGCTTTTTTGGCTTTGATTTCCTCAGTGCGTCCGCCGCTGCCAAGGTCGTGAATGTCGCCTGCAATGTGTCGGCCTTGTTGTGGTTCGGTTACAGCGGCCATTTGCTGTGGCAGCTCGGTTTGCTGATGGCGGTGTGTGGCGTGTCTGGGTCGTTGGTCGGCACCCGCTTGGCGATGAAGCATGGCAGCCTGTTTGTGCGCAAGCTGTTCCTGATCGTCGTCTGCTTGTTGATCGTGAAGACAGGCTATGACGCGCTGGTGCGTTGGCATGGTCCGTTGTTCCACGTGGAACATATGAGGTAGGGCGGCGAGGCCGCCCCTTGGGCCTTGTCCAGCGCGACTAAACGCAAGACGAGGCAGCCACGGGCTGCCTTCTTTTTGAGCACTGTTCCACGTGGAACATCGGCGCCCACATGTCAGGTTAGTGTTCCACGTGGAACAAAACGAGCTGAGCCGATCGCCAAAAGGAGTCGGTATAGCAAAAAGACTCTATAATCTGAACCTAACTCCTCCCTCACACTTCAATCATGCTATTTCCAACTGAATTCGACGTCATCGTCGTCGGCGGCGGCCATGCCGGCACCGAGGCCGCGCTGGCGTCCGCGCGCATGGGTCGGAAGACTTTGTTGCTTACGCATAACATCGAAACCCTGGGCCAGATGTCCTGCAACCCGTCCATCGGCGGCATCGGCAAGGGTCATCTCGTCAAGGAAGTCGACGCGATGGGCGGCGCCATGGCCATCGCCACCGACGAGGCGGGCATCCAGTTCCGTATCCTCAACTCGTCCAAGGGCCCGGCAGTGCGCGCCACCCGCGCCCAGGCCGACCGCATCCTGTACAAGCAGGCCATCCGTTCGCGCCTGGAAAACCAGCCCAACCTGTGGCTGTTCCAGCAGGCCGTGGACGACCTGATGGTGGAGGGCAGTCGCGTGGTTGGCGCCGTGACCCAGATCGGCTTGCAGTTCCGCGCCCGCGCGGTGGTGCTGACGGCCGGCACTTTCCTGGATGGGAAGATCCACGTCGGCCTGCAAAACTACTCCGCCGGCCGCGCCGGTGACCCGCCCGCGATCTCGCTGTCGGCGCGCCTGAAGGAACTCAAGCTGCCGCAAGGGCGCCTCAAGACGGGCACGCCACCGCGCATCGACGGGCGCAGCATCGACTTTTCGGCCATGGCCGAGCAGCCGGGCGACCTCGATCCGGTGCCCGTGTTTTCTGTCATGGGCAACGCCGCCATGCACCCACGCCAGGTGCCGTGCTGGGTCACGCATACCAATAGCCACACCCATAACATCATCCGCGCCGGCCTGGACCGCAGCCCCATGTACACCGGCGTCATCGAAGGGGTGGGGCCACGCTACTGCCCGTCCATCGAGGACAAGATTCACCGCTTCTCGGGCAAGGAGTCGCACCAGATCTTCCTGGAGCCGGAAGGCTTGACGACCAACGAATTCTATCCCAACGGGATTTCGACCAGCCTGCCGTTCGACGTGCAACTGGCCCTGGTGCGCTCGATGAAAGGGATGGAGAACGCCTTCATCCTGCGCCCAGGCTATGCGATCGAATACGACTATTTCGACCCGCGCGGCCTGAAGACCTCGCTGGAAACCAAGGCCATCGCCGGCCTGTTTTTCGCCGGCCAGATCAACGGCACCACCGGCTACGAGGAAGCCGCCGCCCAGGGCATGCTGGCCGGTATCAACGCCGCCTTGCTGACCCAGGAGCGTGACGCCTGGGTGCCCGGCCGTTCCGAAGCCTACCTCGGCGTGCTGGTCGACGACCTGACCGCCCAGGGCGTGGCCGAGCCTTACCGCATGTTCACCAGCCGCGCCGAATACCGCCTGAGCCTGCGCGAAGACAACGCCGACATGCGCTTGACGGAAATCGGCCGCAAACTCGGCTGCGTGGGCGACGCCCAGTGGGCCGCCTTCGAGGCCAAGCGCGAAGCGGTCGCGCGCGAGCTCGAGCGCCTGCGCTCGACCTGGGTCAACCCGCGCATCCTGGCCGCCGCCGAGTCCGAACGGGTGATCGGCCAGGCCATCGAGCGCGAATATTCGCTGGCGGACCTGCTGCGCCGGCCCGGTGTCGAGTACGCCAAGCTGATGGGCCTGACAGGTATCGAGGGCCAGGCGCTGGCCGGGCCCGGCGTCGCCGATCTCGCGGTCACGGAGCAGATCGAGATCCAGCTCAAGTACGCCGGCTATATCGACCGCCAGGCCAAGGAAGTGGAGCGCCACGACCACTACGAAAACCTCAAGCTGCCGGCCACGTTCAACTACCTGGACATCGCCGCGCTGTCGATCGAGGTGCGCCAAAAGCTGGACAAGCAGCGCCCTGAGACCCTGGGCCAGGCGTCGAGAATTTCTGGAGTGACACCGGCCGCGATCTCGCTTTTGCTGGTACATTTAAAGAAGCGCGGTGCGAAGGGCTTTACCACCCTCAATGAGGAGCTGGCTGGATGAAATTCTTCGACCGTCCCGCACTGGCCAATGTTCTCGCCGGTGGCATCAAGGAACTACAGCTGGACCTGAATCAACAGCAGCATGAACAGTTGCTCGACTATCTCGCGCTGCTGTTCAAGTGGAATTCCGTCTACAACCTCACGTCGGTGCGCGACCCCATGCAAATGGTCACTCACCACGTGCTCGACTCCTTGGCCGCGGTGCCGGCCTTCGCCGGCGCGGCCAATGTGCTCGACGTCGGGGCGGGTGGCGGCTTGCCAGGCATCGTCCTGGCGATCGCGCGCCCGCACATGAACGTGTCCCTGATCGACACGGTGCACAAGAAGACCGCCTTCCTGACCCAGGTGAAGGCGGAGCTGGGCCTGGCCAACGTGACGGTGTACACGGCGCGGGTGGAGCAGCTGCAGGTGGCGCGGCCGTTCGACGTGATCACCTCGCGCGCATTCGCGGACCTGTCCGATTTCGTCAACTGGTCAGGGCATCTGCTGGCCGAGGGCGGCGAATTCATCGCCCTGAAGGGAACGGCGCCGGCGGACGAGCAGGCGCGTATTCCCGACCCATGGAAAGTGACGAAATTGGCTCCTTTGCAGGTGCCGGGGCTGCAGGCGGAACGCCATCTGGTGTTCATCCGCAGAACCATATAAACCATATGGTTCGTATAAATAATATAAACCGTTTTTACGATTTATATCGTTAATACTGAATAAATCGATTAAACGATTTTGATAGTATAAACGGTATCAATCGTTATAGTTGCGTCCACGATAAGGGCATACATGGCCAAGATATTTTGCGTTGCAAATCAAAAGGGCGGGGTAGGGAAGACCACCACCAGCGTGAACCTGTCCGCCGGCCTCGCCAAGCTCGATCAGAGGGTGCTGCTGGTCGACCTTGACCCGCAGGGCAACGCGACCATGGGCGCCGGCATCAACAAGGCCGGGCTGAAGGCGTCCACCTATCAGGTGCTGCTGGGCGAGGCGGACGTCAACGCGGCGCGCCAGCGCTCGGAGGCGGGGCGCTTCGACGTGCTGCCGTCGAACCGCGAACTGGCCGGCGCCGAAGTCGAGATGGTCGAGCTGGAAAACCGTGAACGGCGCCTCAAGGATGCGCTGGCCGCGGTCGACGCCGAATACGACTTCATCCTGATCGACTGCCCGCCGGCCCTGTCGATGCTGACCCTGAACGGACTATGCGCCGCGCATGGCGTGATCATTCCCATGCAGTGCGAGTACTACGCGCTCGAAGGCTTGTCGGACCTGGTCAACACCATCAAGAAGGTGCACGCCAACCTGAACCACGACCTGAAGATCATCGGCCTGCTGCGCGTCATGTTCGATCCGCGCATGACGCTCTCGCAGCAGGTCTCGGCCCAGCTCGAGCAGCACTTCGGCGACAAGGTCTTCACCACTATCATTCCGCGCAACGTGCGCCTGGCGGAAGCGCCGTCCTACGGCGTGCCGGGCGTGGTGTTCGATCCGTCGTCCAAGGGCGCGCAGGCGTACATCGCCTTCGGCGCCGAGATGGTCAAGCGCATCAAGACCATGTAAACCCACATAGATACGAATAGAAAGCACCAACAGAATGGCTACCAAAAAACTCAAGGGCCTCGGCCGCGGCCTCGAAGCACTGCTGGGCGGGGACGGCGACTTCGCCACGCCGGACGCCGGCTCGCCGTCCGTCCTGGCCGTGCATCAGATGCAGGCAGGCAAATACCAGCCGCGCACGCGCATGGACGAGGGCGCGCTCAACGAGCTGGCCGCGTCCATCAAGAGCCAGGGCATCATGCAGCCGGTGCTGGTGCGCCCGGTGGGGCAGGACAGCCTGACCGGCGCCGTCAAGTACGAGATCATCGCCGGCGAACGCCGCTTCCGCGCGGCCCAGCTGGCCGGCCTCGAGCAGATCCCGGTGCTGGTGCGCGATGTGGACGACCAGGCCGCCGCGGCCATGGCGCTGATCGAGAACATCCAGCGCGAAGACCTCAACCCGCTCGAGGAAGCGCAGGGCATCGCCCGGCTCATTTCCGATTTCAATTTCACCCACGAGCAGGCGGCCGGCGCGGTGGGGCGCTCGCGCAGCGCCGTGTCCAACCTGTTGCGACTGATCAATCTGGCCGCCCCGGTGCAAACCATGCTCATGGCCGGCGACATTGACATGGGTCACGCGCGCGCTTTGCTGTCGGTCGACGCGGCCAGCCAGATTTCCCTGGCCAACCAAGTGGTGGCCAAGCGCCTGTCGGTGCGCGAAACGGAAAAGCTGGTCACGCGCGCGATGCAGGAGCAGGCCAGCGGGCCGGCCGCCACGCCGAAGGAAAAGTCGGGCGATATCCTCCGTCTCGAGGAAGAGCTGTCCGACAAGCTGGCCACCCCGGTCCTGTTCAAGATGGGCGCCAAGGGACGCGGCCAAATGATCATCGATTTCGCCGACCTGGACATTCTGGATGGCGTCCTGGCACGTCTGCGTGCCTGAGCGCAACCCCAAACTTGTATCCAATTGACGACAATGGCCGCGCTTAGCGCCAGCCCGGCGCGGACCGAGCAATCGGGTGAGCAAAACGGCCATGCCCGTGGTATTTACACACCATTGCGGCGGCTAGGCGTAATTTTAGCGTAAGTTATCTCATAGTTAGGCCCCAATTGCCTAACTTGACGAGGAAAGCAATGTTTGACGCAGTTCCGTACACACACTATAATCCCGAGTCTTCACCCATGTAGGCTATCCAGGAAGCGGCAGTGAGCGATCAACAGCACCAAGTTTCCAAGCCAGTCTACAAAGTCGTCGTCTTGCAATTATTCATTGCAGTTGCCTTCGCTTCGTTCGCCGCGTTCATGCGCGGCACTGGCGCGGGCTATTCGGCTGCGTATGGGGGAGCGATCGCCGTCATCGGAAGTTGGTTTTACGCCATGCTCGTCGTCGGCGCGTCCAAGGACGCGGAACGCGTGCTCAAGGCGCATGTCCGGGCCGAGATGGTGAAAATATTTATTACAGCAGTGCTGTTCGTACTGGCACTGGTGCTGTTTCCCTCAGCCGCTTGGTTATGGCTGATGATGGGTTTTGCGGTGGCGACCTTGGCGTACTGGTTTTCACTGCTATTAGTTTAATCACATAATCGACGATCCTATGACTTCCGAACCAGCAGTCGAAACCGCGGCCCAAGTGGCCAACGAGTTACCTACAACAACCGAGTACATCAAGCACCACCTGACCTTCTTGAACCATGGTCATGGCGATACTTCGTACATGAACCTGGACACCTTCTGGATCTCGCTGATCGTCGGCGCGGTCTTCCTCGGCGTGTTCTACATGGCGTCGCGCCGTGCCACGTCCGGCGTGCCGGGCAAGCTGCAGAACCTGGTCGAGATGGTGTTCGAGATGGTGCAAGACATCACCAAGAGCGCCTTCCACGCGGAAAGCCGCGTCATCGCCCCGCTGGCGCTGACCATTTTCGTCTGGACCCTGCTGCTGAACTCGATCGACTTCCTGCCGGTCGACCTGCTGCCCAAGCTGGCCGGCATGGCCGGCGTGGAGCACTTGCGCGCCGTGCCTACCGCCGACGTCAACCACACCGCCGCGATGGCCATCACCGTCCTGCTGATGATCATCGGCTTCTCGATCAAGGCCAAGGGCCTGGTCGGCTGGACCAAGGAATTGTTCACCGCGCCCTTCCATGCGCACGGCCCGGTGGCGATCGCCATCCTGGCGCCGATCAACTTCGTGTTCCAGATGATCGAGCTGGTGGCCAAGCCAATCTCGCTGTCGCTGCGACTGTTCGGCAATATGTATGCGGGCGAACTGATCTTTATTCTGATCGCGATGCTGCCATGGTGGGGCCAGCCTTTCCTGGCGATCCCCTGGACCGTGTTGCACCTGCTGATCGTTCCTCTGCAAGCGTTTGTGTTCATGGTGTTGACGATTGTGTATCTGAGCCTCGCGGTTGAGAAGCACTAATTCCTGTTTTATATAGTTTTTCATTTTTTCACTTTTTAGTCTTTTCAATTTAGGAGAAATTCAATGCAAGCTCTGATCGCACAAGTACAAAGCATGACCGTCCTGGCAGCCGCTATCATCATCGGCCTGGGCGCAATCGGCACCGCAATCGGCTTCGGTCTGTTGGGCGGCAAGTTCCTGGAAGCGTCGGCACGTCAACCTGAACTGATGCCACAACTGCAAACCAAGCTGTTCGTGATCGCTGGTCTGCTTGATGCTGTGTCGATGATCGGTGTTGGTGTCGCTCTGCTGTACACCTTCAACAACCCATTTATCGCTGCTGTTCTCGCTGCCGCTAAGTAATCTGCTCCACGTCGGAGAAACTTTTTACTAAAGGAGCAAGGTATGGACATCAATATGTCGCTCATCGGCCAGATGATCACCTTTGCCGTCCTGATCTGGGCCACGATGACATTCATCGTCCCGGCGCTCAATGGTGCGCTCGACGAGCGCGCCAAGCGCATCGCCGACGGCTTGGCCGCAGCGGATCAAGGCAAGGCATCGATGGCCGCGGCCGAAAAGCGCGTGGAAGCCGAATTGGCGACCGCCCGCGAACGCGGTCAAAAAATGGTGGGTGACGCTGAGAAGCGCGCCCAACTGGTTGCAGAAGAGATCAAGGCCAACGCCAACGCCGAAGCGGCGCGCATCGTTGCGCAAGCCAAGGCCGACGCCGACCAGCAAGTGACCAAGGCGCGCGAAACACTGCGCGGTGAAGTCGCCGCCCTGGCCGTCAAAGGCGCGGAGCAGATCCTCAAGCGCGAAGTGAACGTAGCGGCCCACGCCGACCTGCTGTCGCAACTGGCTGTCGAGCTGTAACCATGGCCGAACTCGTAACCGTCGCCCGTCCTTACGCCGAAGCGCTGTTCCGCGTCGCCCAAACGGGCGACCTGGCCGCCTGGTCGAACCTCGTGTCCGAACTGGCGCAGCTCGGTGCCCACCCTGATGTGCAGGCGTTCGCCCGCAACCCGAACGTCACCGCGGCCCAGGTCGCCGATGTGTTCGCGTCGCTGGTCAAGGCCCCGCTGACCGCTGAAGCCAACAATTTCATCGACATGCTGATCGAGAACGGCCGCGTCGCGCTGCTGCCCGAGATCGGTGCCCAATTCGCCATGCTCAAGAACGCGCTGGAAGGCGCCGCCGATGCCCACATCACGAGCGCCTTCGCGATGTCGGAAGCGCAGGTGGCCGAGCTGGTGAAGACGCTGGAAAAGAAATTTGGCCGCAAGCTCAACCCAACCGTGACTGTCGATTCGTCGCTCATCGGTGGTGTGCGCGTGGTCGTTGGTGATCAGGTGCTCGATACCTCGGTACGCGCCAAGCTGCAACAGATGAACGTTGCCCTGGCGTCGTAATCCCTTCGCACAGCTCGCCGGCGTCCCGCCCTTGCCCCACGGATCTAGAAAATATTAGGAGTTAGCATGCAACTTAACCCATCTGAAATCAGTGAACTGATCAAGAGCCGGATCCAAGGGCTCGAAAGTTCCGCTGAAGTTCGTAATCAAGGCACGGTTATCTCCGTCGCCGACGGTATCTGCCGTATCCATGGTCTGTCGGACGTGATGCAGGGCGAGATGCTGGAATTCCCAGGCAATACTTTCGGCCTGGCGATGAACCTCGAGCGCGACTCCGTCGGCGCCGTGATCCTGGGTGCTTACGAGCACATCTCGGAAGGCGACACCGTCAAGTGCACGGGCCGCATCCTGGAAGTGCCGGTCGGTCCGGAACTGAAGGGCCGCGTGGTCAACGCGCTGGGCCAGCCGATCGACGGCAAGGGTCCGGTCAATGCCCAGCTGTCGACCCCGATCGAAAAAATCGCACCGGGCGTGATCGCCCGCCAGTCCGTGTCCCAGCCTATGCAGACCGGCCTGAAGTCGATCGACTCGATGGTGCCGATCGGCCGCGGTCAGCGCGAGCTGATCATCGGTGACCGCCAGACCGGCAAGTCGGCCGTGGCGATCGACGCGATCATCAACCAGAAGGGCCAGAACATGACGTGTATCTACGTCGCGATCGGCCAGAAGGCGTCGACCATCAAGAACATCGTGCGCTCGCTCGAGACGCACGGCGCGATGGAGTACACCATCGTCGTGGCCGCATCGGCCTCCGAGTCGGCCGCGATGCAATACATCTCCGCCTACTCCGGTTGCGCCATGGGCGAATACTTCCGTGACCGCGGCGAAGACGCGCTGATCGTCTACGACGACCTGTCCAAGCAGGCCGTGGCCTACCGCCAGATCTCGCTGCTGCTGCGCCGTCCACCAGGGCGCGAAGCCTACCCTGGCGACGTGTTCTACCTGCACAGCCGCCTGCTCGAGCGCGCAGCCCGCGTGAACCCCGACTACGTCGAGAAGTTCACCAACGGCGCCGTCAAGGGCAAGACCGGTTCGCTGACCGCGCTGCCGATCATCGAAACCCAGGCAGGCGACGTGTCGGCCTTCGTGCCGACCAACGTGATTTCGATTACCGACGGCCAGATCTTCCTGGACACCTCGCTGTTCAACTCGGGCGTGCGTCCGGCCATTAACGCCGGTATCTCGGTGTCGCGCGTCGGTGGCGCCGCCCAGACCAAGGTCATCAAAAACCTGTCCGGCGGTATCCGTACCGACCTGGCCCAGTACCGTGAGCTGGCCGCGTTCGCGCAGTTCGCCTCCGACCTGGACGAGTCGACCCGCAAGCAGCTCGACCGCGGTGCCCGCGTGACCGAACTGCTCAAGCAGGCCCAGTACGCGCCGCTGCCGATCTCGCTGATGGCCGTGTCCCTGTTCGCGGTCAATAAAGGCTTCTTCGACGACGTGGAAATCAAGAAAGTGCTGCCGTTCGAAGCTGGCCTGCACGCTCACATGAAAGCCACGCAAGCTGCCCTGCTGTCCAAGATTGAAGAAAGCAAGGCGCTGGACAAGGATGGCGAAGCCGCCATGTCCGCCGCTATTGTCGACTTCAAGAAATCCGGCGCATATTAATTGTCTGACGGCGCCGGCCGCGAGGCCGGCGCCCGAGAGCGCATAAGGAGGTAGGACTCATGGCATCAAGCAAAGAGATTCGTGGCAAGATCAAGAGCGTAGAAAATACGAAGAAGATCACCAAGGCGATGGAAATGGTCGCCGCATCGAAAATGCGCAAAGCGCAGGATCGCATGCGCGCCGCCCGTCCCTACAGTGAGAAGATTCGCAATATCGCCGCCAATCTGGCCAGCGCGAATCCGGAATACACGCACCCCTTCATGGCCGCGGCCAAGGATGTGCGGGCCAAGGCCGTTGGCTTCATCGTCGTCACGACCGACAAGGGTCTGTGCGGCGGCATGAACACCAACGTGCTGCGCATGCTCACGCAAAAGGCGCGCGAGCTGGAAACGGCTGGCAACAAGATTGAAGCGGTTGCCATCGGCAACAAGGGTTTGGGTTTTTTGAACCGGGTCGGTGTCAAGGTCGTGTCGCATGCGATCCAGATCGGCGACACCCCGCACCTCGACAAGCTGATCGGACCGGTCAAGGTCATGCTCGACGAGTACCAGGAAGGCAAGCTGGACGCGGTCTACCTGTGCTACACCAAGTTTGTCAACACGATGAAGCAAGAGCCGATCGTCGAGCAGCTGCTGCCGCTGCCCGCGGCCCGGCTGGAAGGCGACAAGGGTAATCACAGCTGGGATTACATCTACGAGCCGGAAGCGCAAATCGTGATCGACGAACTGCTGATGCGCTATGTGGAAGCCCTGGTGTATCAGGCGGTCGCTGAAAACATCGCGTCCGAGCAATCGGCGCGGATGGTCGCGATGAAGTCTGCCAGCGACAACGCGGGCAACGTCATCGGCGAGCTCAAGCTGGTCTACAACAAGACCCGGCAGGCCGCGATTACCAAAGAACTTTCCGAGATCGTCGCCGGTGCGGCAGCGGTCTAAACCCGAATCTAATCAATAAAGAAGGAACGAACATGGCTGATGGCAAAATCGTTCAGTGTATCGGCGCTGTGGTGGACGTTGAGTTCCCACGCAATGCAATGCCAAAGATTTTCGACGCACTGAAAATGGAAGGCTCCGAGCTGACCCTGGAAGTACAACAGCAGCTCGGCGACGGCGTGGTCCGCACGATCGCGCTGGGCTCGTCCGAAGGTCTGCGTCGCGGCATGGCTATCCAGAACACCGGCAACCCGATCATGGTTCCAGTTGGCAAAGCCACCCTGGGCCGCATCATGGACGTGCTGGGTAACCCAATCGACGAATGCGGTCCTGTCTCGCACGAGCGCACCGCATCGATCCACCGCGTGGCGCCGGCGTACGACGAACTGTCGCCGTCGCAGGACCTGCTCGAAACCGGCATCAAGGTGATCGACCTGGTTTGCCCGTTCGCCAAGGGTGGTAAGGTCGGCCTGTTCGGCGGCGCCGGCGTGGGCAAGACCGTGAACATGATGGAACTGATCAACAACATCGCCAAGGCGCACTCGGGTCTGTCCGTGTTCGCCGGCGTGGGTGAGCGTACCCGTGAAGGTAACGACTTCTACCACGAGATGGCCGATGCCAAGGTGGTCGATCTGGAAAATCCAGAGAACTCCAAAGTGGCGATGGTCTACGGCCAGATGAACGAACCGCCGGGCAACCGCCTGCGCGTGGCGCTGACCGGCCTGACCATTGCGGAATCGTTCCGTGATGAAGGCAAGGACGTGCTGTTCTTCGTCGACAACATCTACCGCTTCACCCTGGCCGGTACCGAAGTGTCCGCACTGCTGGGCCGTATGCCGTCGGCGGTGGGTTACCAGCCGACCCTGGCCGAAGAGATGGGCCGTCTGCAAGAGCGCATCACCTCGACCAAGACCGGTTCGATCACCTCGATCCAGGCCGTGTACGTGCCAGCGGATGACTTGACCGACCCGTCGCCTGCGACCACCTTCGGTCACTTGGACTCGACCGTCGTGCTGTCGCGCGACATCGCCTCGCTCGGTATCTACCCTGCGGTGGACCCGCTGGACTCGACCTCGCGCCAGCTGGACCCGCTCGTGGTTGGCCAGGAGCACTACGACACGGCCCGCGCCGTCCAGGGCACCCTGCAGCGCTACAAGGAACTGCGTGACATCATCGCGATTCTGGGCATGGACGAGCTGGCACCGGAAGACAAGCTGGTGGTGGCCCGCGCACGTAAGATGCAGCGTTTCCTGTCGCAGCCTTTCCACGTCGCTGAAGTGTTTACCGGTTCGCCAGGCAAATACGTTTCGCTGAAGGACACCATCAAGGGCTTCAAGATGATTGCGTCGGGCGAGCTGGATCACCTGCCTGAGCAAGCGTTCTACATGGTTGGCACGATCGAAGAAGCAATCGAAAAAGCCAAGAAGCTCAACTAAGACAGGCGAGGGCGCCGCCGCCGCAAGGCGCGGCGCGCAAACCCGATAGGACACACATGGCAAACACAATTCACGTTGACGTGGTTTCGGCCGAGGAGTTGATCTTCTCCGGCCAAGCCGAGTTCGTCGCGTTGCCGGGTGAAGCAGGCGAGCTGGGGATCTATCCCAAGCACACCCCGCTGATCACGCGCATCAGGCCGGGTGCTGTACGGATCAAGGTACCTGGCCAGGCAGAAGACGAGTTCGTTTTCGTCGCTGGCGGTCTCCTGGAAGTGCAGCCGAACGTAGTGACGGTCCTGGCCGACACCGCGATCCGCGGCAAAGACCTGGACGAGGCAAAGGCGCTGGAAGCGAAGAAGCAGGCGGAAGAACTGATGACCAACAAGGAATCGGCCATCGACTATGCTCGCGCGCAAGCGGAGCTGGCCGAGGCGATCGCCCAGTTGGCCGCCATCGCCAAGCTGCGCCACAGAGGCCGCTAAGCGACACGCGGCATGCAGTAAAACAAGAAAGGCAGCCGCGCGCTGCCTTTTTTTCGTCTGCGCATCCGTCGTCCGCGCTGGCCGCCGCGCCGATGTCCTCGTCAGCGCATGCACCGCTCGCGCGTGCGCTGTCGCGCGGCGGCCACGCCGCGGTGCGCGCCGATTTCGCCTGAATCTGGTACGCTGTTTATGATCGAACAACAGAGCGATACCATGAAATCCATTCCCGACATTCTCAAGAGCGCCCACACCGTGGCCGTGGTGGGCCTGTCGCCCAAGCCCGAGCGCGCCAGCCTGCACGTGGCGCAGTATTTGCAGCAGCACGGCTACCGCATCGTGCCCGTCAATCCCGCCTACGCTGGCCAGCACATCGAGGGCGAGCTGGTCTACGCGAGCCTGCACGAGGCCGCCGACGCGCTCGGCCGGGCCGGCCAGCGCATCGACGTCGTGGACTGCTTCCGCAAGTCCGCCGACATGCTGGAGGTCGCGCGCGAGGCCATCGCCGTGCGCGCCGGCTGCCTGTGGATGCAGCTGGGCGTGGTCAACCAGCAGGCCGCCGACCTGGCCGCCGCCGCCGGGCTGCACGTGGTGATGGACCACTGCATGCTGATCGAACACGAAGCCCTGGAGGCCGCATGAAACTGGGCGACCAGTTCCGGGCGGGTAAGCACCTGAGCCTGCGCGACAAGGACGCGGCGGCCACCCCTCTGCGCGATGGCAACGGTAACGGCAACGGGGTCAAGACGCGTGAGCGCGAGCTGACCGACGAACTGGTCGCCAAGCTCGCCGTGCAGCAGGAAATGCTGTACGCGGACAAGCAGCAGAAGGTCTTGCTGGTGTTGCAGGGAATGGACACGGCCGGTAAGGACGGCTCTATCCGCGCCCTGTTCAACGGCATCAGCCCGATGGGCGTGCGCGCGGTGCGCTTCGAAGCGCCCAACCTGGACGAGCTGGCCCACGACTACCTGTGGCGTGTGCACCGCAACGTGCCGGCCAAGGGCGAGATCGCGATCTTCAACCGCAGCCACTACGAGGACGTGCTCATCACGATCGTGCAAGGCATGATAGACGCGGACGAATGCGCGCGCCGCTACGCCCACATCCGCGACTTCGAGCGCATGCTGGCCGAGACTGGCACCATCATCGTCAAGGTGTTCCTGCACATCTCCAAGGACGAGCAGCGCAAGCGGCTGCAGGAGCGGCTCGACGATCCAAACAAACAGTGGAAGTTCGACGAGCACGACCTGGTGCAGCGCAAGCGCTGGGACGACTACGTCAGCGCCTATGAAAAAGCCATCGATGCCACCGATGCCGAGCACGCGCCGTGGTACGTGATCCCGGCCGACTCCAAGACCCACCGCAACCTGATCCTCGCGTCGCTGCTGCTGGAGATCATGGAGGCGCTCAAGCTCAAGTACCCGCCGCCGACGCCGGCGCTGGCGAACATGAAAGTCGAGTAGGCGGCAGGGCGCGGAGCGTCACTATCGCCCGCATCGCCGCCCGCGCTCAGCGCGACCCGCGCGGCGCCGCCAGCCGCTCCAGCATCGCCCGCACGGCCCGCATCTGCACCCCGTCGCGGGTGTAGAAGTCCGGCAGCAACGGGTCGAGCGAGGAATAGCCCCAGAAGTCCCAGCAGCCGCGCGGGTTGTAGGGATAGAAGGAACTCGGCTCGACCTGCGGATACAGCACGATGATGTTGTTACTGTCGGCCACCGCGTTATACCCGGCACGCGCGTAGAAATGGTCGCCGATCAGCTGCGCGCCCTGGCGGCAGCCGTGGAACGCCACGTGCACGCGGCAGCTCTGGTGGGTGCAGGCGGCCGGCACGTAGGCGTAGCCGTCATCGTCCATGCTGCTGCGCCCGACCGTGAACGGTCTCTGGTCGAAGCGCACGATGTGGCCGGACAGCTGGCTCGCCGGCGCGCGCGTGCCGGCATAGAAGAAGGTCATGATCTCCTGCGCCAGCGGGACCCCGCAGTTATTGAAGTAGGGCGGGGCGGTCACCGTGCAGGCATTGTCGGCATTGCTGTCGGTGATCATGCCGTGCCCGGAATCGAGATCGTCGCGGTAGTGCAGCCGCGCCACGCCGGCGAACTGATAGTAGTTCTGGGCGCGGTCCACCACGGCCGTCGTCACGGTGTGGTCGCTGTGGCCGCTGTACAGGTAGACCGCCTGGTGCCGCAGGTTGCCGGGGTCGTCGATGAGGCCCGCGCGTGCAAAGTCCAGCGTGCGGTTCCACAAAAACACCGGGTCCGGCGGATCGGTCCCAGCCTCCTGCGGATTCATGCACACGCTCAGCGCGTTGGTCAGGTAAGGGATGAACGGCGCTCGCCCCGGATGGCCCGCGCAGTAATACGGTCCGCCGGCGATGATGGCCACGCCCGCCACCAGGGACGAATAGGCGACCGCGAACTGACCGGCCATGTACGCGCCCGACGACAGGCCCGATACCGTGATGTTGGAGATGTCCGCGCCGTAGGCAGGCAGGGCGCGCGAGGTGGTCGCGTCGGTGCGTAGTGACAGCAGGGTCAGCATGCACAGGATCAGCGCGACGTAATGACGCCAGCGTTTCATGGCTAGTCCTCCCGGCGGGTTGGCCGGGCTCGGCGCAGTCCCGCGATTTGGCATAGAATGAATTCCCACTCAATCTGACCGCAGGGATAAGACTATGTTCAAAGCTTCGTCGCTGATTTTTTCAGCCCTTGCCGCCGCGCTGCTCACGAGCGCGCCGGTGCGCGCGCAGACGCCGGCAACCCCGGCCGCTCCCGCCGCCGCCGCGGCCAACTGCCCGGTGCTGCTCAAGCAGACCTTCAAGCGCCTGCAGGACGAGACGCCGCAGGACCTGTGCCAGTATGCGGGCAAGGTCGTGCTGGTGGTGAACACGGCCAGCTACTGCGGCTATACCAGCCAGTACGACGGCCTGGAAAAGCTGTACGCTAAATACGCGCCCAAAGGTTTGGTGGTGCTCGGCTTCCCATCGAACGACTTCGGCAAGCAGGAGCCGGGCAGCTCGAAAGAGATCGCCGACTTCTGCTACAACACCTACGGGGTCAAGTTCCCCATGTTCGCCAAGAGCTCGGTGAAGGGCAGCGCCGCCAATCCGCTCCACGCCAGCCTGATCAAGGTCACCGGCAAGGAACCGAAGTGGAACTTCACCAAATACCTGATCGGCCGTGACGGCAAGGTGATCGACGTTTATCCGAGCAAGGTCACGCCCGACGACAAGGTCATGGTGAGCCGGATCGAGCAGGCGCTGGGCTCGTAGCAACCGGCATAAGTCCCAGCGCAGGTGGCCAACGCTATCGTTGTCTATGGCGGATCAAGGCCGGCTGGTGGTCCCGCGCAGCGTCGGAATGGCTGACCAGATTGAGAAAGGTCATCGTGGGCCCCGCCGTTTCGGATATTCGACCGATTCGGATCCTTAACCAAGTCAGCCCGCCTGACAGCGAAAAACGCGGTTTCTACAATGTATAAACATTATGGAGGTTCGCAAATGGAACTGTCGGTTCAAAAGTGGGGCAATAGCGCGGCGGTGCGCCTGCCGACAGAATTGCTGGCCATGCTCAAGGTCGCACTGGGCGACAAGCTCACCGTTAATGTCCAGGCCGACGGCATTCTTCTGAAAGCCAAGCGTCCTTCTTATACGTTGACCGAGCTCGTGGCCCAGTGTGACCGTGCAGCTGAAGGCCCGGTTGATATGGCAGTGTGGAGTAACACAAAGCCGGCTGGACGCGAAGCGTGGTAAGAGCGTCAAGTTTGAACGTGGCGACATCGTTATGGTCAACCTTGTGCCAAGCGAGGGGCGTGAACAGAAGGGAATCTCTCGCCCGGCCATGGTACTTTCTACGAGTGTGTTTAACGCTCTAGGCGTGGTGCTGGTCGCGCCCATCACACAAGGCGGCGACTTTGCCCGGCATGCCGGCTTCGCCACGCCCTTCAGCGGTTCGGGAACGAAGACGCAGGGCGTGGTTTTGGTCAATCAGATTCGTATGCTTGACCTTGAGGCGCGCGGCGCAAAACGGGTCGAGACGGCACCAGACTTCGTCGTTGACGATGCGCTTGCGCGTCTGCGTGCAATCACGGACTAACACGAAAATCTTCTTGGAATTCGATACGGACCTTCGTACCCTTACCGAACGGCAGCTAGCTGAACTGTTGGTGGCGTCGGTTGCAGAGTTGGGAGACGAGCAGACAACCAATACGCTACCTTTAGGAACGATTTTGGCCGAAGTTGAGATGAAGACGGCCGTAATCGTCGCAGAGAACGACGCGATCGCGTTAGTTCGTCCAGAACGCAAGGGAAATGATGCGACCCATCCGGTCCTCTGGCTTTTATTCGTCAAGGCGCGCTCCCGTCGTCAGGGGACTGGCAAAGCTTTCGTAATGACGCTGCGTAGTCGCTTCGAGTAGTCGAATCCGATGGTCTTGGTGTGCAATGGACAACGGCGCGAGTCCTTCTTCGAAGCCTGCGGTATCCGGCTTAAAGATCGCCTAGGGGATGGCGGTGCCGTCATGATGGCAGAAATTTTGGACCAGGCGCGCGGACCATTTTAATGACAGGAAAAATGGCGCAGCGAAAGAAATTTCTACGCTTTACCTAAGCCAGCGCCATCAGCGGCCCGCGCAGCGCATTGCAAACCATGACAGCATCGGCGCGCGCCAGCATCGCGCGCGTGATCACCGCTTCGCTGGCGTCCCATGCCGGGTCGTCCAGCAGCACCGCGCGCATCACGCCGGGCAGCACGCCGCAGTCCAGCGCCGGCGTGAGCCAGCGCCCGTCCACCTTCACGAACACATTGCTGCGCCCACCTTCGGTCAGCTCGCCGCGCTCGTTGAAGAACAAGGTGTCGAAGGCGCCCTCGGCCTCGGCGCCGCGCCAGGCGGCGTCGTAGCGCGCCCGCACGCTGCTCTTGTGGCGTAAGAACAGGTCCGCGGCATTGGTGGGTTCGCTGGCCAGCAGCATGCGCACAGGCTCGGTCAGCGGGACGATGGGCGCGCTCTGGATCTGCGTGGCGCCGCCCGCGCGAAGGCCTAGCCGCAGGCGGTGCTCGCCCTCGCCGAGGGTGGCGCACGCGGCGTCCAGGCGCGCGCGCAGGCCGGCGCCGTCGAAGTTAAAACCGAAGTACGCGGCCGACGCGGCCAGGCGCGCCAAATGCCGCTCGCGGTGGCGGCAGCCGTGCGCGCGCGTGGCGTGCATGGTCTCGAACAGCTCGAACTCGTTGGCCAGCCCGGTCAGGAAGCCGGCCTTGAGCTGGCATTCGGCGTATTCGGCGGCCGCGTCGCTGTCGTGCACGATGCCGGCGCCCACACCCATTTCGCCGGCGCGCACGCCGTTCGCGCTGGGCTGCAGGGCCAGGGTGCGGATCGGCACCGACAGGCAGAAGTCGCCCAGCGCGCCGGGCGTGGCGGGCGGATCGACCCAGCCGATGGCGCCGGTGTAGACGCCGCGCGCGGCCGGCTCGAGTTCGTGGATGATCTCCATGGTGCGCCGCTTGGGCGCGCCGGTGATCGAGCCGCAGGGGTACAGCGCGGCGAACACCTCACCCAGCGTGGCGTCCGGCCGCAGGCGCGCACGCACGGTCGAAGTCATCTGCAGCACCCCACTGTAGCGCTGCACCTCGAACAGCGCCGGCACCGCGACGCTGCCGGTGACCGCGACCCGCCCCAGGTCGTTGCGCAGCAGGTCGACGATCATCAGGTTCTCGGCGCGGTTCTTGGCGTCGGCCGCCAGCGCCTGGGCGCGGCGCGCGTTCTCGGCGTCGTCCTCGCACGCGGGCGCCGTGCCTTTCATCGGCCGCGCCAGCAGCTCGCCGCCCTGGTGGCGCACGAACAGTTCGGGCGAGAGCGACAACACGGCGCCGCCGTCGGGCAGGGCGATCAGGGCGCCGTAGGGCACCGGCTGGCGCGCGCGCAGGCGCCGGTACAGCGCGGAGATCGAGCCGAAGGCGTCGAAGCGCAGCCGATAGGTGTAGTTGACCTGGTAGGTGTCGCCGGCGGCGATCAGCGCGCGGATGCGTTCGATGGCGGCGCGAAAGCCTGCCTGGTCGACGTTGGCGCGCACCGCCGCGATGCCGGCCGGCGCGGCGGCGCCGCTGTCCCGGGCGGCCAGCCAGGCCGCCACCTGGTCCGGCGCCAGATGGGTGCAGGTATCGAACAGCAGCACCTGGGCCGGCACGCTGGCGCCGGGATGGGTGGGAACGCCGAGCAGCTGGCCGCCCAGTTCGTAGGTCAGCACCGCCACCGCGTGCAGGCCGCGCGCGCCGGCCGCCTGCAGCTCGCCGAGCAGGCGCGGCCAGCCGGCCGCGTCCTGGCACGCGAGCGTGCCCACGTGGCCGCTGTACAGGCGTGAACGGGCCTGGCGCGGATCGGCCGCGCTGGCGTCGTCGAGCAGGGCGAAGCAGTCCATCGGCTAGGGCGCCAGCAGCAGCGCGATCTGGAGCGGGCTGCCCTCGGCGGGATGGTGGCGAAAGCCGCTCTTGGCGTAGCGGTGCCAGCGGCCCACCACGTAGCTCACCAGCAGGCTGGCGCGCGCGGCCACCTCGGCCTCCTGGCCATGGCCCTGGGTGACGGCCAGGCGCAGCGACTGCTTGCAGGCCAGTTCCACCTTGTCGTAGAACTGGTTCATGCGCACCAGCAGGCGCTCGTCCTCGCCCACCAGCGCGTCGCCGATCAGCACCCGCGTCATGCCGGGATTGTTCGCCGCGAAGCCGAGCAGCATCTGCAGGATCGCGCCGGCCTGGTCGACCCCGCCCGCTTCGCGCTCGGCGATCTGGTTGATCAGGCCGAACACGGTGCCTTCGATGAAGTCGATCAGCCCCTCGAACATCTGGGCCTTGCTGGCGAAATGGCGGTACAGGGCCGCCTCCGACACCGACAGGCGGGCCGCCAGCGCGGCGGTGGTGATCTTCTCGCCCTTGGGCTGCTCCAGCATGCCGGCCAGGGCCTGGAGGATCTGCAGTTTGCGCTGGCCTGGCTTGGGGCTTGGCATGGGGCGTGGCTCGGTGAGGTGTCGGTGGGGTGTCAGCGCAGCCGCTGCATGAGGGCGGGCAGCTGCCTGAGCGATTTTACTTTGACATCGACATAAGCGGGACCTTTTAGCATCCGCGGCCGTCCCGGCGCGCCGGGGCCGTCGGCGCCGCGCAGGTAGCGGGTCAGCCACACGGTGCGCACGCCGAGCTGCTTGGCGCTCTTCAGATTGGCCAGGGTGTCCTCGACCAGGATGCAGCGGCGCGGCGGCAGCCCGTGCTTCCTGAGCAGGCGGCGCAGCATCAGCGCCGACGGCTTGGGCCGCAGTTGGCCGTGCACCTGCATGTGTTCGATGGCGATGTGGTGGCTGAAGTGGCGCGCCAGCCCGAGGTGGCGCATCACGTCGGTGGAGTAGCGCAGCGGCGCGTTGGTGAGCAGGATCTTGCGTCCCGGCAGGCGGCGCAGCAGGTGCGCCAGCCCGCGCTCGCAGCGGATCAGGTCTTCCAGGCGCGCGATCTGGTGCGTCTCGCGCAGGAAATCGGCGGCGCGCACCTCGTGGTGCTTGATCAGGCCGAGCAGGGTGGCGCCATAGCGGCGCCAGTAGTCCAGCCGCGCCGCGTCGACCTGGGCCTGGCTGGCCGGGGTGACGCCGTCGCCGAGCACGCGGGCCATGAAGCTGTTCATGTTCGCGATGATCGCTGGGAAGATACCGAACGACGCATCGTGCAAGGTATTGTCCAAGTCGAACAGCCACAGCGGGGAGGACGGGGTAATATTCGACACTGATTTTTTGCGGCTTAGCCAGGGTAGGGATGATGAAACAGATGCGACAGGCAATTATAGTGGTCTTCCTCGGCTGGCTCGTGCTCGCCATGCCGGCGGCCCGCGCGACCGAGCGCGGCGCCTTGTTCAAGGTGACCGGCAGTGGCCACTCCATGTACCTGTTCGGCACCATGCACGTGGGCCTGCCGGAATTCTATCCGCTCGAGCCGCGCATCACCGCCGCCATCGATGGGGCGTCCGCCCTGGCCCTGGAAATCGACCCCTTGACCGACGCCGCGCAGGTGAACCAGGCGCTGCAGACCTACGGCAGTTTCGATCCGCGCAGCAGCGAGGGGCGCGAGGTGCCCGCCGCACTCAAGCCGCGCCTGGACCGGGTGCTGCGCGCCGCCTCGATGGACCCGACCACGGTGGCGCAACTGCGCCCTTGGCTGGTGGCGACGGCGCTGACGATGGGCGAATTCACCCAGCAGGGCTGCCGGCCCGAGTTGTCGGTGGACCTGCACCTGGCCCAGATGGCGCGTGAGCGCAAGTTGCCGGTGATCGAGCTGGAATCGCTGAAGATGCAGCTGAGCCTGTTCGCGCGCATGTCCAGCGCCGACCAGTGGCATTTTCTGGAAGACACCGTGGACGGCATCGAGAACGGGCGCCAGCAGGCCGAGGTGCACGAGGTAGTCGACGCCTGGCGCACGGCCGACCAGGCCGCGTTCGAGTCGATCGCCACCCGCGCCGAGCACGACACGACGGTAGCCGGCAAGTTCGTGCAGAAAGTGCTGCTGGAAGAGCGCAACGGCCCGATCGCCGACAAGCTGGCCGCTCTGCTGGCGCGCCAGGACAAGGCCGTGGCGGCGATCGGCGTGCTGCACTTGGTCGGACGCGCTAGCGTGCCGGCGAAACTGCGCGCGCGCGGCATCAGCGTGGAGCGGATTTATTGAAGCGGGAAGTGGACGGCCAGTGTGGACGGCCAGTGTGGACGGCCAGTCGGACGGACAGGCGGACTGCGAGACGAAGACTGCGAGACTAGGACTGCACAATGTGAACTGAACAACAGGGGGACTGCGGAGCGTGGTGCCCTTGACGTGGATTGAACACGTGGCCTCTCCCTTACCAAGGGAGTGCTCTACCACTGAGCTACAAGGGCAAACAGATGTGGTCAGATGTGGCGGGCGGGCGCCGCCACAAATTTTTAGTGCGACCGGATCATAGTGCCAAAAGCCTGTTCGGTCAAGACTTCCAACAATAAAGAGTGCTCGATGCGGCCGTCGATAATGTGCACCGTGTTCACGCCCGATTTGGCGGCGTCCAGCGCGGAAGAAATTTTCGGCAGCATGCCGCCGGAAATGGTGCCGTCGGCGAACATCTCGTCGATCTCGCGCGCCGACAGGTCCGTCACCAGGTTGCCCTTCTTGTCCTGCACGCCGGCGATATTGGTCATCATGATCAGCTTTTCCGCTTTCAGGATTTCCGCGATCTTACCCGCCACCACGTCGGCGTTGATGTTGTAGGCCTGGCC
>DIZW01000036.1:0-67366 GCA_002428015.1 Oxalobacteraceae bacterium UBA6018 | reverse complement strand
GCGTTGATGTTGTAGGCCTGGCCGTCCTGGCCGAAGCCGATCGGCGAGATGATCGGAATGAAGGCGTCGTCCTGCAGCGCCTTCACGACGGCCGGATTGATGGCCTCGATCTCGCCCACGAAACCGATGTCGAGGAACTCGCCCGGCTTTTCCTTGTCCGGCATCGCCATCTTGCGCGCGCGGATCAGGCCGCCATCCTTGCCGGTCAAGCCCACCGCCTGGCCGCCGTAGTGGTTAATCAGCATCACGATGTCCTGCTGGACTTCGCCGCCCAGCACCCACTCCACCACTTCCATGGTTTCCTCGTCGGTGATGCGCATGCCCTGCACGAAGCTGCCCTGCTTGCCGATTTTTTTCAGCGCGTTGTCGATCTGCGGACCGCCGCCGTGCACCACCACCGGGTTCATGCCCACCAGCTTGAGCAGGATGACGTCGCGCGCGAAGCCGTGTTTCAGGCGCTCGTCCGTCATCGCGTTGCCGCCGTATTTGATGACGATGGTCTTGCCGTGGAAATTGCGGATGTAAGGCAAGGCTTCCGCCAGAATTTGCGCCTTGATTTGCGGCGATACCGAGGCGAGGTCGGCGGTTTTGTCGGTCTTGTCGGTATTGAGCGTCGGCAGGGCAGCGGTCATGGCGGGTCCAGGATGAAATTTTGCGAGATTTTACAGGCAACAGGGCGAACCCTGTGGCCATTATATGGCGATCTTGTTGTATTTTACGTGTTCATCCCTCAGCTTGGATCGACAATGCCCTTTCCCTCGTTCTTACGTGGTTCGCCATGAGCGTCTGCACGCGTTGCGGCGCCACTTTCAGCTGTGCCATGGCCGACGGCGCCGACGCACCGTGCTGGTGCACGTACATGCCGCCGGTCGTGGCCGTCCCGGTCGTCGCGGATGGCGCCCAGGCGCCCGGCTGCTGGTGCCCGGCCTGCCTGAAACAGCACATCGCCGCGCTGGCCGCCGCGGCGCCGGGACCTGGCGACCTGCCGCGCTGAGGCGCCGCAGCAATCCTGCGGCACCTTGACGCGCGCCGGCCGCTAGCGCTGGGTGCGGAAGAAACGCATCATTTCCCGGCTCGCGTCGGGCCCCTTGCCATCGGTATAACTGCCGCGCGCGCTGCCGCCCGACCAGGCGTGGCCGGCCCCGTGGATGGCCCAATGCTCGGCCTGCGGGGTACCGTCGGCGCGCCGGTGAACGGTGCGTGTGTAGGCGTGCCCGTCCGGCACCCGGCCCGGCTCGACCACGATCTCCTGGTTCGGATGGGCCCCCTGCCGCAGGACCTCGTCGCCGTTGACCGGATGCACGGTGGTGTCGCGGTCGCCGTGGAACACGATGATCGGAATCGCTCGCCCGGCCGGCACCGGCTTGCCGAAGCTGCCCTTCATGGCCGCCAGCGCCGACGGCAGGTCCTGGGCCGAGGCGAACGGCAAGCCCGAGTGCACGCCCACGGCCGCATAAATGTCCGGATACAGCGTGCCCATGATGGTCGCCATCGCCCCGCCGGCCGACAGCCCGGCCACGTAGACCTGCGCCGCGTCGATCTTGTGCTCGTGGATCACGGCGCGCGTGATGCCCGCGATAATCGACGGCTCGCCCTGGTCGCGCTGCTGGTCCACCGCGCTGAACCAGTTCCAGCAGCGCGACGCGTTGGCCTGCTGCGACTGGGCCGGATACACCACCAGGCACTGCATTTCCTCGGCCAGCGCGTTCATCTGGGTGCCGGTGGCGAAGTCGTCCGGGTCCTGGGTGCAGCCGTGCAGCATCACCACCAGCGGCGCCGGCGCGCCGGTGCAGGTGCTGGGCACATACAACTTGTAGGTGCGGGTGCCGGCACTGTTGGTAAAGCTGCCGTCGATGAACTGGCCCGGCAAGGGCTCGGCCGGCCCGCGCGCGCCTGCGCCCGGCAGGTCGAACGAAGGCATCTCGAACTGCGACAGATCGAAGGCCGGCATTTTGAAGGCGGCCGCACCACCGTTGAGCGGCAAGTCCAGCTTGGCCAGCAGGTCCGGCATCAGGTTCTGCATCGCCTCGGCCGCCTCCTGCATGGGCCGCATCGGATTGGGCGGCGCGCTGGGCGGTTCCTCCTGCGGAGGAGGAGGGGGCGGCGTGAACGCCTTGCCCTGGGGCGGCGGATTAATGTCGCGCATGGCCGGCGCGGCGGCCGGCTGGGGCGCCGCTTGCGCCTTGCCCGGGGTCAGGATCTTGAGTGCGTCCTGGATCGCGCTGGTGGCCGCCTTGGGGCCTTTGGCGACCAGGTGGCGGGTCGCGGCGCGCATGGTCGAGAACAGCTTTTCGTTGAGTTTCATAGGTACTCCTTGTTTAGCGCATTATTGGATGCGTTCGGCCAGTGCGGTCTTGAGCACGCTGCTAGCATGCAGCGCGCCCAGCACGAAGATCGACTCGATCGTTGCCAGCGCCAATTCCACCGACACGTCGCTGGCGATGCTGGCCAGGCCGAGCACCTGGATCTGCAGGCGCTCGCCAGCCTTGAGCGCGGCTTCCAGATCGGCGCGCGAGTAATGGTGCATGCCCAGCACCAGGCTCTTGCGCGCCACCGTCTGGCGTACCACGTCCGCGTGGGTGTTGAGCTGATTGCGAATCGCGGTACGGATCAGGTCCGTCCGGTTCGAATAAAACCCCTCACTCACCAGCAAATCGATTTGACCGAGGTCGATCAGGCCAAGATTAATTGTGATCTTTTCCGACTCAGCAAGCTTCGGCTTAAGTTCTCGCGTGTTCATATATTTCCAAGACATCCATGTGGCATCCATACACCATCTACGTGGATGGTAAGTCTACGCGCATCTGGTCTTGGGTCAAGTCCGATTCGCTACAATGCGATAATGTCGGATTCTTGTCACAAGCTCTGTCTGCCATGCCACACCTCACCGGAATCGATCACGTTCAAATCGCCATGCCGGTTGGCGCCGAAGCGGCCGCGCGCGCGTTTTACAGCGGCGTGCTCGGGCTACCCGAGATCCCCAAGCCGGCCCATCTGGCTGTCGGCGGCGGCGCCTGGTTCGCCTGCGGCGCGCTGCAGCTGCACCTGGGCGGCGAAGCCGGCTTCGTCGGCGCCAGGAAAGCCCATCCCGCGCTGACGGTCGACGGTTTCGACGCCTACCTCGCCCTGCTCGGCGCGCAAGGCGTGGCCGTCACGCTCGACGCCGCCGTGGCCGGGCGGGCGCGCGCGACCCTGTTCGACCCGTTCGGCAACCGCATCGAACTCATCGCGGAAAGGCCAGGCGCATGAACCCAGCGCTGCCCACGCCCGTCCCCTCGCCCTGCATCAACGTGTGCGAGATGGCCCAGGACACCGGCCTGTGCCGCGGCTGCCTGCGCACAATCGACGAGATCGTCGCCTGGGGCAAGGCCGACGACGACTTCAAGCGCGCCGTGTGGCTGGCGATCCGCCAGCGCGAACAACAGATTGAATTCAAATGAACTTACCTGAAGGCATGCACGTGTTCGAGCGCGGCTGGCTGTCCGCCAACAACGTGCTGTTTACCGGGCCCGGGCCGGCCACCCTGGTCGACAGCGGCTACGCCACCCACGCCGCCCAGACGGTCGCGCTGGTCGAGCACGCGCTGCAAGGGCGCGCGCTCGAGCGCGTGCTCATCACCCACATGCACTCCGACCACTGCGGCGGCAACGCCGCCCTGCAACAACGCTACGACTGCCGCAGCGCCGTTCCCGCGGCCGAAGCGGCCAAGGTCAGCGCATGGGATGAAGCCGCGCTCAGCTTCAAGGCCACGGGCCAGCAATGTCCGCGCTTCCGGGTTGACGACGTGCTCACGCCCGGCGACGAGCTCGAGCTTGGCGGCATGGCCTGGCGCGTGCTCGGCGCCCCCGGCCACTACGCCCACTCGGTGATCCTGTATTGCGCGCGCGAACGCATCCTCATCTCCGCCGACGCCCTGTGGCGCAACGGCTTCGGCGTCATCTTCCCCGAGCTCGACGGCGAATCCGGCTTCGCCGAAGAGCGCGCCACCCTCGAACTGATCGCCGGGCTCGATGTTGGGCTCGTCATTCCGGGGCATGGCGCCATGTTCACTGACGTCCAGGAAGCGCTCAAGCGCGCCTTCACCCGGCTCGACTACTTCGAAGCCGACCCGGTACGCAACGCTGAGAACGCGGTGAAAGTCATGCTCAAGTTCCTCCTGCTCGAACGCCAGCAGATTGCGCTGGAGGATGTGGCTGGCATGATGGCCACGATACCGCTGATGAAGACGGCCGGCGCCAACTACCTGCGCAAGGACAGCGGCGAGCTGGCCGAATGGGCCGTCAAATCGCTGGTGCGTTCCGGCGCCGCCCGCCGCGACGGCGCGCTGCTGCGCAATTACGACCTCTGATACCGCGACGGGTGCGTCGGAGATATCCGGCTCCAGATCCGACGCGGATCGAGGCGAAATTCGGACCTGGTAACCCAACGGGGTCGGAGGCGACAATCGGACACGAGCTCAGCAGGAGCCTTTGCCCTCGAATTAATCAATCAAATTTGAATATCGGCCGCCCAATCCAGGGTAACCCAACGGGGTCGGAGGCGACAATTGGACACGAGCTCAGCAGGAGCCTTTGCCCTCGAATTAATCAATCAAATTTGAATATCGGCCGCCCAATCCAAGGGTCGGAGGCTAAGGTAACCCAACGGGGTCGGAGGCAACAATCGGACACGAGCTCAGCAGGAGCCTTTGCCCTCGAATTTTCTAGTTCATCTTCGAACTGCGCCGCCGCCACCGATCAGTTTTTGAATTGATCAGCTCGTGTCCGAATGTCGCCCCAACGGGCTGATTTTTCTAGAGCGTTCATTCCAGCACGACCGTTCGTTTTACGACTTATAATGGCCGAGTGCGTAAAAGCCGGGGTCGGAGGCGACATTCGGACACAGACTCAGCTGGCAACTGCTGCGAATTGACCAGCTCGTGTCCGAATGTCGCCTCCGACCCCGGCGCATTTTTACCCCGCGAATCTGCCAACCTATCCTTCGATTGCGAGACCGCCATGGCCCTGCCCGCCGCGCTGCAACACCTGACCCTTCCCGTCATCGGTTCGCCGATGTTCATCGCTAGCGGTCCGGCCCTGGTGGCGGCGCAGTGCAAGGCCGGTATTGTCGGTTCCTTCCCGGCGCTCAACGCGCGCCCGGCCGAGCTGCTCGATACCTGGCTTACCGACCTGCAGGCCGAGCTGGCCGCGTACCAGGCGGCCCATCCGGACGCGCGGGTGGGCCCGATCGCGGTGAACCAGATCGTCCACCAGTCCAACGACCGCCTCGAGCATGACGTGGCGATGTGCGTCAAGCACCAGGTTCCGATCATCATCTCGTCGCTGCGCGCGCCGCCCCAGCCGATGCTCGACGCGATCCATTCCTACGGCGGTATCGTGCTGCATGACGTGATCTCGATCCGCCACGCCGAGAAGGCGCTGGAGGCGGGCGTCGATGGCTTGATCCTGGTGGCGGCCGGCGCCGGCGGCCACGCGGGCGCGCTGTCGCCGTTCGCGCTGGTGGGGGAGGTGCGCAAGTTCTTCAGCGGTCCGCTCGCGCTGTCGGGGGCGATCGCCACCGGCGACGCGATCCTTGCGGCGCAGGCGATGGGCGCGGACTTCGCGTACATCGGGTCGCGCTGGCTGGCAACGAAAGAGTCCAACGTGACCGACGACTACCGCGAGGCGATCGTGCACGCGGCGGCGGCCGATATCGTTTATACCAATCTGTTCACCGGCGTGCACGGGAACTACCTGAAGCAGTCGATCATCAACGCGGGCCTGGACCCGGACGCGCTGCCGGAATCGGACAAGTCGAAAATGAGCTTCGGCTCGGGCAGCGCCAAGGCCTGGCGCGATATCTGGGGCGCGGGCCAGGGCGTTGGCCTGATGGACGACGTGCCAACCGTGGCGGAGATGGTGGCGCGCCTGAAGGACGAATACGAGGCCGCGCGCGCGCGCCTGAAGCTGTAGCCAGCGACCCCTGGCCCGAGCGAGTGGCCAGGCGCGCTAGCCCGAATCGGCGCCAGCGCTGCCGCCAAAACGCCGAATCGCTGCGAGCACAAGCTGCGCACCCGCACCCGCGCTCAGGCGGCCTTCAGGTCTTCCTGGCGGATCACCCACAGGCCCGGCAGGTTGCGCCAGTAGCCATACACGTCCATCCCGAATCCGACCACGAACTTGTTCGGTATCGTCAGCCCGACGATGTCGGCCTGGACCGGCTTGGGACGCTTGAGCGCCTTGTCGGCGAACACCACGATGATGACTTCGGCGGCGCCCATGTCGAGCAGGCGCCGCTTGACCTCGGCCAGGGTCTGGCCTTCGTCGAGGATGTCGTCGACCACGATCACGGTGCGCCCGGCCACGTTCGGGCGCGGGATCACTTTCCACACCACCTCGCCGCCGTGATCATCGTCGCCGTAGCGGGTCACGTGGATGTAGTCGAATTCGAGCGGGAAGCGCAGTTGCGGTAGCAGCTGGCCGGTGAACACCACCGCGCCGCCCATCACGCCGAGCACCAGCGGGAAGGCGGTGTCGTCGGGATTGCCGAAGCGTTCGTTGAGGGTGTCGGCGACGCGCCGCACGGCGGCTTGAACCGCTTGTGCGTCGACAATTTCTTCCGCGTGGGCAAGCAGGGCGCGGGCGCGGTCAAAGTGGAAATCTTGCATGGCATTGACTCTCAAGATGTGTACTGGGCAATTATCGTGCATAAGCCGGTAGGCCATCGTCCAATAGTTGGATTTACGCCACAAGACCTGCCCGCTTCCGGGCCGCACGGCGTACTCCCCAGTATGGTGCGGTTGGAGTTATCATGGAACAAATCGTTCACCACGCCATTTCACGCCACACCTCCGTGCCCAACTCAACCATGACGTCCGCCCCCGCCGCACCGGCCAGCACCACCGACAAGCTCGCGCGACTGCGCGCGGCCATGGCGCGCGAGCGCATCGATGCGTTCGTGCTGCCGTCGTCGGATCCACACCTGTCGGAGTACCTGCCGGCCCACTGGCGCGGGCGCGCGTGGATCTCGGGCTTCACCGGTTCGGTGGGCACCTTCATCGCCACCGCCACCTTCGCCGGTGTGTGGACCGACGGGCGCTACTGGACCCAGGCCGAGGCCGAGCTGGCCGGCAGCGGCGTGCAGCTGATGAAGATCCCGTCCGGGGCCAGCCTGCTGTACATCGACTGGCTGGCCGCGAACCTGGCGACGGGCCAAACCGTTGCGGTCGATGCGCGCGTGCTTGGCCTGTCGAGCGCGCGCCTGCTGGCCGAGGCGCTGGCGCCGCGCGGCGTTGCGCTGCGCACCGATATCGACCTGCTCGACCAGGTCTGGCCTGAGCGTCCGGCGCTGCCGCCCGAGCCGGTGTTCGAACACGCGGCGCCCTACGCGGTGACGAGCCGCGCGGCCAAGCTGGACGACACGCGCGCGGCGATGGCGGCGCTGGGCGCGCAGCACCACTTCATCTCGACCCTGGACGATATCGCGTGGCTGTTCAACCTGCGCGGCGCCGACGTCAGCTTCAATCCCGTGTTCGTGGCGCACGCGCTGATCGGCCCGGGCCGCAGCACCTTGTTCGTCGGCGCCGGCAAGGTCGGCCCGGATCTGGCGGCGCGCCTGCGGGCCGACGGCGTCGACCTGGCGCCGTACGCCGAGGCCGCGCCTGCGCTGGCCGCGCTCGCGCCAGGCGCGACGCTGCTGATTGATCCGCGCCGGGTCACGGCCGGCATGCGCGCCGCGGTGGCCGCCGGCGTGACGGTGATCGAGGCGGTCAATCCGACCACCCTGGCCAAGTCGCGCAAGCTGGAGGCGGAGGTGCGCCAGGTGCGCGCCACCATGGAGCAGGACGGCGCGGCGCTGTGCGAGTTTTTCGCCTGGCTCGAGGGCCAGCTGGCCGACCCGGCGCGCGCGCCGCTGACCGAGGCGGCCATCGACGGCCACATCACGGCCGCGCGTGCACGCCGCCCAGGTTTCGTCAGCCCGAGCTTCGCCACCATCGCCGGCTTTAACGCCAACGGCGCCATCATCCATTACCGCGCCAGCGAAGCGGCTTGCGCGCGCATCGAGGGCGACGGCCTGCTGCTGATCGATTCGGGCGGCCAGTACCTGGGCGGCACCACCGACATCACGCGCGTGGTCCCTGTGGGAACGCCGAGCGCGGCCCAGCGGCGCGACTTCACCGTGGTGCTGGCGGGCGTGATCGCGCTGTCGCGCGCCCAGTTCCCGCGCGGGACGCGCTCGCCAATGCTCGACGCGATCGCGCGCGCGCCGATCTGGGCGGCCGGCGCCGATTACGGCCACGGCACCGGGCATGGCGTCGGCTACTTCCTGAACGTGCACGAGGGGCCGCAGTCGATCTCGCAAAGCGCGGCGCCGGAGCCGCATACGGCCATGGAGGAGGGCATGATCACCTCGATCGAGCCGGGCATCTACCGGCCCGGCCAGTGGGGCATCCGCATCGAGAACCTGGTCCTGAACCGCGCCGCCGAAAGCACGCCCTTCGGCCACTTCCTGCGCTTCGAAACCCTGACGCTGTGCCCGATCGATACGCGCTGCCTGGAGCGCTCGCTGCTGCGCGCCGACGATATCGACTGGCTTAACGACTACCACGCCAGCGTGCGCGCGCGCCTGGCCCCGCATGTGCAGGGCGCGGCCGCGGCATGGCTGGCACAACGCACGGAGGCGCTCTGATGTCCACTGCCCGTTCCACCCGCGCCAGCGCGGCGGTCGAGCGCCTCAAGGCGCGCACCGCCAACCCGGGCTACTCGATGGCGCGCACCGGCGCCGGCCTGTTCACCCTGTCGGAGCGCCCAGGCGAGCCGGCACTGTGCGCGCCGCTCGAGCTCGACGACTTCGTCGCCTTCGTCAACCAGCTCGGCCCGCAGGAGGTCAGGCGTGTCAGCAAGAACGACGTCGCCTTCGAAAAGCAGCTGGTCAGGAAAAAACCATAGCGCAGCGCGAAAGAAGCCCATGCCCACCACCGATATCCTGTCCGCCTACTGGTCGCATTCCGAGCTGTCGACCAACGGGCTGATTTTGCTGAACCTGTTCGGCGCGTTGCTGCTCGGGCTGATGGTCGGCTACGAGCGCTCCTACCATGGACGCGCGGCCGGCATGCGCACCTACGGCCTGGTGTGCATGGCCTCGGCCGCGCTCACCGTCATCGGCGGCTATCCCGGCTACTGGTTCGGCGGCCATGGCGGCGCGCTGGCGGCCGTGTCCGACCCGACCCGGGTGGTGCAGGGCATCGTCACCGGGGTGGGCTTCCTGGGCGCGGGGGTGATCATGCGCGAGGGCTTCAATATCAGCGGCCTGACCACGGCGGCGTCGATCTGGACCTCGGCCGTGATCGGCATCCTGGTGGGCGTCGGCTTCTACATGGCGGCCATGGGGCTGGCGTTCTTCGCGACCATGATCATGATCTACCTGACGCGCCTGGAGGCGATCCTGCCGTCGCGCCACGCGGTGGCGATCACGATGCGCTTCAAACCCGATTTCATTCCGCGCGAGGACGCATTGCGCCGCATCGCGCTCGAACGCGGCTACGAGATCGCCGGCGGCTCGCTCACCATCGGCAGCGACAACGGCATGCAGGAATGGCGCTTCGTGGCGTTGGCGCTGTCGAAAAAGAGCGGCGCGCCACTGCCCGAGCTGGCGGCCGAGCTGAGCGCCTTCAACGGCATCGCCAGCTTCCAGATCGCGCATGCGCGCAACTAGCGCAACTGAGGAGGCAGGCATGACTTACCAGGACGTGCTCGATTTCTGGTTCCTGCCGCCTGGCCATCCACAGCATGGCCAGGCGCGCGCCGAATGGTTCCGCAAGGACGACGGTTTCGACGCGGCCATCCGCACGCGCTTCGGCGCGCTGTCCGAGGCCGCCATCGCCGGCGGCCTGCGCGCGTGGGACCAGGCGGGCCCGGAAGGCACGCTGGCGCGCATCCTGCTGCTCGACCAGTTCACCCGCAATGCCTGGCGCGGCACGCCGGGCGCATTCGCAGGCGACACGCTGGCGCTGGCCGCCAGCGCGGAGCTGGTCGACAGCGGCGCGCACCTAGCCTTGACGCCGCTGCAGCGCTGGTTCGCCTACATGCCGTTCGAGCATGCCGAGGACGCGCGCATGCAGGAGCGGGCGGTGGCGCTGTTTACCGCGCTGGCGCAGAGCGCTCCCGGCTTCGAGGGCGCGCTCGACTATGCGCACCGGCACCGCGGGGTGATCGCGCGCTTCGGCCGCTTCCCGCACCGGAACGCGATCCTGGGGCGGGCATCGACCCCGGACGAGCAAGCCTACCTGGCGCAGCCGGGCGCCGGTTTCTAGGGTGGCGCCCACGCTGAACCTGATCGGGGCCGGCCACGTCGGACGCGTGCTCGCGCGCCTGTTTAGCCAATGCGGCGCCTTCACCGTGCAGGACGTGGTGACGCGCTCGCGCGCCAGCGCCGACGACGCGCTCGCCTTCATCGGCGCCGGCCGCGGCTGCACCGACATCGGCGCGATGCGGCCGGCGCGGGTGTGGATGCTGGCCGTCGGCGACGACCAGATCGAGGCGGTTGCCGCGGTGCTGGCGCAATCCCAGCCGCTGGCCGGCGCGGTGGTGTTCCACTGCAGCGGCGCCAAGGCCGCCGCCGCGCTGGCGAGCGCGGCCCGGGCGGGCGCGGCCACCGCCAGCGTGCATCCCGTGCGCAGCTTCGCCGATCCGGCCCAGGTGGCCGCTCACTTCGGCGGGACGTTTTGCGGCATCGAGGGCGACGCCGGCGCGCTGGCGCTGCTGGAGCCGGCGCTGGCGGCCATCGGCGCGCGCGCGGTGCGGCTCGATCCGGCCGCCAAGACGCTGTACCATGCGGCCTCGGTGTTCGCGTCCAATTACCTGGTGACGGTGCTCGACGCCGCCCTGCGCGCCTACCAGGCGGCCGGCGTGCCGCCGGAGCTGGCGCGCGAACTGGCCGCGCCGCTGGCGCGCGAGACGCTCGAGAACGTGCTGCGCCTGGGGCCGGAAGCGGCGCTGAGCGGGCCGATCGCGCGCGGCGACGAGCGCACAGTGGCGCGCCAGCAGGCGGCGCTGGACGGGTGGGACGGGCCGACCGGCGCCAGCTACCGCGCGTTGGCCGACGCCACCCGGGCCCTGGCGCGGCGGCGCTTGCGGCCCTGAGCCGCTTAGGATATCCTCTGTTGCAATTTTGCCAGCGGGGAAGATCAGCTGGCGCCGGCTCACATCACCGAAAGTTCAAATGCATTTAACTGCCTGGGTTACTTTGGTGGCCCTCTCGATCTACGTGTGGACCGGTATGAACGCCGCCGCCGCGCGCGTGAAACACGGCGTACTGGCGCCGCGCATGGATGGTCCCGAAGAGTTCACGCGCCGCCTGCGGGTCCAGCTCAACACGCTGGAACAGCTGCCGCTGTTCCTGGCGCCGCTATGGATGTGCGCCTGGTTCCTGGGCGACGCCTGGGCCGCCGGCGCCGGCGTGCTGTGGTGCGTCGGACGGGTGGTTTACGCCCTGACGTATTACAAGGATCCGACCAAGCGGACGTTCGGCTTCGTCACCAGCCTAGCCGCCAGCCTGCTGTTAATGGGCGGGACGGTGCTTGGACTGCTGCTCAATTAGTGGCACAAAGATGCAAGGAAGCATCGACAAACGCGAAAAATCGCAATAAGCTAGACCAATAGAAGCATCGCGCGAACGACTTGCCATACTGGCAGCGCTCGTTGTAGATGCGACGTAGAGACGGAGACAAGCATGTTATATCTAAAGAGTACGGCGGTAACCAAGGCCCCGGGCATTTACGACGTGGACGTCGCGGCCAAGCCGCCCGGCAAGACCTTCGGCGTTTACCTCGCGACCGATCCCGACAATCCGCCCGAGGCGGTGCTCGCGGCGCTGGCCGAACTGGGCTTCCAGAACACCAAGCGCTCGGCGTACACCCACAAGGACAAGGGCAAGGTGCTCGATCTGCATTTCCAGAAGAACGGCACCGATCTGTTCAACGGCTGGAAGACCGACGAGTGCGCGGCCAACCTGGCCGCCATCGACACCTTGTTCGGCAATGTCGGCATCAAGGTCCATCCGCGCGTGATGACCCTGGCCGAAGCCTACGCCTGATTCGTAACGCCCGGCGTCACGCCGTCACGTCGATGTGATACAGCGCCCACGGGCAGTTGTTGAAGCGTTCAGGCAGCGGCTTGGCCGCTGCCGCGCCGACCCGGTCGGCGTCATACACGGCCCACAGTGGCCCCAATCCACCCAGTGCCATCGGCTGCCCATCGAGGTGGGTCGCCACGATCATGCCCAGCGCGCGCGCTTCGGCGGGCGAGATGCTGGCCGCGTAGCCGTCCACCGCGCGCAGCGCAAGCTTGCCGCTGTCGGCCAGGTGCGCGCCGGCGGTCTGTAGCACGTCCATCAGGCGTGGCCCGCGCAGCGCATGCACCTTGCCGTCGTATTCGATGGTGGGATGGATCTCGAGCGCCGGCAAGGCCAGCAAGGCCGCGAAGTCGAAGGCGTAAGCCTTCTCGAAGCTGAGTTTTTGCTTGTGCATCATCTGGTCGCGCACGCGATCGAAGGGACCGCGGTTCGTGCGGGCGATGGCCCCGGTGACGGTCAGCAGGGCCGGGCCCTTGCCGGCCTTGGGGCTGGCCGCCGCGGCCATGGCGGGCAGGGCGCCGGCCAGCGCGGCCACGCTCAGAAATTGACGTTTTTTCATGCGAGAATACCTGTGGTTGGCGATTCGCCATCATAGCCTACCTGCTACGCCATGGATCTGTTTGCCTCCCCCGACCGCTTGACGCCGCTGCCCCTGGAGGACGCCCGCGTGTCCATGCTGGCCCAGTTGCCGCTGGCCTGGTCCAACGAAGAGGTGCTGGCGCGCCTGATTGGCGAGACACCCTGGCGCGCCGAGTCGGTCACCCTGTTCGGCCGGTCGATCCCGCAGCCGCGCCTGACGGCCTGGTATGGCGAGGCGCGCTATAGGTACTCCGGTTTGACGCTCGATCCGCTGCCGTTCACACCCCTGCTGCGCGATCTCAAGGCGGCGGTCGAGGCTGCCTGCGGGCTGAGCTTTAACAGCGTGCTCCTCAATTATTACCGCGACCAGCGCGACAGCATGGGCATGCACAGCGACGACGAGGCCGAACTGGGGCCGGAACCTGCCATCGCGTCGCTCAGTTTTGGCGCCACGCGCGCCTTCGTGCTGAAACACAAGCTGACGAAACGGCGGGTCGTCGTCGATTTAACGAGCGGCAGCCTGCTACTTATGGCAGGAATGACACAGTCAAAGTGGCTCCACGGCATCACGAAGCAAGCCCGTCTGGTTGGACCACGCGTGAATCTAACGTTCAGAAAAATCGTCTAATTACACTCTATCTAACGCCATTTGCCGTGTACATATAGCTGAACGGCGGGTCATTAAACTCGTCTGTAGCTTACATCTCGATACAAATCTTACGAAATGCCGACGGACGTGCATTTTTCACGATGTTATCTTGACTACTCCGCGATTCACTGTGAATGGCGGATCAGACCGTATCTACAAAAAGGAATCCGCATATGAAAAAGCTTATTTTTGCACTGATCGCCGGCGCCACCGCAATGGGCGCCGCCCATGCCGAAGGCGGCTACATCGGTCTTGGCGTGTCCTCGTCGGACCATACCTTCAATGTCGGCGGTGCCAGCAGCACCAGCGCGGACGGCTGGAAAGCCTCCGGCAAGATCTTCGGTGGCTATGAAATCGACCCGATGTGGGGCGTGGAAGCGGGCTACACGAGCGTGCGTAAGTCAAACGGCAGCTATACCGTCGGCGGTGTTCCTGGCAGCATCAATTCTGACGGCGACCGCTATTATGTCGCGGCCAAGGCCAACATGCCGGTGAACGAACAGTTCTCGGTGTACGGCAAGCTCGGCGTCGAGCACAGCAAGGCGAATGTCAGCATGAGCACGCCTGCGACGAGCTGGAGCGACAGCAACACCGGCCTGTACGGCGCGTTGGGCGGCCAGTTCAACATCAACAAGCAGGTCGCGCTGACCCTGGAATACGAGCGTTATGGCAAGAAGAAGGACTTTGGCGCGAAAGCCGACGCCATCACCGTGGGCGCGCGTTACGCGTTCTAAGCAATCCGAGCGCCTTCGGGCGTGAACAAAGCCGCGCCGGGTTCCATACCCCGCGCGGTTTTTTTTCGTCTCAGTGCTTGAGCGTTTTTTCTGGTGTGATGAGCGGGCATGATCGACATACTCTCAAGCGCTCAGAGGAGCGGGCGGTCGGCGCCCTGGCGTTGGGCCGGCGCGATCAGCCCGGCCGCGACGAAGCGGTGCAGCGAGGACCACGGCCAGTCTTCCATGTTCCGGCAGTGGCCGTGGCGCAGCGGATTGGTGTGCACGTAGTCGACCAGGCGCGTGTAATCGTCGTCGCTGCTGATCGGGAAGTCGAGATAGTGGCGCTGCCAGATGCCGCCCCCGGCAGTCGCGGAACGGCTCGCCTTGCTCAGGGCCTTGGAGAAGGCGATCTTGACCGCGCGCCAGCGGCTGGCGCAATCGGCGTCGCCTGGGGGCAAGGTCCAGATCGCGTGCGCGTGGTCCGGCAAGGCCACCCAGGCGTCCACATGAAATGGCTTGCGCGTGCGGGCCTGGCGGATTGCCTCGCCGAAGGCCGAAATGTGATCCGTCAGCAGCGTACTGTGGCGATCCAGCAGCCGGACGGTGAAGAAGTAGGTTTGCCCCGGTACGCGGTTATGACGGTAGTCGCTCATGGTCCCTGTGTTTCGGTCTCTGGCGGCGCGACGGTCGTCGTGCGCGGTTGGTGCAATGGTGTAGTCATCGAAGACTTGTCGAATTTTACATAAACTCAACGATTTCCGAAGCACGCTTGCCCAAAGGCGACTCAAATTGCCATGAAACCGCTGCTATTTATTGCATGCAATCATCTATGTTAATTGGAAATGTCGAAGAAATTTACACTTGTTTTGATGAGCGGCAAGCGTTGGCGCCAAGTGTTTGTTTTTAAACCATCTTAATAAACTGGCATACTTTCTGCTAAGTGGTGGGAGCCGTATCCTCATAAAACTAATCTAGGGAAAAATCAAATGAAATTTGCACGACTGTTATCCGCCTTCAGCATCGCGCTGGCCAGCGTCTTCGCCGCCAGCACCGCGCAAGCGACTGTCATCCTCGAAGGCAGCGACGCGATCGGCTTCCACAGTGCGTTTGACGCCGCCGCCGCCTCTTACCGCGACCAGGCCTTTTCCGCCATCGGTGGCAACGACGCACGCAGCATCGCCTTCATCGGCGATTCGCTCAACGGCATTGTGTCCAACACCCATGCCATCAGCAAGTTTTCCTCGGTGGCCGATGCCGGCAACCTGTCGCAATACGTCGCCGTGTATTTCGAGGCGGGCGGCGGCTGCTGCTCCGCCAACGATTCGCTGGTGAGCTCGGCCGCCGCGAAAACCGCGGTGAGCAGCTACCTCGCTTCCGGCGGCACCATCATGATCGGCAACTACACCGGCGGCGCCGAGTGGGATTTCGCCGTCGGCAGCGTGGGCGGCGCCAACGGCCATGTGCAGGGTTACGCGGGCGGCCTGGGCGGCGTCGGCTGCTCCGACAATGAGCTGGTCACGGCCAGCGGCGTGCAGAATGGGTTCACCCAGCCGCCAGTACTGGGTTGCTGGACCCACCAGGCCTACGACCAGGCCGGCTACTTCGCGGCGCTCGGCTTTACCAAGAGCTACTTCGACGCCGGTTCGGACTATATGCCTGGCTTCTCGAGCCTGCTTTCGAACGGCAACACCGTGACCGGCGACCTGCCTGAGCCAGGTTCGCTGGCGCTGCTGGGCCTGGGCCTGGCCGGTTTCGCGGCCGTTCGCCGCGTGCGCGCCAAGTAAGTTCATCGCCAAGGGCCGCACGCGCTGAGGGGCGCGTGCGGCTGGACGCAGGCAGGATAAAAAAGAGCCGCCGGATCGATTGACCGGGCGGCTTTTTCTATTGCGCGGGCGCTTACACCGTGAGCGGCTTGTAGCGGATGCGCTTCGGCTTGGACGCTTCCTCGCCCAGGCGCTTCCGCTTGTCGGCTTCGTATTCCTGGTAGTTACCGTCGAAGAAGGTCACTTGCGAGTTGCCTTCGAAGGCCAGGATGTGGGTGGCGATGCGGTCCAGGAACCAGCGATCGTGGGAAATGACCATCACGCTGCCGGCGAACTCGAGCAGGGCGTCTTCCAGCGCGCGCAGGGTTTCCACGTCGAGGTCGTTGGACGGTTCGTCCAGCAGCAGCACGTTGCCGCCCATGAGCAGGGTCTTGGCCAGGTGAAGGCGGCCGCGCTCGCCGCCGGACAGGTTGCCGACGATCTTCTGCTGGTCGGAACCCTTGAAGTTGAAGCGGCCCAGGTAGGCGCGCGACGGCATGTCGAAACGGCCCACCTGCAGCACGTCGGCGCCGCCGGTGACGTCCTCGAACACGGACTTGTTATTGGCCAGGTCGTCGCGGTTCTGGTCGACGATGGAAACGCGCGCCGTCTGGCCGATGACGACCTCGCCGCTGTCCGGCTGCTCTTTGCCGGTGATCATCTTGAACAGGGTCGACTTGCCGGCGCCGTTGGGACCGATGATGCCGACGATGGCGCCCGGCGGCACCGTGAACGACAGGTTGTCGATCAGCAGGCGGTCGCCGAAGGCCTTCGACACGTTCTTAAATTCGATCACTTCGTTGCCCAGGCGCTCGGCCACGGGAATGAAGATCTCCTGGGTCTCGTTGCGCTTCTGGTATTCGTGCTCGGACAGCTCGTTAAAGCGCGCCAGGCGCGCCTTGCTCTTGGCCTGGCGTCCCTTGGGATTCTGGCGTACCCACTCCAGCTCCTTGGCGATGGTCTTCTGGCGCGACGATTCGCTGGCCTCCTCCTGCTTGAGGCGGTTGCTCTTCTGCTCGAGCCAGGAGCTGTAGTTGCCCTTCCATGGAATGCCGTGGCCGCGGTCCAGTTCCAGGATCCACTCGGCGGCGTTGTCGAGGAAGTAGCGATCGTGGGTGATGCCCACCACGGTGCCGGGGAAGCGCAGCAGGAACTGTTCGAGCCAGTCCACCGATTCGGCGTCCAGGTGGTTGGTCGGCTCGTCCAGCAACAGCATGTCGGGCTTGGACAGTAGCAGGCGGCACAGCGCCACGCGGCGCTTCTCGCCGCCCGACAGCACGCCGATCTTGGCGTCCCACGGCGGCAGGCGCAGCGCGTCGGCGGCCATCTCCAGCTGCAGGTTCAGGTTGCCGCCGTCGGCGGTGGAGATGATCGCTTCCAGGCGCGCCTGCTCGGCCGCCAGGGCGTCGAAGTCGGCGTCCTCGTCGGCGTAGGCGGCATACACCGCGTCCAGCTTGCCCTGCGCCTCGAACACTTCGCCGAGGCCCGATTCGACCACCTGGCGCACGGTCTGCTCAGGATCGAGCTGCGGCTCCTGCGGCAGGTAGCCGATGTTCAGGCCCGGCATCGGCACCGCTTCGCCCTGGATGTCGGTATCGATGCCGGCCATGATTTTCAGCAGCGTGGACTTGCCGGAGCCGTTCAGGCCCAGCACGCCGATCTTGGCGCCGGGGAAAAACGACAGCGAAATGTCCTTCAGGATCTGGCGCTTGGGCGGGACGATTTTGCCCACGCGGTTCATGGTATAGACGTAATTTGCCATTAGGGAATTATCTCGGGTTAATTCGAAGAGGTGGGAAGGTGGACAGGATACGATAAAAGGGCCGCGAACAGTAGCCCCGTCACGCGCGCCGGGCCAGCCCTTCCGCCGCGTACAGGGCCAGCGCGCTCCAGATCATGGCGAAGCCGGCCAGGCGGGCGCCGCTGAAGGCCTCGTGGAACAGGTAGATGCCGAGCGCGAGCTGGATGGTGGGGCCGATATATTGCAGCAGGCCCAGCACCGACAGCGGGATGCGGCGCGCGCCGTTGGCGAACAGCAGCAGGGGAATCGCGGTGATCGGCCCGGCCGCCACCAGCAGCGCGCGGGTGCCGCCGCCGGCGTTGACGAAGCCATTTTGCCCGTGCATGCTGAGCCAGACCAGGTAGGCGCCGGCGAACGGCAGCAGCAGCATGGTCTCGAACGACAAGCCTTCGAGCGCGCCCAGGGCGGCGGTCTTGCGCATCAGGCCGTAGGCGCCGAAGGACAGGGCCAGCATCAGCGCGATCCACGGCATGTGCCCGGCCTGCCAGGCCAGCCACAGCACGCCGGCGGCGGCGATGCCGATGGCCAGCCACTGCACGGGCCGCAGGCGTTCCTTGAGCACCAGGTAGCCCAGCATCACGTTGATCAGGGGATTGATGAAGTAGCCCAGGCTGGCGTCGATCACGTGGCCGTTGTTGACCGACCAGATGTAGAGCAGCCAGTTGCCCGACAATAGCAGCGAGCTGGCCATGAAGCTGCCCACCACGCGCGGCTGGCCGCGCAGCGCGGCCACCCATCCCCACTGGCGGCGCCAGGTCAGCACGATGGCCAGGAACAGCACCGAGAACACCACCCGGCTGGCCAGGATCTGGGGCGGCGCGATCGTGTTGAGCGCGTGGAAATAGAGTGGGAACAAACCCCAGGCCAGGAACGCCAGGGCTGCGGACAGGACGCCGGAACGCATGGGCAGCAATCAGAATCGGTTGGCCTGCCATTATCGCTGAGTTAAGCTGAAGCTGCTCGAAGGCCCGCTTTTACCATGAATAGCGCTTGCCTTTTTCGGGCCCGTGCTCTATGGTGCAACGCGGCAAAACAACAATCGGGTGCGACCTTGACCTCGGAACATAAGAAAAGCAGCCTGGTGGCACTGACGCTGGCCGCGGTCGGCATCGTCTACGGCGACATCGGCACCAGCCCGCTGTACACGCTGAAAACCATTTTCGACCCCCAACACGGCCTGCAGCTGTCGACAGCCAACCTGATCGGCGTCATTTCGCTCATCTTCTGGGGCCTGACGATGATCGTCTCGCTCAAGTACGTCAGCCTGATGCTGCGCGCCGACAACCGCGGGGAAGGCGGCATCATGGCGCTGATGGCGCTGGCCCTGAACTCGGTCACCACCCACTCGCGCTTCTATTTCCCCTTGATGGTGCTCGGCGTGCTGGGCGCGACCATGTTCTACGGCGACAGCGTGATCACCCCCGCCATCTCGGTGCTCGGCGCCATCGAAGGCCTGGAAGTGGCCGCGCCCTCGCTGGCGCGCTACGTGGTGCCCCTGACCATCGTCGTGCTGGTGGCGCTGTACTCGGTGCAGCGGCGCGGCACGGCCGGTATCGGGCGCTGGTTCGGCCCGGTCATGGTGATCTGGTTTATCGCGCTGGCCGTCATGGGCGTGCACAACATCGTGGCCCAGCCGGCCATCCTGGACGCGCTCAACCCCCTGCGCGCGCTCCAGTTCATGATCGCCAACCGCTACATCGCCTTCGTCGCGCTCGGCGCGGTGGTGCTGGCCTTCACCGGCGCCGAAGCCCTGTACGCCGACATGGGCCACTTCGGCAAGCGGCCGATCCGGGTCGCTTGGTTCATGATCACCTTCCCGGCGCTGGCGCTGAACTACCTGGGCCAGGGCGCGCTGCTGATCGCCCATCCCAACTTCATCGGCAACCCCTTCTTCCATCAACTGGGCGCCTGGAGCATCTTCCCGCTGGTGCTGCTCTCGACCATGGCCACCGTGATCGCCTCGCAGGCGACCATCTCGGGCACCTTCTCGATGACCAAGCAGGCCATCGCGCTGGGACTGCTGCCGCGCATGCGCGTGCTGCACACCTCCGAGAGCGAGATCGGCCAGATCTACATCCCCGCGGTCAACTGGCTGCAGCTGATCGTGGTGCTGGTCGCGGTGATCGGCTTCGGCTCGTCCGACAACCTGGCCGGCGCCTACGGCATCGCCGTCACCGCCACCATGCTGTGCACCACCATCCTGACCTTCTTCGTGACGCGCTACCGCTGGCACCTGCCGCTGGCCCTGTGCATCGGCGCGACCGGCTTTTTCATCGTACTGGACGTCATGCTGTTCTCGGCCAGCACCCTCAAGCTGCTGCACGGCGGCTGGTTCCCGCTGCTGCTGGCGACCATCCTGTTCACCACCATGATGACCTGGAAGCGTGGGCGCCAGCTGGTGTTCGAGAATTTGCAGAAGCACGCCATTCCGCTCGATGACTTCCTGCAGTCGCTGTTCGTGGCGCCGCCGGCGCGCGTGTACGGCACCGCCATCTTCCTGCGCGGCGAAAGCGACGGCGTGCCGCACGCGCTGCTGCACAACCTGTCGCACAACAAGGTGCTGCACGAACGCGTGGTGTTCCTGACCGTGCATATCCGCGAAGTGCCTTACGTGGCGCCGGAAGAGCAGGCCCAGGTCACGGCGCTGGGCCACAACTGCTTCCAGGTCAATGTGTACTACGGCTTCAAGGACGAGCCGGACATTCCGCGCGTGCTGCAGCAGTGCGCCCAGCACGGCATGGAGTTCGAAATGATGGAGACCTCGTTCTTCATCGCGCGCCAGACCGTCATCTCGACCCCCGGCACCGGCATGGCGCCGTGGCGCGAACACTTCTTCGTGGCGATGTCGCGCAACGCCCGCGGCGCGGCCGACTACTACCAGATCCCGAGCAACCGGGTGATCGAGCTGGGAACCCAGGTCGAGATCTGAGAGGCTGAGAGTCTTTCGATCATGCGCGCTCATCACGCCGGAAAGCGCCCGCGCGTCGTTGCAAATGCTCGCCATAGCCCGAGCTATGGCTGTGCTTTGCGCCTAGCTCGGCCACTTTCTGGCGCGCTGCTCGCGCACGCCCGAAAAACTCTCAGCCTCTGAGCGATACAATACGATACACAATCTTAACAATTTTTGACATCGGCGCGACAGTAGCGCTGCTAGTTTCGCTGCTACACTGCTGGACACTTTTTACATAACAAAAGGATGTCCATGAAAACCAAGCACCTCCTGATCGCCGCCTTCACCGCCATGCTGGCATTGGCCGGCTGCGGTGGCGGCGGCGGCGGCAGCAGCGGCTCGACCGCGGCCGCGACGGTGTACGACGCGCCCGCCCTGGTCAAGACCGACACCGTGGTCGGCACCGGCACCGAAGCGGCCGCCGGTAGCGTCGTCACGGTCGGCTACACGGCGTGGCTGTACGACAGCACCAAAGCCGACTTCAAGGGCGCCCAAATCGATACGGGCAGCGCTTACACGGTCCAGCTGATCACCAGCGCGACGGTGGCCGGCTGGGTCCAGGGCGTCCCCGGCATGAAAGTGGGCGGGAAACGCACGCTGATCCTGCCGTCCAGCCTGGGCTATGGCGCCAGCGGTTACGGCAGCGTTCCGGCCAACTCCGGCCTGGTTTTCGACATCACACTGACCGCCGTCACACCGGTGTACGAGGCGCCTGCCCTGCTCAAGGTCGACACCGTGGTCGGCACCGGCGCCGAAGCGGCCGTCGGCAAGTCGATCACCGTCAACTATACGCTGTGGCTGTATGACGCCACCAAGATCGACTACAAGGGCACCCAGGTCGGCAGCGGCACCGCGTTCACCGCCACGCTGGCCAGCACCAGCCTGATCGAAGGCTGGGTCCAGGGCCTGCCCGGCACCAAGGTCGGCGGCAAGCGCACCCTGGTCGTGCCATCGAGCCTGGGCTACGGCAGCGCCGGTTCCGGCGCCATCCCGGGCAGCTCCGGCCTGGTGTTCGACATCGAGCTCACCGCCGTCAATTGATGGACCGCGCGGCGGGCCCCCACCCGCCGCGCCTACGCTAATCTAATCGCGCAGCGCCCGCGCCGGCGCGATCCGCAGCACCGCCAGCGTGTGGCGCGCGCTCGCCGCCAGCGCCACCAGGGCCGCCAGCGTGACCGCTGCCACCCCCGGCCACACCCCCATCGGCGCGCGTTCCACGAAACCGGCCAGGTAGCGCGCACCGAACACGCCCGCCAGCGGCAGCCCAAGCGCCGCGCCAGCGCACACCAGCATCCCGAACTCCCTGCCCACCAGGCGCGCCAGCGCGGCCCGCGTGGCGCCATGCAGCTTGCGCAGCACGATCTCGCGGCTGCGCCGTTGCACGTTGTAGGCGGCCAGCACGTAGATGCCGAAGGCCGCGATGGCAATCGCGATCAGGCTGGCGGCGCCCATCAGGCGCGCCAGGCGCAGGTCGTCCGCGTAGCCCTCCGCGTAGAAGCTTTGCGCGCTGCGCGGCGCGAACTCATGGTCTGGAAAATAGCGCGCCCACAGCGGCGCCAGCATCTCGTGCAGCCTTGCCGCCGGCAGGGCGCTGCGGATCGTCAGCGCGCCGTCGTTGCCATCCATCCGATAAATGGTCGGCTGCTTCGCTTCGCGCAGGGTGCGGTCGCGGATCTCCGGCGCCACCCCGACGATGGTCCAGTAGCCATTGTCGAAGTGCTTGCCCAGCGCGTCCACCGCGTCGCGGTAGCCTAGCGCGTGCACGGCCGCCATGTCGACGACGGCGGCATGGGTCTGCTCCGGCGGCGCCGTGTCGATGGCCGGGTCGAACATCCGCCCCGCCAGCGGCGCGACGCCCAGCACCCTGAAAAAGTCCGCGCTCACCGACAGCAGCTTGACGCTCAGCTCGCGCCCGTCCGCGCGCTTGATGCCGCCGCCGCCCTTGAACACGCCGGTCGCGCCCAGCGGCAGGCCGGTGACCGCCACGCCTTCCACGCCGGGCAGGCGTGCGATCGCCTCGCGCAACGCCACGGCCTGCCCGCGCGGCGTAGGGCGCGGCAAGGTCAGCACGCTGAGCGGCCTGGTGTCGTAACCGGGATCGGCCGAGAGGGCGTAATACGCCTGCCAGCCGATCGCCACGGTCAGGCAGGTGAGGCCGATGGCGGCGCCGAACTGCAGCGTGCTCAGGCCGCGCCGCAGCCACAGGCCGCGCCGCTTGTCGCCATCACCGCGCCCGCCCAGCGCCGCCATCGGGCGCATGCGCAGCGCGATCACGGCCGGGTACAGGCCGGTGGCCGCGCCCAGCGCCAGCGCGCACCCCAAGGTGGCGGCCAGGGTGGCGGGACTGAACAAGCCTTCCAGGCGGCGGTCGACCATGGCCGCGAACAGCGGCAGCAGCAGCCACGCGAGCAGCACGCCCAGCGCGCTGGCCAGCAGCGCCACCAGCATCGACTCGGCCATGAACATGGTGACCAGGCGCGCGGCGCCGGCGCCGATGGCCTTGCGCATGCCGATCTCGCGGTCGCGCCGCAAGGTGCGCACGGTAGCCAGGTTGACATAGTTGGTGGCCGCCAGCGCCAGGATCAGCAGCGCCACCGCGCCCAGCGCCAGCACGGTCTTGCGCTCGCCGCGTGGCCCGCTCTGGAACTGGTTGGCGACGTCGGCGTCGAAATACGCGTCGCGCACGTTGCGCAGGCGGATATCGGCCACGTGGCCCAGGCGCTTGAGGTCCGCCGGGCTGGCCAGAGCGCCCCACGGCGAGCGGTCGAAGTCGTCCTGCAGGAAGGCCGCCAGCGCGGCAGCGGTTACGCCGGGCCGGGTGCGTACGTAGACCTTGCCGCCGAGCGCCTGCCACTGGGCCATGGCCGCGCTGCGCACCGGCTCCGGCCACAGCGCGCTGCCGATGCCGGCCAGGGCGCGGTACTGCATGGTGCTGTTGGCCGGCGCGTCGGGTATGAGGGCCGCCACCCGCAGCAGCATCCCGTCCGCGTCCACGCGGCGCCCGAGCGCGCCCTCGGCGCTGCCGAACAGCGTGGCGGCTTCGCTCTCGGTGAGCGCCAAGGTGTCGGGCCGGGACAAGGCGGCGTCCAGGTCGCCGGCCAGCGCGCGCACCGCGAACATGGCGCCGAAGCCGCGGTCGACCAGCGTGACCACGCCGCGCAGGCGCCGTACGCCGACCTTGTAGGTGACCTCGTGCGGCACCGCCGCTACCACGTCGGCGGCCAGGCCGCTGCGCAGCGCAGCACCGCGTACCGGCAGCGGCATCACTTCCAGCCAGGCCGGCGCCGGCACCACGTTGACCCGGTGCTGCATGACGAACACCCGCGCCGCGTCAGGCACCTGGCTGTCGTAGTTGAAGCAGTAGCGTACATACCCGAGCAGTAGGAAGCAGGCAGCGATGCCGGCCGCCAGGCCGAGCGTCACCACCGCCGAATAGCCCGGTTCCTTGGCCAGCAGGCGCCAGCCGATCCGCACGTCGCCGAGGTTCATAAGCTTCCCCCTCACGCGCATTGCAGGGCATCGACCACGATGCGCCCGTCGAGCAGGCGCACCGTGCGCGAGGCTTGCGCGGCGTGGGCCGGCGAGTGGGTCACCATGACCACGGTGGTCCCTTCGGCGTTGATGCTGCGCAGCAGGCGCATGACCTCGTCGCCGTGGGCGCTGTCCAGGTTACCGGTCGGCTCGTCCGCCAGCAGCAGGGCCGGGCCGGCCACCAGCGCGCGGGCGATCGCCACGCGCTGCTGCTGGCCGCCCGACAGCTGCGACGGGCGGTGGCGCGCGCGGTGGGCGATGCCCAGCTTGTCGAGCATCGCGCCGACCCGTTCGCGCCGCTCGGCGCCCGGCGTGCCGGTATATTCCAGCGCCAGTTCGACGTTCTCGAACACCGTCAATTCCTCGATTAGGTTAAAGCTCTGGAAGATGAAGCCGACCCGCCCGCGCCGCAGCGCGTTCAGGCGCGCCTCGCTCCAGCCGGCCACGTCATGGCCATCGAACCAGTAGTGGCCGCTGGTGGGCACGTCCAGCAGGCCGAGCAGGCTTAGCAAGGTCGACTTGCCGCAGCCGGACGGCCCCACGATGGCCACATATTCGCCGGCGTCGATGTTCAGGTCGACGCGGTCGAGCGCCGTGGTGCGCACCGCGCCCGCTTCATGGATTTTGCTGACACCGGATAGTTTGAGCATGGGCTTCGCCTTTTCATTCATGGGTTAATTGCAGCCGCGCGGCCTGGCCGAACGTAGCATAGCTGGACACGATCACCTTGTCGCCCGCGGCCAGCCCCGCGGCGATCTCGATCTGGGTGTTGTTGCGGCGCCCCAGGCGCAGCGCGCGCCGCTCGGCGCTGGCGCCGTCGGGCCCGAGCACGTAGGCGAAGGCGCCGCCGCCGTCGTTGGCGAAGGCGCCATTGGGCAGCAGCAGGGCCGGCGCCGGCTCGCCCAGGGTCAGCTGGGCGTCGACGCTCTGACCTGGGCTTAACGCGGGTGGCTGGACGCCGTCGAACTGCAGCTCGATGCCGAAGCGCCCGTCCTGGATCTGTGGATAGACGCGGCTGAGCGTGACCGGATAATCGCGTCCGTCGAGCTGCACCATGCCGCGCCGGCCCGGTGCCACCCGTTTGAGATAGAACTCGTCGACCTGGGCCGCCAGCTTGAAGCGGCTCGGATCGTCGATGCGGCCGATGTGCTGGTCGATCTTGACGGTCTCGCCCACCTGCAGCCGGAAGCCGGTCAGCATGCCGTCGGCCGGCGCGCGCACGGCCAGCGCCTCAACCGACGCGCCCACCAGTTTCAGGCCGCTGCGCAGTTCGTCGATGGCCGCTTCCAGCTGGGCCAGCGCCTCGCGCTTGACGCGCGCCTCGGTGGCGGCGCTGTCGCTTTCGAGCCGTAGCGCGCGCTCCTGCTGGGCCAGGCGGTCGTCCGCCTCCTCCAGCACGGCGCCCGCGATGAAGCCCTGCGCGGCCAGGCGCGCGTCGCGCCGCTGCTGCTTGCGCGCCTGTTCCAGCGCGAATTCCAGGTCGGCCATGCGGCGCTGATGGTCGGTGTTGCTGGCCTGCTGGGCCACGCGCAAGTTCGACAGGTTCCAGATCTGCTGCGCGTGCTCGGCTTTGCGCGCCAGCAGTTCCAGCGTGCGCTGCGGGTTCGACAGGCGAAACAGCAGCTGACCCTGGCGCACCAGCGCGCCGTCGCGCACCAGCACCTGCTCGACCCGCCCGGAGTCGACCGAGTCCAGGATGACCGCGTTGACCGGTTCGGCGCTGGCGCGCACGCTGATGTCGTCGCGGTAGATGCCGCGCGTGACCGTGGCCACGCGCACGTCCCGGGCGCTCACGCGCAGTCCGCGCGGGAGCAGCTGCCACAGCGCGGCGCCGAGCGCGCAGGCCAGCAGCAGGCCGGCGCACAGGCGCAGCAGCAGGCGTGCGCGGCGTGGCGGCAGCGGCGTATCCATCGCAGCGCCGCTGGCCGGGGGAGGAATGTGTCTATCCATGTCCACGCTAGTGCAAGGCCCATGCCAGCAGGCCTGCCACTGGGCGCGGCGCGCGCCGGCCGGCGCCGCATGCGCGCGCTTGTCCGGAAGTGGACAGGCGGGTGTGTCCGGTTTCGGACAGGGCCGGGCGCTAGGTGCGTGAGTGGGCGCCTGCGGCCCGGTCGCACCGGCGCGCGCGTTAGCGCAGCATGTCCACGTGAACGATGCCGTCCTCGTCGTAGGGTGGGGTAACGGTCTGGAACCCGAAGCTGGCGTAGAACGCTTCCAAGTAGTGCTGGGCGCCGATGCGGATGCGCTGGCCGGGGAACTGGCGCTCGGCGTGGGCGATGCCCTGCGCGAGCAGTTCGCGGCCCAGGCCGGTGCCACGGAAGGCCTGCGCCGTCAGCACCCGGCCAATCGACATTTCAGCGTACTTGGCGCCGGGCGCCAGCACGCGCAGGTAGGCGGCCAGTGCGCGCGTGCCGCCGTCGTCGCGCCAGCCCAGCAGGTGGAAGGCCGCCTGATCGAGGCCGTCGAAGTCGTTGTAGAGGCACTGCTGCTCCAGGACGAACACCTGCTGGCGCTGGGCCAGGACGGCGTACACCTCGGCGCCGGACAAGTCGTCGAAGCGGCGCCATTGCCAGTCGGTCGCGGGGATGTCGATGTCGCTGGGGTGCATGGTCATGTTTGGATGTTGGCTGCGCTGCGGCCGGCCAGCTCCGCGCCCGCCATCGCGAGCTGCTGGCACGGGTGATCGGTGGCCTGGGTCAGCCGTGCTGGCCCGGCCGGCGGGCCGCGGTTCGATACGTCATTCACTCCGCCGGACAGGCGTCACCCAGCCAGCCAGGCGCGCTGGCGGCCGGCGTGTCGGGGGCGGGGTAGGGCTGGCGAAAGCTGAACGCATGTTCGCTTGGCCCGTGGGTGCGCAGGTGCGCCAGGCGCTCGAGCGCTTCGTCCACGCTGGGCCGGTGTCCGCGCGCGACCCACCACAGCGCCACATAGCTTTCCTCCATGCGCGCGAACCGCTCCTTGCGCCGCTTGACGATGTCCACGTGGGCGCTTTTGTAGACATAACGATTCAGCGACGCCAGGTCGTCCCATACCGACAGATTGACGATCATGTTGTCGCCAAGCGGGCTGATTGACGTGGCATTGCCGTCCTCGGTCTGCAGGCGCCACACGAACCCGGGCGCCGCGTCGGCCAGGGCATTGATGGGGTCGAGATTTGCGACGAACTCAGCCATCACGGGCGAATCCATCGGCCCCAGGGTCACGCCGACGTTAAGCTGCGCAAGTTGAAAACGAGACATCTTGTTCCTTTCGCTGAAGTCGCGATGGCTTGATCCCCGCGAGGGGGTACCGACGACGCGCGCGCTGCCATCTTCCCGCGCACGCCCGGAGCGCCGCATGCTCACGCCGCCGTTTCGAACCCTTCCAGCACGTTCACCACGTTGATGCCGATCTCTGCCACCGCGTTGCCGCCCTCGAGTACGAACACGGCCGGCAGGCCGGTGTGGCCGATGCGCTCGCCGATACGCAGGAAGTCGCCGCCCTGCAGCGCGAAGCGCGACAGGGGATCGCCAGCGTAGGTGTCCACGCCCAGCGACACCACCAGCGCGTCGGCCCCGTAGCTGGCCAGCTTGATGCAGGCCGTCTCCAGCGCGGCGAACCACTGCGCCGGGCTGGTCCCCTGCGCCAGCGGCAGGTTCATATTGCAGCCGGCTCCCGCGCCCTCGCCGGTTTCGTCCGCGTGGCCCAGGTAGAACGGATAGTCGCTGCGCGGATCGGCATGGATCGACACGCACAGCACATCGTCGCGCCGGTAGAAAATGCTCTGGGTCCCGTTGCCGTGGTGGTAGTCGATGTCGAGGATGGCGACCCGGCGCGCGCCGTCGTCGAGCAGATGCTGGGCCGCCAGCGCCGCATTGTTGAGGAAGCAGTAGCCGCCGAAAAAATCCGCGCCCGCGTGGTGTCCGGGAGGACGGGTCAGCGCGAAGGTGCCGCGCTCGCCCAGGCGCAGCGCGTGCGCCGCGTTGACGGCGCAATCGGCCCCGGTCTTGGCCGCGATCCAGGTCCCGGCCGTGAGCGGTGTGCCGGTGTCCATCGAGTACAGGCCCATGCGCGCGTTGAAGTTATCCGGCTCGATGTCGGCGCGCATGCCGCGGATCGGCCACGCCGACGGGAACGCGTCCTTGTCCGCGTTGGCCGGGTCCAGCGCGATCCATTCGCTCCACGCGTTGCGCAGGAAGTGCAGGTAGCGCGGCGTGTGAATGCGCTCAAGCGACACCAGCGACACCCCGTGCGGCGTGACGATCTGCCCCAGCCCGCGCCGCTCGCACTCAGCCAGCACCAGGTCGGCCCGGTCCGGCGTCTCGAAGCACGGCACCTGCTCGCCGCGGAACATCTCGTGGCGGCCGCGATGCTGGGCGTGATGTTCGTTATAAAAGGTCAGCATTGGCGGCCCAATCGGCTGGTCAATCGCAGTATGCTCACTCGCAGCAGAGGGTACTGTTGTTATAGGCCGCCACGAAAGCGTCGAAGCTGCCGGTCTGGGTCTGCTCGATGATCGCCTGCTCCGCCAGCGAAGCTGCCGCCATCTCGGCGAACATCGCTTCCTCGGCCGGCATCAGGGCGCTTTCGCGGAAGTAGGCCGCATGCAGCTCGCTCTGGCGCAGGCCGAACGCCGCGCTCGAACCGAGGGCGCGCACTTCCTCGAGCACCCGGGCCGACGGCGTCAGGGCCGGGTTGGCGACCTTGGCCAGCTGCTGCGCCAGCGAGGCCGCGTGCACGCCGCCGTCGTTGTGCTGCTCGTCGAGCAGCGCGGCGACCGGGCGGATGCGCTCGATCAGTTCCTCGGCCCACAGCGCCAGCGGGACCTCGGCGCCGTTGCGTGTGAGCGTCAGGCCAGGGCGGCGCCCCTCCTTGACCGTGCGCGAGAAATTGCGCGCGTGGATCTGGCTGTCGATCTCATTGATCAGCGGGCTGTCGTCGAGCGCGCAAAACAGCAGGAAGGCATCCATGAAGCGCCCGGTCTCCAGGCTGATCCCGACCGGCTCGAAAGGATCGACATCCAGGCAGCGCACCTCGATGTACTGCACGCCGCGCCGGCACAGCGCCTGCACCGGGCGCTCGCCGGTGCGGATCACGCGCTTGGGGCGGATGGTCGAATAGTATTCGTTCTCGATCTGCAGCACGTTGGTCGACAGCTGGATCCACTCGCCATCGCGCTTGGTGCCCAGCGCCTCGTACGGCTGGTACGGGCGGTTGACGGCGTCCATCAAGGTCGTCACATAGCTCTCGAGCGAGTTCTCGTGCGGCGTCAGGCCGGACTGCGCGTCGTTCTGGTAGCCCAGGTCGCTCATGCGCAGGCTGGTCGCGTAGGGCAGGTACAAGGTGTCGTCGGATAGCCGCTCGAGCTGGTGGGCACGCCCGCGCAGGAAGCTCGTCGACAGTGCCGGCGATGCGCCGAACAGGTACATCAGCAGCCAGCTGTAACGGCGGAAGTTGCGGATCAGCGCGATATAGCTCTCGCTCTGGAAATCGCGGATGCCGCGGCGGCGCTCCTCGGCGATGCCTTCGCTCGAGAGCAGCAACTGCCATAGCTTCTCCGACAGCGAATAGTTGTAGTGGATGCCAGCGATGCATTGCATGGCCTTGCCGTAGCGTAGCGCCAGGCCACGCCGGTACACGTGCTTGAGCATGCCGATGTTCGACTTGCCGTACCACGCGATCTCGATCTCTTCCTCGGGCGGCAGCTCGCACGGCATCGACTCGCTCCACAGCATTTCGTCGCCCAGCTTGGCGTAGGCGAAGCGGTGGATCGCATCGAGCTTATGCAGCGTCAAGGCGATGTCGTGCTCGGCCGGCGTGATGAATTCCAGCAGCGCCTCGGCGTAATCGGTGGTGATCTGCGGATGGGTCAGCGCCGCGCCCAGCGCCTCCGGGTGCGGGGTGCGGGCCAGATGGCCCTGGCGGTCGACGCGCAAGGTTTCGCGCTCGATCCCACGCAAGCCCTGGGCCAGCAGCGCGCGGTGCTCATCATCGTCCAGCAACGCCAGCCGGCGGGTCAATTGGTTCGACACGGTGTATCCTTTCTAGCACTGCCAAATTAGTAATTGCAGCGAGATTAACCGAAATTTGGCGAACCCGCCTGACGCGGGCCGATCGCGCATGGGGACGGCCGCGCCAGCCCCGCGCAATGCGGTCTGCGCGCCGGTATTTTGCTGCCACGTGTGCATAAACGACAATATCATGCTCGCGCTGATTCTGTGCGCGGCGGCCTCACGATCAACGATAAGGTCATGTGAAGCGCGAAAAGTTCAATCCGCTTGCGGCGACGGTCATTATCCTCCCGGCGCGCACCCGCGCCATGGCCGGTTTCGGGGGCGCCGCGCGTCAGTGCTCCGGCGGGGGAGGCGCCTGCAGCGCCGGCGCGGATGCCCCGCCATGCGCGGCGGCCGGAACCAACGCGGACGCCGACCCGGAAGCAGGCGCCGACGGCGGCGTCGCAACGGCCTTGCTCCGCTCTTTTTCGAGCCACAGATCGACCTGCTGTTCCAGCACATCGAGCGGCAGCGGGCCCTGGTCCAGGATGGCGCCATGGAAGGCCCGCACATCGAACTTCTCGCCCAGCGCCGCCTGGGCCTTGTCGCGCAAGGCGCGGATCTTCAGCGCGCCGACCGTATAGCCGAGCGCCTGCCCCGGCCACGCGATGTAGCGATCGATTTCGATCGCGTTGTCCGCCGGCGAATTGGCGGTATTCGCGTTCAGGTAATCGAGACCCTGCTGGCGGCTCCATCCCATCGCATGGATCCCGGTGTCGACCACCAGCCGCGCCGCGCGAAACAGCGCCGAATTGAGCTGCCCGAAGGCCGAGAAGGCGTCGCGATAGAAGCCCAGCTCCGCTCCCAGCGACTCCGCATACAGGCCCCAGCCCTCGCCGTAACCGACGTACCACGCGTTGCGCCGGAACGCCGGCAGCGCGCTATTGCTGCGCGCCAGCCAGACCTGTAGATGATGGCCCGGCACGCCCTCGTGCAGCGCCAGGGCCTCGGTCTCCCACAAGGGGCGCGTGTTCAGCCGTGAGGTGTTCACCACAAACGCCGCCGGGCGCTGGGCGCTGCCGGCGTCGTACCAGGCCGCGCCGCGCTCTTCCGCGCCCAGGGCCGGCGCCGCCTTCACCGTCAGCGCATGCGCCGGCACGGTCGCGAACAGCTTCGGCAAGCCCGCCGCGCCGCGCGCCACAAGGCGCCGGTAGCGATCGAGCAGCGCCTCCGGGCTGCTGGCAAACAGGCGCGGATCGGAATTGGCGAACACCGCGAATTGCGCGAACGAGCCGGAAAAGCCGGTGCGCGCGACGGCGGCGCTCATCTCCCCCTTCAGGCGTTCCACCTCCTGCAGGCCCAAGGCATGCACCGCCGCCGGCGACATGTCCGTTCCCGTGTTGGCGGCGACCAGGAAGGCGTAGTAGGCCTGGCCGCCCGGCAGCGCGCTGGCCGCGATCGAGTCGCGCGCGGCGCTCAGGTATTCGGTGCGCACGAAGTCCTCCAGCGTCTGCAGGGCCGGCAGGGCCTGGGTGCGCAGCGCGCTCATGCCGGCCGCGCGCAGCTCCTCGCGCACCGGCTTGTCGATGCTGGCAGGGATCTGGCGGAACGGCTGGCCGAGCGGCCCGTCGATCGCGCTCTCGCGCAACTGCCGCAACATGGCCGGCACCGGGGCCATGACCGTTTTCGGTGTCGTCCAGCCGCTGCTGGCCGCCGCGCGCAGCTGCGCGATCAAGCCGTTCACGTACTGGGGCAGGGCTGCCAGGCGCGCCACGTAATTGCGGTAATCGGTTTCGGTCGCGAACGGCATCTCCGCCACCATCTGCGGCAGCGTGACGTGGATGCCCGCGTAGGCGGTGAGCGGCTGCACCGTGTACGGGTAAAAGGCGGCCGCCTGGAGCGCCTGCTCCTCGTCGTGGATGAACAACTGCAGCGACAACTGCGCGGGCGCGCCCAGTTGCTCGCGATCGAGGGCGCGCGCCTGCGCGAGCATCTCGGCATGGTGCGCCGCCGCCGCGCGGCTGGCCTGAAGCGAGGTATCGGACAGCGCCGCATCGAAGCGATGATCGCCGATGGAGGTCGCGAATTCGGGCTGGTGGGCGAGGCGCCACTGCCAGTGGCTGTCGAACAAGGCGCTGGCCTGCTGTTCAGCCACATCCGCCCCCTGCGCCGCCGGCAGCGCGAGCAGAACAATGCAAAGGACAAGCAGATTACGCATGACGACTCCGATCGGGGAACGTCATTCTAGCAAGCGGCAACAAACCGGCGAGTGCGGCAGGCGGAAAAAGGGTGCGGGGTCGGAGGCGACATCCGGACACAAGGTCAGCTATTAAACGGAAATACAGCCGAGCCCGTGTCCGAATGTCGCCTCCGACCCTCGTCGCTTTTACGTCAAACTTTGTCGCTGGGCGCGTCGGCAGTCAACCTCGGGGTCGGAGGCGACATCTGGACACAAGCTCATCTATTGGTCAGCAATACAGCCGAGCCCGTGTCCGGATGTCGCCTCCGACCCCGTCGCATTTCTTGTCGCCTGATATGGCGGTGTTGTTGGTGGCTTAGGCCGGCAGGCGGGCGCCGCTGACGCGTTCGATGCCGCCCAGGTCGCGCCAGCTTTGGACGTCGACGTAGCCGGCGGCGCGCAGCAGGTCGCGCACCTGGGCGGCCTGGTCGTAGCCGTGCTCGAGCAGCAGCCAGCTGCCGGGGACGAGGTGGGCGCCGGCGCCGCCGACGATGGCGCGCAGGGCCGTGAGGCCGTCGGCGTGGTCGGTCAGGGCGCCTACAGGCTCGAAGCGTAGGTCGCCCTGCAGCAGGTGGACGTCGCCGGCGGCGATGTAGGGGGGATTGGAGACGATGAGGTCGAAGCGCTCGCCTTGCACCGCGCCGTACCAGTCGCTGCGCAGGAAGCGGACCTTGGCGCCGTGGGCGGCGGCGTTGGCGCGCGCGACGTCGAGCGCGGCGGCGCTGACGTCGAGGGCGCTGACGTCGGCGTCGGGCCGGGTGTGCGCGAGCGCGACGGCGATGGCGCCGCTGCCGGTGCCCAGGTCGAGCACGCGGGCGCCGGGGGCCAGCTTTTCCAGCGCGAGTTCGACCAGCAGTTCGGTGTCGGGACGGGGAATGAGGACGGCGTCGCTGACGCAAAAATCAAGCCCGAAGAATTCGCGCTTGCCGACGATGTAGGCGATCGGTTCGCCGGCCAGCCGGCGCGCGACCAGCCGCGCCAGGACGTGCGCCTCGGCTTCGGTGAGGAGGCGCTCGGACTGGGTGATCAGGCCGACCCGGGTCAGGCCAAGCGCGTGGCACAGGAGGATGCGGTTTTCGAGCGGCGCGAGCGGCAGCGCGGCCTGCAGCGCGCCCACGCTGGCGCCTGCGGCGATGTTCATCGGCGCCGGCGCAGCAGCAGGGCGCCCAGCGCCACGCTGAGCAGCACGAACCAGAGCCCGGACCATTGCGGAACCGAGAGCCCGAGCAGGGTGTCGCGGGCGTCTTCGCACAGGCCGTCGGCGCGGAACAGCCAGGGCAGCATGGTGGCGCTGGGGATCTTGTTGAGCATGGTCTCCATCGGGTCGATCCCGCACGACAGGCCGGGGTGGGCCAGGACCCACAGGTGCTTGCCGACGTAGCCCAGGCCGACCAGGGCGGACACCAGCGCCAGGCCATTCCACAGGCGGCCAGGGCCGGCCGAGGCGGCGCCGATCAGGCAGAACACGCCGGTGGCCAGGTAGGCGTAGCGCTGGATCACGCACAGGGGGCAGGGCAGCAGGTTCATCGCGTGCTGGAGATAGAGCGCGGCGCCGACGAGGGCGAAGCAGGTCAGGCCGATGGCGAGCAGGAGGGCGCGTTGTCGTGGCATCTTCATTTCCTAGGCGGTTCGGGGGGCGGTGGGGGCGCCGCCAGTGTAACCCGGTCGGCTTATCGCGCGCTTAAATCTCAGTCGCCCAGCGCGGCCAGCAGTTCGGCCTGGTGCTCGGCGGCGAGCGCGTTGGTCAGTTCGGCCAGGTCGCCATCCATGATGAAATCGAGCTTGTACAGGGTCAGGTTGATGCGGTGGTCGGTCATGCGCCCTTGCGGGAAGTTGTAGGTGCGGATGCGCTCGCTGCGGTCGCCCGAGCCGATCAAGCTCTTGCGGGTGGCCGCTTCCTTGGACTGCTGTTCGCGCAGCTGCACGTCCTTGATGCGCGCGGCCAGCACCTTGAGGGCCTGGGCCTTGTTCTTGTGCTGGCTGCGGTCGTCCTGGCATTCGACCACGATCCCGGTGGGCAGGTGGGTCAGGCGCACGGCCGAATCGGTCTTGTTGATGTGCTGCCCGCCGGCGCCGGAGGCGCGGAAGGTGTCGATGCGCAGGTCGGCCGGGTTGATGTTGACGTCTTCGACTTCGTCCGCCTCGGGCATCACCGCCACCGTGCAGGCCGAGGTGTGGATGCGCCCTTGGGTCTCGGTGGCGGGCACGCGCTGCACGCGGTGCCCGCCCGACTCGAACTTGAGCTTGGAGTAGGCGCCGTTGCCGACCAGGCGCACGATCACTTCGCGGTAGCCGCCCAGGTCGGAGGGCGACTCGGACACCATCTCGACCTGCCAGCGGTTGCGCTCGGCGAAGCGGGTGTACATGCGCAGCAGGTCGCCGGCGAACAGGGCCGACTCGTCGCCGCCGGTGCCGGCGCGGATCTCGAGGAAGATGTTGCGCTCGTCGTTGACGTCCTTGGGCAGCAGCATCTTCTGCAGGTCGGCCTCGAGCGCGGCCACGCGCGCCTTGCCAGCCTCGATCTCCTCCTGCGCGAACTGCTTCATGTCCGGGTCGCCCAGCATCTCCTGGGCCTCGGCGATGTCGTTCTGGGCCCGCTGGTAGTCCTTGTACAGGGCCACCAGCGGGCCGATCTCGGCGTGCTCGCGGGTGAGCTTGCGGTAGCTGTCCATGTTGGCGGTGGCGCCTTCGTGCATGAGCAGTTCGTCAAGTTCGACAAGTCGGTTGGCAAGTTGGTCCAGCTTGGCCAGCATCGATGGTTTCATAGGGATCGTTCGACAAAAGGTGAGACGGGTGTTGAGGGGATGCGGGCGCCGGGGTGGCGCGCGCCAACGCGAAAACGGTCGCGCGGGACGCTAACGGCGGCCGCGGAACAGCTGCGGCAGCAGGCTGGCGAGGCGGGCGCGCTCGTCGCCCTGGGCCCGGTGCAGCGCCTGCTGGGGGCCGTGCAGGAACTTGGCGGTGAGGCCCTTGGACAGCGCCTCGAGCACGGCCTCGACGTCGTCGCCGCGGGCCAGCATGCGGCGCGCGCGTTCGAGTTCGAGCACGCGCATGGCTTCGCTGTTTTCCTGCAGGTCCTGGATCACGGGGACCATGGCGCGGTCGTCGACCCAGTGCATGAAGGACTGCACGCGCATCTCGATGATGGCCTCGGCCTGGGCCACCGCGGCCTGGCGGCTTTCGAGGCCGCTCTGGACCACCTGGCCCAGGTCGTCCACGGTGTACAGGAACACGTCGTCCAGGCGGGCGATCTCGGCCTCGATATCGCGCGGCACCGCCAGGTCGACCATGAACATCGGCTTGTGGCGGCGCGTCTTGACGGCGCGCTCGACCAGGCCCAGGCCGATCAGGGGCAGCGAGGAGGCGGTGCAGGAGACGACGATGTCGAACCGGGCCAGCTGCTCGGGCAGGGCGGCCAGGCGGATCGCGGTGCCGCCGAAACGCTGGGCCAGGGCCTCGCCGCGCTCCATGGTGCGGTTGGCGATGGTGAGCGAGCGCGGGCTCTGGGCGGCGAAGTGGGTGGCGCACAGTTCGATCATTTCGCCGGCGCCGATGAACAGCACGTTCTGGTCGCCCAGCTTGTCGAAGATGCGCTGCGACAGGCGCACGGCGGCGGCGGCCATCGACACGCTGTGCGCGCCGATCTCGGTGGTGCTGCGCACCTCCTTGGCCACCGAGAAGCTGCGCTGGAACAGCTGGTGCAGGTAGGTGCCCAGGCCGCCCGCTTCGTCGGCGTGGCGCACCGCGTCCTTGAGCTGGCCGAGGATCTGCGGCTCGCCCAGCACCATCGAGTCCAGCCCCGAGGCGACCCGGAACGCGTGGCGCACGGCCGCGTCCTGGGGCAGCATGTACAGGTGCTGGCGCAGCTCGTTGAAGTCGAGCCGGTGGTAGTCGGCCAGGAAGTGGGCGCTGGCGTCGAGCGGATTGGGCACGTGGCTGGCGGCGTACATCTCGGTGCGGTTGCAGGTCGAGAGGATGGCCGCCTCGTCGCTGCCGCGGTCGTCCAGGCGGGCGAACCAGTTGCGCGCGGCGCGCACGGCCTGACCCAACTGCTCCGGCGCGAGCGCGAGCTGCTCGCGCAGCGCGACCGGGGCGGTGGTGTGGTTCAGGCCGACAGCTAGGAGTTGCATGTGCAGGGCGCGCGCGGGCAAACGGGGTGTTCCGCCATTATACCTTGATGTGTCAAGCCGGGCGCCGGGAGTGGGAAAGAGTTGCTGCACTGCGGCAATGGGCGGCGCGCGAGGCGTGTCGTGCGGGCGTGACCGAGACGCTGCCCTGCGCCGGACTCAGGCGCCGAGCTTTTCGAGCCGGTAGCCGTAGCTGTACACCGGCACCAGCCGGAACCCGTTCTCGGGCTTCAGCTGCAGTTTGTTGCGCACCCGCGAGACGTGGGTGTCCATGGTGCGCGAGGGAACGGCGGTCTCGCGGATCCACACCGATTCGTGGATGTAGGCGCGCGACAGGGGCCGTCCGATATTGCGGAAAAACAACAGCGCGAGGTAGAATTCCTTGTGCGTCACGTCGATCACGGCGCCGTCGCGCAGCAGCCGGCCGGGGCGGGTCTCGAACACGTAGGGGCCGAACTGCAGTTGCTCGGCGCCATGCTGGGTCGGGTAGGCGCGCCGCAGCAGCGCCTGCACCCGCGCGACCAGCTCGCCGCGGCGCAGCGGCTTGATCAGGTAGTCGTCGGCGCCGGCGCCGATGCCGGCCACGATGTCGTCCTCGGCCGAACTGTTGGTGAGGAACATGATGGGGGCGGCAGATGGCAGCTTTTCCTTGGCGCGGCGCAATACCTCGACGCCGGGCAGGTCGGCCACCTGCCAGTCGAGCACGAGCATGTCGATGTTGTCTTTGCGCAACTGCGCCAGCATTTCCTTGGCGTTGCTGAAGGATTGACAGCTGTGCCCGGCAGCGGTGAGCACCTGACAAATCAGGACTGCCTGGTTGTGGTCACTGTCTAGAACGGCGATTCTCATGATGTTAGCAGGTTGCGCCCATCGGCAGTAGGACCATTCCTACGTATTCCCTAGGGATAGTTACCGCAAATATAACAGACTTTTACAAACTGACAGCGTATTGCCTGTAAAAGTTTGCCTCATGTAACAGATGTTGACCTGGACGCGCACGCCCATGAGTACACGGTACACCCGAAAAACGCCCGGATCAATGTGTTTCGAATCTATGGGGAAATTATTTCTGAAACGAATGCTTGCCGCGGAGGGCGGCCGGCATGCGCGAAGGGGAGGCTGGCGCGCCCGCGGGGAGCGGGCGCGGCGGGGTTCAGGCGTCGGGCAGGACGACGTTGACGTCGAGCACTTCCAGGTTGCCCTGGCGGTCCAGCGAGATCTTGATGTCGTCGGCGTTGACCTTGGTGTACTTCGAGATCACCTCGATCAGCTCGCGGTGCAGGGCCGGCAGGAAATCGGGGCCGGAACGGTTGGTGCGCTCGCGGGCGATGATGATTTGCAGGCGCTCCTTGGCCGCCGACGCACTTTTCGGCTTGGAGGCAAATAGGAAGTCAAGCAAGGCCATGTCACTTTACCCCAAAGATACGCTGCAGCAGACCGGGTTTCTCGTAATTGGTGAACCGCAGCGGGATGTCCTGGCCGAGGAAGCGCGACACCACGTCCTCGTAGGCTTCGGCCACGTCGGTGCCCTTGAAGTGGATCGCCGGGTTGCCCTGGTTGGAGGCGTGCAGTACCGACTCCGACTCGGGGATGATGCCGATCAGCGGAATGCGCAGGATCTCCTGCACGTCCTGGTAGGACAGCATCTCGTCGTTCTCGACCCGCTTGGGCGAGTAGCGCGTGATCAGGAGGTGCTCCTTGACCGGTTCGGCGCCGGTCTGGGCGCGCCGCGACTTGGCCTGGATGATGCCGAGGATGCGGTCCGAGTCGCGCACCGAGGACACTTCCGGGTTGGTCACGATGATCGCTTCGTCGGCGAAGGTGAGCGCCATCAGCGCGCCGTGCTCGATGCCGGCCGGCGAATCGCAGACGATGTATTCGAAGCCCATGTTGACCAGGTCGTTGAGCACGCGCTCGACGCCCAGTTCCGACAGCGCATCCTTGTCGCGCGTCTGCGAGGCCGGCAGGATGAACAGGTTCTCGCAGTGCTTGTCCTTGATGAGGGCCTGGTTCAGGGTGGCCTCGCCGTTGATCACGTTGATCAGGTCGTACACCACGCGCCGCTCGCAACCCATGATCAGGTCGAGGTTACGCAGGCCCACGTCGAAGTCGAGCACGGCGGTCTTGTGGCCGCGCGAGGCCAGGCCGGTGGAGAAGCTGGCGCTGGAGGTAGTCTTGCCGACACCACCTTTGCCGGACGTAACAACAATAATTCTTGCCACAGAAGAGTCCTTTTTTCGTATCTGGTATCAGGTTTAGGCGCGCGAGGCCGGGCTGAGCGCGAGGATGTCGATGCGGTCTCCGACCAGGCGGATCTGGGCCGGCTGGCGCGCCAGCGCGGGCGGAAAGCCGTCGTCGAAGGTGCGGTACACGCCGGCGATGGAGACCAGTTCGGGCTGCATCGCCAGCGCGAAGATGCGCGCGTCGGCGTTGCCCGAGGCGCCGGCCAGCGCGCGCCCGTGCAGCGAGGAGTACACGTGGATGCTGCCGTCGGCGATGATCTCGGCGCCGTTGTTGACCACGGCCGTGACGATCAGGTCGCAGCCGCGCGCATACACGCGCTGGCCGGCGCGCACCGGCTGGTCGATGATCATGGTGCCCGGCGCGACCATGGCGGTAGCGGCCACGGGGGCGGGCGGCGGCGCGGGAACCGGGGCCGGCGCGGGCGCCACCGCCGCTTCCGTACGCGCCTTGGCGCCGCTGCTGCCGTCGTCGATCGACAGGCCGTGGGCGCGGATCTGCTCGGCCATGGCGGCCGGCGCGCCGCGCACGGCCACCGCGTTCAGACGGTATTTCTTGAGCAGGGTGACCAGCCGGTCCCATTCGATGTGCGGCACCGTGCCGGCGATCGCGCTCACGTCGATGACGGCAAATTCGTCCTCGAAGAAGTCCGACACGCCGCCGGTCATCTGCTTGAGGGCCGCGTCGATAGCCAGCGCGTCCGCGGAATGCAGGATCGTGGAGATGGCGACAACCGTCGAGATCTTGATTTCGATGGGCAGGAGAGACGGGCTTTTGAGCATAACGGGTCGTGAGAGGTGGGCTGGGATGGCCCAACGTAGCGCAGGCTCGTGCATTCTACTGTGAAAATTGCCGCATGGGGAGAGTTGCGCCGCATGTTCCGCGAGGCAACTTCATTGGGGGACGGGGCCGGCCCGGCGGCGCCCGCCTGCGTGCCGCCGCGGCGTGTGAAATCGACATGGGCGCAAGCGCCGCCGATCCGCGCGCGTCCCCTGCGCCTTGGGTGCATGACACGGGCAGCGCGCTCCCCGCGCGCGTCGCGCGATGCCGCCGCGTCGGCGGCTTGTGCGCGTCACCAGCGCGTCACGCGCCGTGGCGCCGGCGGCCGCTCGCTTACCTCGCGCGTGGCGCGATACCGCGTTTCGGCTTGTGCGCGTCACCAGCACCTCTCGCACCTTTGGCTTGTGCGCGTCACCAGCACCTCTCGCACCTTTGGCTCGTGCGCGTCACCAGCACCTCACACGCCCCGTGGCGCCGGCGCCCGCGCATCACGCACCTTGCGCGCCCGCCGCGCCGGCGGGCGCGCACTCGGCGCCTAGGCGCGCATGGCCCGCGCCGCCGCCACCATGTTGGCCAGCGCCGCGCGCGTCTCCGGCCAGGCGCGCGTCTTCAGGCCACAGTCGGGATTGACCCACAGGTGCTCGGGCGGAATCACCTGGGCGGCTTTGCGCAGCAGGCGTTCGATGTCGGCGCTGCTGGGCACGCGCGGCGAGTGGATGTCGTACACGCCCGGGCCGATCCCGTTCGGGTAGGCGAACGCGCCGAAGCCGTCCAGCAGCGCCATGTCGGAGCGGCTGGTCTCGATGGTGATCACGTCGGCGTCGAGCGCGGCGATGGCCGGCAGGATGTCGTTGAACTCGGCGTAGCACATGTGGGTGTGGATCTGGGTCGCGTCCGCGGCCGCACCGGCCGTGACCCGGAACGCGCGCGTGGCCCAGTCGAGATAGGCCTTCCATTGGGCGCGCCGCAGCGGCAGGCCTTCGCGCAGGGCCGGCTCGTCGATCTGGATGATGCCGATCCCGGCCGCCTGCAGGTCCGCCACCTCGGCGCGCATGGCCAGCGCCAGCTGCAGCGCAGTGTCCGCGCGCGGCTGGTCGGTGCGCACGAACGACCATTGCAGCAGCGTGATGGGCCCGGTCAGCATGCCCTTGACCGGCTTGGCCGACAGGCCCTGGGCGTGCACGGTCCAGCCCACCGTCATGGGGGCGCGGCGCGCCACGTCGCCGAAGATGATGGGCGGCTTGACGCAGCGCGAGCCGTAGGACTGCACCCAGCCGTGGCCGGTGAAGGCGAAGCCGGCCAGCTGCTCGCCGAAGTACTCGACCATGTCGTTGCGCTCGGCCTCGCCGTGGACCAGCACGTCCAGGCCCAGCTCCTCCTGGCAGGCCACGGCGTGGGCGATTTCGCTGTGCATGGCGCTGGCGTAGGCCTGGGCGTCGAGCGCGCCGCTCTTGAAGCGGGCGCGCGCGGCGCGGATCGCCGCCGTCTGCGGGAACGAGCCGATGGTGGTGGTCGGGTAGGACGGCAGGGCGAAGCGCTCCTGCTGGCGCGCCTTGCGCACGGCGAACGGCGAAGCGCGCCGGTCGGCGCCGGCGGGCACGGCGGCCACGGCGGCGGCCACCTCCGGGTCGTGCACCTGGGCGCTGGCGCGGCGCGCGGCCAGCGCCGCACGCGCCGTGGCCAGGGAGGCTGCGACGGCGGGGGCGTCGATGCCGTCGCACAGGGCCGCCTTGAGTGTGCCCAGCTCCTCCAGCTTCTCGCCGGCGAAGGCCAGGCTGGCGCGCAGCGCCGGGGCGAGCGCGTCCTCGCCGGCCAGGCTGAACGGCACGTGCAGCAGCGAGCACGACGGCGCCAGCCACAACTGGCCGCGCCGCGCCAGCAGCGGGTCCAGCACGGCCAGCGCGGCGTCCAGGTCGGTGCGCCAGACGTTGCGCCCGTCCACGATCCCGACCGACAGCACCTTCGGCAGCGCCAGCCAGTCGCACACGCTGGTGAGCTCGTGCGGCGCGCGCACCCCGTCCACGTGCAGGCCGGCCACCGGCAGGCGGCAGGCCAGGCTGAGGTTCTCCTCCAGCGGCGAGAAATAGGTCGCCAGCATCAGCCGGGCGCCGGACTGGGCCAGTTTCCAGTAGGTGGGCTCGAAGGCGTTGCGCCAGGCCGGCGCCAGGTCCAGCCCGAGGATGGGCTCGTCCAGCTGGACCCAGGCCACCCCGGCGTCCTTGAGCTGGGCCAGCAGCGCGCGGTAGGCCGGCAGCAGGCGCTCGAGCAGGTCGAGGCGGTCCACGCCGCGCTCGCGGCCCAGCCACAGGAAGGTCAGCGGTCCGATCAGCGCGACCTTGACCGCGTGCCCCAGCGCCTGGGCCTCGGCCACCTCGGCCAGCAGGGGGGCCGGGTGCAGGGCGAAGCCGGTGGCGGTGTCGAATTCGGGCACCAGGTAGTGGTAGTTGGTATCGAACCACTTGGTCATGTCGAGCGCCCTGGCGTCGTGGTTGGCGCCGCAGCAGCGCTCGTGGCCGTCGCCGCGCGCCATGGCGAAGTAGCGCGTGAGCGCGTCGCTGGCGGCGTCGAAGCCGAAGCGCGCCGGCTCGCAGCCGAACAGCTGGATGTGGTTGGCGACCTGGTCGTACAGGGCGAAGTCGCCCACGGTCACGAAGTCCAGGCCGGCGCCGGCCTGCAACGCCCAGTGGCGCTGGCGCAGCGCGCGCGCGGACTGTGCCAGCGCGGCGGCGTCGCTCTCGCCGCGCCAGTACGATTCGAGGGCCGTTTTCAGTTCGCGGCGTGCGCCGATACGGGGAAAGCCTAGGGTGTGGGTGTGAATGGTTTTCATAAGTCATCATGGAGTCATCGTCAACGGGTAAAGTGTGCGGCAAACCGGCGTATAATCAAAACGATACTTTTTCTGTAATAGCATGAATAAAATTCATCATCACCGGCGGAGCCCGCATGCTTGAACTGCGCCACCTGCGCACCCTGACCGCCTTGCGCTCGGCCGGCAGCCTGGTGCGCGCGGCCCAGCTGCTGAACCTGACCCAGTCGGCGCTGTCGCATCAGATCCGCCTGATGGAGGACCGCTACGGCGGCCCGCTGTTCGAGCGCAAGTCGCTGCCGATCGCCTTCACCGCCGTCGGCAGCCGCCTGCTGGCGCTGGCCGACAGCGTGCTGCCCGGAGTGGAGCAGGCCGAGCGCGACATCACCCGCCTGTCGCAGGGCGACCGCGGCCAGCTGCGCGTGGCGCTCGAGTGCCATACCTGCTTCGACTGGCTCATGCCGGTGATGGACGCGTTCCGCCAGCGCTGGCCCGAGGTCGAGATCGACCTGGTGTCGGGCTTTCACAGCGATCCCGTGGAGCTGCTCAAGAAGGGCGAGGCCGACCTGGTGATCGGTTCGGCATGCGGGCCGCGCTACAAGGTGTTCCCGCTGTTCCGTTTCGAGATCCTGGTGGTGATGGCGCAAAAGCACCGCCTGGCCGCCAAGCGCCGCCTGGAGGCGGCCGATTTCGACGGCGAGACCCTGATCACCTACCCGGTGCCGGAGCAGCGCATCGACCTGATCCGCGAGGTCCTGGCGCCGGCCGGGGTCGCCTTCGAGCGCCGCAGCGCCGAGCTGACCGTGGCAATCCTGCAGCTCGTGGCCAGCCGGCGCGGCCTGGCGGCCCTGCCCAACTGGGCCATCAAGAACTACGTCGACTACGATTACGTGCTGTCGCGGCCGGTGGGGCCGAACGGCCTGTGGAGCGACCTGTTCGTCTCGGTGCCGCCGGCGCTGGCGGGCAAGGCCTACGTGGGCGATTTCGTGGCGGTGATTCGCGAGCAGTGCGCGCGCACCCTGGACGGCATCACCTTGCTTAGCTAGCCGATCTGTTGTTTTTTTAATATTTTTTGATCGTTCGCAAGTTGTAATCGTGGGATTAACTGATAAGATTGATCTTGATCAAAGCTTAATGGAGGATTGGAACTAAGATGGGCGCCTTTGTCATGCGATTTGCTGAGTAATGATTACTGCAAAGGAAGCCATGTTCTCCCACTCCGGACAATTCGCGCGCGCAGCGGGCGAGTTGCTTGATTCCCAAGCGGCGTTCTGTGCGCGCAGCGTCAGCGCGGTCATGGACGCCGGCGTGTGCGCGGCCGAATCCCAGGTCGACGCCTTGCGCACCCTGTTTGCCAGTGCCACCGTCGCCACCCGGCAATGGCTAGGCACAGTCGCGGCCGACTGGCTCACCCTGGTCCCGCACCCACCCCATCATGGATGGGCAAGCCCGTCCGCGCAGCCCTCCGGCGCGCGCGCGGACCTTGCCCCCGTCCCTGGAACGATGGTCCATTGCCCAGGACAACAATCCTGAGCGGGCCATTCATTTGCAAACCCACTCTGGCTCAGCCAGAACATCGGAGATTTACATGGAAGACGTCGTCATCGTGGCCGCAGGCCGTACCGCAGTCGGAAAATTTGGGGGCGCGCTCGCGAAAATCCCCGCCGCCGAACTTGGCGCCCACGTCATCAAGAACTTGTTGGCCCAGATCGGCCTCGACCCGGCTGCCGTCGACGAAGTCATTCTCGGCCAGGTGCTCACCGCCGGCGCCGGCCAGAACCCTGCGCGCCAGGCCGTCATCAAGTCCGGCCTGCCCGTCACCGTGCCGGCCTTCACCGTCGGCAAGGTGTGCGGCAGCGGCCTGAAGGCCACCCACCTGGCGGCCCAGGCCATCAAGTGCGGCGACGCCGACGTCATCATCGCCGGCGGCCAGGAAAACATGAGCGCCTCGCCGCACGTGCTGCCCGGCTCGCGCGATGGCTTTCGCATGGGCGATGCCAAGCTGACCGACACCATGATCGTCGACGGCCTGTGGGACGCCTTCAACCAGTACCACATGGGCGTCACCGCCGAGAACGTCGCCAAGAAGTTCGACATCTCGCGCGCGGCCCAGGACGAGTTCGCGCTGCAGTCGCAGCTCAAGGCCGAGGCGGCCCAGAAGGCCGGCAAGTTCAAGGATGAGATCATCCCGCTGGAAATCGTGACCAAGAAGAGCACGGTGGTGTTCGACACCGACGAGTATCCGAAACACGGCAGCACGCTCGAAGTGCTGGCCAGCCTGCGTCCGGCCTTCAACAAGGAAGGCAGCGTCACCGCCGGCAACGCCTCCGGCATCAACGACGGCGCCGCCGCCGTGATCATGATGTCCGCCTCCAAGGCCAAGGAACTGGGCTTGAAGCCGCTGGCCCGTATCAAGGCCTACGCCTCGGCCGGCCTGGACCCGAGCGTGATGGGCATGGGCCCGGTCCGCGCCGCCCAGCTGTGCCTCAAGAAGGCCGGCTGGACCCACCAGGACCTGGACCTGATGGAAATTAACGAAGCCTTCGCGGCCCAGGCCCTCGCGGTCAACAAGGAAATGGGCTGGGACACCAGCAAGATCAACGTCAACGGCGGCGCCATCGCGCTGGGCCACCCGATCGGCGCCTCGGGCGCCCGCGTGCTGGTCACCCTGCTGCACGAGATGGTCCGCCGCGACGCCAAGCGCGGCCTGGCCAGCCTGTGCATCGGCGGCGGCATGGGCGTGGCGCTGGCGGTCGAGCGCGACTGATCCGGCCCATTCATCACATCACAGAACGGCAGAACAATAGGAGTATTAAATATGGCACGAGTAGCATTGGTAACGGGCGGTATGGGCGGTCTGGGCGAAGCGGTGTGCTTCAAGCTGGCCGCGCTGGGCTACAAGGTCGTCACGACCTATTCGCCAGGTAACAAGAAGGTCGACGGCTGGCTGGCGGCGACCAAGGAACAGGGCTACGACTTCAAGGCCTACGAGTGCGACGTGGCGGACTACGACTCGGCCCAGGCCTGCGTGGCCAAGATCGTGGCCGAAGTCGGCCCGGTCGACGTGCTGGTCAACAACGCCGGCATCACGCGCGACATGACCTTCAAGAAGATGGACAAGCCGAACTGGGACGCCGTCATGGCCACCAACCTCGACTCCGTGTTCAACATGACCAAGCCGGTGTGCGACGGCATGGTGGAGCGCGGCTGGGGCCGTATCATCAACATCTCGTCGGTGAACGGCCAGAAGGGCGCCTTCGGCCAGACCAACTACTCGGCGGCCAAGGCCGGCATGCACGGCTTCACCAAGGCGCTGGCGCTGGAAGTGGCGCGCAAGGGCGTGACCGTCAACACCATCTCGCCAGGCTACATCGGCACCAAGATGGTCATGGAAATTCCGAAGGAAGTGCTCGACACCAAGATCATTCCGCAAATTCCGATGGCGCGCCTGGGCAAGCCGGAAGAAGTCGCTGGCCTGGTGGCTTACCTGTCGTCGGACGAGGCGGCCTTCGTCACCGGCGCCAACATCGCCATCAACGGCGGCCAGCACATGTCCTGATCGCCGTGGCCGCGCGCAACGCGCGCGCGGCGGCAGCGAAAAAAAGCACTGTCCTCGGGCAGTGCTTTTTTTCCGGCTAACGCATCGTGAAGGAGCGCCCTTGTCTCTCGCCGCCAAGCCCTACCTGCGCCATGTCGCCCTGCGCGACGACGCCCGCACCGACTTCTCCGCCTACCCGTTTTCGGTTCCCGCCGTGCGCCAGCCGACGACGGCGGCGTCAGTGACATCGCCTACGAGGATAGCGAGCATGACGCGGTCACGCGCGATTTTCTCATCCACCGTCAGCAGCGCCTGCGCCAGTTGCTGGCCGACGATTAAGCAATCACCCAACTCGAACGAGGAAATGCCCTTGGATTCTTTCATGTACGACACCTCGGTGCCGGTGCTGCGCCGCTACCTCCAGAACCTGCGCGGCCTGCTCTCGCTGGCCGCCACCCATCCCGACGCGGCCACCCTGCTGGCGGCGCGCCTGGCGCCGACCATGTGCGACCTGGCCACCCAGGTCGAGATCGCCGCCAACTTCGCGGTGCGCTGCTGCGCGCCGCTGGCCGGCAGCGCGCGCCGCGTCAGCCCCTGCGTGCCGACCTACGCCGGGCTGCGCGCCCACATCGACGACGCGCTGGCCTTTCTCGACAGCCTGCGCCCGGCCGACTTCGCCAGCGCGGCCGAGCGCAACATCGGCGAGCGCGCCGGCCAGGCCGAGTTCACCCTGCCGGGGCGGCGCTTCCTGTGCGAGTATGCGCTGCCGAATTTTTTCTTCCACGTCAGCACCGCCTACGCGATCCTGCGCCAGGCCGGCCTGCCGATCGGAAAAGGCGATTTCGATGGCTTCCATGTCTACGCTTCCTAAGGGCGGCCTGAGCCTGTCGAGCCTGGACGAGCAGCTGCTCCAGCCCGGCACCAAGGGCTTGCCGATCACGGAGCCGCTGCGCCAGGGCGCCATCGCGGTGCAGGGCTGGAACGTGCTGCGCGGTGACACCGGGCTGCCGGTGGCCGTGCTCAAGGATTCGGCGCTGCGCCACAACCTGGACTGGATGCGCGACTTTTGCGCGCGCCACGGCGCGCTGCTGGCGCCGCACGGCAAGACCACCATGAGCCCGCAGCTGTTCGGCGCCCAGCTCGCCAACGGCGCCTGGGGCATGACCCTGGCCACCGTCGCCCAGGTCCAGACCGCGCACCGCTTCGGCGTGCGCCGGGTGCTGCTGGCCAATGAGCTGGTGGCGCGCGCCGACATCCAGGCCGTGCTGGCGCTGCTGCACGGCGACCCGGATTTCTCCTGCGTGGCGCTGGCCGATTCGGCGGCCGGCGTGGCGCTCCTGGCGCAGGCGCTGGAGGCGCACCCGCTGGCGCGGCCGCTGCCGCTGCTGGTCGAACTGGGCATCGCCGGCAAGCGCGCCGGCTGCCGCGGCATGGACCAGGCGCTGGCGCTGGCGCGCACCATCGCCGCCACGCCGGGCTTGCAGCTGGCCGGCTTCGAGGGCTACGAGGGCCTGCTGGTCTCGTCCGACCGCGACGCCGACCTGGCGGCGGTGGACGCCTTCCTGGCCCAGTTGGCCGAGCTGGTGCGGCGTGCCGACGCCGAAGGCCTGTTCGGCGCCGACACCATCTTGCTGTCGGCCGGCGGGTCGTCCTACTTCGATTTGGTGGCGCGCGGCCTGGCCGGGATCGGCCCCACCACCCGCCCGGTGCAGGCGATCCTGCGCAGCGGCTGCTACCTGACCTGCGACCATGGCCTGTACCGGCGCCTGATCGGCGAGTTGAACGCGCGCGAGGGCGTGCCGGAACAGGGCGGCCTGCGCGCGGCGCTGGAGGTGTGGAGCGTGGTGCTGTCGCGCCCCGAGCCGGAGCTGGCCATCCTCGGCATGGGCAAGCGCGACGCCTCCTACGACGTCGAGCTGCCGCTGGCCCTGGCCTGGCACCGCCCCGGGCCGGGCATGCCGCAGGCGCTGCCGCCGGACGCGCTGATCGTCAAGATGAACGACCAGCACGCCTACCTGAAGCTGCCGCCGGCCCACCCGCTGGCCGTGGGCGACCTGGTCGGCTGCGGCATCTCGCATCCCTGCACCACCTTCGACAAGTGGCCGCTGCTGCTGGCCGTGGACGACGGCTACGGCGTGCGCTACGCCATCAATACCGCCTTCTAGTGCGCTACAATCAAGGCAAACGACCACGATAAGGTTCGCCATGCCCGAGACACCGTCATCCCTGTTTCCGCCGATCCAGCCAACCCGGCAGGGGATGCTCAAAGTCGACGCCATCCACACCATTTACTGGGAGGAGGTCGGCAACCCCGACGGCATTCCGGTGCTGTTCCTCCACGGCGGCCCCGGCGCCGGCCTGTCGCCCCAGCACCGGCGCTTCTTCGATCCGCGCCACTACTGCGTGATCCTGTTCGACCAGCGCGGCGCCGGCAAGTCGACCCCGCTGGGCGAGTGGCGCAACAACACCACCCAGCTGCTGGTGGCGGACATCGAAACGCTGCGCATCAAGTTCGGCGTCGAGCAATGGCTGGTGTTCGGCGGCTCGTGGGGCTCGACCCTGGCGCTGGCGTACGGCCAGGCCCATCCGGACCGTTGCCTCGGCTTCGTGCTGCGCGGCATATTCCTGTGCACGGCGGCCGAGATCGACTGGTTCCTGCACGGCATGCAGTGGTTCCATCCCGAGCTGTACGATGAATTCGTGGCCCCGATCCCGCCCGCCGAGCGCGGCGACCTGCTGCGCGCCTACGCCGCGCGCATGCTGTCGGACGACCCGGGCGCCTACTGGCCGGCCGCGCGCGCCTGGAGCCGCTTCGAAGGCCGGCGCGTGTTCCTGCTGCCCCAGCCGGACGAGATCAGTTCCGACACGCTCGACCTGGGCGTGGGCCGGCTCGAGTCGCACTACATGGCCAACCTGGGCTTCTTCGAGGACGGCCAGCTGCTGCGCGACATCGGCCGCGTGGCCCATCTGCCGGCCGTGATCGTGCAGGGCCGCTACGACATGGTGTGCCCGCCGCTGTCGGCCTACCGGCTGCACCAGGCCTGGCCCGGCTCGCTGCTGAAAATGATCCCCGACGCCGGCCACGGCGCGCTGGAGGCGGGCATCTCGGCCGCCCTCGTTAATGCCACGGAGCAATTCAAACGCGCGCGTAGCTTCGATTAGGCGGCCGGGCTGCTACACTAGCGGCAACTTTCCCACAACCTGTGTCCGCGCTTGCATGAATATCCAGATCACCGATATCGGCCATATGATCCAGCTGGCGATCGCCCCGGTGTTCCTGCTCACCGGTGTGGGCACCAAGCTGACGGTGCTGACCAACCGCCTGGCGCGCATCATCGACCGCACCCGCGTGCTCGAGGACCGGCTCGACGTGGGCCACAACGACGCCTACATGGACGAGCTGCAGGTGCTGTACCAGCGCACCCACCTGATCAACTACGCGATCACGCTGTCGACCAGCTGCGGCCTGCTGATCTGCCTGGTCATCGCGATGCTGTTCCTGGGCGACACCACCAACCTGCCGCTGGACAAATACATCGCGGGCGGCTTCGTGCTGGCCATGGTTTCCCTGATCGGCAGCTTCGTGTGCCTGCTGCGCGAAATCTTCATCGCCTCGCGGCGCCTGCGCTTTCGCCACCATCAACCCACGTTCCGCGGCAAGTCGACCGACGCCTACTAGAACAGACTGACATTACCGAGCTATTTATGCATGACTATCAACGCCCTCCGACACTGTATCGCTACGCGCCGCGGGCCGAACTGGAACAATCGCTGACGGCCGGCCAGTTCCGCCTGGTGCCGGCCAACCGCTGCCTGACCCTGTCGTTTTCCCAAGCCTGGGATAAAGCGCTGTTCGACCAGTTCGGCCCGGCCGACGCCTGCCTGATCATCCACAACACCGAGGAATTCGGCGAGCGCCTGCACCGCGCCGTGCAGCGCGCCTTGCCGAGCTGGGCCGGGATCGACGGCGCCGTCGAGTACGGCGCGCGCGCGGCCCTGGGCGCCGCCTTCACCAAGACCGTGGCCGAGGCCCACGAGCGCGAGTGGCAGTTCGCCTGGCGCGCCATGGCGCCCCAGCTGAGCCTGAATCCGGTGGTGGTGAAGATCGGCAGCATCGAGCAGTTCGCCGAACTGCGCGACCGCGAGAGCTACCCGGCCTGATTAGCCCGGCTGGTCGATGCGCGCCAGCACGGCGGCCATCATGCGCTCGATGTCGGCGCGCACGAAGTTGGTACCAAGGATGCCGGGCACGTAGAAGCGCGGCACCATCGTTCCGGTGTACACGATGCGGGTGCCGCCGTTGTCGGGCAGGGTGCTCAACTCCCAGCGGCAGTGGTAGACCTTCATGTCGCCGTCGACCAGGACGATATCGATCCTCGACATCGGCTCCTCGCTCACGTTGACGATCAGGTGGATGTGGCGCGTGAAAAACAGGAAGTGGGCCTGGCCATACTGCTCGAGCAGCACGCGGTTGCCGTTGCGCGCCAACACCTTGGCGCTCTGCATGTCGGGCACGAACTCGGGCATGCGCTCGTAGGCGGTCAGGATCTTCCACACCACGGCCTGGTTCGCCTGCACGGTGCCGCTGGCGGACACCTCGAACTCATGCTCCCCGTCCACGCTCTCGCGCTTGACGCTGACCTCGAGTTTGGGCACCTGCGCCAGGGCGGGCAGGGCGAGGCAGAACAGCAGGGAAAACAGTAGACGGGCGACCATAGCCCTAGCCTACGGGAAAGCCCGCCCCCTGACAAGCGAACCCGCCCAACCGTGCGCGCGGGTGGGACGCGCGCCCGCCGCGCCGTCCTTACAGCTTGCGCAGCACCACGCAGCCGATCGAGTAGCCGGCGCCGAACGAGCAGATCACCCCATAGGCCCCGGGCGCCAGGTCGGCATGGTGCAGGTGGAAGGCGATGATGGACCCGGCCGACGAGGTGTTGGCGTAGCGGTCCAGGATCACGGGCGCCTCGCCCGGCTCCGCTTCGCGCCCGAGCAGGGTGCGCATGATCAGGAGATTCATGCCGAGGTTGGCCTGGTGCAGCCAGAAGCGCGCCACCTGACCGAGCGCGAGCCCGGCGTGGGCCACCGTGTCGCCTATCATCGCCGCGGCCATCGGGCACACTTCCTTGAACACCTTGCGGCCCTGCTGGCGGAACAGCTTGTCCGGCTGGCCCACGCCGGCCTCGTCGAAGCGGTTCATGAAGCCGAAATTGTTGCGGATGTTGTTCGAGAAGCGGGTTTTCAGGCGCGTCTCCACGATGGCGAACTGGTGGGCGCCGACGGCCGTGTCGCGCGCCTCGACCACCATCGCGGTGCAGGCGTCGCCGAAAATGAAATGGCTGTCGCGGTCGCGGTAGTTCAAGTGGCCGCTGGTGATCTCGGGGTTGAGCACCAGGACCGTGCGCGCCTGCCCGCTTTGCACCGCCGCCGCCGCCGTCTGGATGGCGAAGGTGGCCGAGGAGCAGGCCACGTTCATATCGAAGCCGTAGCCGTCGATGCCGAGCGCGTCCTGCACCTCGACCGCCATGGCCGGGTAGGCGCGCTGCAGGTTGCTGCAGGCGACCAGCACCATGTCGATGTCGGCCGGGACGCGGTCGGCCCGGCGCAGCGCGTCGCGCGCGGCCGCCACGCACATCTCGGCCTGCAGCGAGAGCGCGTCGTCGGCGCGCTCGGCGATGCGCGGCGCCATCCGCTGCGGGTCGAGGATGCCGGATTTCTCCATTACGTAGCGCGACTGGATGCCGGAGGCTTTCTCGATAAACGCTGCGCTGGACGCTTCGAGCGGCGCCACGGCGCCGGCCGCGATGGCGTCCGCATGGGCGGTGTTGAACTGGGCGGCGTAGGCGTGGAAGGCGGCCACCAGCTCCTCGTTCGAGATCGCGTGCGGCGGGGTGTACAGGCCGGTGCCGCTGATAACGACTTGTTTCATAAGCAAACTTTCAAAAAGGTGGGGCGGGCGGCCTGCGCGCGCGGGCGATCGGTCGATTCTACACAAAGCCACCCAGGCCCGGGTGCCGCGGGCGCGAGGGACGGCCCGCTTTTCCTAGAGTGTGGGCTCGGTTTTCGGGCGGATCGGTTACCATTGCGCCAACATAAGCTGATGAGTAATGAAGGACACCATGAACCGCATTCCAGCGCTCGAATCGATCCGCGGCCTGATGGCCTTGTGGGTCGTCGTCGGGCACACTTTCAAGCATGTCGGCTATGGTCCCGGCGACTTCGGGCTGTTCGCCCTGCTGGCCGACCCTGGCCAGGCGGTCGACGTGTTCATCATCCTGTCCGGTTTCGTGATCTTCTTCTTGCTCGACAACCAGAGCCTCTCCTACCGCCAGTTCATCGTGGGGCGCTGGTTCCGCCTGGCGCCGATGTACCTGGCCGTGCTGGCGGTGGCCGCGCTCACCCTGCAATGGCAGCTGAACCTGATCCACGCCTCGCCGTTTGCCGGCAAGGCGATCAGCGCCGACGCCGCGCTGCACGCCGACGCGATCCGGCAGCTGCCGCAACATCTGCTGGCCCACCTCACCATGCTGCACGGCGCCATCAGCGACGCGCTCTTGCCGGCCAGTGAGTACGCCATCATCGGCCAGGCCTGGAGCATTTCGGTGGAGTGGCAGTTCTACCTGGTCGCGCCGCTGCTGTTCGCGCTGGTGGCCACGCGCCGCCGCAAGGCCCTGTGCGCCGTGCTGCTCGGGCTGTGCGCGCTGCGCTCGCTGAACTACGGCGGCGAAGGCTTCGCGGTGCGCCAGGCCGGTTTTTTCATCATCGGCATCGTCTCGTATTACGCCTGGAAGCACAGCCCGCGCCTTGGTGCCGACGCCTCCCTGCTGGACTTGCTGGCCGTGGCCGCGATCGCGCTGGTGTACAGCTTCTCGGCGCGGGTGATATCGCTGACGCTGTGGATCGTCGTACTCAACGCGGTCGTCGCGGCACGGCGTGGCCGCGAGGGCGTGGTGGGGCGCGCGGTGCTCGCCTTCCTGCATCTGCCACCGCTGCAATGGATGGGCAAGGTCTCGTACTCGGTGTACCTGCTCCACATGCTGGTGTTCTACCTGGCCCAGCAGACCGTGCTGGCACTGGCGCCACCGTCGGGCAAGCCGCAGTTCGCGCTCATGATGCTGGCCGCGACGCTGACCGCCACGCTGGCACTGTCCGCGTTGACCTACCGTTGGATCGAATTGCCAGGGATCGCGCTGGGACGCCGCCTTGGGCGGTCGCTGGCGCCGCGCGCCGCGCCAGCGCCGGCCTGACACAGCCCCGCCAGCCTGACGGCCCCATCGCCCGCCATCGCGCCATCGACCGGCGCCGCGGGCGGCGCGCAGTCAGGGTAGCGCGTCCTGGTGCGCCAGGGTCGTGCGCGCCTTGGACAGCTGGATCGGCTCGCCCTTGAGGTGATTAATGGCCTGGCGCAGCTGGAAGTCGTCGGCGCTGCCATATTCCAGCGGCTTGCGCTTGCGCTCGAGCGCGGCCATGCGCAGCTCGTCCTCGGCCTCGTCGCGGCGCGCCTTGACGTCCTCGTGGTCGCGGTCGTTGACGAGGTGCTTGTCGAGGTCGGCCTCGCGGATGCGCAGGCCGTTGATGCCGTCGCCGTCGGCGTATTCGTCGACCGCCAGGTCCGGCACGATGCCCTTGGCCTGGATCGAGCGCCCGGTCGGCGTGTAGTAGCGCGCGGTGGTCAGCTTGACGGCGGTGCCGTTGGCCAGCGGACGGATGGTCTGCACCGATCCCTTGCCGAAGGTCTGGCTGCCCATGATGGCGCCGCGCTTGTAGTCCTGCAGCGCGCCGGCCACGATCTCCGAGGCCGAGGCCGAGCCGGTGTTGACCAGCACCGCGATCGGCAGCGACTTGAGCGCGGCCGGCAGACGCGCCAGCGGGTCGCTGTCGCCGCGCAGCGCGTAGAACTCGGCGCGGCCGTAGAAGCGCTCCTTGGAGTCGGCCAGCTGGCCGTTGGTGGAGACGATCTCGGCGTCCTTGGGCAGGAAGGCCGCGGCCACCCCGATCGCCCCTTGCAGCAGCCCGCCCGGATCGTTGCGCAGGTCCAGCACCAGGCCCTTGAGCTGGGGCTCCTGCTTGTACAGGGCCACGATCTTGGCCGCCATGTCGTCCACGGTCGGCTCCTGGAATTGCGAGATGCGCAGCCAGGCGTAGCCCGGTTCGACGATCTTGCCCTTCACGCTTTTCTGGATGATCTCCTCGCGCGTGATCGTCATCGCCAGCGGCGCCGGCTCGTCCTTGCGCACCACCGTCAGGGTGACCTTGGTGTGGACCTCGCCGCGCATCTTCTTGACCGCGTCGTCGATGCCGGTACCTTGCACCGGCACGCCGTCGATGCGGGTGATCAGGTCGCCCGCCTTGATGCCGGCGCGCCAGGCCGGCGAGTCCTCGATGGGCGCGACGATGCGGATGTAGCCTTCCTCGCTCTGGCCGATCTCGATGCCCAGCCCCACGAACTTGCCCTCGGTGCCTTCGCGCAGCTCGCGGTAGGCCTTCTGGTCGAGGTAGGCCGAGTGCGGGTCGAGCGAGGCGACCATGCCCGAGATGGCTTCGGTGAGGAGCTTCTTGTCCTCGACCGGTTCGACGTAGTCGGATTTGATCAGGCCGTAGACGTCGGCCAGCTGGTGCAGCTCGGCCAGCGGCATGCCCGGGTCGAGCGATTTTTGCGCCAGCGCGGAGAACTGCATCGACACGGCCACGCCGGCGATGACACCGACGGCGACCAGCCCGGCCTGCTTGAGAGTCGAACCCATGAGATCACCCGATACAAGATTGATATGCCAGGCGCCGCGCGCCGGCAGTGTGCGAATCCAGTATAAACCCGAACTCGCCCGGCACGGTGTGCCGGCGCGGGCAAAACCTTGCGGCGCGCCGGCCGGGTCTCGCGCAAAGCAAAAAAACGGGCGTGCGCCGGTGCGGCGCGGGCGCCGGCGCTAGAATTGCCTGTTGCCGGCCACAAGCCCAGTCCGCCGCCATCCTTACCAAGGACCCGATGTGAAAAAAGCCATACTCAGCACGCTCGCCTTGGGCCTCGCCGCCTGCGTCCACGCCGGCGAGCCCGCGCCCGTTTCCGGGATCGACCTGCGCGACATCGACGCCTCGGTGCGTCCCCAGGACGATTTCTACACCTACCTGAACGGCGCCTGGCTCAAGAGTGCCCAGATTCCGGCCGACAAAGCGAGCTGGGGCACCTTCATGCAGCTGCGCGACGAGACCACGCCCCAGCTGCGCGCCCTGATCGAGGCGGACCAGGCCGACCCGGCCGCGGGCGCCGGCGGCGAGGCGCGCAAGATCGCCGACCTGTACGCCAGCTTCATGGACCAGGCGCGCCTGGAAGAGCGCGGCTACAAGCCGTTGACGGGCGAGCTGGCGCGCATCCGCATGCTGCGCGATAAGAAGGCCATTCCGGCGCTGATCGCCCATCTGGCCCAGCTTGGCGTGGCGCTGCCGTACGCGCTCTCCGTGGCCCAGGACAGCCGCGCCTCGACCCGCTACGCGGCCTACATCGGCCAGTCCGGCCTGGGCCTGCCGGACCGCGACTACTACCTCAAGCTGGGCGACGCCAAGCTGGCCGCGGTGCGCGCGCGCTACCAGGCCCACATCGAGACCATGCTGGCCATGGTGGGCGCGCCGGACGCGGGCGGCGCGGCGGCGCAAGTGCTCGCGCTCGAGACGGCGCTGGCCGAGGCCCAGTGGACCCGAGTCGAGAACCGCGACCCGGTCAAGCGCTACAACAAGGTCGACCGGCGCCAGCTGGCCGCGCTTACCCCCGCCTACGACTGGGGACGCGCGCTGGCCGCGGCCGGCGTGGCCAACAAGACCGATGACGTGATCGTCAGCCAGCCGAGCTACCTGGCCGCTTTCGACCGCGTGCTCGGCGCCACCAGCCTGGAAGCGTGGAAGGCCTATTTCGAGTGGCAGCTGGTGCGCGCCTACGCGCCTTACCTGTCGGCCCGCTTCGTCGACGCCGACTTCGCGTTCTACGGCACCGTCCTGACCGGGGCGGCGCAGAACCAGCCGCGCTGGAAGCGGGGCGTGGCCGTGGTCGAAGGCGCGCTCGGCGAAGCGCTGGGCAAGCAGTACGTGGCGCGCTACTTCCCGCCCGAGCGCAAGGCGCGCATGCAGACCCTGGTGGCCAACCTGCTGGCCGCCTACAAGGCCAGCATCGACACGCTCGACTGGATGAGCCCCGCGACCCGGCAGCAGGCGCAGGCCAAGCTGGCCAGCTTTCACGCCAAGATCGGCTACCCCGACAAGTGGCGCGACTACGCGGCGCTGTCGGTCATGCGCGACGACCTGGCCGGCAACGTGATGCGCGCACGCGCCTTTGCCTACGCGCGCGACATCAACAAGCTCGGCAAACCGGTCGAGCGCGGCGAGTGGCACATGACGCCGCAAACCGTCAATGCGTACTACAACGCGGCCATGAACGAGATCGTGTTCCCGGCCTCGATCCTGCAGCCGCCATTCTTCGACGTGCGCGCCGACGACGCGGTCAATTACGGCGCCATCGGCGCGGTGATCGGGCACGAGATCAGCCACGGCTTCGACGACAAGGGCAGCCAGTTCGACGGCGAGGGCAACCTGCGCGACTGGTGGACCCCGGAGGACCGCGCCAAGTTCGACGCCAAGGCCGCGCGCCTGACCAGGCAGTACGACGGCTACAGCCCGCTGCCCGGCTACCATGTCAACGGCGCGCTGACGCTGGGGGAGAACATCGCCGACAACGCCGGCGTGGCGATCGCCTACAAGGCTTACCAGCTGTCGCTGGGCGGCCAGGCGGCTCCGGTGATCGACGGCTTCACCGGAGCGCAGCGCTTTTTCATGGGCTTCGGACGGGTATGGCGGGTGACGATGCGCGAGGCCCAGCAGATCGTGCAGATCAAGACCGACCCGCATGCGCCGGGCCGGTTCCGCGCCAACGGCAGCATGATGAACCAGCCGGGGTTCTACGAGGCTTTCGGGGTCAAGCCGGGCGACGCCATGTACCTGCCGCCGCAGGAGCGCGTAACGATCTGGTAGGCGGCTAGCGGCGCCGCGCGCTGGCCAGCCCATTCCATCCTGGTTGGGCTAGGCTGGGCGCGTGAAGCGGGCGTAGATTCCCCCCACAACGTGGTGGATTTCGTCTACCAGCACATGATTTGACGCGCGCAGCGACAGATACCACACTGCCGCTAATGGGGCAGCCATCATCAACAAGCGCGTGAGCGCGCCCAGCGACTCTGGTATTAAATGGTTCATCAGATAAGCGGCCAGCGCGCAGGCTGCGCTGGCGAAGGCGCTTGGCGCCATGACTCGGATGTTGCCGGCCGCAGAAAGACCGAAGTAGTAATTCTGCTGGTATGCCATCACGGGGGCTGCGCACAGGGTTGCCAGCAAGATTGCCCAAGCGAACATCGATAGCGTATGGTCAAACAGCGCCACGCCGATGAGAATTCGGCTCAGGATGGTAACGAAGACTGGCACCGCCCCCAGATAGGGGCGCCCAATGGCGGTCAGTGCCATCGGGGTGTAGTGAAATAGCATGATGATGCCGGCGGCAGCGGTTAATGGCAAGATCGCAGGGACGCTATCTAACCATTTGTCGCCATACAGTGCCAGGACGATGTCTCGCCCAAGCACCGCGGTCAACGCCAGCGCCGGCCATCCGATCCCGGTCAGTAACGCGGTCGCGCGCGCCAGGATTGGACTGAGTGAATCGCCTTTGTGGTGACTCTTCGAGAGGTACGACACGGCGCCGTAACTGACTGTGGAACCGGCAACGTGGGTGAAAATTGTGACGGTGGAGTTGGCGCGGCTGAACAGGCCGACCATGCTGGCGCTGCCCAACTTTCCCAGCAAAATGTCGGGTATGGCGTTTTCGATCGCGACGGCGCAGTTTGAAATAATGCTGCCCACGCCGAAATGCACGACGCTTTTCCAGTGGCGGAATGCGGGCATCCAGGGTACACCCGCCGGCCGCAGGGGAATATACACGAGCGCGCAGACCAAAATATTGATCAGATTCGCCCAAGCTAGGCTCATGCTGCCAAATCCCATCCAGCCCAGAATCAGGCAACTAGCACAATAACTGGTCGTGCCGGCCATATTGACGATCGCCTGCTTTTCCGCCGCAAATTCCCGCGTGAGTAGCGCGCTCGTAATCGATCCGAATGGAATGAGCACAAAGCCCATGGACAACACCCGCATGACCGGGACCATTTGCGGTTCCTTGAACCAGTGTGCGATCGCCCCACTCGCGCAGAAGAGAACCAGAGCTATCATCCATGACGACGCGTAGGCGACGCCGATGGCCGAGCGCATCTTGTCGGTGGTGAGTTCCGGTTCGCGCTGGAGGTAACTGCCGACCCCGAAATCACGGAAAATGTGAGCAATATTGACGAATACGACGGTCATCGAGAACACGCCGATCTCTCCGGGGGAGAGGATACGTGCAAGTACAACGCTGACGACGAATTTCATCAACGTTGAACCGGTCGATGAAAAAAAATTGATGATCAATGATCGGCGCAGATTAGCCATGGCGTACTTTGTTCAATTGGATGCAGATACGCAGGGGTGATTAGGCGCCGGTGGATTGCTGGCTATTGATCAGGCCGATTGCTTCGACCGATGTGGCGGCGTAATGGCTGTTGATGAATCGCATTGAACCGATGAAGTGAAAGAATGCGGTTTCCGCGGTGGCATGATTGGGGGTACCGAATTTAGGAAAGGGCAAGGTGACGGCGCCATGGGAGTTCGCCACCAGATAGTTCGATGTCACCTGTTCGGTACCCCAGCGTTTCCAGTGTTCGCCCAGCTCGTCGAACATACGCTTGGAAAAATCGAGCATCTCTTCACGCATGGTCAATGTTGGCGGGAACCCCGCAAAGCCGGAGCAGCCGCGTACGTAGCGGGCTCCAGGCGGTAGCCCGACTGTTGCCATCGTCGCTTCAGACATGCTTTGCACGTGCGGATTCGGCCGCAGCTTGGGCACGGTGATGTTGCGAATTTCTTCAAGGGACAACATGCAGGTCGAGCTCTTTTCGACCAGCACGAAGCCGCATCTAGCCTCGATCGCAGCGAGCACTTCCGGAATCGGCTGAATCGTGACGGTGTCAGCGTCGAGTTGGACTACATAGTTGTCCGCCGCGTAGCCGGCGATTGCGAATAGGCGCTCCCAAGTGCCCCCACGTGGAATGCGCGGATCGGTAAATTCGTCCGCGCGGCGCAATTCGAGATGGGGAATGTGCTTGCTGAGAGTGGCACAATCATCAGCTGTCATTGCCGGGTCACAGACCACGACAATACGTGCAGGGTTCAAGAAGTGCGTGAACGACTTGACCGCCACCAAGTAGGAAACGACATCACGCGGCTGCACCATCGACAACAGCATGAACGGTAGCGTTCCCTTTGCAACCGGTTTTGTCCTTAGAACGCTGTGGGATGCGCGCGAATAGTGCCAACGGAAGAAGTCCCGTTTGGCACGCGCGATCACAGAGTTAATCAAATTCATTCCCTACCCCTTGTGTATTTAAATGCTATTGAGATGTAGCAATATTAGTGATTATATTGGTAAGTACGACAAAAGTGTTGTTTAAAGGAAGTCGATGATGTACTTCGCCAGCTGATCAGCTTGGCGCTGCAGATTGTAGCTCGCCACCACGTGCGCACGAGCATTGGCGCCGTGTTCGGCCACGAGCGCGGGCGCATCCAGGTATGCGAGCACCGCGCCGGCCAAGCCCTCCAGGTCATTGACTGGGACCAGTTTGCCGGTTGATCCATTACGGATCGTTTCACGCGGCCCTGCCGCGGCGCACGCGATCACAGGACGTCCACATGCCATCGCTTCCACGATCGCCAGTCCGAAGCTCTCCATTTCCGCAGCGTGCACCATGAAGTCTGCGGCTCGATAATAAGGCACAAGGTCAGATTGGCGGCCCGCGAAGTGAAACCGGTCGGCGATACCCAACGTGGCGGCCAGTTGCTTGCACGGCGCCACCGCCGCGCCGTCGCCCACATACACGAAACCAAGCGGGATGTCCGGGCGCGCCTGCATGACCTGCTGGGCAAGCCGGACAATGGCGTCGAGCCGCTTTTCCGGCCGCGCCTGCGACACGCAAATGATCCACGTCCAGTCCTGTTGAAGTCCGGTCGCCGCACGCGCCGCGCGCTGGTCGCCGGGGATGAAGCGCACGCAATCGACCCCGTCTTCCATCAGCCGCAGGCGACGCGCCGGTATCTTTGCATGCGACGCAAGAAAGCGGTGTTGCGCGGCACTGTTTGCCAAATGTAAATCGTGGGTCTGGCGGCCCAGCACGCTGCGCATGAGCCACTTGATCAGCTGGACCGGGGCGCGATCGGGCCCGATATGATCGAAGCCGTTGTTTTCCGTATTCAAGGTGCGCACTCCGAGCGCGCGTAGCAGCCTGAGATTGACGGTATTGGGCAACGCGCTCATGAACACGACCACCTTGATGTTGTGCTCCTTTACGAAATGCGCAATCCGGACGCTGGCGCCGGCCGACGCATCGTAGACATCGAGCGCCACGGGCTCGGCGAACTGGAACCGATAGCTCGGCTGGCCGGTCAGGGTGGGATAGGCAACCAGGCAGCGTGCCTGTTGGGCCAGCAGCGCTGCGGCCAGGTCGCGCAGTCGGGCGATCGTGTCCCACACGTAACCAATATTGTCCGGGTAACGCATTGTAAACAACACCCCGGGCATCAAATCCTGCATATTGCACTTTCGCGTTAAATAGCAAAAACCACATGGCTGACCTGGCGGTCGGCCATGTGGTTACATGTGAGTGGGCGCGCAGATCAGCGCGGTACGATCGCCCACTGCGGAGACGTACTGTAATCAGGCTTGACCGAGCGACTCATAAAGGTCGTCCACGCAAGCGACGCATTTGGGATACCGCTGGCGGCGGCGACCGCCAACGCCGGCTGCATATTCGAAGGAAAACCTGTTGGCGACGACGAATACCCAGTCATCCGGCCGCGCTGCCAGGTGTACGGGCCGGACGCACTGCGCCAGTCGGCCTGCGCCTGGCTACCGCAGGGCTGGTCGATGTACTTGAGGCCGAGCGGATTCTTTAGTACGTGGCCATCATCATCGACCAGGTTCAGGTTGTCCTTGTACATATTGGTGTAGACATCGGCAAACGTTTTATACACGGGTTGTCCGGGAGCCGGGCGAATATTCAGGAAGTATGCGGCGCCTTCGATAAAGCAGAATCCGGGCGCGGTCATTCGACCGACAGGATATTTCGACTTCCAGGCAAGAATCGGCGTTGCCTTGGTGAAGCCGAGCTCGCTCAGATAGCCGAAACTCCAGGTAAGGAAATCGTCCTGCCAAGGGGCCGACTGTACGTTGTCGAAGGAGGCTGCGCCAGAGCCGTCGTAAGCGCCCAGATTGTTCGGATTATTGATGACAAATGAGGTGTTGTAGTAATCCAGATTGTTGTTTAGCTGGGTTTGCCAGTAGGCTTTCATCGCGTCGCTGTCTGGGGTGATGTACGCAACCTGGCCCAGGGTGCGCATGGACCATGCCTGACCGCGTACCTGGTCCCAGCGGACCAGGCCGAGCTCGTAGCCATGGTAACCGGGATCGGTTCCCAGTGGGTTCCAGGCGGCCCAAAATTGCAGTTCTTCCAGATAGTATTGGTCACCCGTTACCAGATATGGAAGGTAGGCCAAAGAAGGTTGGTGTGCCGCGTCGGCCGAGTAGGGCGTCTTGCACAGATTCCAGTCATTGTTGGCGCAGCGCGGCACGGGCAGGGGGCCGAGATGATTTAGGTTGCCATGGGTGGAAATCTTACGGTTGACATCGTTATCCAAGCGCACAGCTTGCCCGGTTTTCTCGTCGCGGTAGTGGATTGACCAGCTCGCAGCACCGTCGCCTGCGGCCAGCATCATATCTTTCGCGCGCTGGTCCATCGACAGAATATATACCACCGACCAGCTCGGCAATGGCCCAATGTCGGGTCGTCCGCCGGAGGTAGGCATGTATTCCACCACCGGGCCAATTTTCATTGGTCCAACCATCCCTGTTTTGAGCTGGGTGACATACGCGGAAAGTGCCTGAGGGTCAATCTTAACACTCTGATCGTAGTTCGGCACTGCCTTGGTAGCAATCAAGTAAGCAGTGTTGTGTTTCAAGTTAACCAATGGCGCCGCGCTTTCGTCCCACCACATTAACTTGTGCCAGCGCGAATGATGATAGTGCGTGAGGCCAGTCTGAGTGTATGCGGTGTGACCGCCAACTTGCACGTTGACGTCGTAGGTAAAGTTCCGCGGCGCGGCAGTAAATGTCTTGTCGTTCTCGACAACCACTTCGACCCTTGCCTTCTTGCTGAGCCCTTGATACCAACGGATGGAAAAGCGCGCCGTTAGGTGTGGATGTTCCACCCCAGCCGACGTTTTGAGCGGGACCGCGATTACGTATTCGTTCACAAGTGAGCCGTGCAGCCACGTCGTATAGGTACCGCTGCGCAAAGCGGCATCTGCAGACGCGCTGTAGAGCTGGCCATCAACCGTGATGTTCAGCGCGGTCGAAAATCCACTATTGAGCAGTGCGAGTGGGCTGGCGGCTGCGACGGACGTATTCTTTGCCGCAGCCATGCTTTTGCTGATAGTGATCGACTGGGTCTGCCCAGCTGTCAGATGTGGCAATACTGCAGAGATCACGGCATGACGTACCGAACCGTCCGGATGGGTAGCTTTAACATCCATTTGAAGCGGAATCGTCCCCCCGTCAGGCAATAGGCCGACTAATGTTTGGGTCGGCAATAGCGCGCCAACGGGAAAAGGTTGTCCGAATGTGATGGGAACCTGGGTTTGATCCGGTCCAGCATTTTCGGCCCTGATGTCGGTCAAGGCGGTGCGGCTGAGCGTACTCGGGGCCATCATCGGTGGCGGTGCCATAGAACTTGCCGGCGCGGGCGTCGTTTCCGCAGCGCTGGCTGCGGGGATGAGTGTACCGGCGGCGGCAACGGGTGCCGAAGCAGTTACTGGCGCCGGTTGAGGCGGTGGAGGGCTCATCGTCGCAGGGGTGGAGCTAGCGACAGGGGCCGTGCTGGAGCTGGTGGCGGGCGACATCGAAACCGGGCTTACGGTACCTGCGGCAACGAGGTCGGATGGCGATGAGGCGCCACCGCCACCGCATGCGGACAAGATCGCGCAGACAAACAGTGACGGGACCATCAGGGCCTTCGGTTTGAGAAGTGAAGTAGTCATGATATCCAATTCGTTAAAGACGCGGAACGTAAGGGCTAAACTTTACCGGAACCAATATAGTTCCGCATGGAAAAACGCAAAATTTGGCGATTTCGACCGAGAAACAACAAGCTGAATTGTGCGAAGATCATGACATTTGCATGGATTATCACGGTAACTGTGCGTAAAATCTAACTTGTATGGCCAATGGGCAACCCTTTGGCGGCCACGGTGGCAAAGGCCACATGTACAATGGGCAAACAAAAACCGCCCACGAGGGCGGTTGAGCAAAGCGCAAGACGGGAGAGTTACTTCGCTGCCGCGGCCATATAGTCGACTGCGGCCTTGACCTCGTCGTCGGAGGCGGACGAGCCGCCTTTCGGTGGCATCATGCCGGCCTTGCCCTGGAAGCCCTTGAGAGCGTGCTCATACAGCACCGCGCTGCCTTGCTTGACGCGGGGCGCCCAGGCGGCCTTGTCGCCGAACTTGGGTGCGCCGGCGATGCCGCCGCCGTGGCAGGCCACGCAGGTGCTCGAGTACAGGGTCTTGCCGGCGTCGGCGGCCAGCGTGGCCGGTGCGGCCGGGGCTGCTGGAGGCGCCGCAGGTGCTGGCGAAGGTGCCGCCGCGGCCGCTGCAGCTGGCGCCGCAGCCGGTGCCGCCGTCGATGCAGCGGCGCTAGCCGCAGCTGCTGGTACGGCGGGTTCCTTGAACTTGGCGCCGCCTTTGTTGGCCATGTACACGACCGCGCGCGCGACTTCGACGTCGTCCAGATCCGGGTTGCCGCCTTTGGCAGGCATGGCGCGGATGCCTTCGAGGGCGTGCTTGACCAGGGTATCGTAGCCCTGGGCGATGCGCGGGCCCCAGGCGCCGGCGTCGCCCACTTTCGGTGCGCCGGCCGCGCCGGTGGCGTGGCAGGCCGAGCAGACGGCGGTGAACACGGCTTCGCCCGACTGCAGCACTTTCGGCGCGTTGACATCCTTGAGGGTATAGCCTTCGTTGGCCACTGGCGCAATGCGCGCGGCCACCGCTTCGGCGCTCTGGCTGTCGGTTCCGGCCCCGGTGAGCTTGCTGGTGGTCACGAACGACACCAGCAAGATGATACCGATGACGGTGACCAGGAAGAAGCCGGCCACGGCAGCGACGAGCTGCTTGGGGGTCCGGATTGCAGATTCGTGTTCGTTGTGTGCGTCGCTCATGATGTCCTTAGTGCAATTTTAAAAAAAGCTGCCAGGGTCTGACTTTGCATGAAACTCTGCAAATACTCGCCAAACCCGCGATTATAGTCGCAACAGATTTCTTTTGGAACGCAAATTGCCTGGACGATGATACTTTCCGTGGACGGAGGCGGCGAAAGACTGTATCCTTCGCCTCACTTCCGACATTCCCCCCGCGCGGCTGTAGCTCAGTGGATAGAGTATTGGCCTCCGAAGCCAAGGGTCGTGGGTTCGATCCCCGCCAGCCGCACCAGTAAATTCAAGGCTTTTAGTGATAGTGGTCACTTACATTTTTGAGCCGGGGTTACACCGGGGTTACGCCCTGGCGTAAAGTTGAGGTAACCCTGTCAATAGTCGGGCTAACGCTCTCGTGAGCAGCGTACTGGCAACGATGGGCCGTATTTTGATAGCCCCCAGCGTCCTACCTTCGCTCTCGGCGCAGGCCAGGCCGGCTCGTTTGCGCTCGACCATCTGCATCATTGGCATTGGCCAGTTCGAAACCGGCAGTCGGCACCAATAGAATCAAGCACTTAGCCCAGCTCGCGTAGCTGGGCTTTTTGTTTTGTAAGCTCGTGTAGGTCACATGTAGGAATTTAGCGAGGCAAACATGTGGCGTGAGCGCCCACACCGCAGACTTGATTAAACTTGATTTCTCAGGTATGGGCGCATATACTGCATGACTATGCAAAGATCCCTATCACGCTCGAAAGTCAAGGCCTCTTTGGATGTCCTCGGCTGGACACAGAAAGAGCTTGCAGAAAGTGTCGGGGTGACTCCGCAAGCAGTCACGAACTGGATGAGCGGCTCTGACTTCCCTCGACCTGACAAACTTCTAAAGTTGGCTTCTATTCTGAAGCTCGCTTTCAATGACCTAGTCGAGGCACGCGCTGATCAGCCTATTGTTGCCTTTAAGAAAAAGGGCGGCGCCAAAACCACGGAAATTCATCGACAAAAGGCTGTTGCTATGGGCGTTATGCTCAGGCCTCTTGTGTCTTATCTCCCGCGCGTAAAATCGCTTCGTACGGTGATCTCTACTCCGTCGACCGAATACGACGCGCTCCAGAGCGCGGTTGGAGAGGTGCGCGATAAGCTCAGCATTGGAAAGTTTGCTTCTTTACGTTACGAAGATATCATCACAGAATTTGATCGTAACGACGCTGTCATCGTGCCTGTGATGTGGGGCAGGAAAGATCGCCATGAGAATGCCTTGCACATTCTTCTTCCGGCCGACCAAGTTACGTTTATTTATTTGAACCTTGACACCTATATCGAGGATTTCAAATTCTGGATGTGCCACGAACTAGCCCACGTCTACACACCGGAATTAGCTGGCAAGGATGAGGGCGAGGATTTCGCGGACGCCTTCGCTGGCGCAATCCTATTTCCGCGCGATATTGCCAGTAGGGCTCACGCAGAGGCAACAGCGAAGTCGACGCAGCAAGGCGAGATCGCGGTATTGCTTCGATATGCAGAAGAAAACGAGATCTCGATCTTCACCGTCTATTGCCAGATTCGGAATTACGCAGTTGCGCTTGGACTAGATCCACTGCGGACTACTGAGCAGAGCCTACACGCGGTCCGCACCATGAAGCGGGGCGATTTGGTTAGCCAAATTTTGTTCCGCAATCTGCCCCCGGAGCCAGACGTATTCGTGACCTGTGCGCACGCAACTTTCAAGTCACATTTCTTCACGGCGATGGAGCAAATGCTGCGTGAGAAAGAGACAGGAGCGGGGTATCTTCACCAAGTGCTGGACATTAGTATTCAAGACGCATCCGCACTGCACGCTGAGCTCACCAGTTGACACTGGTTTTGCTCGACACAAACGCTTACCTTCGACTAGCTAAGCGCGTTAAGCCCATGCTGGGCGTCGAATTTGGACAAAAGAAATATGTTCTGACGGTTCTGCGAGACGTTGAGGACGAAGTTCGCCGCAACCCAACGTTGCGATTCCAATACCCTTGGTTTGACGTCGCGGAGATCGCTGCCGAGCGCGTTGCTCAGCAAATGAGGCTAAGTAAGGCTGAGCGCGCGAGCTTGGACATTGCTCAGAGCATTATTCACGGAACTGTACTGAGCGATATCGATAAGTATTTGACGGGAGGCCGCTCGCCTCCCTCTGCTGTTGACTGTAACGTTTTGGCGTTCGGCCAAATCCGGCCCGCCATCGTGGTCACGGATGATCTTGGGATGCACCTGCTCGCTGCGGAGTTTGAATTGCCTGTATGGCACGGCTGTGACTTGCTGGCCAAAATGCTCACTGCGCAGATGGTGGATAAGGAGAAAGTGCGGGAAATATACGCTGCGCTAGAAGCCAATTCGGATTTAACGGAGACTTGGAAGCAAGCTAAGCATTCCACATTTGCAAAAGTCTTCGGCAAGGCAGCTGAGCAGCGTAGGTGACTTTCTCGCCAGTGTTCACTTAGGTCGAAAGCAACTTACGAATTTTATCAACGGGCCACGCCAATCTTCCGTTCACCCTTCTTGGGCGAACTGGACCACTCTCGGTGGACGCCCACACTCGCATCGTCTGCGGCTTCCGGAATTTCGGTAGTGGACAGTGGCGGCGACTTGGAGCGGGGGTGTCGTTTCCAAGAACGGGACCCCACAGGAATTTGCAGCCCTACCGATACCGGAAATCCGGCATCGCCCGACTATGTCAGCGTCCAGAAGATCCACAGGCGATCTGATGCGCGCGACCGAAGAAACCGCGAAGAAACCGAAGGAACCATAGAAAAAAGTGTGGTTTCTTCGGTTTCTTCAGGGAGACGCGCTGGGTAGAAACCACGTCCAGCCGCCTTTCGTCGTTCCTTTCTCCTTGGCCGACTCGATGCCCGCCCTTTCCTTGGCGCGGTTCGCCGCCGTCCATGAATAGCCGGCGTCGCTCACTTCAGCCTTGACCTGTCTGGCTGCCATCTTGCCCCCGTTCTCAACCAGCAGATCAACGAGCATTCGCTCCAGGTCTTGCCGGGCGCTCGCGTCGTTCCCGTTTTCTTCCTGCTCAACTTCCCCCAATATTTCGCGCGCCGTGCCCTCGATGACGCCCTCCCACACTGCGTGCGTGACCTCGATGCCCCCGGCTATCGTCACCAGCTCCAGGGAGTAGGCCACGCCGCCGTCATCGGG
>DIZW01000067.1 GCA_002428015.1 Oxalobacteraceae bacterium UBA6018 | reverse complement strand
TGGACACGAACTCATCTGGCGAATAGTTGAACATTGATCAGTCCGTGTCTGAATGTCACCTCCAACCGCATTTCCGCTGACTCATTCGACAATAATCGAATACTGACCAGCTCGTGTCCGAATGTCGCCTCCGGCCCCGCGCCGCAGTGCGCGTTGCCGCATCCGCCCCGCTCCCCCACTGCGCCCGACCTGACGTTGCGGCAAACCTTTTTACCAACAGCCGTTGTTTGCGAACAAACTTTTTCGCCGCAGTACATATTTTGGGGAAACGTGTAGTAATATTACATCAGGATCATTCCTCTCCAGCTAACCGCATCGCAATAACTCATCACTAAGGACGAGGTGCGCGTTGGCTTTTCCCTTCTCAAGGAGTTGCAAATGCTTTTGCTGAGTAGTATTACTTCATACGCGCGACTAATCGTCGCCGCCGGCGCCAGCGCCGCGCTGCTGGCCGGCTGCGGCGGGGGCGCCAGCGCCGATGCCGCCAGCACCCAGGGTTCCAAGCTGCTGGCGATGACGACCTCGGTCGCCGCGCCGCTGGCCGCCGGCTCGATGCGCTTTCACTTCCATCGCGCCGCGCGCGATACTAACCAGTGGGGCGTGTACTCTTGGGATGGTCCGCTGAACGTGAACTATGCGTGGATCACGGGGCGCTTCATGATGACCCAGACCGACGCCTTCGGCGGTTACGTCGATGTCCCGCTCAACACCAGCAAATCGGCGATCTGGTTCCTCGTCACCGACGGTAGCGGCACCAAGAACTGCGGCAGCGACCAGCACGCGGACTTTAACGCCGACATCGCCACCAAGGGCCAGGAAGTGTGGATGCTCGAAGGCGATTGCACGGTCTACAACAGCGCGCCGCCCATCAGCTACGGCAACCTGTCGCAGGCGTCGGCCCAATGGCTGTCGGCCAACACCATCGTCTGGCCAGGCACTCCGGCCACTGGCAGCTTCAAGCTGTATTACGCAGCCAACGGCGGCCTCGGTTCGGCGCCTGAAGGCGTGACGGGCGCGGACGCCAGCATGGCGCTGAGCATTGACGGCGCGCTGTCGGACGAGCTGAAGGCGAAGTACCCGCACCTGGCGGGCAGCACCGCCCTGACCCTGTCCGCGGCCGACGTAGCCTCGCTCGGCGCCAAGGTGAGCGGCCAGTTCGCGATCGCCCAGTTCGACACCGACGGCAACCTGGTCCAGGTCACGTCGCTGCAGACGAGCGGCATGCTCGACTCGCTGTTCGCAGCCGCCGCCAACGACGCCAAGCTCGGCGTGAGCTTCGACCGCGCCGGCGTGCCGACCTTCCGCGTGTGGGCGCCGACCGCCAAATCGGTGGCGCTGAACCTTTACCCGGATGCGGACAGCGCCAGCAGCACCAGCGTGCCGATGACCATGGACAGCGCCAGCGGCGTGTGGCAGTACACGGCGCAGAACGCCGCCTGGACCAACCACGACTACTACACCTACCAGGTCAACGTGCTCTCGCGCTGGGCCGGCAATACGCTGGTCAGCAACACCGTCACCGATCCGTATTCGCTCAGCCTGAACGCCAACGGGCAGCGCAGCTTCGTCGCGAACCTCGACAGCGACGCGCTCAAGCCGGACGGCTGGGACGACCAGCGCATCCCCAAGCTCGACGCGCCGACCGACATCGCGCTCTATGAGCTGCACGTGCGCGACTTCAGCGCCAGCGACGCCACCGTCCCAGCCGCCCACCGCGGAAAGTTCCTGGCCTTTACCGATACCGACTCGAACGGCATGCGCCACCTGCGCAGCCTGCAGCGCGCCGGCATGACCCATATCCACCTGCTGCCTAGCTTCGACACGGCCAGCGTCAACGAAACCGGCTGCACCACGCCGGTCATCCCCGACGCGCCGGCCAATTCCAGCGCCCAGCAGGCCGCGGTGGCCGCGACCGCCGACAGCGACTGCTTCAACTGGGGCTACGACCCGGTCCACTACAGCGCACCGGACGGCGCGTACACCACCAAGCCTAACGACGGCGTGGCGCGCGTGCGCGAGTTCCGCGCGATGGTCGAGTCGCTGCATGAGCAAGGCCTGCGCGTGACCATGGACGTGGTCTACAACCACACCAGCGGCTCGCAGCAAGGTCCGACCTCGGTGCTCGACAAGATCGTGCCGACCTACTACTACCGCCTGAGCGCCAACGGCGGCATCCTCAACGACAGCTGCTGCGCCGATACCGCCGCCGAGAACGCGATGATGGGCAAGCTGATGATCGACTCGGTCGTGAGCTGGGCCACCCGTTTCAAGGTCGACAGCTTCCGCTTCGACATCATGGGCATGCATCCGCTGTCCGTGATGACGCGCCTGCAAAGCGCCGTGAACCAGGCCGCGCACCGCGACATCTACCTGTACGGCGAAGCCTGGAACTTCGGCAGCGTGGCCAACGATGCGCGCTTCGTGCAGGCACGCCAGGCCAACATGTTCGGCACGGGCATCGGCTCGTTCAACGACCGCATCCGCGACGCTGTGCACGGCGGCGGCTGCTGCGACAGCGGCAATTCGCTGATCAGCCAGCAGGGCTTCATCAACGGCGCCTACACCGATCCGAACGCGCTCAGCACCCAGACCAAGGACGACCTGCTGCGCCTGTCCGACCTGGTGCGCGTGGCCTTGTCGGGCACGCTGCGCGACTACAGCTTCACGGACCGCTTCGGCACCGTGCGCAAGAACAGCCAGATCGACTACTTCGGCCAGCCTGGCGGCTTCGCTGCCAATCCGGGCGAGACGATCAACTACATCGAGGCGCACGACAACCAGACCCTGTTCGACCTGAACGCGTACAAGCTGCCGGTCAACACGCCGCTGGCCGAGCGCGTGCGCGTGCAGAACCTGGGCGCGGCCGTCACCCTGTTCGCCCAGGGTGTGCCGTTCATCCACGCCGGCCAGGACATGCTGCGCTCGAAGTCGATGGACCGCGACAGCTACAACGCCGGCGACTGGTTCAACAAGCTGGACTTCACCTACCAGAGCAATAACTTCGGCGTGGGTCTGCCTATGGCCGCCAGCAACCAGGGCAGCTGGAACATGATTTCGCCGATCCTGGTGAACCCGCTGATCAAGCCGGGCTACGCGGCCATCGTGTCGGCGCGCGACACCTTCGCCGACCTGCTGGCCATCCGCAAGGACAGCACGCTGTTCCGCCTGCGCACGGCCCAGGACGTGATCGACCGCCTCAAGTTCTACAACGTCGGTCCGCAGCAGGCCGCAGGCGTGGTGGCGATGTCGATCGACGGCAAGCGTCCGTATAACTATCCGGGCGCGAAGTACAAGAGCGTGACGGTGCTGTTCAACGTCGACAAGGTCGCGCGTTCCGTGACCATCGGCGAACTGAAAGGCCTGAAGCTGGCCGTGCATCGCATCCAGCGCCAGTCCACCAGCGACATGCTGGCCAAGACCGCCACCTACGACAGCGCCAGCGGCAGCTTCATGATCCCGCCGCGCACGACCGTGGTGTTCGTCGAAAGCGCCGGCAACGAGCACGACGACGACTAAGCTTTCAAAGTAGTCTCCTTTGCAGCCGCCCCTCGTGGGCGGCTTTTTTTTGCGCGGTACATACGGAATTTGACATCGGCGCGCAGGCAAATTTGATTAGTGCGTGCAATCGATGTCGATTAACGTAGCGAGCTTCAACGCGGCAGCGAACCGCGTACTTTGCGGAGACCTTCATGAAAACAACTACAACGAAAGAACTCACCCTGGCATGCGCGTCGATGGCGTCGATGGCGCTGGCCGGCCTGGCCGGATGCGGCGGCGGCTCCAGCGGCGGCAGCGCCGCCGTGGCCGCAGTCACGCCTGTGGTGGCGACCCCTGCCCCGGTCATGGGCAAGCCTATCGTCAGCGACATCTTCACGGCGGATCCGAGCGCGATGGTCGACAATGGCAGGGTCTACCTGTACACCGGCCACGACGAGGCGGCCGCCGGCGGCAACGGCTACGTGATGAACGAGTGGCGCGTGTACTCAAGCTGCGACATGAAGAACTGGACCGACCACGGCTCGCCGCTCAATACCACCGCCTTCGCCTGGGCCAAGGGCAGCGCCTGGGCCGCCGACGTGGTCAAGCGCAACGGGAAATACTATTTCTACGCGCCGGTGGACCACAAGTCCATCCCCGGCTTCTCGATCGGCGTGGCGGTGTCGGACAGCCCGATCGGCCCCTTCGTCGACGCGCGCGGCTCGGCCCTGATCACCAACGACATGACGACCCAGACCAGCATCACCTGGGACGACATCGACCCGGCCGTGTTCGTCGACCCGAGCGGCCAGGCCTACATCTACTGGGGCAACACGGTGCTCAAGTACGCCAAGCTCAAGGCCAATATGATCGAGCTCGACGGCCCGATCGTCACCGTCGGCGGGATCGACTCGTACACCGAGGCGCCCTATATGAACCTGCATGACGGCACCTATTACCTGTCCTTCGCCCACCACTTCCCGGAAGACATCGCCTACATGACCGGACCCAGCGCGACCGGCCCGTGGACTTATCGCGGTGTGCTGATGAACGCCAACAGCGGCGTCAAGACCATCCACCAGGCCATCATCGACTTCAACAACAAGTCCTACATCTTCTATCACAACGCGGCCCTGCCCGGCGGCGGCGAGTTCCGGCGCTCAGTGGCGGTCGAGGAGCTGCATTACAACACCGACGGCACCATGGCGTTCGTGCCGCAGACCGCCGCCGGGCCGGACGCCAATCCGACGGCGTCCTGCAAGCCGTGACGCGCGCGCTGCGTCCTCGCTTGACGAAGCCGGGTCCAGCCCAGTAGCGCAAGCCCGGTCAGCAACAGGGCCCAGGTGCCCGGCTCGGGAACCGCGCTGATCAGGTCCAGGCGCAGCGCGTAGCATTCGCCGGCCCGGCAGCCGGTGGCGGCGATCTGCTGTTTGTCGTTGATGGCGTGCGCATCCTGCAGGGTCCAGCCAGAGGCCGGATCGATCAGCGCGTTCAGGTCGGTCAAGGTGCCGGCCTGGAACAGGAAGGCGCGCACGTCGGTCAGGCTTTCGGCCCAGCCGACCACCTGGTTCAAGTTGTTGACGTCTTGCGCGTCACTGGCTGAAAACATATTGCCGAAGCTGGCCAGGTCCACCATGGCGCCGTCGTGGTACACATAGCCGTGCGGCACGAAGTGGCCGATGCCGTAATCGACCGCCGTGCTGGCCTGCCCGGCCACCCAGCCGTTGTCGTTAATAGCCTCGCCCGAGCTGTACAGGCCGCCGAGGGTGCCCAGGTCGGTGAACACGCCGTCGTGATCGATGAAGGCGTGGTAAGGATGCTCGGGCGGGTCGTCGGTGCTGATGGCCGAGGTGCCGGTGATCACACCGGCCTTGTTGATGGCGTGGGCCGAGCTCGAGTCGCCGTTGGGCAAGGTGCCGATCGAGGTCATGACCCCGCCCGAGTACACGAAGGCGTGAAACAGCACGTCGTCGCCCTCGGTGCCGGTGGAGGCGCCGCCCACGATGCGCCCGGCCGCGTTGATGCCGTAGGCGGCGCTACGGTCTCCGCCCAGCGTGCCGAGGTCGGCCATGCTGCCGCCGGCATACCGGAACGCGCGATCGAAGCCGGCGCTGTTGTTCGCGTAGCCGACGATGACGCCGCTGTCGTTGATGGCGTAGGCGCTGGTGATGCCGCCGCCGAAGCCGCCCAGGTTGGTCAGGCTGCCGCTCGAATACACGAACGCGTGCGGGTTGCCGCTACTGTCGAGCACGTTGCCGATGACCTGACCATAATTGTTGATATCGACCGCCGTGCTGCCGGCCACACCGACCACGTTGACGCTGTAGCGCGGGGCGGCCTGGGCCGCCAGCGGAAGGGCCATGCTGACGGCCAGGACAAGTAACGAACAAGGTAAGCGAAACGCCATAACGGTCTCCTCGGGAGCGAAACAATTGATCGAAGGCAAAGCTCACGCCATTGGCGCCAGCCGGCACAGGACAGGCTCCAGCATAGGCGGATGTCATTACACTTCGTTTGCTTTGAATCATATAAATTCACAGCAGGGACGAAAGTGTTTTTGCGCAATCAGCGTGCGCAATCGACGCGAAGCGTGTATGAGGGCGAAGCGGGCGCGCATGCGGCGATCCTGACTGCGCAAAGATGGCGTCATCAAACTGCACCGCAACCGGCGATGCCGCTGCCCTCGCGTCCCCGTCGCCTAAGCGCTGCGGACAATTCCGCCCGGAATCATGGACACGGATTCGTCAGCGCCAAACAGGGCATATACAATAGCGGTTTTCCCGTTCGCGGACGGCTGGCCAGCCCCCAGCCGTCGCGACACGCTCGTTTTCAGAACAACTCCTGATGCCGAGGGCCCGCGCGGCTCGCCTTTCTTGGATTTTCCCCGAGAAGCCAGAGCGCGCGCCCTCTGTCGCCCGGCA
>DIZW01000020.1:19136-19294 GCA_002428015.1 Oxalobacteraceae bacterium UBA6018 | reverse complement strand
TAGGCGCGCACGAAGCCGCGCACCACGGCCGGGCCGGGCAAGGACGCGTAGTCGCCCGCCTCCAGCGCGACCACCTGGCGCACGGCCATTTTCAGTTGATCGGCCACCTGCTCCACGCTCCAGCCCATGGCTTCACGCTGGGCCGCGAGGGCCTTCCC
>DIZW01000020.1:0-18991 GCA_002428015.1 Oxalobacteraceae bacterium UBA6018 | reverse complement strand
CGCTGGGCCGCGAGGGCCTTCCCGGGCACGCCGTGTTTGTCGGCCGAGGCCGGCTGTTCTGCCCACTCTGAGGTCATTGTCGTTCCTGTATCACTCATCAAATGCACCGCGCTGGAAAGCTGCGAACTCGGGCGAGGCGGGATGGTGGCGGCGCAGTTGCGTCACCATGGCCGTTTCCTGGCCGGTGTCGCCGAGCTTGCGCTCGATGCGCGCGGCCAGCCACAGCACCTCGGCCGACCAGGTTTCCGGTTTCGCCAGCGTTGTCAGGCGGTTGATAAAAAATCCGGCGCGCGGATAATCGCGCCGCTCGTAATATAGCCTTGCCAAATTGGCCTGGGTCGCGCCCAGGTCCGGGTCGTAACGCTGGGCTTCGAGCAGGTAGCGCTCGGCCGCGTCGAGGTTCTTCATCTTGATGCTGCAGGCGCCGGCGTTCACCAGGGCTTTGACCGGCGAGGTGTATTTTGGGTTCTTCAGGGCCTGCTCGAACTGCGCCAGCCCCAGCTGGTAGCGCCCCACCTGGCACAGGAAGGAGCCGTAGTTGTTGTTCAGCTCAGGATTGCCCGGCGCCAGGCGCAGCGCGTGCTGGTAGTTTTCCTCGGCCAGCGCCATCTCGTCCATGGCCGTGTAGATCAGGGCGCGCACGCTGTAGGCGTCGGCCGAGTCCGGGTCGGCCGCGATGGCCTGCTTGATCTCGTCGAGCGCGACCGCGTAGCTGCCCTGCTGGTAGTAGCCGATGGCCAACTGCATGCGGATGGAGGAACGCTTCTCGCCCGAGGTCTGGTCGGACGCGGTGCGCAGCTCGCGCGTGCTGCCCTGCAGGGAGGCGCCGTCGGAGGCGGCGTCGGCCCCGCCGTGGCCGCCCGCGCAGCCGGCCAGCGCGGCCCCGGCCAGGCACAGCGCCATCATGCGGCGCAACGCGGCGTTCAAGAAGGAATCTCCACGATGCGGCCGAAATCGGCGCCGAATTTCTTCTGGTACTCCGCCATCTTCTCCATGCGCTGCTTGACGGCGGTGCGGTCCTGGACCTCGCCGGCCAGCTGGCCGCAGGCGGCGTCGATGTCGTCGCCGCGCGTCTTGCGGATGGTGGTGACGATGCCGGCGTCCATCAGCACCTGGGCGAAGGCCTTGATGCGCGGGTTCTTCGAGCGCAGCAGGCCCGACTCCGGAAACGGATTGAAGGGGATCAGGTTGAACTTGCACGACACCCCGACCTGGGGGTCGTTCACCAGCGCCACCAGCTCGCGCGCGTGCTCGTCGCTGTCGTTGACGCCGTCGAGCATGCAGTATTCGAAGGTGATGAAGTCGCGCGGCGCGAATGCGAGGTAGTGGCGGCAGGCGGCCATCAGTTCGCGCAGCGGGTATTTTTTGTTGAGCGGCACCAGGCCGTCGCGCAGGGGGTCGTTGGAGGCGTGCAGCGACACCGCCAGCGCCACCGCGCACTCCTGGGACAGCTTGTCCATCATGGGCACCACGCCCGAGGTCGACAGGGTCACGCGGCGGCGCGACAGGCCGTAGGCGTTATCGTCGAGCATGAGCTTGAGCGCGGTGACGGTCGGCTCGAAATTGAGCAGGGGCTCGCCCATGCCCATCATGACCACGTTGGTGATCTGGCGCTCGCCCTTGGGGCCGGGCTCGATGCCATGGGTGCGGCGCAGCTCGAACTCGGCCATCCACAGCTGGCCGATGATTTCGGCCACCGTCAGGTTGCGGCTGAAGCCTTGCTTGCCGGTCGAGCAGAAGCGGCAGTTGACGGCGCAGCCGGCCTGGGTCGAGATGCACAGGGTGCCGCGGTTTTCTTCCGGGATGAACACCGTTTCGACGGCGTTGCCGTTGCCCACGTCGACCAGCCACTTGCGCGTGCCGTCGGTCGAGGTGTGGTCGCTGATCACGGCCGGCGCGCGGATCTCGGCGCGCGTGGCCAGCTTGTCGCGCAGCGACTTGGCCAGGTCGGACATGGCGTTGAAATCGCTGGCGCCGAACTGGTGTATCCAGCGCTGCAGCTGCTTGGCGCGAAACGGCTTCTCACCCAAGTCGGCGCAGTAAGCGACGAGTTGCGCGGGATCGAAGTCCAGCAGATTGGTGAGGGGCGTGGTCATGTTCGGTTCTTAAAAAACGGTGTTCAATGGGGCTGTGCTTGCTGGAATTCTGTGATTCTATGATTCTGTGATTCTGTGCTGGACCGCCCGCGGCGCGCAAGGCGCCGGGCGGACGGTGGTACTGCCCGTCAGCCGGTGGCGGCTGACGACGGCGTGATTAACGCGAGTACACGTTCAGCGCTGGGAAGAAATAAGCGATTTCCACAGCGGCGGTTTCAGCCGCGTCCGAGCCGTGCACGGCGTTGGCGTCGATCGAATCGGCGAAATCGGCGCGGATGGTGCCTTTTTCTGCCTTCTTCGGATCGGTCGCGCCCATCAGGTCACGGTTCTTGGCAATCGCGCTTTCGCCTTCCAGGGCTTGCACCATCACCGGGCCGGAGATCATGAAGTCGACCAGGTCCTTGAAGAAAGGACGGGCCGCGTGCACGGCGTAAAAGCCTTCGGCTTCAGCGCGCGACAGCTGCATCATGCGGGCTGCGACCACTTTCAGGCCAGCGCCTTCGAAACGGCTGTAGATTTGGCCGATCACGTTTTTTGCTACTGCGTCTGGTTTGATGATCGACAGGGTGCGTTCGATTGCCATTTGTAAAAACTCCAATAAAAAGAAAGGTTTAATGTCGAGTGTAAGACTTCAATCAACCTTTGATTTTACCATAGAACACCCCACCTATCCCATATTGCAGGGGTCGCGGCGCAGGTGGTAGAGTGGCGCCGGTAAATAACGGCTGGCGCAAGGCAATTCTGCGCGCTTTTCGCCTACCGTGCTATTCTTTTGATGTGCAATATCTCACCCCTCGGAGGCAACATGTCCATTAGTTTGCAGAAAAATGTCGGTTTGGCAAGTTCAAGCCTGGCCGTACGCCATCGCGTTCTGCGCAATACCTATTGGCTGCTTGCGCTGTCGATGATTCCCACGGTGCTGGGCGCCGTGGTCGGCGTGCAGCTGCAGGTGACCATTTTCAACAGCATGTTCGGCATGCTGCTCTTCCTCGGCGTCGCCTTCGGCTTCATCTGGGCGATCGAAAAGAACAAGAACAGCGGCGTGGGCGTCGCGGTGCTGCTCGGCTTTACCTTCTTCATGGGGCTGATGCTCACGCCGCTGCTCATGCGCACCCTGCACTACGCCAACGGCGCGGCGCTGATCATGACCGCATTCGGCGGCACCGCGGCCGTGATGGTCGTCATGGCCAGCATCGCGACCGTGTCCAAGCGCGACTTCTCGGTGGTCGGCAAGTGGGCGTTTTCCGGGCTGATCGTGCTGATCCTGGCCAGCATCGCCAACATGTTCTTCCAGGTGGCGCTGTTCCAGATCGTGATCTCGACGGTGGCGGTGGCGATCTTCTCCGCCTTCCTGCTGTACGACGTGCAGCGCGTTGTCAACGGCGGCGAGACCAACTACATCAGCGCGACCTTGTCGATCTACCTCAACCTGTACAACATCTTCGTCAACCTGCTGAGCCTGCTCGGCCTGGCCGGCGACCGCAGGTAAGCGCCAGCGCCCCACCCCGGCGCGACAGAAGCCGACCCGCGGGTCGGCTTTTTTTCGTCCCCAGTATTTCGCCGCCGCTGATGCCGACGCTTATTCCTGCCTATGCCGCCGCTTCCGCCAGGTCGAACACCGCCATCGATTCCACGTGCGAGGTGTGGGGGAACATGTTAACCACCCCGGCCTTCTTGAGTACGTAGCCGGCCTCGTGGACCAGGATGCCGGCGTCGCGCGCCAGGGTCGAGGGACTGCACGAGACGTACACGATGCGTTTGGGCAGCAACTCAGGACGGCTGGCGCGCAGGCCCGCCAGCGCTTGCGACAAGGCCATGGCGCCGTCGCGCGGCGGGTCGACCAGCATGCGGTCGAACTTGCCGAGGGCGACCAGGTCCTCGGTGCTGACTTCGAACAGGTTGCGGGTCGAGAAGCTGGTCTTGCCCGAAAGGCCGTTGGCGGCGGCGTTGGCGGTGGCGCGTTCGGTCAGGCTGACGGCGCCTTCGATGCCGACCACTTCCCTGCCCTGGGTAGCCAGCGGCAAGGTGAAGTTGCCCAGCCCGCAGAACAGGTCGGCCACGCGGTCGCCAGGCTGGACCTCGAGCAGGCCGAGCGCCTTGGCCACCAGCACCCGGTTGATGTGGTGGTTCACCTGGGTGAAGTCGACCGGCTTGAACGGCATCTTGATGCCGAATTCGGGCAGCGTGTAGAACAGTTCGCGGTCCAGCGGGTAGAACGGCGCGGCCGTGTCCGGCCCCTTGGTCTGCAGCCACCACTGGATGGCCCACTGGTCGGCGAAGGCCTTGAGCAGGCCTTCATCGGGCCCCGACAGCGGGGCCATGATGCGCAGCACCAGCGCGGTGGTTTCCTCGCCGATGGCCACTTCGATCTGCGGCACCTGGTCGTAGATCGACAGCGCGCCGATCAGCGCGCGCAGCGGCATGAGCATCGCGGCCACGTGCGGCGGCAGGATCTTGCAGTCGCTGATGTCGGCCACGAAGGCGGAGCGCTTTTCGTGGAAGCCCACCAGCACCGTGCCCTTCTTGGCCACGTGGCGCACCGACAGGCGCGCGCGGTAGCGGTAGCCCCAGGTGGGGCCGTACATGGGGCGCATCACGGTGTCGGGCTTGACCTTGCCGATGTGCCACAGGTTGTCTTCCAGGGCGCGCTGCTTGATCGCCACCTGGGCGGCCGGCTCGAGGTGTTGCATGGAGCAGCCGCCGCAGTAGTCGAAGTGGGGGCACTTGGGCGTGACCCGCTGCGAGGAGGCGTGGTGCAGCGCGGTCATGCGCGCCGCTTCCCAGTTCTTCTTTTTCTTGAACGTCAGGAAGCTCACGCGCTCGCCCGGCAAGGCGCCTTCGACGAAAATCACCTTGCCTGGCGAACCATCCTCGTTGGCGAGGTGGCCGACGCCGCGGGCGTCCATGTCGAGGGATTTGATGTCGATCTGGGTATCTTGCATGGCAAAAAACACGCGCGCTGGCGTGACTGGGAAAGTGTTCAGGGAAGATCAAGAGGAAGACGCGGCAGCGCTTGGCCCGCGCGCATCATAGCAAGGAATCGCGCCCCACGCCACGGGCGGCCATGGCCCGCTTGAGCTTGACGAGGGCCTCCTGCTGGATCTGGCGCACCCGCTCGCGCGTAACGCCCATCTCCTCGGCCAGGGTTTCGAGCGTGGCCGGGTCGTCGTTGTCGAGCCCGAAACGGCGCATGATGACCACGCGCTGCTTGTCGGGCAGCTTGGTGAGCCAGTCGCGCACGAGCACGGTCATTTCGTGGTGCTCGGCGCGGGCGTCGGGGCTGTCGTCGGTGTCGCCGGGCAGCATGTCCATCAGGCTGGACTGGGGATCGTTGTCGAGCGGCGCATCGAGCGAGGTGGCATGCTCGGACAGGGCCAGGATGTCCTGCACCTCCTCGACGGGACGCCCGACCAGGTGGGCGATGTCCTCGGCGCTGGCGTCCTTGCCGTTGTGGTGCTGGGCTTCGAGGTGGTACTTGGCGCGCAGGATCTGATTGAGCTCGCGCACCATGTGCACCGGCAGGCGCACCGTGCGCGCCTGGTTCATGATGGCCCGCTCGATGCTCTGGCGGATCCACCAGGTGGCGTAGGTGGAGAAGCGGAAGCCGCGCTCGGGCTCGAACTTGTCGATCGCGCGCATGAGGCCAATGTTGCCCTCCTCGATCATGTCGAGCAGGACCACGCCGCGGTTGATGTAGTGCTTGGCGATGGACACCACCAGGCGCAGGTTATGCTCGATCATGACCTGGCGCGCGTCGAAGTCGCCGCTCTTGGCCAGCGTGGCGTAGTGCACCTCCTGGGGCGCGGTCAGCAGCGCGCGGGTGCCGATCTGGTTCAGGTAATGCTGGGTGGTGTCGGTGGACAGCTCGGCCTGCAGCACTTTCTTGAGCTCGTCGACGCTTTCGAGCACCGCGTCGGGCTGGGGGGTGTCGGCGTCGGCGCCGTCGTCGCCATCGATGACGGCGTCGATCGGCGGCTCGTCCGAAAACTCGTCCGGTCCTGCGTCCTCGTCGATCTGGTGCGGCGAATGTGTCATTGGCAGCCTGTCAGGCCAGCTTAGCGGGGCGGCAGGAATCGCGACGGATCGACCGGCTTGCCCTGCTGGCGGATTTCAAAGTGCAATTTGACCGAATCGGCGTCCGAGTCACCCATTTCGGCAATCACCTGTCCCTTGTTCACGTTCTGCCCCTCCTTGACCACGATGCTGCGGTTGTGGGCGTAGGCGGACAGCAGGCTGTTGCTGTGCTTCACAATCACGAGATTACCATAACCGCGGATGCCGCTGCCAGCGTACATGACCTTGCCCGCGCCGGCCGCCATCACCTGCTGGCCCGCCTTGCCGGCGATGTCGATGCCCTTGTTCTTGCCTTCGTCAAAGGTGGCGACGATCTTGCCGTCGGACGGCCACATCCAGCTGAGCTTTTCGTCGTCGGTGGCGGTGACGGTGGCGCCGGCCACGATGGCCGGCTTGGGCGGCACCACCGGCGCCACGCTGGCCACCTCCGGCTCGCGTTCGGCCTTCTCGGTCTTGGACTCGCCTTTGCCATTACCGTTCTCGCCGCGTTCGGCCTTCTGCATCTCGGCCAGGGTGGCGTCGCTGTAGGGACGCTTGTCGCCGCGCGGGGTGCTCTTGCGCGGCACCGGCAGCGAGCGCACTTCCGGCATCGGGATCTGCACCGGCGCGGTGCTCACACCCTGGTCGGGCGGGGTCACGCGCAGCAGTTGCCCGAGCTTGATGTCGTCCGGGTTGGCGATGCTGTTCCAGGCCGCCAGCTCGCGGTAGTTCAGGCCATGGTCAAGCGCGATGCGCAGCAGGGTGTCGCCCTTCTTGACGATGTACATGCCGTTGACGTCCTTGGGCTCTTCGGCCTGCACGGGCGGACGGGGGGCGGCCACGGCCGGGCGGTCGATGACCGGGGCCCGGGTGGTGCTGGTACAGCCGGCGAGCAGGCTGAAGCCGATGGCCAGCCAGGTAAGTTGGATTGTTCGTTTCATTCTCATCTTATGTGTGTCGACTTTCTTGAGCGGCTCAGGCGGTACCCGGGCGCAGCGGCACGAAGTGACAGTCTTCCAGCGTGTCGCGGGTCCATTCGGACTTGCCGACGCGCGTGATCAGTTGCAGGTGCTGGACGCGCGCGCCTACCGGGGCGACCAGGCGCCCGCCGATGTTGAGCTGTTCCAGCAGTGCCTGCGGCACCTCGAGACCGGCCGCCGCCAGGATGATCCCGTCGAAAGGAGCAGCCTGGGGCAGGCCAAGCATACCATCTCCGTAATGCAAGCGCAGATTTGCAATGCGCAGCGGCCGCAGATTGGTCTTGGCCAGCTCGTGCAACGGCTTGATGCGCTCGATCGAATACACGTCCTGGGCCACGCAGGCGAGCACGGCGGCCTGGTAGCCGCAGCCGGTGCCGATCTCCAGCACCCGGTTGAGCTGGGCGCCGTTGCGCATCACCTCGATCATGCGCGCCACGATGTAGGGCTGCGAAATGGTCTGGTTGTGGCCGATCGGCAGCGAGGCGTCGATATAGGCCTGGGCCGACAGGGCCGGCTCGATGAAGGCGTGGCGCGGGACGGTGCCGAGGGCGGCCAGCACGACCCGGTCCTGCACGCCCTGGCGGGCCACGCGCGCCACCATGGCCTGGCGGATCGCGTCGCTGACGAGCAGGTCGGGGCGCGGCGGAGCCGCCACGGCCGGCTGGGCGCGCTGCAGGGCCGACGTGTGGGCCTTGGACGGCGTGCCGGTCTGGCGCGGCGGCGTGTAGGGGGCCTGCACGGCGGTGCGCGCGGCGTTCTGGGTGGCGGTCTGGGGCGTGGCCACGCGCGCGGGCGCGTAGCCAGGCGCCTTGGCCGGGGCGCCGGTGACCGAGGACAGGGGCAGCGGGAAATTGCTGCGCTTGCCCGCTTTGCCGTGCTGGTCGCTCATGCGAGCCCCCGCGCCAACGCGTCGAGCTGGGCACGGTGGGTCAGGTCGATCTGCAGCGGGGTGATCGAGACCTCGCCCTGCGCGGTGGCGTAGAAATCGGTGCCCTCGCCCGCATCCTTGGTGGCGCCGGGCGGCCCGATCCAGAAGATCTCGCGCCCGCGCGGGTCCTGGCCGCGCACCACCGGCTCGGACTGGTGGCGCCGGCCCAGGCGGGTGGCGCGCAAGGTGGTCAGTGCCTCGTAGGGACGGTTCGGGATGTTGACGTTGAGCAGATAAGGCGCCGGCAGCGCGTCAAGGCGGCGCAGCACGATGTCGCGCGCCACGCGGGCGGCGGCGTCGATGTGGGCCCAGCCGAACTCGACCTGGGAAAAGGCGATCGCCGGGATGCCGAACAGATAACCCTCGGTGGCGGCGGCCACCGTGCCGGAATAGAGGGTGTCGTCGCCCATGTTCTGACCGTTGTTGATGCCGGACACGACCAGGTCGGGCCGCGCGTCGAGCATGCCGGTCAGGGCGATGTGGACGCAATCGGTGGGTGTTCCGTTGACAAAATAGAATCCATTCGGGGCTTGTTGCACCGACAGCGGACGGTCCAGCGAGAGCGAATTGGACGCCCCGGAACGGTTGCTGTCGGGCGCCACGACGACGATATCGGCAATCGATGCGAGCGCATCGGCCAGCGCGTTGATGCCGGGGGCGAGATAACCGTCGTCATTGCTGATAAGAATTCTCATGCAGCGATTTTACCTGAAGCAACGCTTGTATCGCTCGCTCGGGGCACAATTTTACGCCTCGCCGCGACGCGCCACAGCGGCGCCGGGATTGGCGCGCGACACCAACGGCGGGACCTTGTCCCCGCCACGGTCCGGCTGGCGGCGGGACGGCGCGCACGGCTTGGTGGCGGCCACGCCCGGCTGAAGGCGTGCATGAGGACGGGAAGATGCACCGATGGCGGGTGCAGGACGCGAGGAGGACGCGGCGGGGACGCGGGGACGACGGGGCGAACGCCCCGGTGGACGACGCCGGCGGCCATGACGCGCGACGTCGCGGCGATATGGCGACGGAGGTGGCGCACGGCGCCGCTACTGCGCGGCCATGGGCCGGCCGCCGGCCGCCTCCGCCAGCGCCTCCTGCAGGGACGACACCTCGTCCTGGGCGAAGGCGAGCAAGGCGTCCTTGTCGTTTTCGCGCAGGTAGACCTGCTTGATCATGGCGACCCCGCGCCGGCGCAGCGGATTGGCCACGTTGGGCCGCAGCACGGTCTTGCGCAGGCTGTCGGCCAACTCGCGCGCTTCGCGTTCGCTGCGGGTGTCGATCAGCTGCTGCAACTGGGCCAGCTTGTGGCTGAGCGTCTCGGCATGCCCGACGCTGTCGCGCGTTTCCAGAATCGCGTTGCGCAGGCCGAGCGCGCCCACGTGCGAGTCGTGGGGGCCGGCCGTGATGCCGCGATTGTTAATCAGGCGCGCGCTGTCCTGCAGGATGCTGTCTTCGAGCTTGCGCGCGGCCACGCTGTGCCCCTGGCGCGCCAGGGTCGAGGCCAGCGCCTGCTTGCTGCCCAGAGTTTGCAGGTCGTCCGCGCCGCGCTCCTGCTCGTTCAGGTTGACCACCCGCTGCTGCAGTCGGCGCGCGGCCTCCAGGTCGCCCTGCTGGCTCAGGGTCGAGGCCAGGCGCAGCTGGATCGAGAGCGTGTCGGGATGCTCGGAACCGAGGCGGCGCTCGCGCGCGCGGGCCAGCGCTTCCTGGACCCGGCGCACGCCGTCCAGGTCGCTCTGGCCGGCCATGATCTCGGCCAGCGCCTCGCGCGCCTGCATGCTGGCCGGATGGTCGGGGCCGGCGTGGCGGTCGCGTGCGGCCACCACGCCTTCCTGCAGGGTGCGCGCATGGCTCAGGTCGCCAAGCTCGTGGAGCAGGATGGCCAGTTGCTGGGTGCAGCGCAAGGTGTCCTCGTGCTCGCTGCCGAGCAGGCGCTCGCGCCCCTCGAGCACGCGCTCGTAGACCATGCGTGCGCGGCTCAGGTCGCCGTTGCGGGTCAAGGTCTGGGCCTGCCCGGCCAGGCTGTCGAGCGTGCTGGGGTGGCTGGGCCCGTACATGCGCTCGCAGGCCGCGTTGATGTCTTCGTGCAGCGCCAGGGCGCGCTCGAACTCGCCCAGCAGCGCCAGCGTGGCCGCCAGGGCCGACTGGGCGGCCAGGGTGTGCGGATGGTCGGGACCGTACAGGCGCAGACACTCGTCGAGCAGCTGGCGGTGCAGACCGCGGGCCTCCTCGTGGCGGCCGCTGGCGCGCAGCAGGTCGGCCAGGCTGGCGCGGCTGGCGCGGGTGTCGGGATGCTCCTCGCCCAGGATGCGCTCGCGCAGCACGCAGCTTTCCTCGAACTGCGCAAGGGCCTGGGCGGTGCGCCCCTGGGCCCGGTAAAGCTCGCCCAGGCGGTGCAGGTCGCGCGCCAGCGGCAAGGCCAGCGCGGCGCCCAGGCCGTCGCCGCCGGCGGCCAGGGCGCGCGCCGCCGCCACCGCCCCCACCAGGCGCACCTCGGCGTGGGACTGCCACGGGAAGCGCCCTTCGGCCAACCAGTCGAGCAGGGTGTCGAAGGTGCGCCGCAGCGAGAAACGATCGCCTTCGCGCGCGGCGGCGGGCGCGGCCGGCTCGCCGCTGGAGACGGCGTTCGTTTGCTGCATCTGCACCTCGTCGAGGTAGCTGTCGAGCGAGAGCTGGGAGATGCTGTAGCACTGGCGCAGCAGCTTTTCAAGCACCGGCTGGTAGCCCGGCGCGCTGCCGCGCGGGTCGCCGCGCCGCCATTCCGCGCGGCGCTGGCAGTCGGCGCCGTCGATCGAGGACGGCAGCGGGTACACCAGCAGCGGGCGTTGCTCGTCCTCGTGGCTGCAGCGGTAGTCGATGGCGCGGGTGACCACGCCGGACAGGCCTTCCAGGCTGCGCTGGTTGGGCGTGAACAGGCCGACCAGCTTGAGCGGCAGCAAGGTGGTGCAGATGCTCACCGCGGCCGAGCGCCCGCTGCGCGCGTCCACCAGCACGTGGCGGAAGCGCTGCGCCAGATGCTCGGAAAAGCAGCGGAACAGGGCCGGGCAGGCGGCGAACAGGCCGTCCCAGTCCATCTGGTCGGCGCGCTCGCCGTAGGTGTCGTCGAAGCGGCCGGCGCGCATCAGGTACAGCGGGCGGCTGTCGTCGACCCGCTCGACGTAGGGTTCCCAGTCGACCGTGTCGAGCACCAGGCGCGCCAGCGCGGCGGCGTCGGCGGCGCCGCGCTGGGCGCCGAGCAGGCTCAGGTGGTCGCGGCAGGCCTGGAAATATTCAAGCAGGCCCGGGTGGTCGGCCGTGCGGCCGAAATGGTGATGCAGGCTGGGGGATTCCGTGTCCCAATCGATCATCAGCACCGGTACCGTGGCGTTCTGGCGCCCCGCCAGCAGTACGGCCGTGGTCGACAGCGCAACACTGCGCGCCGTTCCGCTCTCGAAGCTGTAGAAGGTGGTCACCTCGCCGGGAGCGGTTATCGGCGGAAGCGTAATGCGTTTGAGTTCCATGTTGCTCCTCATTTTTTCGGGAAAGTTAAATCCGGTAGGTCGCGCCACACAGGTGGGACATCGGGGAGCACGAATTGGTTGCAGTCATGGCCCACGGGCGTGAATTTTTTCTGTAGCTGATAGTGCATAACGATCCTGTCGACGATCTTTTGGATGTCGGGCAGGAAATCCGGATTCGACTTCAGGTCGGTCGTCGCCATCGTGAAATGCGAAAAATCCACGTACATGGTGGAATTGGCGATTTGCGGTGGCAACTTGCCCGGGTGCATGGTCATGATTACCGGGATGGTCAGGTGGCTCGGCATCGGATACCAGCTGCTGCGCTGCTGTTCGAGCATCTGCATGGCGGCGAACTCGCGCCGCGTGTACGGATGGGCCTCGTACTTGGGCGTGTAGATGACGATCATCGCCACGCTCTCGCACATGGCGCGCGCGACGCGGCGGTCGATGTCGTCGCCGCCGCCGAGCCGCTCGGTATCGATGAACAATTCGTCTTCGGTGTCGAAATGCGGCTCCAGGTAGCACCGGATGGCGTCCGACAAAGCGCTCTTGAATTTGTTCATCAGCTCGTAGCGGCCATGCGCATAACTGAAGAAACAGCCGTAACGGATTGCCATTTCGACCTCCTTATCGGTTTTGCGCGGCTCGCTGTACCCCCCACTGTAACAAGCTCGACTTTCGCGGTTTTGCGTTGGCGCAAAGTCGCAAATAGGCTCGAAGCGAGGCGTAAAAGTTCCCTGGATTACAGGGTTTTTGGAGGGTAAGGACGCGCGCCGTTTTGCCGGCGCGCTAGAGAGGAAGGGGAAAGACGAAGCGGGCCGGCAGCGGGCGGCGCCGCTGCCGGGTACTGCGGGCGGATCAGGACTTGGGCTGGAAGGCCGTGCTCAGGGCGCCGTGATCGAAGCCGGCGCTGTCGCTGCCGTTGGCCGCGTAACGGTACAGCGCGGCCGCGTAAATGCCCGACAAGGTGCTGTGCAGCAGCAGCGTGGCCAGGACCGCCAGCAGGCCCAGCGCCACGGCCAGCACCACCAGCGCCGAACTGGCGGCCCACACCCCGACGGCGACCAGGACCGCGGCCAGGCCGAACACGGCCATGTGCACCAGCAGGAAGGCCAGGCTCATGCCGCCCTGCCCGATGGCATTCTCGCCCCAGGTGCGCTTGACCAGGGCGGCGCTGTCCTTGATCGAGGCGAACGGGCCGGCGTCGCGCGCCACCAGCACCGGCACCACCAGCGCGGTGGCGATGGTCCAGCCCACGCCGAACAGGGCCACCACGATGCGGCCGAGGAAGCCGACCCGTTCCTGGATCGCGCGCAGGATCATGCCCACGGTGGCGGCGATGATGGCGTAGCCGAGGATGGCCGGGAAGCGGCTGGCGGCGATGCGCAGGCCGTCGGCCAGGGTGGGGGCGCCGCCGTCCAGGCGGATCATGGTGGCGCCCACCAGCGCGGCGTTGAAGAAGAAGATCACGAAGTACTGCACGACGTAGAAGGCGAAGGCGACCGAGTAGACCAGCGGCGCGCCGCGCTCGCCGCCTTCGAACAGGTGCAGGCCGAACACCGGCAGGGCGAAGCCGGCGATGACGCACAGCATGGCGGCGCCTGAGATGAGCGGAAAGACGATCAGGTGTTTGTCTTGCTTGAGGACGCGGGCACTGGCTTTGACGAGGTCGAAACTGCGCTTGAAGCGGTCGAACATGGCGGGCTCTCCAGAGTTGGCGGGCGCCGGCGACAGTGCCGGCGCCGCGCCAGCAAAGTACCACGCCGGCGCCTATTGCACAATTACTAACTCGCCCCCCGGCCTGGCCCGCCCGGGGCGCGCTAGTGTGGCGGCGCCGACGCCGGAAGCCGCCCCTGGGCGGCGATCCAGCCGTTGATCCGGGTCTCGAGCAGCGCCAGCGGCAGCGCGCCGTCGGCCAGCACGGCGTCGTGGAACCTGGCCAGGCTGAACTTGTCGCCGAGCGCGCTCTGGGCCCGCTGGCGCAGTTCGGCGATCTTGAGCGCCCCCACCTTGTAGCCCAGCGCCTGCCCGGGCCAGGCCATGTAGCGCTCGGTCGCGTTGCGCGCCTCGTCCTCGCTGTCGCCGGCCTGCTCGACCAGGAAACGGATGGTCTGCTCGCGCGTCCAGCCCTGGGCGTGCAGGCCGGTGTCGACCACCAGCCGGGCCGCGCGGCGCATGTCGAGCATCAGGTTGCCGGCGTAGGCGTTGGGGTCGTCGTACAGGCCCATTTCCTTGCCCAGGCTCTCGGCATACAGGGCCCAGCCTTCGACGTAGGCGTTATTTCCGCCGAACTTGCGGAACTTCGGCACCGACAGCTCGGCCTGCTTGGACAGTTGGAAGTGGTGCCCCGGCTGGCCTTCGTGCAGGAAGGTCGAGGTCATGCGCGTGCTGCCGTAGGCGGCCGGGTCGGCAATCACGGCCCAGAAGACGCCGGGACGCGCGCCGTCGGCCGAGGCCGCGGTGTAATGGTCGGACGCGCTGTCGCGCGACAACGCCGGCTCGGCGCGGATCTCGAGCGGCTGGCGCGGCAAGGTGGCGAACAGCTGCGGCAGCAGCGGCACGATCTTGGCGTTCAGGTCGCGGTAGGCTTGCAGCACCTCCTCCTCGGTCTTGAAAGGGCGGTACTTCGATTGCTGGGCCATCCAGCGCGCTAGGCCGGCCGGCGCGCCCAGGTAGCCGAGCTTGGGCGCCAGCTTGCCCATCTCGCGCTGGATGCGGTCCATTTCGGCCAGGCCCACCCGGTGGATCTCGTTGGGGGTGAGCTGGCTGGTGGTCTGCGCCGCCACCCACACGCGGTACCAGTTGGCGCCGTCCGGCAAGCCGCCCCAGCCGGCGCTGGCGCGCGCGGCCGGCAGGTACTCGGTCTCGAGGAAGCGCGCCAGGCGGTGCATGGCCGGCAGCGCGTGCACGCGCACGGTGCTGCGGTAGGCCGCGCCCAGGCGGGCCTTGTCGGCGGCTGAAAAGCCGGCCGGGAAATGCCGCACCGGCCCCATAAAATTGCTGCTCTCGAGCGGCGCGCCGGCCAGGGCCTTCACCTGCGGCAGCAGCTGGACCACCAGCGCCCTGGGCAGGGTGACCTGCTGCTTGATGCCGCTGCGCATGTCGGCGATGGCCGCGTCTATCCATTGCGGCAGGGCCGCCACCCGCTTCAGGTAGGCCTCGTATTGGGCCGGTGTCGCCATGGGCTGGGGCCCCTGCCCGCTGCCCAGGTTGGCCAGCATGACGGGCACGCAGTCCATCTGCGTCATCGGCATCAGGTAGTCCTTGAGCGGCTCGAACTTGAGCGCGGTGTCGAGCTCATAGCCGAGCACGTCGTAGGTGGTCTGGTCGGGGGCCGACAGGCGCGTGCGGTCGATCGCGGCCAGTTCGCGCCGGACCCCGTGCAGCAGCGCGAACTGGCGCGCGCGCACCGCCGGCACATGGCTCATCGGCAGCAGGTCGTCGAAGCGGTTGTCGCCCGAAAAAGTGGCGTTGAGCGGCTCGAAGCGGGCCTGGGCGTCGTAGTAGCGCTCGGCCAGATCGGCCAGCTGCTGGCCCGGGGCGGGCGCCTGGACGACGGCGGCCGCGGGCGCGGGCGCGCGGGCCAGCGCCGCAAGCGGCGCCAGGACCAGCGGGGCGGCGCCGAACGCGGCGGACAGGACCAGGGCGCGGATGGTGGGAGTCATGGAGCCTCGTGAGCGGGTGCTTGCGGTTGGAAAAACGCCACCACCTCGTCCTGCAGGCGGGTGCGCTTGAACGGCGGCAGGCTCTGCCAGACGCGCCGGCCGTAGGACTTGGAAATCAGGCGCGGGTCGCAGAGCATCAGCACCCCGCGGTCGTTCTCGTCGCGGATCAGGCGCCCGGCGCCCTGCTTGAGGTTGATGATGGCCTCGGGCAGGGTGTGGTGCATGAAGCCGTTCATGCCCTGCTTTTCCATCACGTCGATGCGGGCGGCCAGCACCGGGTCGTCCGGCGGGGCGAACGGCAGCTTGTCGATGATCACCAGCGAGAGCGCGTCGCCGCGCACGTCCACCCCTTCCCAGAAGCTCTGGCTGCCCACCAGCACGGCGTTGCCGGCGTTGCGGAACGAGTCGAGCAGCTCGGTGCGCCCGCGCTCGCCCTGGACGAACAGGGGGAAATCCAGGCCGCGCTTGGCGAACTCGTCGCGCAGGCGCTCGGCCACCTGCTTGACCGCGCGGATCGTCGTGCACAGGAAGAAGGTACGGCCGCCGGCCGCCTCGATCACCGGCAGCGCGCAGTCGATCACGGCGTCGGTGTAGCCGAAGGCGTTCGGGTCCGGCAGCCCGGTGGGCACGTACAGCAGGCCCTGCTGCTCGTAGTTGAACGGGCTCGGCCAGCTCTGGGCGTGCTCGCCGCCCAAGCCCATCTGGTCGGAGAAATGCTTGAAGTCGTTCTTCACCGCCAAGGTGGCCGAGGTGAAGATCCAGCTGCGCGGCGTGCCCTCGCGCTGGTTGTTGAAGATGGGCGCGATCGACAGCGGCGTCTTGTGCAGCTGCAGCGAGGACGAGAAGGCCTCCACCCACAGCACGGCCTGGTCGCCCTCGACCAGCTTGCCCTTGAGGTCGGGCTTCCAGGCCTCCAGGGCGGCGCCCAGCTCGACCGCGCGCACCCGGCACTGCTCGAGCGTCTCGGCGCGCGCCGCGTGTTCCTCGAGCACGTCGACCATCTCGCCCAGCTTGTCCTTGAGCGTCTGCAGGGCCGGGAAGAAGTCCGAGGACGGCATGATCTGGGCCAGCGACATGCGCATGATGTCCTGCGGGAAGGTCAGGCGCAGGTCGCGCGTGGCCTTCTCCAGCGTGGTGACGACCTTGGCCCAGTCCGGGCCGCCGCGGGCGTGGGCCAGGCCCTCGGCCAGCACGTCGCGGCACAGCTCCAGCACCTGCGAGGTCGAGACCGTCTCGCCGAAGAACAGGGTGGCGGTGTCGGGCAGCTGGTGGGCCTCGTCGAAGATGATGGTATTGGCCGACGGCAGCAGCTCGGCCACGCCGGTGTCCTTGAGCGCCACGTCGGCGAAGAACAGGTGGTGGTTGACCACGACCACGTCAGCCTGCTGGGCCTCGCGGCGCGCCTTCATGACGAAGCAGTCCTGGTAGTACTGGCACTCGGTGCCCACGCAATTCTCGCGGGTCGAGGTGACCAGGTTCCAGATCAGGGCGTTCTCGGGCACCTTGGACAGCTCGGCCTTGTCGCCCGAGTTGGTCATCTTGATGAAGCGGGAGATCTCGCGCAGGTGGCCGACGTCGTCGCGCGAGGTCATGCGCCCGTTCTGCAGGGTGCGCTCGAGGTGGTAGTGGCACACGTAGTTGGAGCGGCCCTTGAGCAGGGCCACCGAAACGGGCGCCTTGAGGGCGGCGCGCACGGTCGGAATGTCGCGCAGGAACAACTGGTCCTGCAAGTTTTTGGTGCCGGTCGAGACGATGGTTTTGCCGCCCCACATCAGCGCCGGGACCAGGTAGGCGAAGGTCTTGCCGGTGCCGGTGCCGGCCTCGGCGATCAGGGTTTTCTGGTCGGCGATGGCCTGGGCGATCGCCTTGGCCATCTCGGTTTGGGAGCGGCGCGGACTGAAGCTGCCGACGGCGGGCGCGAGCGGGCCGCCGGCGCTGAACAGGCGGTCGATGTCGGCGTCGTGTTTACCGGCGGGGACGGCGGACGGCGCGTCGCCGGCGGGCGTGGCGTCCTGCGCCAGGGTGGAATCGGTCAAGTTGGCAATCGGTGGTGCGAAAACGGATCAGGCCGGAACATCCGGAACAAGTTGCATTTTCAACAAAGTGATGTGGTCTTTCAACTGCAGTTTACGCTTTTTGAGCCGGCGCAGCTGCAACTGGTCATGATGCCCGTCCAAGGTCAGCAGATCTATGACCGCGTCGAGATCTCGATGTTCCACGTCGAGTTCGATCAGGCGGCGCTGGATTGCTTGGACATCATTCATGGTATGTTCCCTAACGGGGTTTTATTTCGAAATCTTCAAGAGTGCGCGCGGGAAGCGCATTACAATCAGAAACAATTTGTTGCGCGTGGTTAATTATCGGAGCTTGCATAATGCTGCATTCCGAGTGCATAGTTTAATCTACGCCGACGTTGCCGCCAATATAGATTGCGCGGCATTGCGCCAGGAATCAGGAAAACCGCATACGTTTATGACTTCATACAAGATCGAGGCCGGTACCGCCCAGCATATCGGCAACCGTGCGCAGCAGAACGACCGCGCCGCCCTGTTCACCGGCGCCCATGCGCCCGGTTACGTGATGGCGGTGCTGGCCGACGGCATCGCCGGCGGCGCCTCGGCGTCCGAGCAGGTGCTGCACACGGCCAAGCAGTTGTTCGACGAATTCAAGCCCGGCGACAATCCGGGCATCGCGCGCCTGTCGGAGCTGCTGCGCGAGATCGTGCACGAGACCCACATGGTGATCAAGATGAACGGCGTGGCCACCATGAGCGAGCCGCAGTGCACGTTTGTCGGCCTGTTGATCACCCCCGCCGGGCAGGCGCTGTGGGCCCACGTGGGCGACTCGCGCCTGTACCGTTTCGCGGCCGGCCACTGCCAGCACCGCACCAGCGACGCCGGCTACATCGAGCACCTGGTCGGCACCGACAAGCTGCCGCCTGACGCGGCGCGCAACCACCGCCACTCGAAGATCCTGGTCAACGTGCTGGGCAACAGCCGCAAGGAGCCGCACGCCACCATCGGGGTGCACGAGAAGCTGGCCGCGGGCGACGCTTTCCTGCTGTGCTCGGACGGCCTGTGGCATTTCTTCACCGATGCCGAACTGGGCGCCGTGGTGTCCAAGAACACCCCGCGCCAGGCGTCGGAAATGCTGATCAGCAAGGCCCAGGAAAGGGCCCAGGGCAAGGGCGGCAACTGCACCATGGCGATCGTGAAACTGGTCAAGCCGCCCAAGGAAGTGCCGAACTACACGGTGCGCAAGATGGGCCGGGCCGTATAAAGTCGAGCTAAGTTCCAACCAAGGTCCAGCGCCACCCACCGACCGTTTTTCGCTTCAAGGCGCTTGGGCCGAATGCGGCTCGATACTTCGAAGGCAGCCGCTCGTTTGATGGCTAAGCCACTGGAGGCACGGGGCGACCGGAATACGCCCTGCCCCCGTCGCGCGGCGAGCATGACGGCGGATTTCCCGTTATTCCCGTTATTTAACCGGCGCCGGCTGCGCCGCCTTGGCCGCGTCGGCCGCCCGCTGCGCATCCTGCGCGTCCTTGGCGTCCTGCGCCGCTTTCTCGGCCTGCTTCTTGGCCGTCGCGGCCTGCTTCTCGGCGACCTGCCGCTGGCGTTCCAGCGCGTCGGCTTTCTTCTTCTCGAAGTCGGCCACGTTCCGCGGCGCCTGGGCGGCCTTGGCGCGCTCGGCCGCGGCCTGCCTGGCCTGCTTGGCCGCGTGGGCGGCCTGGCGCCCGGCCAGGGTGGCGCGCGCCTGTCTCTTATACACATCT
>DIZW01000087.1 GCA_002428015.1 Oxalobacteraceae bacterium UBA6018 | reverse complement strand
CAGCCAGCGGCACGGGTAGCCGCGATCCATGAGCAGCAGGTCGCCGGGACCGAGCCGGTCAAGATGCTGGAGGAGCATTTGGCGCTCGTTCTCGTGGACGCTGTGCAGCGAGGCGGCCAGCATCATTTCGGCGCCGGGCAGGAACAGGCCGAGGGCGATTTGATCGGCGCTGGCCGGGTTCGCGCGCGAACGCGCGCTCGGAGACGTGGTGCACCAGTTGCGCCTGTTGTTGGAGGTGGCCGAAGAACTCGCCAAGGTCAGCGCGCACACTCTTGCGCATACCGCCGAGCATGGTCGCCAGCAGGCTGGGCAAAGGCAGCTTGCGTTCCCGACAAAAGGCGTTTGGATGGTCGGCATGGCGGGCCTGGGCATGGAATTGCGGCGATTGCAGGTGCTCGGCAAATGCAGCGTACCGGGAAGACAAGGACATGGTGGCGAAGCGGCTCATTAGTCAACAATTATTTGAAGGTGGCGCTTTGTTTTAAGTCCTGATTGCGCTTAAGTCCGGTAGATTGCGGCTGTACCTCCATCTCGCCATCCGGCATTTTTCCTTGAGTTCTTGTCTTGCGCCGTAAGTCCATGGCTCAGCCGCAGTGCCACTGCCTAGCCTAATTGGCAATTTACCCAAATCGCCGATTTCTCCAATGAAATTTAGTGACACGCCCTCAATTGGATGCGGCTAGGATAGTATGCATATTTTTTATGTATAAAAAACCGTAGCGTGCTTAAGCAACGCTTACAGACGATCAGGTGACCCCTTATGAGAAAAAATACTATCCCGAGCGCGCTCTTGGTGACGCTGATTCTGGCCGGTTGCGGCGGCGGTGGTGGCGGTTCCTCGCCGACGCCGACGCAGACACCTACGCCGACGCCCACCCCAACGCCGACGCCAACTCCTACGCCGACGCCGACGCCTACGCCGACGCCGACGCCTACGCCGACGCCGACGCCTACGCCTACGCCAACGCCAACGCCAACGCCGACGCCCCCCCCAACGCCAACGCCGATTCCCGGGACCTACGCCTGGTCGGCCGCACTGTTCGGCGCCGGCGGCTACGTCACCGGTACGGTTTATCATCCGACGGTACAGGGACTGGTCTATATCCGCACCGACGTCGGCGGCGCCTATCGCCGCGACCCGGGCTCCTCGACCTGGATACCGCTCAATGACGACCTCAATCGTGACGACAACCAGCTGGCAGGCTCCGCTTCGCTAGCTGTCGATCCGAACGACTCGCAGAAACTGTATCTCGCCGCCGGCATGTACACGCCGTCATGGGGGCGCACCGCCGCCATCCTGCGCTCTAGCGACCGCGGCAATACCTGGTCGCGCACCGAACTGCCGTTCCGCCTGAACGGCAACTGGAACGGCCGCGGCACCGGCGAGCGCCTGCAGGTCGACCCGAACAAGGGGAGCATCCTGTTCCTCGGCACTTGCGGGGATGGTCTGTACAAGTCGACCGACGCCGGCGTGACCTGGTCGCAAGTGCCGGGTTTCCCGGTCACGGGCAGCACCAACTTCGTCCTGTTCGACAAGTCGACCGGCTCGGCCGGCTCGGCCACCGGCACCATCTATGTCGGCATGGCCACCACCACCGGCACCGCGCTGTACCGCTCGACCGACGGCGGCACGACTTGGGCCGGCGTGCCCGGCGGCCCGGCCGGATTGATGCCGTTGCAAGGTTCGATCGCTGGCGGCCGCCTGGTCCTGACCTACAGCAATGGAAACGGCCCAGGCGGCATCTCGAACGGCGCGGTATACGCGCTCACCCCCGCCAGCACGACCTGGACCAACATCACGCCGGTCGCGCCTTCCGCCAACTGGAATTTCGGCTACAGCGGCCTGGGCGTCGATCCGCGCAACCCGAACACCATCGTGGTATCGACCTTCGAGCGCTGGGGCGGCGGCGACGACCTGTTCAAGTCGACCGACGGCGGCGCGACCTGGACCGGGCTGAACGCCATAAGCACGCACGCGGCGCCGAACAATCCGTGGCTCGTGGCCTACTACAGCGGCTCGCTAGCGGGCAAGATGGGGCACTGGATCACCGACGTCGACATCGACCCGTTCAATTCCAACAACGTCATCTACAACACCGGCTATGGCGTGTGGGAAAGCAACAGCCTTGGCGGCAGTACGGTGGCCTGGTCGTTCAATGACAGCGGCATCGAAGAGGCGGGCCTGTATTCGCCGCTGGTGTCGCCGAGCACGGGCGCCGCGCACCTGTTCCTGGCGCTCGGCGACGTCGCCGGCGCCCGCTACGCCACCGATTTCAACAGCATCGCCGGCTATTACAGCAGCCCCAACAATTCGAACTACAGCGTCGACGCGGCCGATCAAAACGCCAGCGTGGTGGCGCGCACCACCGCCAGTGGCAACTCGCTGATGATCTCGTCGGACAATGGCGTGACCTGGAAGCAGACGGCCAGCAGTCCGGTCGCCAGCAACAGCGATTCGGGCCGGGTCGCCGTGTCCACCAGCGGCACCACCCTGCTCTGGGTACCGGGCGGTCAAGGCGCTTATTACTCAAGCAATAGCGGCGCCAGCTGGACGGCCTCGAGCGGCTATCCGGTCACGGGCGGCGTCACTTCCGGCAATTACTTCAACCCGGTTGCCGACAAGGCGGCCAACGCCTACTTCTACACCTATGACTATTCCAAGGGCACGATCCTGGAAAGCGCCAACGGCGGCCAGACCTTCTCGACCATCTATACCGGGCTCAACATTTTGCCGTCGTATAACATGCAACACCAGTTGGCCTCGGTCCCGGGCACGCTAAGGCGAGACCTGTGGCTGGCGACCCCGAACGGACTGTGGCACATCAACGGCGCGGGTGCCTCGCCGGTGCAGCTGCCGAACATCCAGGCAGCCTACGGGGTTGGTTTCGGCATGGCGGCGACGGGCCAGACCTACCCGGCCGTGTATATTTCCGCCAAGATCAACAATGTCTTCGGTATCTACCAGTCGCTCGACGGCGGGACGACCTGGAAGCGCATCAACGACGACAAACACCAGTGGGCCGGCCCGAATTACGTTACCGGTGACATGCGTGTGTTCGGCCGGGTCTATGTCGGCGCCGGGCGCGGCGGCGTGTACGTCGGTAATTTACAGTAAAGTAAGTCCCCAGGCCCGGCCGGAAGCGACGCTTCTGGCCGGCGCCATGCCTTGGTCTGGAATAGATCGAGCGCTTCTCGCCTTCCGGTAATTCATTGCTTTTCCTGCAACGTGCCGCGCGACCTCGCGCTGCGGGAGCGCATCTCGCTCGCTTAATTTCGCAATCCCATTTGGTGTTTTTTGGTATGGGTGTGCTTTGCGGCAACATGCAGAATGTTCTGCTGATTAATGGATCGATTTCCCATATGGCGGTAAGAGAGGTACAAGTCACTATTCCAACTTGGAGACAAAAATGCACAAAAACGCAGGCACGGATATGGGCGGCGCCTACCGCTGGAACCGGGGCTGTTAAGTTCTCCCCCGCGCAACTCCGACCGCATGCATGAAGTTGAGCGTAGCGACGAACACAAGGCGATGCTGTCGGGATTGCGAGGGTCGCGAACTGCGCCGGCGCGCCCGATCGAGCGTGCAAAGGTGCTGCTGGCGTATGCCGAAGGCCAATGACCAACTGAGATCCAACGTTCGGTGGGCGTGTCCAGGCCGACGATCGACAAATGCATCGACAAGGCACTGGCCGCTGGCGTCGGCGCCGGTTTGCCGGATCGTTATCATCGTCCGTATGCTCCAGAGATCAGCGATGCGGCCAAGGCTTGGGTGGTCGACATAGCGTACCGGACGCCGAAGGACCTCGGTTACGCGGCTGAGCTGTGGACCCTGTCGGCGCTGGCCAGGCACGTCAGCACGCATGCTTGCGGCGCCGGCTATGAACGACTGGCAAAGGCAGGCAAGACAACTGTGTGGCGCATCTTGGACGCCAATGAACTCAAGCCGCATCGCGTGCGCTATTACCTGGAACGGCGCGATCCCCAGTTCGAGCGCAAGATGGCCGAAGTCTTGATGCAAAGGAGGCGCCTTGCCACCGCAGGCAGTTGAAAAGTACGCGAAATTCTGATGAGATCGCAGTCGGGGTATGGCGCAGCCTGGTAGAGCGCTGCGTTCGGGACGTAGCGGCCGCGAGTTCAAATCTCGTCTACCAGACCAATTTACTCTTTAAAAACCATGAGTTCCAACATTGTTGATCGTCGTCCGCGGGCCGATGCAGGACGCCTGACAGGCATCCGCGGGCTTGCTGATCGGGCGCTTGTGTATGCGACTTCGGCGCGCCGTGAGCAAAATCGCCAAAGCCAAGAACCATATTTCCCACTCTGGATAAACGGCCTATGAACTTGGTTAAACTCGCTACAACACTGCTAATCATCCCCGCCCCGCTCGGTGTCCCATGCCGCGCCCGGCGCCGGTGCGGCCAGCATGCGCCACCACCGTTTCCCGCACCAAAGTCTTGACGCGAGCAAGCCAGGCAGTGTGTTCCGCAGCCATAATCCCAATCGGAGACGACAATGAGACTTAGAATGAGAATGAACACTTTCCTGAGCGCGCTAGCGCTGCCGCTTGCCCTGGCCGCGTGCGGCGCGGGCAGCTCGTCTAGCGGCAGCAGCAACGGCACGCCGGTCCAGTCGAGCGTCAACTTAGCCCTCGTGGGACCCGTTGGCTACAGCTGGACCAACGCTGTGTTCGGCGCGGGTGGCTATATCTCCGGCATCGTCTACCACCCGACGGTCCAGGGCCTGGTCTACGCCCGCGCCGACGTGGGCGGCGTGTACCGCCGCGATCCGGGCTCGAGCACCTGGATCCCCGTGAACGACGGCCTGAGCCACGACGACAACCAGCTCGAGGGCAGCGTATCGCTGGCGCTCGACCCGAACGACTCGCAAAAACTCTACCTCGCGGCCGGCATGTACACCCAGTCCTGGGGCCGCACCGCCGCCATCCTGCGCTCGAGCGACCGCGGCGCGACCTGGTCGCGCACCGAGCTGTCGATCCGCCTGGGCGGCAATTCGGACGGCCGCGGCAGCGGCGAGCGCCTCCAGGTCGACCCCAACAAGGGCAACATCCTGTTCCTCGGCACCAACCAGGACGGCCTGTACAAGTCGACCGACGCCGGTGTGACCTGGGCCCAGGTGCCGGGCTTCCCGACCACGGCCGGCACCACCTTCGTCGTATTCGACAAGAGCAGCAGCGCGCTCGGCACTGCCACCAAGAACCTGTACGTGGGCGTGGCCAGCACCACCGGCAGCGCGCTGTACCGCTCGACCGACGGCGGCGCCACCTGGAGCGGCGTGACCGGCGGTCCGCGCGGCCTGATGCCGCTGCAGGGCGCGCTGGACGGCAACGGCCACCTGCTCATGAGCTACGCCAACGCGCTCGGCCCCAACGGGGTGACCGCGGGCGGGGTCTACAAGCTGACCCTGACCAGCAACCGCTGGGCCAACATCACCCCGGTCGCGCCGACCAGCTCCTGGACCTTCGGTTACGGCGGCCTGGCCGTCGATCCGCGCAACGCCAATTCGGTCGTCGTCTCGACCCTGGACCGCTGGGGCGGCGGCGATGACCTGTTCAAGTCGACTGACGGCGGCACCACCTGGACCGGCCTGAACGCCATCAGCACCCACGCCGCGCCCAACAATCCATGGGTGGCCGCCTACTACGGCGGCTCGCTGGCCGGCCACATGGGGCACTGGATCAGCGACGTCAACATCGATCCGTTCAACTCGAACAACATCATGTACAACACCGGCTACGGCCTGTGGGAGAGCAACAACCTGGGCAGCGCCAGCGTGGCCTGGTCGTTCAACGACAGCGGCATCGAGGAATCGGGGCTCTACTCGCCACTGGTGTCGCCGTCCAGCGGGGCGCACCTGTTCTCCGCCCTGGGCGACGTCTCCGGCGCCCGCTACGACACCGATTTCACTATCGCCAGCGGCTATTACGGCCCTACGCCCAACAACTCGAACTACAGCGTCGACGTGGCCGATCTCAACACCAACGTGGCGGCGCGCACCACCGCCAGCGGCAACGGCCTGATGTTGTCGCAGGACAACGGCGTCACCTGGACGGCCTCGCCCACCAGCCCGGTCGCGAGCACCTCCTCGGACTCGGGCCATATCGCCGTGTCGGCCAACGGCGCCACCCTGCTGTGGGTGCCGGGCAGCCAGAGCGCCTACGTCTCGACCAACAACGGCGCCAGCTGGACCGCCTCGACCGGCTATCCCGTGACGCAATCGGTCTGGTCGGGCCAATACACGGCGCCGGTGGCGGACAAGGTGGCGGGCAGCTACTTCTACGCCTATGACATGACCAAGGGCACGATCATCGAAAGCGCCGACGGCGGCCTGAACTTCTCGACCATCTACACGGGACTGGACATTCTGCCGTCCTACGCCTCGCAAAGCCAGCTGGCCTCGGTGCCGGGCACGGTGCGGCGCGACTTGTGGCTGGCCACGCCGAATGGGCTGTGGCACATCAACGGCGCCAACGCGTCGCCGGTCAAGCTGGCCGATGTGCAGGCCGCCACCGGGGTCGGCTTCGGCATGGCCGCGACCGGCCAGACCTATCCGGCCGTGTACATCTCAGGCAAGATCAACAATGTCTGGGGCATCTACCAGTCGATCGATGGCGGCACCACCTGGGCGCAGATCAACGACGCCGCGCACCAGTGGGGCGGGGTCAACTACGTCACGGGCGACATGCGCGTGTTCGGGCGCGTCTATCTCGGCGCCTTGCGTGGCGGCGTGATGATCGGCAATCCGCTGTAAGCGCAAGCAGGGCGGCGCGCCGGTGAAACGGACTCCGGCCGCCCTAATGCCGTTCAGTGAAGGATTCGTCTTTAACACGCGAACGTCATATTTCCTAGGGCGGCTACCCGTGCCGCTGGCTG
>DIZW01000081.1:31670-31978 GCA_002428015.1 Oxalobacteraceae bacterium UBA6018 | reverse complement strand
AGACACATTCTCGACGCGCAGACATGCGGAGAAACGCGATACAGAGGTGAGCGACTGGGACCGGATCGAGGGAAAATCCGCGGTAATATCGATCGGAGCGGATAACTGCAGCGCGCCCGACTTTCCCAGGAAGATTTCCCCCTTTCCACGTAAAGGAGAGTTGCGGTTCGCGTGGCGATAGACGGCCTCAATAAGTTCATCGGTATAGAACGGACGCAGTCCCAGTTTATCGCCACCGTGTTTTTGGTAGTTAAGGTGTAACATCCACACCTTCTCGTATTCAGCCAATAATTTTTCCTGAAAATCTT
>DIZW01000081.1:30985-31497 GCA_002428015.1 Oxalobacteraceae bacterium UBA6018 | reverse complement strand
TTCCTTAAACGCCTCGTGGAAGTTGTTTCCAATGGAAAGATCGCGCAGTAAATAAAATAACCTCAACAAACTTGCGGCACTCAATTCCATCGCATTTGATAGCGGACCAAGCAATCGATCGATATGCAATTGTGCGAGGAAGGCGCCCAGCTCAGGATTAGGCAGTTGCAATCCATGCAGCAGTACGAACTGGTCGAGTTTGTGGGTGTGGCGCAAAACCGGATCGAAGTCCGACATTCGCATGACTAACTCATTGTCGCTACCGCTGAACATGTTGTCCGCGAGCCCACCGTCCCCCAACAAGAGATGATGAATGAAGTCAAGCAATGAACGTGCGGTTATGAATTGATCCTTAATCAGTCGAACCTTGAACAGACAAGTGATGATCGCATCCTGAACCTCATCCAAGGCCAATAAATTGAAATTCGACAGCAATAACGGATCGCGCTTCTTGTTGGCGTCACTTAATGCGAGCGCGTGAAACGGGTTTTCATTGCTGGCCTCGGTAAGCC
>DIZW01000081.1:1562-30922 GCA_002428015.1 Oxalobacteraceae bacterium UBA6018 | reverse complement strand
CATTGCTGGCCTCGGTAAGCCGTTGCATCAACTTTTTTGCAAATTTCGAATTTGAGGACGCGCCATCGAGTGCAAAATGGAATTTTGGAAAGTCCTCGAAGTCCAGGAACTGGCATCTTCCTTGCACGTGCTCTTTTCGCAGAAAAGTGTCGATTTCCTCTCTCAGCGCCGCATGTTCGCTGGCGCCTTCTTTCGCGTAGTTGGCTAGCATGCCAATGTTTATCCCGACAACCAAAGGGCGTTGGTCCGACACACTCCTTGTGAACCGCTCATCGAGTGCTTCAATCGCCGACTGATGTGGAGCAAAGCTATGGGTAGCGTCCAGATGAAATGTATAGACATCCTGGTACTGCTTTTGGCATCGCGTCAAAATTTCAGACTTTCCATCCCCACTACTACCGCACAAAAAAACGATGTTTCCGGGAGCCAGAAAAGTCAGAATTTTTCGAAACTCGGTCTCAATATCCTGTTCGACATAGAGCCATGCTTTCGCATCGTCCAAATTATCGTGCGGCTTCTGACTGTCAGTTTTCACTGAGAACGGTGACGCTTTGGACAGCACCGAAAGTACTTCTCTTAACGTTAAATCCATAGTAAGCCTATTTCACATTTGACAAGGACTAACAATGAGATCTCCATAGCTGGAGACCAACTAACCCAAGTGCATTTTGGCCGCGCCGATTAGCCTCACCTACTGTCGAGTCGGCCCTCCCCGCCGTTGCAATAACGACATCCTTTGACTGTTCATGCCATGTAGCGATACACCCGCGATCGACCATTTCGGTCATGCAACGCAACGTATGTTTCTGCCCGTGACGACATGCAAACATGATACGTTACGAACAGGAAAAATTGTAAGTAGACTACTAAATTCTTGCGAGAGTGTCGACTCGACAACTTGCGAGCGTAGGAGTGGACAGGTGGCACCCTAGCGATTGCAGATGGCTGGAAGGTGCCTGGGGAACATGACATACATCTATGTCAAATTCGGCTGCACGTACGCTTGAAAAAAGGCGTCTGTTTGTTATAATTCAGTGCGACACACACAAACAGGCCAGAAATGAACCCCGCTTTTGAATACATTTTTCCCGCGATAAGGGGAATCCAAGCCGGACGGGAATATTTTGTCTCGATGTGTCCGCTTCGCCTCATTCCCAGAATCTTCCTGTTCGACGAAGAGGAGCTCATGCCTGAGTTTCGGGCGCAGCGAATCCTGAATCGGGCAAGGGTTCCGGAAATTGCAAGATACATGTTGCAAAACCAAAAAGGATACGTCTTCTCGGCGATCACAGCTTCAGTGGACGGCACCGTACGATTCACGGCGCTTGGCCCAGAGGGGGAGGCAAATCGGCTGGGAGCGCTACATGTCGATATGTCCGCGCGTTTCATCATCAATGATGGCCAACACAGACGTGCGGCGATCGAACAGGCATTGATTAGCGCACCGGAGCTAGGTGACGAGACAATTGCTGTCGTGTTCTTCGTCGACCGTGGACTAGAGCGAAGCCAACAAATGTTCTCCGATTTGAACCGACACGCCGTTCGGCCAAGTCGTTCGCTTGGCCTACTGTATGACCACAGGAATGACCTATCGAAAATTGCGAAGCTGGTTGCCCTGAAATCGACGGCATTCAAAGACCTGGTGGAAATGGAGCGCAGCACGCTGTCCGAGCGTTCCCGCAAGCTATTCACCCTTAGCGCTATTTACACAGGCTGTTCAGTTTTGCTTGACGCTTCTGAATATTCTGACGTGGAGCACGCTTCACAGGTCTGTATTGAGTTTTGGGATGAGATAGCGAAGCATATACCTGAGTGGGGGCTAGTCCAATCCTCTCGCATGACGTCCGGCGAGGTTCGTAGAGATTTTCTCCATTCACACGCCATCGCACTGCAGGCCTTCGGCATGGTCGGACGCGATTTATTGCAAAGTGACCATGAGAATTGGAAAATTCGCATTGTGTCAATTGAGAAGATCAATTGGTCTAAGTCCAACGCCCTCGTTTGGGAAGGGCGAGCACTGGTAGGGGGGCGGGTTTCGAAATCGTCCAACAACGTGACGCTGACGACAAATTTTATTAAGTGCCAGCTCGGCTTGGCGCTCGGGCCTGAAGAGAAGCGCATCGAACAGCTCCACGATCGTGGGCGCAACCATTCAAACTAGAAAATGAACATGAAGAAAATCAGCATGGAAGAGCGCATCGAGGTCGCGGTCCGCAATACGCAGGACCTCTATCTTAGCGATGACTTGCCTTGGGTTGTCGGGTATAGCGGAGGCAAGGATTCCACTGCTACATTGCAGTTGATCTGGACTGCCGTATCCGGCCTTCCAGCGGCCAAACGCACGAAACCAATTCACGTTATTAGCACCGACACCTTGGTGGAAAACCCTGTCGTAGCAATTTGGGTCACCAATTCGTTGGAGGCAATGCGCAAGGCGGCCTTGGACCAGGCGATGCCAATCATTCCACATCGACTGACGCCAAAATTGGAGGACCGTTTTTGGGTAAACCTAATCGGAAAGGGCTACCCTGCCCCCCGTCCGATGTTTCGTTGGTGCACAAGCAGACTAAAGATCAACGCTTCTAACACTTTCATCACCGACATGGCCGACAGCCACGGAGAAGCCATCCTGGTCCTTGGCACCCGCAAGTCCGAGAGTATGGCGCGTGACAAAGTCCTGGCACGCTACGAAAACAGTACTCGCGAACTTCTGAGCAGGAACTCCGATTCTGGTTTGGATCGAGTCTGGGTGTACACCCCCGTATCGACCTGGTCGAGCGATGACGTGTGGGAGTACCTGATCGAACACAAGAATCCCTGGAAGTACGACAACATCGAACTGTTTCATATCTACCGTGGCGCCACACCAGATGCCGAGTGTCCGCTTGTTGTGGACAAGAGCACGCCAAGTTGTGGCGACAGCAGGTTCGGGTGCTTTGTCTGCACGATGGTAACTGAAGACAAGTCCATGCAGGCGATGATCCAAAACGACGACGACAAGCGCTGGATGATGCCCTTGCTCAATTTCCGCAACGAATACCTCAAGACCGATGGCGATCGCGGCCTTCGCGAATTCACCAAAATGGACGGCAGCCTGCAACTCCAGTTTCTCAACATTCGACAGGGCGGCAAATTGATGCCAGCCCGGGCCGGCAAGGTTGTCAACGAGAAGGTTGTTCGGAGATTAACAACCGTTAGTGATTTCGAAGAGCGCTACCCGACACCTAATCGCCGCGTCCTTGTGCGCGAAACAAGGGTCGTCGAAACCGATGGCTCGAAACACGAAATGGTCTTTGAAATCGAGAAGGTCGCTGTCTTGGTGCACGGGCCGTATACCCAAAGCTATCGAGAAAAAATGCTCGAGGAGCTACTGAGAGCGCAAGTCGAAATCCGCAACAATTTGCCGGAATCCATCGCAGAGTTTTCAATCCTTTCGCCAGAGGAAGTTGAAGAGATTCGGCGGATATGGGTTATCGAAAAGCGGGAGTTCGAGGACTCTGTGCCGGAGATCTTCTTGAAGGCGACAGGACAGGAATATCCCAATCCAGAACTGGACGAAACAACGCCCTTCCGCCCCGAAGACGTTCGTCTTCTTCGCGAAGTTTGTATGAGTATGGCTATCGACGCACCGCAAAGCGGTCCACTGGATTCAAAGCAGATTCTTTTTGGTGTGTTGCGGGATCAGCTTGGCGTGCAGCATAGCTATCGTGGTGCGATTCGTCGCGTCGGTCTTCATGGCGACCTGGAAGACATTTTGGAATCCCATTCGTTCGAGAATGAGGACGAGGCGCTCGATTTTGCGCTGCAACGCAAAGCCGGAGGCAATGAACTGATGTACGAAATACGCGACGCTGCAGACGTTCTAAGTTACATCCCGGCAGAACAACCGACACAGGAACTTGAAGCATGATTTTCGAGCATGTTGTATTGCATAATTTTGGCGCCTATCGAGGCGAACACAGGGTCGACCTGGACGTTTCCCCGGAACGCCCTATTGTCCTGATTGGAGCTCTGAACGGCTCGGGGAAGACTACATTTCTTGATGCCATGCAGCTCGCTCTCTATGGGAAGAGCGCCCGCTGTTCCGGACGTGAGAAGGTCGGCTACCCGGAGTATCTTGAGTCAATGATTAACCGCGATTCCCCACCTCAACAAGGCGCGGGGGTTGAGTTTGCATTCCGAGCGCGCGCAAGCGGCCAGGATACGCACATCCGCATAGTCCGTACTTGGCAAAGACGTGGTGACTCAGTCAAAGAGAATTTGGAAGTGTTCCGTAATGGCGAGCACGACACGGTCGCATCCGAAAGATGGATCGAATTTGTAGAAGACTTCATGCCTTCCCAAATTGCCGATCTGTTCTTCTTCGACGGCGAAAAGATTGAAGCGCTTGCCGATCCCCAGCGCTCTGCTGCGCTACTGCGCGTCGGCATCCACTCACTACTTGGTATCGATTTGGTGGAGAGTTTGTTGAAGAGCTTGCAGCAAATCGAGCGCAAGCGAAAAACGGATACGTCGTCCGAGAGCGACAAGTCGCTACTTCATGCGATCGAAGCGCAACTGAATGAAGCCCATCAAGTGCTCGAGGCCAGTGTCCTCAAGCGCGCATCGGTACAGAATGATCTGGATGGCTCAGAGAAAAGGGAAACTAAGATACTCGCCAAGTTCAAGCGTCTTGGCGGCGATCTTGTTGTGAACCATGAGCGAATTCTCGCCGACCAAGCGCACTACAGGACCAAGAAGAAAGCGCTGGAAGACGAACTACGTATGCTGGCAGCGAGCGCGCTGCCACTCATGATTCCTCGCTCCACGTTGGATGTCGCCGTCGCGAAAGCCATGACCACTAGGCAGAGTGGGAATGTCGAAATTCTCAGAAGAGAGGCAGAGTCGAGGGATGCCGCGATCGAAAAGTTTGTCAAAACTCTTGGCGTGTCACACGACACAGTCGTCCGCCTGCGATCGCACCTCAGGACCGACCGAACGGAAAGGTATAAGGCTAACGCGGTAGCGACGGGTGTCTCTGAAGATATGCTCAATCAATTCAGCCAGGAAGCCACCCAGGCAATGGCGCGGGTTGCCGAGCATACGCTCAAATCGCTGTCGGATGTTGATGAACATCTTTCCGCCGTTGAACGAAACCTGTCCGCAGTACCAGACAGTGCTGATGTGGCCGTCATTCAGAAGGAAATCGAGGTTTGCCGCGGAGAGCGTGCGCGCTTCGAGGCCACCATCGTACTTTTGGACAGCGAGATAGCAACGATCCGGTATAAGTTGGAGCGGCTCAAGGGTCAAGCGGATCGTGAAGCAGAAAGCCTCGGCGAAAAATTGACGCGTGATGAAGTGTCCAAGCGCGTTATCAGCCACTCGGCAAGAGGCCGGGATGTACTTGCGAAATTCCGGGAACGGTTGCTGGTCAACAATTTAAATCGTTTGGAACAATCAACACTCACCTGCTTTCAGCGCTTGATTCGAAAGAAATCTTTGGTTCATGGCATCGCGATCGACGCAGATACGTTTCAAATTTCTGTGACGAATTTCGGTGGTCAGATTGTACCGGCACATCGTCTGTCGGCAGGTGAGCGCCAGCTGTTGGCTGTTGCCACACTGTGGGCACTCGCACACGCGTCAGGCCGATTCTTACCTGCGGTCATCGATACGCCATTGAGTAGGTTGGACAGTAAGCATCGGGGATCGCTCGTTCAAAATTATTTTCCAATCGCCAGTCACCAAGTTATTCTCCTGTCGACTGACGAAGAGGTCGTGGGACATTACCAGGAACAATTGTTGCCTTTCGTGGGAAGGCACTACCTCATCGAACATGACGAATCGGCCAACACCTCGCGTTTCACCGACGGATATTTCTCCCCTACCTTAACTGAGCTACACGCATGACACACATCGAAACTATCCGACTTTCGGAGAAGGCAAAGACACAGCTTGTCACCATGAAACGTCGAACCGGCATAACGAACTGGAATGTTCTCTGCCGATGGGCTTTTTGTATGTCAATCAATCAAGCGACCCGTCCACCAGATGAAGCAATTCCTGCGGATAGTTCAATCGAAATGACATGGAAAACCTTTAGCGGGGGGGCCGAGGACGTTTACTGGGGAATGTTGCTGGTTCGAGCTGAGCAGGACGGAATCTCAGCAAAAAAGGACGCACTGTCACATTATTTCCGGCTGCACCTGCACCGGGGAATTTCTTACTTGACTGGAACGAATGGCCCGACTGACCTTCCTCAACTTATTAATCTGGCACTTCCCCGTGCATCACAACTGGCCTGATGTAGCGATAGCATCGATGTAATCCGACCAATCCTGCATCATGCGTGTGCGCTCTTTCAACCACTTCGCACGATCGTAGGCTTGGTCCACCTTGTCCTTTTTGACGTGCGCTAGTTGCAGGTCGACGATCTTCTCGTCATAGCCGAGTTGCTGGGTTATTGCAGACATGGCCAGGGATCGGAATCCGTGACCTGTCATTCTCCCCTTATAGCCCATCCGGCCCAGCGCGCGGAGAATCGTATTGTTGTCCATGTGCTGCCTGCCCTTTGAACGGTGCGGGAAAATGAAAGGCCGGCCGCCGGTGATCGGCTCCATCGTGCGGAATAGCGCCACAGCTTGGCGCGACAAGGGCACGATGTGATCGCGCTTCATCTTCATGCGCTCGGCCGGAATGGTCCATACCGCGCAATCTAGGTCGACCTCGCTCCACGGTGCGCCAATAATTTCCTCAGTTCGGACAAAGGTGTGCATCGCCAGGCGCGTGGCCACGCGAGTCTTGATCTCCATTTCAGGCTCGGCTGCCGCCAAATCAGCCAGGAACTGTGGAAGCTCTTCGACCTCAATTGCGGCAAAGTGACCGGCAACATGCCCTCTAAGTGCCTCCTTGACGGGCGCTGCGGGATTGTCCGTGCGCAGACCAGAGGCGACCGCATAATTGAATATCCTGACAACCAGTCGCTGCACACGCTTGGTCATGTCCAACGATCCGCGCGCCTCGATTCGGCGCAACGAAGCCAGCACCATCGGGGAATTGATCGCGGCAACGGGCAGCCCGCCCAAATCCGGGAAGATGTTCATCGCAACTCGGTGCAGTGCGTCATCGCCGGTCTTCGATGCGGTAGGATACTTGGTTGCGCGCCACTCAATGGCAACTTGCTCGAAAGTCCTGCCGTTGGCCGATACTGCCAGCAGCTTGCCAATGCGCCGCTCAACAGTCGGGTCCTTGCCAGCTTCAAGCTGCACTTTGGCTTTACGCCACTCCTCCCTTGCATCTTGCAAGCCTACGCCCGGATAGGCACCGATCGTATAGGTTTTTGGTTTCCCATCAAAACGATAGGCGCCGCGCCACAGCTTGGATCCCTTCGGGAAAACGTGCAACTGCAGGCCAGCGCCGTCTGAAAGCTTGATGAGCTTTTCCCCCGGCTTGGCCTGGCGGCATTTGATGTCAGTCAGTGGCATTGTTGGTATGTGTTCGCGCCGCAGCGGTGTGTTGGTATACGGCGAAGTTGGCACAGATTCAGTACCAACATTTATACCAACAATTTCGTGGGATGGCAACGAACCACAATCAACGGTGCGGGCCTCGAACACAGAGGGTGGGCGGGTTATTCAGCCCAATTTGGAACGATATGAAATCGCAAGAAATGATGTATTGGCGGAAGCGGTGAGATTCGAACTCACGAACAGGTTCCCCCGTCGCCAGTTTTCAAGACTGGTGCCTTCAACCGCTCGGCCACGCTTCCTGCAAACCAGCATTATACAGAAAACACCACCCGCCGGCAGTGCCGATAGCTCAGCCGTTCGGCAGCCAACGCTCGCGAACGCGGCCGCGCCGAGCGGCTTGAAATGCCGGAAAAGCCTTAAACGGTGTCGCAACCGTCACCGCAGAAAAATCCAGGCTGCTCGGTCGAGGCCGCAGCGGGGGCGGGTTCTTGCGGAACCAATTGGCGAAATCGTCGAAAACGGCGCCAACACCGCGTTGTCGAAGATGTGCGGGCAAGGTACGCGACATGTACTGGACCTCGCCCTCACGCCATGCACGATGGCGCGCGATGCGACAGGTACGACTAATCCTTACCTCGAAGTGGACGCGTAAGGAAATACCACACGCTGACGACGAAGATGAAGATCGGCCCGGCGACGTGCAACTGCTCAGGCAAGCGCTCGCCAAAACTCGTGTAGGCAAGCATGAGCCATACAGCAAAATTCAACACGGCTGACACAGCAATCGTGAGCACGACGTAGGGAATTTTCTTCATGGTCTACGGCCACAGAAAAAGAGCAGAGGTATCGTGACCGCTACCGAATGCCATCAAGCCCACGATGTCCGTCGATGAGGTATAGGTCGCCTCGCTGGAGTTGTACGAGACAGTGTTGGCAATCTCCGAAAAGCTGGGAGGCGTGTAATCCGGCAAACTTGGCGGTTTAGGCGACATGATCCAATTAACGGCATCAAAAGCCGCGCCCACCACACTTACGGCAGCCGAGTGTACGCCCGGTATCTCGTTAATGGCCTTGCCGACTTCATAGCCAGTAACGCCGGCAGCGACAAGGCCGGTGACGCCGGCTGCCATCACAGGCAATACTAGGCTATCCGCGAGGGCCACACCGGAAGCGATTGAACGTTGTGCCAATACTTCCACGCCGAATCCCGCCCCCACGCCTCCAGCAAGCGTCAACATTTCGCTAATGCTCGGGGGAGTGTAATCTGGCCGCGGACTGTGCACTTCGATGCGCATAATGTTTCTCCAACAGGTTTTAGGAGAAATAATTATGCTTTCACCATCAAAAGTTGGTCTTGCGATTTACCAATATTGATATCTTTTCTGAAATTTTATGGGAAGGATGTGACCATTAGTCCGACCGGTCATGAAACGTGGACACACAGTGCCTGCTGAGATCGAACAAATGTCAGTAGGCGCCAGCGCGCCCACCATCAGTTGGGGCGGATCGAAAAAACGTGGGCGGATTCTGCGAATTTCAGCTGAATTAAGCTCACATCGGGGTACCGCAGCGTGTTACCGCCCGCAAGCGCAATTACCTCTCCGAGGCGTCGCGACAACTGCACGTGTCTAGCGATGAGCGGCGCGGCCATTCAGGTCTCGCCGCCAGCTCAGCCGTTCGGCAACCACCGCTCGCGCAGCGCGCTTTCGAACGCGACCGCGCCCAGCGGTTTGGAATACAGATATCCCTGCACCTCGTCGCAACCGGCGCTGCGCAGGAATTCAAGCTGCTCGGCCGTCTCCACGCCCTCGGCGATCACCCGGTGCCGCAGCTGGCGCCCGATGCTGATGATGGTGCTGGCGATGGCGCAGTCGTTGCCGTCGCCGGGTATGCCCATGGTGAAGGAACGGTCGATCTTGAGCGTGTCGATCGGAAACCGCTTGAGGTAGGACAGGCTCGAGTAGCCGGTCCCGAAATCGTCCAGCGACAAGCTCACGCCCAGCGCGGTGATCTGGTCCATGATGGTGATCACGCGCTCGATGTTGTTCATCAAGGTGCTTTCGGTGATCTCCAGCTCCAGCCACGCCGGGTCGAGCCCGTAACGCTGCAGGATGCTGTTCACGCGCTCGGGCAAGGCCGGGGTGAATTCGCGCGCGGAGACGTTCACGGCCAGGCGGAACGGCGGCAGGCCGCCGCGCTGCCACTCGGCCGCCTGGGCGCAGGCCGATTCGAGCACCCATTCCCCCAGCGGCACGATCAGGCCGGTGGCCTCGGCCAGGGGAATGAATTGCACCGGCGGCACCAGGCCGCGCTCGGGATGCAGCCAGCGCACCAGCGCCTCGGCGCCAACGATGCGGCCGGTGCCGATCTCGAACTTGGGCTGGTAGTGCAGCAGCAATTCGCCGTTGCGCAGGGCCTGGCGCAGGCCCGATTCGAGCCGCATGCGGTCCTGCATGCCCTGGTTCATTTCGCTGCTGAAGAAGGCCACGCTCTGGTCGTCGCCTTCCCTGCCCTGCTTGGCGCGCTCCATCGCGATGTCGGCCAGGCGCAGCAGCGATTCGGCGTCGTTGCCGTCCTGCGGGTAGACGCTGATGCCGATGCTGGCGCCGACCCGCAGGTCGTGCCCGCCGATCAGGAAGGGCTCGATCAGCGCGGCCTGCAGCTTGCGCGCGACGGTGGTCGCTTCGAAGTGCTCGCGGATGTCGAACAGCGCGACGGCGAACTCGTCGCTCGACAGGCGCGCCACCACGTCCTGGTCGCGCAGCGCGCAGCGGAAACGTTGCGCCACCTGCTTGAGCAGGGTGTCGCCGGTGGCGCGCCCGAGGGTGTCGTTGATCGGCTTGAAGCGGTTCAGGTCGATGAACAGGACGCAGCCGGCCGCCTCGCGCCGCTGCGCCACGGCCAGGGCCTGGTCGACCAGCTTGGCCAGCAGGGTGCGGTTGGGCAGGCCGGTCAGAGCGTCGTAATAGGCCAGGTGGTGCAGGCGCTCTTCGGCCAGCTTGCGCTCGGTGATGTCGGTCAGGTAGGCAATCACGCCGATCGGCTTGTCGTCGGCGCTTTGCAGGGGCGCGAGCGACATGCTGGCCCAGAAGATGTCGCCCGACTTCTTGCGGCGCCGCACTTCCATCACGTTGCCGCCCTGCTCCACGAAGGCGTCGTGGAAACTGGCGTCCTCGTCGGCGTACAGGAACAGGACGTTCTGCCCGATCGCTTCGAGGGCGCTGTAGCCGAACAGCTTCTCGGCGCCCCGGTTCCAGCTGGTGATGAAGCCGGCCTGGTCGGTCGTGAGCACGGATTCGTTGATCTGGTCGAGGATCTGGGCCTGGTGCGCGAGCTGGGCTTCGACATGGGCGAAGGCATGGGTGGAGCGTTGCGCCAGCGAATGGACCTGCAGCAGCGAGGCGGTGAGCGTGGCCAGCCCGGCCAGCTTTTGACAGTCGGCGCGTTCGTAGCCGGGCCGGCCCGAGACTTCGTAGCGGCCGTACACGTGGCCGTCGTGGGCGCAGTCGGCGCCCAGGCGTTCCAGGCTGTCGGGAAACAGTTCGGCGCTCTTGCCGCCGTCGTCCTGCTGGGCGTAGTCGGCGCGCATGAACAGGCCCACCGGGCTGGCCAGCAGCTTGCGCGCGATGCGGCCCAGCTCGTCGGCGAGCGCGCTGCCGCGCAGGCGCAACACGGCTTCGCACACGGCGGCGCTGCTGTCCATGAAGTCGGTGGCTTGCGGCATGGGTGTCCTATACGTTCCGGCTGACTTGAATGGCCCAGTGGAAAGCGTGCAGCTGGCTTTGCCACCATTGCAGGGAGCTCACGCCGGCGCGGGCCAGCCTGGCGTGGTCGACCTCGGCTTCGGCCAGGGCCAGCCACTGGCCCAGGGGGCCGGCGCGCGTGCGCAAGGCGCCGGCCGCGGCCGCCGGCAGGCTGAGGGTGGCGACGATGGCGTCCATCGGCATGCCGAGCAGCACGTCGAGCAGGGAGAACACGCCGACCATGAAGGCCAGGTCCTGCTCGTCGCGCTCGCCGCCGTGCTGCTTGCACAGCGCCTCCATCTGGGCGCCGCGCTGGGCTGCGACCGGCAGCAGCGGATTGCCGGGCCCTTCGTGGGGGCGGGCGTACAGCAGCAATTGCAGCCAGCGCTGCAACTGGCGCCGGCCGAGCACGTTGATGGCTTGGCCGAAACTGTGGATCGGGGTGCTGACCGCGAAGGCGGCCGAGTTGACCAGTTTGAGCAGGTGGAACGACAGCGCCGGGTCCTGCTTGAGCAGGCATTCGAGTTCGCGCGAATCGGCGTCGCGCGCCAGCAGGCCGAGCAGCGCGAGCAGGCGCTGGCGCGAGGTGCCGTCGCTGCGGGTGTCGACGGCCGAGGCGTCGATGGCGTAATTGCCGCTGAACCAGCCGTAGCCGGCCTGGCGGCAGGCGGCCAGCCGGGCGGCGCTGTCGACGCCGTAGGCCAGGTGCGGGCCGCACGCCGTCGACAGGGCCGGCACGGCGCGGCTGCAGTCGGCGCCCACGCGGTCGAACGCGCTGGCGGTGGCGGTGCTGGCGGCGGCAGGCGGCCCGTCGAGAAGGATGCGGTAGCCGCCCTGGCGCAACGCGCACAGGGTCTTGGTGGCGGCTTCGTCGGCCAGAGCCGCGCCGGCCACGGCCAGGATCACGCGGTTGGACGGCAGCGCGGCCAGCAGCTCGCCGTCCAGGCAGGCCGGGTCGGTCGCGAGCACGCAGTCGAGCGGCGCCACGGCCGACAACAGGTCGTGGCTGGCGAACACCTGGCGCAAGGCGTCGCAGCCCTGCTCCACGTGGACGCGCAGGGCGACCCATTCACCGTTTTCATTGGCGACGGCGCGTAGCGCTACCAACGGAAACGGATCGGGATCGGAAACGGCCATGGGTTCTCTCACTAGGTAATCTGTCAATAGTAAATTAGATATTGATCTGAGGCAATCATTTTAGTTGCTTTGAAGCTACAAATGATGTCAAGGCGTGTCGTAGCGGGTATATTGCACCGCGAACTTGATCAGTTCGGCCTGGCCTTCGATGCCGAGCTTGCGCTTGATGTTCAGGCGGTGGGTTTCCACCGTGCGCACCGACAGGTCGAGCGCGCGCGCGATCTGCTTGTTCGATTCGCCCTCGGCCAGATGCTGCAGCACCTGGCGCTCGCGCAGGGTCAGCTGGTTGTCCTGCACCAGCGGACGGGCCAGCTGGCGCGCCAGCGCGGCGCTGTAGTAGATGCCGCCGGCCATCACGGTGTCGATCGCCAGCACGATGTCCTTGCCCGGCGCGTCCTTGAGCACGTAGCCGCGCGCGCCGGCTTGTATGGCCTGGCTCACGTATTCGAGCTTGTCGTGCATGGACAGGATCAGCACGGCGATGCGCGGGTGGCGCTGGCGCAGTTGCGCGGTTGCCTCGATGCCGCTGGTGCCGCGCATGTTGATGTCCATGAGCACAAGGTCGATGTTGCCCTGGCCGGCCTGGCGCAGGGCCTCGTCGGCCCCGCCCGCCTCGGCTACCACATGCAGGCGCGCCACCGCCTCCAGGCGCGCGCGCAGGCCGTCGCGCACCAGCGGATGGTCGTCGACCAGCATGATGCGGATGATGGCGTCGTTGTCGATGTCGTCTGTCATGTCGCTCAGCCCAGCTCGACCGCGGCCCGCACCACGGTGCCGGTGTTGGAGGAGGCGATGTGAAGGCGCCCGCCGATGGCGTCCATGCGTTCGAGCATGTTGCGCAGGCCGATGCCGCGCTGGGGGTGCTGGGCGATGCCGGCCGCGTCGAATCCGATGCCGTCGTCGCGCACGGTCAGGGTCACGGTGTTGCCGTGCCGTTCGAGCAGGATGTCGATGTGGCGCGCCTCGGCGTGGCGTTCGATGTTGGTCAGCGCTTCCTGGGCGATGCGGAACAGCACCGTGTTGGCCACGTGCGGCAGGCCGTCGGTGCCGGCGTCGGCGCTGAAGCGGGCCGGGGCGGCGCTGGTCTGGCTGAACTCGTGGGCCAGGTGCTCGAGCGCGGCGGCCAGGCCCAGGTCGTCCAGGATGGCCGGGCGCAGGTCGTGCGAAATGCGGCGCACTTCGCCCAGCACGTCGGCCAGCGCCAGCGCGGTGTGCTCGAAGCCGGCGCGGGCCTGCTGCTGCTGGGCCGGGGTGCCGCCCAGGCGGATCAGGCCGGCCTCGACCTGCAGCTTGATCGACACCAGCCACTGGCTGATGCCGTCGTGCAGGTCGCGCGACAGGCGGGCGCGCTCCTGCTCCTGGGACTCGACCACGCGCTGGGCCAGCGCCTTGAGCTTGGCGTCGGCCACGCGCAGCTCGCTGATGTTCAGGGCCAGCCCGGAGCCGGCCACCACCAGCGCCGACAGCAGCGCCAGCGCGCCGATCCAGGCCATGGTGCTCTGGATGTTGCGCGACTCCTGGGCGTCGATCTTGGCCAGGGCGGCGTCGACGTCGTCGAGGTAGATGCCGGTGCCGATCATCCAGTTCCAGCGCGCCAGCGGCACCACGTAGCCGAGCTTGGGCGCGGTCTTGTTGGTCGAGGGCTTGACCCAGACGTAGCGCTCGAAGCCGCCGCCGGCGCGGGCGCGCGCGACCAGGCGCTGGACCGTGGGCACGCCGTTGGCGTCGCGCAGCTCCCACAGGTTGCGCCCGACCAGCTCGGGCTGGCGCGGGTGCATCAGGTTCATCCCCTGGAAATCGTAGACGAAGAAATAGCCGTCGCTGCCGTAGCTGAGGGTCGAGAGGATGCGCTTGGCCTCGGCCAGGGTGGCCGGATCGTTCTTGCCCGAATCGTAGAGATGGGCGATCGAGTGCGACGCCAGCGCCACGTAGTTGGTGAGCGCGGCCTCCTTGCTGGCCAGGTAGGCCTGCTGGATGGTCTCGCGCTGCTGGCGCGCCAGGCTCACGGCCTGGTGGCGCACGAACAGCGCCAGCGCGCACAGCGCCACGATCAGCGGCGTGACGGCGAACAGGATGAACTTTTGCCTGAGCTTCATGGGCGCGATCATAGGCGGGAAATCGATACCGGTGTCATGCAGCGATTTTACGTCCCTTCCGGCAATTCCGGCTACGTATTAGTACGCAGGAGCTTGCGTAATGCTGCGCTTGTTGCGTGCCTGGCGCCGGCCGATACTCGGCACACTGCAATGAATCTATTGCCGTTTCGACGGTCTAAGCGCAGGACACTTATAAAAAACTTGGAGGAGTCAACATGAATCGTGCAATTCACCAGCTCGGCTGGGCGGCACTGTCGCTGGGCGGCGCCGGGGCGCTGGCCTTCGTGGCGCTGAACCGCGGCGAATCGATCAACGCGGTGTGGGTGGTGGCGGCCGCGGTCTGCGTCTACCTGATCGCCTACCGCTTCTACAGCAGCTTCATCGCCAAGCGCGTGATGGGGCTCGACGGCGGGCGCGAGACGCCGGCCTACAAGTTCAACGACGGCCTGGACTACGTGCCCACCAACCGCTACGTGTTGTTCGGCCACCACTTCGCCGCCATCGCCGGCGCCGGCCCCCTGGTCGGGCCGGTGCTGGCCGCCCAGATGGGCTATCTGCCGGGCATGATGTGGATCCTGGCCGGGGTGGTGCTGGCCGGCGCCGTGCAGGACTTCATGGTGCTGTTCATCTCCATGCGGCGCGACGGGCGCTCCCTGGGCGACCTGATCAAGTCCGAACTGGGCGAAGTGCCGGGCTTGATCGCTCTGCTCGGTACCTTCGTGATCATGGTCATCATCCTGGCCGTGCTCGCGCTCATCGTCGTCAAGGCGCTGACCAATTCGCCGTGGGGCAGCTTCACCGTCATGGCCACCATCCCCATCGCCCTGTTCATGGGCGTGTATTCGCGCTGGTTCCGGGTCGGGCGCATCGGCGAAGTGTCGCTGATCGGCTTCGTGCTGCTGATGGGCGCCATTTTCGGCGGCCAGTTCGTGCAGGCCTCGCCGCTGCTGGCGCCCCTGTTCACCTTCACCGGCACCCAGCTGACCTGGATGCTGATCGGCTACGGCTTCGTCGCCTCGGTCATCCCGGTGTGGCTGCTGCTGGCCCCGCGCGACTACCTGTCCACCTTCCTCAAGATCGGCACCATCGTCGGCCTGGCCCTCGGCATCGTGTTCGTGGCGCCCCACCTGCAGATGCCGGCCGTGACCAAGTTCATCGACGGCAGCGGCCCGGTTTGGTCCGGCAGCCTGTTCCCCTTCCTGTTCATCACCATCGCCTGCGGCGCGGTGTCGGGCTTCCACGCCCTCATCGCCTCCGGCACCACCCCCAAGATGATCGAGAACGAGCAGCACGCGCGCTTCATCGGCTACGGCGCCATGCTGATGGAGTCCTTCGTGGCGATCATGGCCCTGGTGGCCGCCTCGACCATCGACCCTGGCGTGTACTTCGCCATGAACAGCCCGGCCGCCCTGCTCGGCCCCACCGCCCAGAGCGCGGCGGCGGCCGTGTCGCACTTGGGCTTTTACGTGACCCCTGAAATACTGATCCAGACCGCCAAGGATGTCGGCGAGTCCACCATCATCTCGCGCGCCGGCGGCGCGCCGACCCTGGCCGTGGGCATGGCGCACATCCTGTCGAACGTCGTCGGCGGCAAGCTCATGATGGCGTTCTGGTACCACTTCGCCATCCTGTTCGAGGCCTTGTTCATCCTCACCGCGGTGGATGCCGGCACGCGCGCGGGCCGCTTCATGCTGCAGGACCTGCTGGGCGCCTTCGCCCCGTCGCTCAAGCGCACCGACTCGTTGCCGGCCAACCTGATCGCCACCTCGCTGTGCGTGGCCGCCTGGGGCTACTTCCTGTACCAGGGCGTGGTCGATCCACTGGGCGGCATCAACACCCTGTGGCCGCTGTTCGGCATCGCCAACCAGATGCTGGCCGGTATCGCGCTGATCCTCGCCACCTGCGTGCTGTTCAAGATGAAGCGCGCCCGCTTCGCCTGGGTGACGGTGGTGCCGACCATCTGGCTGCTGATCTGCACCTTGACGGCCGGCTGGCAGAAGATCTTCCACGCGGACGTGCGCATCGGCTTCCTGGCCCACGCGCACAAGTTCCAGGCCGCCATCGACCAGGGCACCGTGCTGGCGCCGGCCAAGACCATGGCGCAGATGCAGCGCATCGTGTTCAACGATTACGTGGACGCCTCGCTGTCGGCTTTCTTCATCTTCGTGGTGGTGGCGGTGCTGCTGTTCGGCGTGCGCACCGTGCTGTCCGCGCGCGCCAGCGGCGGCCCGAGCACGCGCGAGGCGCCTTTCGTGGCGGCGCGGGCGGCCGCGGTGTCAGCGAGCGTGGCGCAATCATGAGCCTGCTCGGTGGACTGGCCCGGGCCGGCCGCTACCTCGGGCAAAGCATGCGCCTGATGGTCGGCCTGCCGGAATACGACACCTACGTCGCCCACATGGAGGCGACCCACCCGGGCGATCCGCTGATGAGCTACGAGGAGTTCTTCCGCGAGCGCCAGGAGGCGCGCTACGGCGGCGCCGGCAAGCGCGGCGGCTGCTGCTAGCAGCCTGTCGGACTTGGGGAGTCAGAGCGAAAAAATAGCTGGGCGAGGCCAGATGTTGGCGATTTCGCAGTGCCAATAGCGAGCTATTGGCCGAGAAAGCGGCGAAATATGGACCGTCCCAGGTATTTTTGCAGCTGACGATCCTCAGTCCGACAGGCTGCCAAGGCGGCCGGTTTCACCGAGCGCAAACGATCGCTGGCGCGGTCTTGAACCGATCGCGCCGCGCCGTCACTGTTTCAAACTTGTCCTGAGTCAAACAACAGCGTGCCCCCCGCCACGCTGTGTCATATCACACGCGCCAACGCGGCGCGCCTGCCTCCACGGAAACGTCTGTTTCCACTGCAAAAAAGTCAACGTTGTTTCTTTATTGTCACGTCCGGCAAGCTTGCGCCCGATCAAAACTAAGCAGATTCGTTGACGTATATTTTTCCTGCCGGAATGGCATTCTCCCTTTAACTGTTTCCAGGTCGCGATGCCATGATGAACTTCGAGCGCTCAAGCCTGAACAAAAAGTTGACGATCATTTCGTTCTTGTCGACCGGCACCGCCTTGTTGTTCGTCTTTGTCGCCTTCACGGTCACCTCGGTGCTCAACCACCGCAAGGACGAGGGCATGCAGCTGTCCTCCTTCGCCGGCGTGGTGGGCGCCAACAGCGTGGACGCCCTGCTTTTCAACGACCGCAACCAGGCCCAGAACACCTTGTCGGCGCTCAAGGCCAAGGACGAGATCAGCGCCGCAGCCTTGTTCGACCGCAAGGGCAAGCTGTTCGCCAGCTACGCGTCGCCCGGTCGCAACGCGGCCGAGAAAAACAACGCCGAGATGCGCCTGGACGAGGCCGCCCTCGACGCGGCCAACCGCGAAGGCAGCACCTTCTGGTCGACCCGCATGCGCCTGTACCGGCCGGTGATGGGCAACGACTACCAGATCGGCGTGGTGATGATCGAGGCCGACCTGACCATGATGTGGCTGGACATCCTCAAAAGCCTCGGCGTGATCGCCGCCGCGATGGGCGGCTCGCTGCTGGTGGCCCTGATGCTGGCCAGCCGCTTCAAGAAAAGCATTGCCGACCCCGTCACCAAGCTGATCAACGCGGCCCAGAAGGTGTCGGCCAGCCAGAACTACAACCTGCGCATCAGCCACGAGCGCAACGACGAGCTGGGCACCCTGATCGACAGCTTCAACGACATGCTGGCCCAGATCGAGGGGCGCGGCGCGGCCCTGACCCACCACCGCGACGAGCTCGAGCGCCAGGTCAGCGTGCGCACCGAGCAGCTGGAGAAGGCCAAGAACGCCGCCGAGGCCGCCAGCCGCGCCAAGAGCGCCTTCCTGGCCACCATGAGCCACGAGATCCGCACCCCCATGAACGGCGTGCTCGGCATGACGGAAATGCTGCTGGGCACCTCGCTGACCGACGCCCAGCGCAACTTCACCAAGCTGGTCAAGCGGTCCGGCGAGCACCTCCTGGTGATCATCAACGACATCCTCGATTTTTCCAAGATCGAGGCCGGCAAGCTGTCCATCGAGTACATCAACTTCAACCTGTGGGACCTGCTCGACGACATCAACACCATCTACACGCCCCAAGCCCAGGGCAAGGGCATCGCCCTCGACTTCGACATCGCCAACGACATCCCGGTGGCCATCTGCGGCGACCCCAACCGCTTGCGCCAGATCATGGCCAACCTGCTCGGCAACGCCCTGAAGTTCACCGACAAGGGCCAGATCCTGGCCAAGGTCCTCGTCGCCAGCGAGGACGGCGCCACCGTCAGCCTGCGCTTCGAGGTGCACGACACCGGCATCGGCGTCTCGCGCGAGGCGCGCGGCCGCATCTTCGAGGCCTTCTCCCAGGCCGACAGCTCGACCACGCGCAAGTACGGCGGCACCGGCCTGGGCCTGGCGATCTCGCGCCAGCTGGTCGAGTTGATGGGAGGAAAAATCGGCGTCGATAATGCTTTAACGCAAGGGTCGATTTTCTGGTTCACGGTAAGTTTCGACAAGCGCCGCGTCGATCCCGACGAGCCCGGCACCGCCCTGAAAACCATCGAAGGCCTGCGCGTGCTCATCGTCGACGAACATCAGGAAAGCCGCGAACCGCTCGAACGCCAGCTGGCCGACTGGCAGCTCGCTTGCGACAGCACCGACGCCTCGATGGACGCGCTCGAACGCCTGCTGGCGGCCGCGCGCGCCGGCAAACCCTACGACGTCGCCATCCTCGACATGGACCTGCGCTGCACCAGCGGCCTGTCGCTGGCGGCCGACATCAAGGCCAACCCCGCCATCGCCGCCACCCGCATCCTGCTGGTGTCGGACCACCGCATGGCGGCCGACCCGGTGCAGCGGCGCGGCGCCGGCGTGGCCTACCAGCTGATCAAACCGGCCCGCACCGCCGACCTGTTCGAGTGCATCATGACCCGCCCGCGCGGCAAGGCGCTGGCGCCGGCCGCCGCCCTGCCCCCGCGCGTCCCCGCGCCGGCCGAGACGGCCCGGCCGGCGCGGCTGCGCCGCGTGCTGCTGGCCGAGGACAACCCGGTCAACGTGGAAGTGGCCACCGCCATGCTCGACAGCCTCGGCATGTCGGTCTACAGCGCCCGCAACGGCGAGGAGGCGCTGCAGGAGGTGCGTGCCGGCGGCTACGACGTGGTGCTGATGGATTGCCAGATGCCGGTCATGGACGGCTTCGCGGCCACCGCCGAGATCCGCCGCCACGAGCTCCAGAGCGGGCGCGCCCACACCCTGCCGATCATCGCCATCACCGCCAACGCCCTGCAGGGCGACCGCGAAGCCTGCCTGGCGGCCGGCATGGACGACTACCTGAGCAAACCGTTCACCCAGCAGCAGCTGGCCGCCGTGATCGGGCGCTGGATCGCGCTGCCGCTGGCGGCCACCGTGCACCACGACGAGGACGAGCCGGCGCCGGCCAGCGCGCCCGAAGCGCGCGCCCCGGTCCCTGCCCGCCCAGCCCAGCGCCCCGTCGCTGCGGCGCCGGCGCCGGCGCCAACACCAGTGCTGGCGCCGGCGCCGCGCGACGTCATCAACCGCCACGCGCTCGAGAACATCCGCGCCCTGAGCAAGGAACGCGGCGACGCGCTGGTCCACCGGGTCGTCGCGGCCTACGTGGACGACACGCCCCAGCACCTGCGCACCCTGCGCGACGCCATCGCCGGCCTCGATAGCGGCAGCCTGCGCAAGATCGCGCACAGCCTCAAGTCGAGCAGCGCCAACGTGGGCGCCGAGACCCTGGCCCAGATGTGCAAGGACATGGAAACGCTCGGCCGCACCGACACCACCGAAGGCGCCGCTGTCATTCTTACCGATATGGAGCAGGAATTCCAGGCAGTACGGCATTCGCTCAGTGCCATCCTAGAGAAGGAAACTTGACATGCCAACGACTACCAACAAACGCGGCGTGGTACTGGTCGCCGACGACGATCCGGTGATGCGCCTGCTGATGCTCGAGATGCTCGGCCAGGTCGGCCTGGACGCGATCGAGGCCGAGGACGGGCTGCAGGCGGTGGCCCTGTACCAGAGCATGGCGCCGGACCTGATCCTGCTCGACGTGGACATGCCCAACATGGACGGCTTCTCGGCCTGCCGCGCGATCCGCCGCATCGAGACCGGCGCGGCCGTGCCGATCATCATGGTCACCGGCGGCGACGACATCGAGGCGGTCACCCACGCCTACGAGGTGGGCGCCACCGATTTCGTCTCCAAGCCGATCAACTGGCCCATCCTCGGCCACCGCGTGCTGTACGTGCTGCGCGCCAGCGACGCCATCGTCCGCCTGCGCATCGCCGACGCCCACAACCGCGCCGTTCTGGCGGCCATCCCCGACACCTTCTTCCGCCTCAGCGACCAGGGCTACTACCTGGACTACGAGGAAGGCAACGGCAGCGTGGCCGCCGTGCCCCACGCCGCCTGCGTCGGCAAGCACATCACCGAGGTGCTGCCGCGCGAGATCGCCGAACGCCTGCTCGAGCAGATGCGCGCCGTGCTGGCCACGGAGCAGATCCGCTCGGTCGACTACGACCTGCTGCGCGGCGGCGCGATCCACCATTTCGAGGCGCGCCTGGTGGCCACCGGCGCCGGCGCGGTGCTCGGCCTGGTGCGCGACATCAGCGAGCGCAAACGCGCGGAGGAGCAGATCCGCCGCCTGGCCTACTGCGACAGCCTGACCGGCATCCCCAACCGCCAGGCCTTCCTCGAGACGCTGGAGCGCGAACTGCACCGCTCCAAGCTGTCGAACAAGAAGTTCGCGGTGCTGTTCATGGACCTGGACGGCTTCAAGCGCATCAACGACACGCTCGGCCACAACGTGGGCGACCACCTGCTCAAGATCGTCTCGGAGCGCCTGCGCGAAACCATCCGTCCGAGCGACCTGGTCTCGCGCGGCGACCAGGCCCACAACCTGGCGCGCCTGGGCGGCGACGAGTTCACCATCCTGATCCCCGACCTGGAGCGGGTCGAGAACGCCCTCAACGTGGCGCACCGGGTCAAGGACGCGATGCGGCGCCCCTTCCTGATCGACGGCCACGAGATCTTCGTCACCGCCAGCATCGGCATCTCGCTGTTCCCGGAGGACGGCGACGACTGCGACTCGCTGCTCAAGTACGCCGACACCGCCATGTACCACGCCAAGAACTGCGGCAAGAACAACGCCAAGCTGTACAGCTCCTCGCTGACCATGCAGATCATGAGCCACGTGAAGCTCGAGGTGGGGCTGCGCAAGGCGCTCAAGAACGACGAGCTGTATCTGCTGTACCAGCCGCAGATCGACGTGCGCTCGTCCGAGATCGTCGGGGTCGAGGCCCTGGTGCGCTGGCGCCATCCCGAGCGCGGCATCATCTCGCCGACCGAATTCATCCCGCTGGCCGAGGAGACCGGCCTGATCGTGCCGATCGGCGAATGGGTGCTGCGCAGCGCCTGCCACCAGGCCAAGGCGTGGCAGCGCCAGACCCAGCGCGCGATCCGCATGGCGGTCAACCTGTCGGCCAAGCAGTTCAAGGACGAGAACCTGGTGCAGATCGTGCTGTCGGCGCTGCACGACACCGGGCTGGACCCCAAGATGCTGGAACTGGAGCTGACCGAAGGCACCCTGATGGACGACGCCCGCGCCACCATGGCCACGCTCGAGCAGCTGCGCGCGATCGGCGTGTATCTGTCGATCGACGATTTCGGCACCGGCTACTCGTCGATGAACTACCTCAAGCGCTTCGACGTGCGCGCCCTCAAGATCGACAAAACCTTTATCTGCGGGCTGCCGCAGGACTCCGAGAACGCCGCCATCACGCGCGCCATCATCGCCATGGCGCACGGCCTGAAGATGGTGGTGGTGGCCGAGGGGGTGGAGACCGACGAGCAGCTGGTCATGCTGGAGGAGTACGGCTGCGACATGGTGCAGGGCTTCTACCTGGGCCACCCGTCGCCGCAGGAGTCGATCACGCTCATGCTCAACAAGGCCTGCGCGATGGCGCTGGCGCTCAAGTAGCGGTCAACGCCACTAGCGCACGAACGTCAGCGTGTGCAGCGCCGGCCCCGGCAGCAGCGGCTCCGGCGTGCCCTTGACCCAGTCCTCGTGCCCGCTGAGGAAGTAGGGCGACAGCGGATGTCCGCTCTGCCCGCCCGGCATGTTGAACACGCCCTCCTCCTCGCGCCCCGGCGTCACCGTCATCCGCTCGGACTGGCCGAAATTGCTGCCGGCCACGCGCGGCATGTTGGCGTCGCCGGGCAGCTGGTCGGCGGGCGCGGTCAGCCAGGGCTTCAAGAAAGGCGCCGCCGCGCTGACCGGATGGGCGATCGCCGCCGTGTTGCGCACGCCCCAGCGCGCGTCGGCCAGCGCCACGCCTTCCTTGGCCAGGTCCGCGACGGCGCGGTCGACCGCCGCCAGTTGCACCGCGCGCCAGTCGGCGTAACCGGGCGGCAGCCAGGCGGCGGCGCGCGCGTCGATCAGGCGCCCCACCACCACCGGCCAGCGCGTGCTGGCCAGCGCCATGGCGGGCTTGCCCCCAAGGGTGGCCAGCTGCTCGTTGGCGCCCTCGTACAGCAGGTCGTACATGGCCCACATGAAGTTGTGCGCCAGCCGGTAGCCGACCGAATCGACACTGGCGTGGCCGTTCCAGCTCTGCTTGAGCAGGCGCAGGAACTCGGCCCGTTGCGGATGGCCTTGCAGGGCGGCCGCGTCCAGCACGGCGATCGCGCGGGCGCGCCAGCCGGCCATGAACAGCGCGCGGTCGTCCAGCGCCACCCGGTACACGGCGTCGACGTCGGTTTGCGGCGCCAGCGCGGCCAGGGCCTCGCGCACCTGGTGGTTGCGCGCGCCCAGGTCGAAGCCGCCGTCGCCGATCAACTGGGCGCCGGCGCCCAGCAACTGGCGGTTGTTGGCGCTTGACAGCTGGCCGCCGGCCGGATTGACCAGGCGCGGATAGGCGTCCGGTGACAGCGCGCCGTCGAAGCTGGCGCCGTCCGGCCCGATCGGATAGGTGTCGGCCTGGCCTGGGTGCGCGCGGCGCGGCAGCAGGCCGGCGATGGTCCAGCCGATATTGCCCTTGTCGTCGCCGGCGACGAAGTTCTGGGCCGGGATGCCCAAGGTGGCGGCGGCATGAAGCGCGTCGTCGAGCGTGTCGGCCGTCTCCAGCAGGCGCGGATTGAGGTTGAGCGCCTGCGGCGAATGCGCCATCCAATGCACGGCGTAGGCGCGCCCCGCGGCCTCGTCCACCGGCCCCAGCGAGGTCTCGCGCACCACCATCTGCTCGGCCGGCGCGCCCCTGACCAGGATGGTCTCGGTGTGGCTGACCGGGGTCTCCCAGCCGTTCGGCGTGCGCACCTGGCCGGGGTGGGCGGGATCGGTTTCCAGGGCGATCAGGTCGAGAAAGTCGCCATAGCTGTTGGTGTAGCCCCAGGCCACGTGGCCGTTGCTGCCGACCACGATGACCGGCAGCGCGCCAGGCAGGGTGACGCCGACCGTGCGCCGCGGCTTGCCGGACGCGTCAGGAAATTGCAGGGCCAGGCGGTACCAGATGTTGGGTAGCTGGGTGCCCAGGTGCATGTCGTTGGACACGATCGCCGCGCCGCTCTTGCTGCGCGAGCCGGCCAGCGCCCAGTTGTTGCTGCCGACCGCGTCGATGAACTCGGCCGAGGCGATCCGGGCCGCCGCGTCGCCCTTACCGGGCCGGCCCCACCACGACGGCGCGCTTGCCGGGATGGGCGCGGACGGCGCCGCCACGCTGGCCGCGTCGAACGGGGCGTCCCACTGCGTCATCTCGGGCAGCAGGAAGGCGCGCTGCTCGGCGCTGGCGTGATCCTTGAGCCAGCCGCGCGCCAGCTCGCGCGGTTCGAGCTTGCCTTGCAGGTCAAAATACATGGCGCACACCACCAGCAACGAGTCGGCGGCGCGCCAGTCGCGCGGGGTGCTGCCGGTGAGCGCGTATTCGAACGGCTTGGCCGCCAGCGCGTGCAGACCGTCGTTGACGCCGGCCACGTAGCGCTCGAGCAGGCGGCGCTCGTCGGTGCTCATGCCGCGCAGCGCCAGCTCGGCGCGCGCGCGGAAGCGGTGCAGGCGGTGCGCGCGGTCCAGCGGCACGGCCTTGGCGCCGAACAGCTCAGCCAGCTCGCCCGCGCCCACGCGGCGCAGCAAGTCCATCTGGAAAAAGCGCTCCTGGGCGTGCACGTAGCCGGTCGCGTAGGCCACGTCGCCGCGGTCCTGGCCGCTGATCATGGGCACGCCATGGGCGTCGCGCGCCACGCTGACGGGGGCCGTCAGGCCGGGGGCGTGGATGGTGCCGTCCAGCTGGGCGAGGCTGCCGCGCAGAAACGTCCAGATCGACAGCGCGCACAGGATCAGCAGCGCCATCAGCGCCAGCGCCAGCCTGACCGTCCAGATCTTGATTCCACGCTTGGCCATACGTTCTCCCGGGTTCGATAGCTGGGCATATTGCCAGAAACCCCGTGCGCGCGCACGCGCAACAAGCGTTGCGGGCCGGGTGTATCATGGATTTTTAACGCCCGGCTTGAAGGCGTTGGAAAAAGCTGGACAATTCAGGCGCAAGTTGTTGATTTTCAAGGAGATAGCGATGCGAAGCGTCTTATTGGCAATCGGAGCGGCGACAGTCCTGGCCGGCTGCGCCACTCCCCAGGAAAAAGCGGCCCGCCTGCAGGCCGACATGGAACAGATGATGCAGGTCTACGGGCCGGCCTGCACCAGGCTCGGCTACGCGATCAACACCGACCAGTGGCGCGACTGCGTGCTGCAGCTCAGCGCCAAGGATGACTATGACCGCTTTGGTCCGTCGTATTACGCCGGCTACGGACGGCATCGGTGGGCGATGGGTGGATACTGGGGACCGTACTGGTAAGGCGGCCGCCCGCGCGCGCCGCGAAGGCCGACTTGGTGAGCGGCTCGCGCGCCTCGAGCAGGTGGGCCAGCAGGCGCTGGGCATGGCGCAGCAGCGCCGGGTGGGCCGCGTCGCGCGGATGCAGCGCCAGCCGCACCAGCGGCGCGCCGCGCAGCAGCGTGGCCATCAGTGACACGGCGGGCGGCGACAACAGCCGCCCTGCCCGGTTGCGCGCCGCGTACACCAGCGCCGGCGCCAGCACCGAGCGCCGCCCCGGCAGCAAATAAAAGCGCGAATAGCTGGTGGTGTAGGCGAACGGATATTCGCGCAGGGCCTGCCAGGCCGCCTCGCCCAGCAGCCAGGCCGGCGCCACGAAGCCCGCCGGACACCAGCCGCGCTGGCGGAACCAGCCCAACCCCAGCTCGATGCGGCGGCGCGCCTCGTCGGTGCCGATGGCGGAGAACTCCCCTTCGCGCTGGGTGTACACGTTGCGCACCAAATAGCTCGGCAGGGGGCCGTCCTGGGGGGCCGGGTCCAGATGCGTGTAGCCGTGCAGCGCCAGCTCGTGGCCCTCGGCAAGCAGGGTGTCCAGCGTGCTTTCGCAGGCCGCCGAGCGCGCCGGATTGTCGTGAAAGCGTGGCACCACCAGCCAGGTGAGCGGTATGTCGGCCACGGCGCGCACGGCCTGCAGCAGCCGCACGCAGGACGGCCAGGTGGCCGGCGCCACGTCGTGGATGGCCACGCACAGCGCCGGGCGCGCGCGCGCCAACTCGCCCCGTTCATCGTCGCCAGACGCATCGCCGGCGTGCGGCAGGCCATCGCGAAACCCGTCACGGCGCCAGCCATCGCGCGGCCCTGCGCCGGCGTCCCCGCCCCCAGGCTGCGCGCCGGCCGCCGCGTCACTCGGGGACACAGACACGCTCCGCTTCGAGCTCGGCGCGCGCGCGCGAGGCCAGCAGGCCGGCGTAGCGGCGCATCAGCTGCGGCATGATGCGGTTCCAGTCATACTGCTCGCGCGCCTTGCGCCAGGCCGCCTCGGAGCGCGCCGCCAGCCCCTGGCGGTACACGGCGTCGATCCCCACGCACAGGCTGTCGACGCAGTTGGGCTGCACCAGGATGCCGCTGGCGTCGTCGACCAGCTCGGCCACGCCGCCGCCGCGCGTGCCCACCACCGGCAGGCCGCAGGCCATCGCCTCGAGCACGATCAGGCCGAAGGTTTCGCAGTCGCCCGGATGGACCAGCACGTCGCAGCTGGCCAGCAGGCGCGCCAGGGTGCGCTGGTCGCGCTTGAACGGCATGTAGCTGATCTGCGGATAGCGCGGCAGCGCCGCCCCGCCGCCGATCAGCAGCAAATGGTAGGGACGGCCGAGCCGGCGCACGGCGTCGATCAGCACGTTCAGTTTTTTCTCCTGGGTGAAGCGGCCGGCGTACACCAGCAGCCGCGTGGCCGGCGGCAGGTGCAGGTGCTCGCGCAGGGTACCGATGCGGCGCTGCGGGCTGAACACGCGCACGTCGATGCCGAGCGGCTGGTGCACGGCGTCGGCGATGCCCATGCCGCACAACTGCTGCACCATCAGGCGGCTGGGCGCGAGCACCAGGTCGAACTGGCGGTACAGCTGGGCCAGGTACTGGCGGGCGCCTTGCATGGCCAGGTCGCCGAAGCGCTGGCCGATCAGGTGCGGCAGGTCCGAGTGGTAGAAGGCCACGGCCGGCACGCCCAGGCGCCGCTTGACGCGCAGCGCGGCCCAGGCGCACGGGCCGGCGTCGCCCGCCTCGATCAGGTCCGGCTGGAGCGAAGCGAGCAGGCGCGCCGCCACGCCCACCGAGCGCGGCCAGCGGTAGCCGTGCAGGCCGGGCACGGGCAGGCTGGGAACGCGCAGCAGGGCCGGCGCGCGCCCCGCGCTTTCCACGTTGGGACTGACGATGGTGTGCTCGACGCGGCTGCGCTGGGCCAGCCAGCGCGCCTTGGCGTTGAGGTAGGTGCTGACGCCGCCACCTTCCGCGGCGTAGAACATGGTGATATCGGCGAAGTGCATGCTGGTGAGCCCAGGTTGAGTGAGCTCACGATACCAGCGGTCGACTTGCGCGGCTTGAGCACACGCAAAGGCCGCCGGGCAGCTTTAGAGTACGCCGTCGCGCCTGAGCGCCGCGATGTCCTCGGCGCTGTAACCGAGCTGCCGCAGTATCTCGTCGTTGTGTTCGCCAAGCGCCGGGCCCAGCCAGCGGGTCTCGCCCGGCGTGGCCGACAGCTTGGGCGTCACGGCCGGCATCTTCACCGGCGTGCCGTCGGCGAACTGGTGTTGCTCGAACATGCCGCGCGCGAGAAATTGCGGGTCGCTCATCATGTCGCGCACCGAATAGATCTTCCCGGCCGGGACGTCGGCCGCCTGCAGGGTGGCCAGCGCGCCGTCGATGGTCTGGGTGTCGCACCAGGCCTGGATGGCCGCGTCGATCTCGGCGCTGCGCGGCACCCGGCCGTCGTTGCGCGCCAGTTGCGGGTCGCCCGCCATGTCGATGCGCCCCATCGCCAGCATCAGGCGCTTGAAGATCGCGTCGCCATTGCCGGCGATGACGATGTTCTCGCCGTCGCCGGTGGTGTAGGTATTGGACGGCACGATGCCCGGCAGCGCGCCGCCGGTGCGCTCGCGCACCACGCCGGCGTGGTCGAACTCCGGCACCAGCGACTCCATCATGTTGAACACCGCCTCGTACAGCGCCACGTCGACCATCTGGCCCTCGCCTTTGATGCGCCCGCCGGTGGCGTCGCGGTGGCGCAGCGCCACCATCGCGCCGATCACCCCGTGCAGGGCGGCCACGGAGTCGCCGATCGACACGCCGACCCGCACCGGCGGGCGGTCCGGGTGGCCCGACACGTAGCGCAGGCCGCCCATCGACTCGCCGATCGCGCCGAAGCCCGGCTGGTCCTTCATCGGGCCGGTCTGGCCGAAGCCGGACAAGCGCACCATGATCGTGGCCGGGTTGTCGGCCTTGAGCTGCTCGTAGCCGATGCCCCATTTTTCCAGCACGCCGGGGCGGTAGTTCTCGATGATGATGTCGGCCTCCAGCGCCAGCTTGCGGGCGATGGCGCGGCCCTGGGCGTGCTTCATGTTCAGCGTGAGGCTCTTCTTGTTGCGCGACTGGACCGACCACCACAGCGAGGTGCCGTCCTTGAGGATGCGCCAGCTGCGGATCGGATCGCCGCCCTCGGGCGCCTCGATCTTGATCACGTCGGCGCCGAATTCGCCCAGCATGCGGGCGCAGAAAGGCCCGGCGATCAGGGTGCCCAGTTCAAGCACCTTGATGCCGGCCAGTGCTCCTTTGGAAGTGCTCATCGTTGGTCGTGGTGGTAGTGGTGGTGGTGGTGATGCTTGTGGCGGTGGCGCTCAGGTGGCGCGGCGGTCCAGCATGGCGCGCGCGATGGTGCCGGCATCGACATATTCGAGCTCGCCGCCGACCGGCACGCCGCGCGCCAGGCGGCTCACGCGCAGTCCGCGCGCCTTGAGCATCTCGCTGATGTAGTGGGCCGTGGCTTCGCCCTCGTTGGTGAAGTTGGTCGCCAGGACCACCTCGGCCACCACCCCGTCGCCGGCGCGCTGGATCAGCTTTTCCAGGTGGATGTCCTTGGGGCCGATGCCGTCCAGCGGCGACAGGCGTCCCATCAGCACGAAGTACAGGCCCTTGAAGGTCAGGGTCTGCTCGATCATGAGCTGGTCGGCCGGGGTCTCGACGACGCACAGCAACGTGGTGTCGCGCGTATCGTCCAGGCACAGGTCGCACACCTCGGTCTCCGCGAAGGTGTTACACAGCGCGCAGTGGTGCACCGTGTCGACCGCCTGGTACAGCGCGCGCGAGAGCATCTCGGCGCCCTCGCGGTCGTGCTGCAGCAGGTGGAAGGCCATGCGCTGGGCCGACTTGGGACCGACGCCGGGCAGGCGGCGCAGGGCCTCGGTCAGGAACTCGAGCGACTTGGACATCGGCTGTTTGGCTGCTTAGAACGGCATCTTGAAGCCGGGCGGCAGCTGCATGCCCGAGGTCAGGCCGCCCATTTTTTCGGCCGCCGTCGACTCGGCCTTGCGCACCGCGTCGTTGAAGGCGGCGGCGACCAG
>DIZW01000081.1:474-1450 GCA_002428015.1 Oxalobacteraceae bacterium UBA6018 | reverse complement strand
TCGTTGAAGGCGGCGGCGACCAGGTCTTCCAGCATGTCCTTGTCGTCGGCCAGCAGCGACGGGTCGATGGTGACGCGCTTGACGTCGTTCTTGCAGGTCATGACGACCTTGACCAGACCGGCGCCGGACTGGCCTTCGACTTCGATCGTGGCCAGCTGCTCCTGGGCCTTCTTCATATTGTCCTGCATGGCTTGCGCCTGTTTCATCAAGCCTGCGAGCTGGTTCTTCATCATGGTCGATTCTCCGGGATTCAAAGATAGGTGGACAAATGGGATGGCAAATTCGATACGCCGAGAGGCGGTTAGACAGGCGCGCTTTGCGGCGGCCGGATCGAACCGGGCACCACGAAGGCGCCGAAGGCGCGCGAGAGCTCCTGCACGAACGGGTCGGCCGCGACGGTCAGGTCGGCCAGGCGCTGGCACTGCTCGCGGTAGGCCTGGGCCTCCGCGCTGGCGGTGTACCAGACCTGCCCGAGGTCGATCTCGACGTGGACCTTGGTGGCGCCGAAGCGCTCCTGCAGGGCCGCGCACAGCTTGTCGGTATTGCCGCTGGCGCGCAGCGTGTCGATCGGCACGCGCAGGCGGAAGGTGGTGACGTTGCCGTCCACGGCGCAGGAGACCAGTTCGGTCTGGAAGGCCAGCTGCTGGGCCACGCCGCGCAGCGGCAAGGTGGCGGCCAGGCCCGGCCAGTTGCCGTCCCAGTCGATCTCGGGCACCGGCGTGATGACGTAGGCCGGACGCGGCGCGGCGGCCGCGCGCGCAGGCGCGGCGACAACGGCCGGCGCCTCCTGGGCGAGCGCGGTGTCGTCGGAAAATTCGGTGACCCACGACGGCGGGCCGTCGTCGTCCTCGTAGCTGTTGTTGTCCTGCTGCGCCGGCTGGGGCGCGGCAGGCTGGGACGCTTGCGCCGGCGCCTCGCCCTGCTCCCACGGCGGCGGCGTACGGGACGGCGCCGCTGGCGCTGCCGGCGCTGCCGG
>DIZW01000081.1:0-358 GCA_002428015.1 Oxalobacteraceae bacterium UBA6018 | reverse complement strand
TGCCGGCGCTGCCGGCGCTGCCGCAGGCGGTGCTGTGGCGGCCGCGGGTACGGCTGGCGGCGCCGCCGCTTCGGCCGCGGCGTCGGCCTGGTTCGACATTGCCGTTGCGCGGCGCGGCTGGCCGCGGCTGGCCGAGCGCGCCGCTTCCAGCGCGGCGTTAATGGCGGCACGCGCCGAATTCATGGCCGGTGCGCCGGCCGTTGGCGCAGGCGCCATGGGCTGGGCGGGAGGCGCCGGGCGCACTGCGGGCGCTGGCGGTGCGCTCTGCGCTGGTTGCGAATATGACGGCGGTGGCGCCGCCGCCGCAGTCGCTGCGGAAGATGGCGCGGCCGCCGCCGCGGCGCGCACGGGTGCGGCT
>DIZW01000131.1:9936-10102 GCA_002428015.1 Oxalobacteraceae bacterium UBA6018 | reverse complement strand
GTACTATGCCTTCGCCCTGCTGGCCGGCGACATGCAGCGCGCGCTCGGCCTGCCCAGCGAGGCGATCTACGGCGCCTTCTCCTGGGCCCTGCTGGTGGCCGGGCTGGTCGCCGCGCCCGCCGGCATCGCCATCGACCGCTACGGCGGGGGCCCGGGGGTGGCGGGC
>DIZW01000131.1:7469-9745 GCA_002428015.1 Oxalobacteraceae bacterium UBA6018 | reverse complement strand
CGGCGGGCGCCCGGTGATGGCGGCCGGCTCGCTCACCTGCGCCGCCGGCTTCTTCCTGCTCGCGCGCTGCACCGGCGCGGCCGCTTATTTTCTCGCCTGGAGCGTGCTCGGCGCCGGCATGGCGGCCGTGCTCTACGAGGCCGCCTTCGCCACGCTCAACCGCGCGGCCGGGTTGGGCGCGCGCCACGCCATCTCCACCTTGACCCTGTTCGGCGGCTTCGCCAGCACCGTGTTCTGGCCGCTCACCCTGCAGCTCGAGCGCGCCGCCGGCTGGCGCCACAGCTACCTGCTGTTCGGCCTGGCCCAACTGCTGCTGTGCCTGCCGCTACACCTGTGCCTGCCACGGGCCGCGCCGCGCGCCCACGCGGGCGGCGCCGCCAGCGCCGACCTGAGCTTGCCGCAAGCCCTGCGCCACGGGTCTTTCTGGCATCTGGCGCTGGCGTTCTCGGCCAACAGTTTCATCTTCGCCGCCCTGTCGGTGCACCTGATTCCCATCCTCGAGCGTGCCGGCCATCCGGCCACCAGCGTGGTGTTCCTGGCCGCCCTGATCGGCCCCATGCAGGTGGCCGGACGGATCGGCGAGATGGCCTTCGCCGGACGCTCGCGCCCTGTGAACGTGGGCAAGATCTGCTTCGCGATCCTGCCGGTGGCGCTGCTGGCCCTGCTGCTATGCGGCCGCCAGCTGGGCGCCGTCGCGCTGTTCTGCGTGCTGTACGGCCTGTCCAACGGCATCCTCACCATCGTGCGCGGCACCGTTCCCCAGCAATTGTTCGGCGCGCGCAACTTCGGCGCCATCTCCGGCGCCATGGCCGGTCCGTCCCTGCTGGCCAAGGCCGCCGGCCCCCTCGTCATCGCCGCCGTGGTGGCGCGCCATCCCGACCCGGCCCTGCTGTATGGCCTGCTGCTGGCCTGCGCGCTGGCCTCGCTGCTGTTCTTCCTGCTGGCCGTGCGCGGCGAACGGCTGCGGGAACCGCTGGCCGGCGCGCCGCTCTAACGAGCATGAGAGGCCGCGCCGGGAGGAGTCATGCTGTACCAGCACGCACGTTCTGCCCTGGCGGCCACGACGCTGGGCTGGGTGGTGTCCTGCGGCGGCGGCGGCGGTGACCCGGGCCGCGGCCACCCGTCCTTCCGTCCACCCGGCCCCAGCGCCCCCAGCCTCGCGCTGACGGAGGTGGCCAGGGTGGCGGGCGCCGTCTGGCTCACCGCGCCGCCCGGCGACACCAGCCGCCGCTTCATCGTCGCGCGCGACGGCCACGTGTTCATCCTGCAAAACGGTCTCGTGCGCGCCGCCCCGTTTCTCGACATCAGCGCGCGCGTCGCCGTCACGGGCGAAGGTGGGCTGCTCTCGCTCGCCTTCGATCCCGGGTTCGCCGTCAACGGCTACCTGTACCTGGCCTATACGGACGCTGCCAACAACATCGTGGTGGAACGCTGGCGCGCCTCCGCCGACCCCAGCCTGGCCGACCCGGCTTCCCGCCTGACCATCCTCACCATCGCCCATCCCGGCTTCGACAACCACGACGGCGGCCTGCTGGCCTTCGGGCCGGACGGCTACCTCTATCTGGGCACCGGCGACGGCGGCGGCGCGGGCGACCCCCAGCGCAACGGCCAGAATCCGGCCAGCCTGCTCGGCAAGCTGCTGCGGCTGGACGTGGCCGGCGCCACCGTCGCGCAGCCGTACGCCATTCCCGCCACCAATCCTTTCAACGGCCAGGCCGGCAAACGACCCGAGATCTGGGCGCTGGGGCTGCGCAATCCGTGGCGCTACGCCTTCGACGGCGGGCTGCTCTACATCGCCGACCCGGGCCAGCAAAGGCGCGAGGAAATCGACGTCAGCGCCGCCAACGTGGGCGGGCTCAACTATGGCTGGAACCTCATGGAAGGCAGCCTCTGCTACGCCACCGCATCCTGCAGCGCCGACGGCCTGGTGCTGCCGCGCTACGAGTACGACCACAGCGCCGCTGGCGGCAAGGCCTGCGCCATCATCGGCGGCTTCGCCTACCGCGGCAGCGCGCTGGCGGGCCTGGCGGGCGACTATTTTTTCTCCGACGCCTGCGCCGGCTTCGTGAAGACCCTGCGCACCCGCGCCGACGGCAGCAGCGGCGTGACCGACTGGTCGACTCCTGACGTCGGCGGCGTCGTGTCGTTCGGGCAGGACGCCGCCGGCGAGCTCTACCTCATCGCCGCCAGCGGCACGATCTACCGGATTGATACGGCGGCAGGTGCGCCGTAGGCATGGCGCTGGATCCGGCGGTAGGCACGGCGGTAGGCACGGC
>DIZW01000131.1:0-7371 GCA_002428015.1 Oxalobacteraceae bacterium UBA6018 | reverse complement strand
GGCACGGCGGTAGGCACGGCGGTTCGCACGCCGGCAGGCGCCGGGCCGGGGCACGGCAGCAGGCACGGCGGCGCGTCCGGGTAAGCACGAGCGGTGGCGCAGCCGGCGCGCCATCAGGCTAAAATCACGGGATTCATTCGTTCAACGAAAGATGCCATGGCCCGCCTGATACTCGCATTTCCCGAAGACCAGTACTACTACTCAACCCCGCTGACTGTCCGCGTCACCGACATCAACGGCGCCAACCACCTCGGCAACGATTCGATGATCTCGATGATCTCGGAGGCACGCGCGCGCTTCCTGTACGAATTCGGCGTCAAGGAGACCGGGCGCGACGGCACCGGCATCATCGTCACCGACCTGGCCACCACCTACCGCGCCGAAGCCCACGCCCACGACCAACTGCTGTTCGAAGTGGGCGTCATGGATTTCAACAAGTACGGCGGCGACATCACCTTCCGCGTCACGCGCCCGCGCGACAAGGTGCTGGTGGCGATGGCCAAGTCCGGCTTCGTCTTCTTCAACTACAAGTCCAGCCAGGTGGTGGCGATGCCGGATGAATTCCGCGCCATGTTCCCGCGCGTGAACTGGATCGACTAGCCGGCCGCCACGCCCGGCGCGACGGTGTGTTTGAACCAGTCGTCCAGCATCTGCTTCTCGTAGCGCAGCCGGGTGTCGCTTGAATACCGGTTCACGTGGTCCAGGTAGCTCATGTCCGCCAGTTGCTCGTTGCCGGACTTGATCACCTTGCCGTCACGGCTCAGCGTGTAGCGCAGGTGCATCTGCGGCCAGTCGGCGCCGCCCTTGAGTACCCGCAGGTCAGGATGATGCGCGCTGGGGCGGCTGGTGCCGGCCAGGTCCACGTCCAGCACGTCGATGCTCAGGTCGGTACCGGCGGGCAAGGCGGCACCCAGCTTCTCCAGATGCGCGCGCAAGTCCTTGAGCACCTGGTCGCGCTCCACCGGCGAAAACGGCACGTCCGCATAATGGTCCGGCTGCACGAAATTAACCGTGACGGCCGCCGCCGCGCCGCCGGCCGCCAGCGCCAGCAGCACCCCGCCCGCCACCGCCGCGGCGCGGGAGAATCGCTTGTTCATGATGAGCCTCATCAGAAAAATAGGTAAAAACACAAAGTTCAATATACGCGCTTTTCGGTCCACGAAAAGTGTCCCGCCGTCGGCGCTTTGTATCGAAATGTTAGTCCCCGAACACAACAATCGGAGCGTCCCGTCCAGAATGGTTTACAAAGGAGGGACGCCGTGCCGGAAGGGCCATCACTTGTTATCTTGCGCGAGGAAAGCGCCAAATTCGTCGGCAAGACCATTGCCCGCGCCGAAGGCAATTCCCGCGCGCTCGACATCGCCGCCCTGCCGGGCCAGGCCATCGTCGACCTGCGTACCTGGGGCAAGCATTTCCTGATCCTGCTGCCGGACAGCGCCCTGCGCATCCACTTCATGCTGTTCGGCAGTTACCGCATTGACGAACGCAAGGACCGGCCGCCGCGCCTGTCGCTCGGCTTCGAGGACGGCAGCGAGCTCAATTTCTACGGCTGCTCGATCAAGCCCGTCGACCCCGACCTCGACGCCGTCTACGACTGGAGCGCCGACGTCATGTCGCCGCTGTGGGACCCGGCCAAGGCGCGCAAGACGCTGCGCGCCCAGCCCGACCTGCTCGCCTGCGACGCCCTGCTCGACCAGCAGATCTTCTCCGGCGTGGGCAACATCATCAAGAACGAAGTCCTGTTCCGCATCCGCCTGCACCCGCTCTCGACCATCGGCGCCCTGCCCGCGCCCAAGCTCCGGGCCCTGGTCGAGCAAGCCCACGCCTATGCCTTCGACTTCCTCGAATGGAAGAAACAGTACGTTCTCAAAAAGCACTGGCTGGCCCACACCAAGCGCACCTGTCCGCGCTGCCACATCCCCTTCCACGAGGGCCACCTGGGGCGCAGCAAGCGCCGCAGTTTCTTCAGCGAACGCTGCCAGAAGCGCTATCCGCCCGCACCGACTTGATGGATGTGCAAGCTTAGCAACACGACAGTAGTATTTCCTGTTGTTAATATCCAAGACACATACTACAATCAGAGCATCCCGATACCGGAAACCGTGACCATGCCATTCCTGTCCGCCGCGCCCAAGCTCGCCCCATGGAAGGTTCTGCTGGTCGACGACGAGCCCGATATTCACGACATCACCAAGCTCACCCTGTCGCGCTTCCGCCTGGACGAGCGCGCCCTGACCTTCCTGCACGCCTACAGCGGCGCCGAAGCGAAGGAAGTGCTGTCGCGCGAATCCGACATCGCGCTGGTGTTCCTCGACGTGGTCATGGAAAACGACGACAGCGGCCTGGAAGTGGCGCGCTGGATGCGCCAGGACCTGAACAACCGCTTCACCCGCATCGTGCTGCGCACCGGCCAGCCAGGCCAGGCGCCGGAAGAACGCGTGATCGTCAATTACGACATCAACGATTACAAGGAAAAGACCGAGCTCGACCGCACCAAGCTGTTCACCACCACCTTCGCCGCCCTGCGCGCCTACCGCGACATCATGCAGGTGGAACAGGCGCGGCGCGCCCAGGCCACCTACCGCGAAGGCCTGGAGAGGGTGATCGCCGCCTCCGCCCATATTTTCCAGCAGCGCAACCTGAAGGACTTCGCCAGCGGCCTGCTGCAGCAAGTCGTGGCCCTGCTGCGCCTCGAGCAAAGCATGCTGGTGCGGCTGGCCGGCGCCAGCGCCATCAGCGGCGAAAGCGAATACGAGGTGTTGGCCCAGATCGGCGACGGCGGCCTGCTGCTCGGCCCCGAACTGCTGGCCCAGCTGGACGACGCGCGCAGCAACCGCATCTCGCGCCTGCACGGCGACACCTACGTCGGCTACTTCCCCAACAGCAGCGGCAAGGCCTCGCTGCTGGTGCTCAAAGGCGTGCATGAGATTTCCGACATCGACGCCCAGTTGCTGGAAGTGTTCTGCTCCGGCGTCGCGATCGCCTTCGACAACATCCTGCTCAACCAGGAGATCACCGACACCCAGGCCGAGCTGATCTTCCGCCTCGGCGACGTGGTCGAATCGCGCTCATCCGAAGCGGGCAACCACGTGCGCCGCATGTCCCAGATCTGCCACTTGCTGGCCCTCAAATCGGGCCTTCCGGAAGACGAAACCGCAGTGCTGATGCACGCGTCCCCGATGCACGACATCGGCAAGATCGCCACCCCGGACGCGGTGCTGCTCAAGCCGGGCAAACTGGACGAGGCCGAATGGGCCATCATGCGCCAGCATCCGACGGTCGGCCTGGCGATCCTGGACGGCTCGGCCCGCCCCATCCTCAAGGCGGCCGCCGTGATCGCCCACCAGCACCACGAAAAATACGACGGCAGCGGCTACCCGCAAGGCCTCAAGGGCGAGGACATCCACCTGTACGCGCGCATCGTGGCCGTGGCCGACGTGTTCGACGCGCTCAGCCACAAGCGCTGCTACAAGGAAGCCTGGCCGATCGAACAAGTGGTCGCCCATCTGCGCGACGTGGCCGGCAAGCACCTCGACCCGACGCTGGTGGACGTCCTGGTCGCCAACATCGACGACGCCGTCAGCATCAACCAGCGCTGGCCCGACTAAGAAGCCATAGCGTGCAATCCGCGCCGAGATGCCTCGCCGGCTAGCCATGCCCATCAAGTGCCACGTCCTCAATCCCAATGCCATACCTGGCTCTGAGGTTCAGTTCGCGTGAAGGCTGGGATCGAGCGCCTGCCAATGCTCGGTCGGCGCATGCACTCGCCTCGTCGCCAATCCAATGCATCGCCAAATACCACGCACATGACAAAATTGATTGACGTTATTTAGTCAATTAGCTAAACTTGAAAACATGAACAAAGTATTCAAAGCCTTAGCCGACCCGACTCGCCGCCAGGTATTGACCCTGCTGAAGGATGGCCCGCTCACGGCCGGCGAGTTGGCAAGCCATTTCGATGTTTCCAAGCCGACGATGTCGGCGCACTTTACCATTCTGCGCGAGGCGGATTTGATCGACTCGTCCAAGCTTGGCAAGTCTGTTGTGTACTGCCTAAAACTCTCGGTACTTGAAGAAGCGCTGGCTGGATTTGCCGGTTTTCTGGGCATCGAGGTGAAGATGACCGATCAATCTGTTGAGCCAGACTCCTGGCCGAAAGAGAAAGAGAAGCGATGAAAACGATGACTGACAAATTAGCGCTGGTAATCAGCGCATGGGTTGTGCTGGCCGGCGGCTATGTGTCCTACGTGAACCCCGAGCGACGCTGGCAATGCGTGCTCGGTGTGGCCGTGCTTGGCACGGCGTGGGCGATCCGCCATATCTTCCACGACAATACAGAAGCGCGAAAGGCCGCGCGCCACAACATCACGCGATCGATTGCCTATGCCGGCCTGCTGCTGAGCGTAGGCTTGTTCGAGGCGCTGGGATGGGTCACCGCATCAGGTGAATTCCGCGTGCGCGCATGCCAAGTTCTCGCAGGGGCATTCATCATGGTGATCGGCAATGCCATCCCCAAGAAAGCCGTCGTTTCACCACGCTGCGCCGCGCTGTTGCGGGCCAACGGCAAGGCCTTTGTCTTGGGCGGCTTGGGTTATGCCCTGGCCTGGCTGTTTCTGCCGCTGGCTTATGCCGGTAAGGTGGCAATATCGATCTTGCTGCTCACCTTCGCGTACCGCATCGTTTCTTGCTCAAGTCGCAGTGACCGATCGACTCCTCCGACCGGACCGGCGTAAGCCGTCACTGGAGGCGGCGTCGACAGCTGCCCGCCTCCCATACCGCGAAGCTAGGAACGCCAGCCCGAATACGGCGAGCTCGAAGAGACACTCGCGCCGGCCGCACGCAAGATGATTGCCGATTGGGTGGTGGCGCAACGCTTTTGAGAGAACCTGCCGGTGTCACAGTGCGTCTTCTGGCCTCGACGAGGCGGCCTCAAGTATTTCCCGGCTGAGCATACATAGTAAGTATCCTTCAGTCCCAGGCGGGCCGTCGGAATGGCCAAGTGGACGAGGTTGCTGCTCTCGGAGTAAGCAAGAGGTTTTGTCAGGCGTTCTAAGCCTTCAGGCCAGGCGCGATCGTGCGCGGGAAGCGCAGGCGGTAATGCAAGCCCATGCCCGGCGCGCTGTCCACCTTGACTTGACCCTTGAGCGCGCCGGTGACGAGGTTGTACAGGATATGCGCGCCCAGCCCGCTGCCGCCCTGGCCGCGGCGGGTGGTGAAGAAAGGGTCGAACAGCTTTTCCAGCGTATCCTTGCCCATCCCCATGCCGTCGTCGCTATAGTCGAGCAGTACCGTGTCGCCACCCTCCAGGCTGGCGGTGATGCGGATGTTGCCGGTCTGGTCGCGCTCGAAGCCATGCACCAATGAATTGACCACCAAATTCGTCACGATCTGCGACAGCGCCCCCGGCAGGCTGGTCACCTCCAGGTCGGCCGGGCAGGCCACCACCAGCTTGAGCGGACGGCCCTTCAGTTTCGGCTGCAGCGACAGCAGCACCTCGTCCAGGTAACGCTTCAGGTTAAAGCCGCGCACGTCGTCCGAGGACTGGTCCACCGCCACCTGCTTGAAGCTGCGCACCAGGGCCGCCGCGCGCTGGGTGTTGCTGGTCATGATGCGCAGCGACTGGTCGACGATCTCCAGGAAGGCCAGCAAGCTGTCCTCGGTCAGCGCGCCGGCCGCCATCTCCTCGCGCGTCAGCTTGACCTCCTGCACCAGGTGGCTGGTGGCCGTCACGCAAATGCCCAGCGGCGTGTTGATCTCGTGCGCCACGCCCGCCACCAGCCGCCCCAGCGAGGCCAGCTTCTCCTGGCGCACCAGCTCCGACTGCGCCTCCTGCAAGGCCGACAAGGCCTGGTTCAGCGCCGCGTTCTGCTGCGCCAGCTGGGTATTGGCCTTCGCCATCGCCTCCTCCGCGCGGCGCCGCTCCGTCACCTCGTGCTTGAGGCGTGCGGTCCGCTCGCGCACCGCCTCCTCGAGCCGGTCCACGCTCTGCAGCGACTGGATCGCGCTGGAAATCTGGTTCGAGATGAGCGCGAACAGCGCCTGGTCTTCCGGGTCGAAGGTATGCTCGGCGTCGTAACTCTGGATCACGATCGCGCCGATGGCCTGGTGGCGCTGGTCCAGCAGCGGGCTGCCCATCCAATGCTCGGCGGTGCTGCCGCCGCCCCAGCCGACTCCGCCCGCGCGGGCGTTCTGCTCGGTCGCCGTCATCGTCAGGCTACGCGCGTTCAGGATCACCCACGCGGTGGGCGACTCGTCGGGCGACTCCAGGCTCACCAGCTGGGCCGGGTCCGGCATCGGATCGCGCTCGTCGACGAAATACACGAAGCGCACGGCGCTGTTACCGGCCTCCGACAAGGCCACGTAGAAGTTCGCCGCGTACATGATGCGCCCCAGCGCACGGTGCACCGAGCGCAGGAAATCGCGGATATCGCTGCACGAACTCGACACCTGGCCGATCTCCAGCAACACGGACTGCACCGCTTCGAGGCGGTCAAGACGGTCGTTCACGGCGCTTCCCCTGTCTGGTTACATACTCAAGGGAAATAGTATCAGGGGAAGGCCCGCTCAGGAAGCGCTTGCTGGGCGGCGGAAATCCTGGGCGATCCACTCGGCCGCGGAGGACGGCGACAGCTTGAAGGTAGGCGCCACCCGCACCTGGGCCACGCGCTCGCCCATTTGATCGAAGGCCGACAGCAAGGCGTAGGGATCATCCTCGTCGGGCACGATATCGAGCGTCACCTTCAGCTCGCCCTCCTCGCGCCACACGTGCGTGCTCTTGTGCAGCTGCGCGTGCAATTGCTGCTGATGGCGGCGGATCACCTCCGAGGCCGTCTTCACCAGCGTGTGGAAGGCCGCGCTGTCGAGCGGCTTGGGGTTTTTCTTGTCGCGGCCCATGGTCCACGGTCCCACCAGGGCCGGCTCCGGCTCCCCGTCCAGGATCATCGCCACGGCCCAGCCCTCGTCGTCCTCGTTCTTGATCACCCGCGCCGTCCAGCCGTTACCCTGCCACACCCGCGGCTGCTGGATGGGCGCGTCATCGTCGCTGGAAAAATCGGAAGAAGTATCGGTCATGGTGAGCGGTCTCAAGGTGGCGCGCTAGGTTGGCGGGGGCTAGATGATAGACCAATTTCGCCCGCCGCACAGCCCGCCGCGGCAAGACCAGCGCAAGCACCCCGAAAACAGGGTTGTGCATAACTAAGGCGACGGGGTCGGAGGCGAACACGGCCTCGACAGCAGCCCCAGCCGCCGCCGGTTGCTGCACCGATGAGCACGTGTCCGGTTGTCGCCTCCGGCCCCGGTGGTATGTTCATGACAAAGGCGAAGGGGGCGGAGCCGACAATCGCACACAGCCTCGACAGCAGCCCTAGCCGC
>DIZW01000120.1 GCA_002428015.1 Oxalobacteraceae bacterium UBA6018 | reverse complement strand
AATTCCGCCACGTGGGCACTGATGCTGCTTTTTACTGCACTTCTTTGTTACTTTTACTGCCGTTCGGCGTTGCCGCCGACTTCTGCTATCATACTAGCCTTTGGTGTTTTGCGCCAGATTAACTTTCGTTACCTTTGCCGCAGTTCCAAGTGCATACTTCGGTTTTTTCTCACTGTCAGCAGGGTGCCGGCCGCGAGAGACCAAAATTATAGCGGAACAATTTAAAATGTCAAAGGACCATCCGAAGAAAGTTTCGCGCCTACCCGGCGCACGCTAAGTTAGGCGAATCGCACGGTCCTCCGTTACACTACGCATATCACCGTGTCAATATTCACAGTGTCAGTATCCCGGTTTCATATTTCCGTGGTTACTGCCAAAAACAATCACAGAAAACCATTTGAACCAAATTACTCATACCATCCCTAGCCGCGAGGATATTCTCGGCATTTTCCGCAACGCCAGCGCACCGCTCGATCTGGACGAGCTGGCACGCACGCTCCAGGTCAAGCCCGCCGCGCTCGAAGTGCTGACGCGGCGCTTGAACGCGATGGAGCGCGACGGCCAGATCCATGCCGACGAGAGCGGCAGGTACGCGCTGGCCGACCATTCCGGCTTCATCGCTGGCAAAGTCAGCGCCCACCGCGAGGGCTTCGGCTTCGTCGTCCCGGATGAGCCGGACGAAGACCTGTTCCTGTCCGACAAAGAGATGCAAAAAGTCTTGCATGGCGACCGCGTGCTGGCCAAGGTGATCGGCACCGACCGCCGCGGACGCCGCGAAGGCACCATCGTCGAAGTGGTGACGCGCGCCAACACCCACGTAATCGGCCGCCTGCTCAACGAGAACGGGGTCTGGATCGTCGCGCCCGAAGACAAGCGCATCGGCCAGGACATCCTGGTCTCTGGCTCGCCCGGCAAGGCCAAGGCGGGGCAGATCGTCAGCGTCGAACTGATCGAGCAGCCTTCGCGCTTCAAGCAGCCGGCCGGCAAGGTGGTCGAGGTGCTCGGCGACCTGGACGACCCCGGCATGGAAATCGAAATCGCCGTGCGCAAGTTCGGCGTGCCGCATATCTTCTCGGCCGCCGCGCTCAAGTCGGCCGCCAAGCTGCCGGCCGAAGTGCGCGAGGCCGACCTGCAGGACCGGGTCGACCTGCGCGACGTGCCGATGGTCACCATCGACGGCGAAGACGCGCGCGATTTCGACGACGCGGTCTATTGCGAGCCGGTCAAGGTCGGACGCGCCGACTGCTTCCGCCTGATCGTCGCCATCGCCGACGTCAGCCACTACGTCAAGCCGAACGACGCGCTCGACGTCGACGCGCTCGAGCGCAGCACCTCGGTGTACTTCCCGCGCCGCGTGATTCCGATGCTGCCCGAGAAGCTGTCCAACGGCCTGTGTTCGCTCAATCCGCAGGTGGATCGCCTGACCCTGGTGTGCGACGCCGTCATCACTGAGCAAGGCGAGATCAAGGCTTACCAGTTCTACCCGGCGGTGATCCATTCGGCCGCGCGCCTGACGTATTCCGAAGTGGCCGACATCCTCGGCAACACCGGTGGGCCGGAGGCGGCGCGCCGCCCGGCCATCGTGCCGCACCTGCTCAACCTGTACGACGTGTACCACGCGCTGCAGCGTGCCCGCCTCGAGCGCGGCGCGATCGATTTCGAGACCACCGAAACCTACATCGTTTGCAACGCGCTGGGCAAGATCGAAAAGATCATCCCGCGCACCCGCAACGATGCGCACAAGGTCATCGAGGAATGCATGCTGGCGGCGAACGTGTGCGCGGCCGACCTGCTGATCCGCCACAAGCATCCCGGCACCTACCGCATCCACGCCTCGCCGACCAAGGAGAAGCTGACCCAGGTGCGCTCTTTCCTGGCCCAGGTCGGCCTGAACCTGAACGGCGGCGACAAGCCGAGCGCGGGCGACTACGCCGAGCTGATGAAGAAGGTCAAGGAGCGCCCCGACGCGGCCCTGCTGCAGACCATGCTGCTGCGCTCGATGCAGCAAGCCGTCTACAGCCCCGATAACATCGGCCACTTCGGCCTGGCCTATGAAGCCTACGCCCACTTCACCAGCCCGATCCGGCGCTACCCGGACCTGCTGACCCATCGCGCCATCAAGGCTATTTTGCTGGGCAAGAAGTACGAGCCGAAAGGCATCGACCTGAGCGCCTTGAACACCACCGTGTCGAACGCCACGCGCAAGCAGCAGGCCAAGGACAAGGCTGAGGGCAAGCAGAAGCACGAGAAGGACTTGACCATCTGGGATGCGCTCGGCGTGCATTGTTCAGCCAACGAGCGCCGCGCCGACGAAGCCTCGCGCGACGTCGAAGCCTGGCTCAAGTGCTACTTCATCAAGGACAAGCTGGGCGAGGAATTCACCGGCGTGGTGTCGGGCGTGACCACCTTCGGCATCTTCGTGCAGCTCGACGCGCTGTTCGTCGAAGGCCTGGTGCACATCACCGAGCTGGGTACCGATTTCTTCCAGTACGACGACGCGCGCCACGAGCTGCGTGGCGAGCGTACCGGCAAGCGCTACCAGCTGACCGACCGCGTGACCGTGCAGGTGGCGCGGGTGGACCTGGAGGCGCGCAAGATCGACCTCGTGCTCGCCGGCGGCAGCGTGTCCGCCGACAGCGGCGCGGGCAAGCCCAAGAGCGCGGCCCACCAGGCGCTCGACGCCAAGCCGGCCAAGTCGCGCGGCAAGCAGGGCGCCGAGGCGCCGTCGCGCTATCAGCTCGACACGACCGAGGAAGCCGAGGCCAAGCCGCGCCGCGGCAAGGGTGGTTCCAGCGCCACCAAGAGCACGGCGCGCGCCGCCAAGCCGGCCGCCAAGGCCGGCAAATCCAACAAGAGTAAGCGTTAAGAAGCGACCATTATTAAATGAAGAATAAAATGATTTTCGGGTTCCACGCGGTGACCTCGCGGCTGCGTCACGAGGCGTCATCGGTGGAAGAGATTTTTGTCGACGCGGGCCGCCAGGACCGCCGCATGCATGACCTGATCGCCGGCGCCAAGGCGGCCGGCGTGCGCGTCATGCCGGTCGACTCGGCCCGCCTCGACAAGATCGTCGGCACCCGCCGCCACCAGGGCGTGATCGCCTTCGCCAGCCAGCTGGCGCTGGCGCGCAACCTCGACGAACTGCTCGACGCGATCGAAGGCCCGCCACTGCTGCTGATCCTCGATGGCATCACCGATCCGCACAATCTGGGCGCCTGCCTGCGCGTGGCCGACGGGGTCGGCGCGCACGCGGTGATCGTGCCCAAGGACCGCGCCGTGGGCTTGAACGCGACGGCCGCCAAAGTGGCCAGCGGCGCCGCCGAAACGGTTCCGTACATCACCGTGACCAACCTGGCGCGCACCATGCGCGAACTCAAGGAGCGCGACATCCTTCTCATCGGCACCAGCGACGACGCCGAGCGCGGACTGTACGAAGCCGACTTCACCGGGCCGGCCGCGCTGGTGATGGGCTCGGAAGGCGAGGGCATGCGCCGCCTTACGCGCGAGACCTGCGACGTGCTGGTCAGTATTCCGATGTTCGGTTCGGTGGAAAGCCTGAACGTCTCGGTGGCCTCCGGCGTGTGCCTGTACGAAGGGCGCCGCCAGCGCATGGCCAAGGAAGCTTGAGTTGTCGGGCCGCCGCGCTTGCGGCGGCCCATCGCCGTAACCCAGTCGGGCGGCGGCGGCACCGCACGCGGGCCATGTCGCCACCCGGCTGGCTTGTCAAATTGAGCGGGCATAAGCAATCCCTGGTCGGATACGTTACCATGGCTATCTCGCAACTGTATTCCCCGCCATCCTATGTTTCCCAAGCTTCGCGAAGACATCAAAAGCATCATTGAGCGCGACCCCGCCGCCCGCAATGCATGGGAGGTCATGACCTGTTATCCAGGGTTTCAGGCGATCATGATGCACCGCTGGGCGCATGCCTGCTGGGTCCATGACTTCAAGTGGCTGGGGCGCTTCATCTCCTATCTCGCGCGCATTCTCACCGCCATCGAGATCCATCCCGGCGCGACCATCGGCCGGCGCGTGTTCATCGACCACGGCTTCGGCGTGGTGATCGGCGAGACCGCCGAGGTGGGCGACGATTGCACCATCTACCAAGGCGTGACCCTGGGCGGCACGACCCTGCACAGCGGCACCAAGCGCCATCCGACCCTCGAGCGCGGCGCCATCATCGGCGCCGGCGCCAAGGTGCTGGGCGCGTTCACGGTCGGCGAGTACGCCAAGGTCGGCTCGAACGCGGTCGTGATCAAGCCGGTGCCGCCGGGCGCCACCGCGGTCGGCAACCCGGCCCACATCGTGCAGAAAGACATGTCCTCGCGCACCGCCACCCTGTTTTCCGCCTACGGGGTCACGCCCAATGGCGACGATCCGCTGTCGAAGGCGTTGCACGGACTGATCAACCACGCGGCGCGCCAGGACGAGCAGATGGAGCGCATGATGGCGACCCTGAAAGCGGCCGGAATCGCCTGCCCGCGCATGCCTGAATGTGATAAATTGGATTCGGCCGAACTGAACAAGCTGGTCGAATAAGGACACCTGAATGACGATAGAATCGACGGGCGGCGCCGACAGCGCCGCCTTGCTGGACCCCTTTGAAGTGCGCGTGCTGGCGGTGCTGGCCGAAAAGGAAGCGCTCACGCCGGACAACTATCCGATGTCGCTCAATGCCATCACCAACGGCTGCAATCAATTGTCGAGCCGCGACCCGGTGATGCAGTTGTCCGACGAGACCGTGCAGGACGTGTTGCAACGCCTCATGCAGCGCAAGTTCGTCAACGGCATCACCCAGGCCGGCGCGCGCGTGACCAAGTACGAACACCGCATGCGCATCAAATGGTCGCTCGAGCAGGACAAGCTGGCCGTGCTCGCCATTCTGATGCTGCGCGGCTTGCAGACCGCCGGCGAAATCCGCACCCGCAGCGGACGCCTGCACGAATTCAAATCGGTGGCCGAGGTGGAAACCTGCCTGCAGTTCTTAATCGATAAATACCCGCCCATCGTCGCACGCCTGGCCTTGGCGCCCGGCACCAAGGAACCGCGCTACGGCCACCTGCTCAGCGGCGACGCCGCCCTCGCCCAGCAGGAATCGGCGTTCGGCACGGTGGCGGCCCCGGCCCACGGAAGCCGGGTGGCCCAGCTGGAACAGGAAGTTGCCAGCCTGCGCAGCGAAGTCGACAGCCTGAAGGCCCAGTTCGAGGCGTTCAGGCAGCAGTTCGAATAGGCTCAGCCTTCGTCGCGCCAGCGACGCAGGCGGATGGCCGCGCAGATCATCGCCACGCCGGCCGCCACGCCAACCCACATGCCCGGGCCTGCCAGGGTCAGATAGGACTGGGCCAGCACGCCCGGCAGGTTGACAGTGTGGCTGGCCGGGTCGAGCAGCAGCGGGCTCGGCACGCTCTCCATCATCAGCCAGGAGCCCGGCACCAGGCTGCCCAGGCCACGGATCACGATGTGCTTCACATACCAGGTCGGATCGAGACCGGCGCCAGCCAGGAAGTTGGTCCACTTGAGGATAATGCCGACCAGCGCCGGGATGCCTACCGCCCACAGGAACACTTTCGAGCGCGCCCAGGCCGACACCATCAGCAGCCAGCCCACGGTCGGCAGCGCCCACAGCGCATACACCGGCAGCAGCGCCAGCAGCTCCAGCGGTGCGAGGTAGAGCGCGGGCTTGATCATCAGCACGCCGAACAGATTGATGCCCTTGAATGCGAGCACCAGCGCGCCGATCAGCAGCACGGCCAGCGAGGTGGCGAAGGCCACCACCAGGGTGATCGCCGGCGCCAGGGCGAGCGCGGTGGCCACTTTCGACAGCACGGTGGCGCGGTCAGACAGCGGCAGCGACTTCCAGAACAGGATGCTGCGGTCGCGCCGCTCGTCGGCCATGGCGCCCAGGCAGTAGAAGAAGATGATCACGGCCAGCATGATAAACAGCGGCAGCGAGGTCGCCAGGTAGCTGCTGGCCAGGGTGGTGGCCATCGCGTCCCGCTGCGCCGCGCTCATGCCCGCATAGGTGTTGGCGATGTCCACCTGCTGGCCGTCGATATACAGGCCGGCGTGGGCCACGGTCCCGCTGGCGGCGCCCCACAGCGTGGTCGCGCCCACGAAGGCGACCAGCACCAGGCCGACGATCACCGGCGCCCACAGCAGCGCGCCCTTGTGTTCCCAAAATTCGCGGCGGATCAGCCATTTCATCGTATTCATGCGTAGCTTCCTTTCATGGTCGCGACGAACAGGTCGGCGACGCTGGGGTTACGGGTTTCACCAAGGGCGGCGAGCTGGGAGCGCGGCACCCCATCGAACAGCATCACCGACTTGCCGAACACCGTGCGGCTGTCGATCGGCTGCAGGGCGTTGGCCGCGTTGAGTTTCTCGGCCGCCACCATGACCTCGGTGTAGCGCTCGCCCACTTCATCCATCGATGCCGACAGCACGATCTTGCCGTCGCGGATGAACATCAGGTCGGTGAGGATGTGTTCCACTTCCTCGACCTGGTGGGTGGTGATGACGATGGTCTTGTGTTCGTCGAAATAGTCTTCCATCAGGTTCTGGTAGAACTGCTTGCGGTACATGATGTCCAGGCCCAGGGTCGGTTCGTCGAGCACCAGCAGCTTGGCGTCGATCGCCATCACCAGCGCCAGGTGCAGCTGCACGATCATGCCCTTGGACATGGCTTTGACCTTCATGGCCGGCGTCAGCTTGGTCGCGGCCAGGTAGCGCTCGGCCTTGGCGCGGTTAAAGCGCGGATGCACGCCGGCCACGAAATCGATCGCTTGCGCCACGCTCAGCCACTTCGGCAGGATCGCCACGTCGGCGATGAAGCACACTTCCTGCATCAGGGCGTCGCGCTGGGTACGCGGGTCGAAACCCATGACGCTCAGTTCGCCGTCGAACGGAATCAGGCCCAGCGCCGCCTTCAAGGTCGTGGTCTTGCCCGAGCCATTGGGCCCGATCAAGCCGACGATCCTGCCGGGCGCGATATCGAAGCTGATGTCGTCGACGGCGACGTGTTTGCCGTAGTGCTTGGACAGGCCCTTGGCCGCTATCACGCTATTCATGCTTGGTCTCCACGTTGCGCCGTGTGCAGCAACTGGTCCAAGTCCAGGCCGAGCCGGCGGATGCGCTCGACCATGGCCGGCCATTCTTCACGGATAAAGCGCTCGCGTTCGCTGGCGAGCAGTTTTTCGCTCGCGCCTTCGGTTACGTACATGCCAATTCCCCTTCTTTTTTCAACCAGGTTGTCGTCGACCAGTTCTTGATAGGCGCGGGAGACGGTGATCGGATTGAGCTGGTACTCAGCGGCAATCTGGCGCACCGAGGGCAGGGCGTCGCCGGACTTGAGCGCGCCGTCGAGCATCATGCCGATCACGCGGTCCTTGAGTTGCCGATAAATCGGCGTGTTGTCGTTCCAGCCGATGGTCATGGGGGACCCTCCGATGCCGGTACTATTGCCGGGTGATGCATATCGCCTCCTTGTTGGTGCGCTATCGATGTGGTGATGTAGTGAACTATAACACTATGGATGCAAGAGGCAAGTGGTTTTGGATATGCATGTCAGCGCTTACAGGGGCTTGCCGTCGAGGTCGTGGCGGGTGATGGCGCCGCCGGCGTCAATTGCGATCCAGCCGCCGCGCGGCGGTTCCGCGTCCGGCTCCCAGTCGGGCAGCACGTAGCGGCGCCGTCCGTCGGCCTGGTGCAGGGCGGGGCGGTGGGTATGGCCGTGAATGATGACGTCAGCGCCGCTGCGTTGATGCAAGGCGGCGACGGCCTCGGGCGCCACGTCCATCAGCTCGTACGACTTGCTGCCGTGGGCCGCGCGGCTGCCTTCGCGCAGGCCGGCGATGATGCTCTTGCGCTGAGCCAGCGGCAGGGCCAGGAACTGCGCCTGCCAGGCCGGGTCGCGCACCTGGCGGCGAAATTCCATGTACTTGAGGTCGTGGGTGCATTCGGCGTCGCCGTGCACCAGGACCACGCGCTGCCCGCCGATGTCGGCCACGTGGGGCTCGGCCAGCAAGGTCAGGCCGGCCGCGGCGGCAAAGGCCTGGCCTGCCAGGAAGTCGCGGTTGCCGGCGATCCAGTACACCGCCACGCCGCTGTCGGCGACCGTGCGGATGGCCTGGACCACGCTTTGATTGAAGGGGGCGGCGAGGTCGTCATCGCCAGCCCAGTATTCGAACACGTCGCCGAGCAGGTACAACTGCTCCGCGGCCATGGCGCGTTCCTGCAGAAAGGCGAAGAAGCGCGCGCAGGTGTGCGGATGCAGGGCCTGCAGGTGCAGGTCGGAAATGAAAAGCGCCAGGGCGCGTGCGGGCAGGGTCATCGGTGAACGCGCGACATGGCTGCCCGCTATGGTAATAACGATTTAAATGATTTCGACTTTTTCGATGATCACAGGCTCGACCGGCACGTCGGCGAACATGCCGCTGCGGGTGGTCTTGACCTTGCGGATCAGATCGACCACGTCGGTGCCGTCGGTGACTTTGCCGAACACCGCATAGCCCCAGCCGTCCTGGCCTGGATAGTCGAGGAAGCTGTTGTTCTTGACGTTGATGAAAAATTGCGCCGAGGCCGAGTGCGGGTCCGAGGTGCGCGCCATCGCGAGCGTGTAGGTGTCGTTCTTCAGGCCGTTCTTGCCTTCGTTCTCGACCGTCTGCTCGGCCGGCTTTTGCTTCATGCCGGGTTCGAAACCGCCGCCCTGGATCATGAAGTCGCCGATCACGCGATGGAAGATCGTGTTGTCGTAGTGGCCCTTGTTGACGTAATCAAGGAAGTTGGCGACCGTTTTCGGCGCTTTTTCCGCGTCCAGTTCAACGGTGATCTTGCCCATGTTGGTGGTGATAAGTACGGCCATGTGAAGTCCTGTTCTGTAGGTGTGTGAAGGGCGCTTTTGCTCGGCGCCCGCGTAGGTTTTGCTGTTACTGCTTGATGATGGAGGCCGATTTGATCACGACCGGCACGACCGGCACGTTCTGCTGGCCGCGCAGGTCGTCCACGACGACGCCCTTGATTTTATCGACCACGTCCTGGCCCTCGACGACCTTGCCGAATACCGTGTAGCCATAGCCATCCTGGCCCGGATAATCGAGGCCGGCGTTATTGGCCACGTTGATGAAGAACTGGGAGGTGGCGGTGTCAGGCCCGGCTTCGCGCGCCATGGCGATGGTGTACTGCTCGTTGTGCAGGCCGTTGTTGGCTTCGTTCTTGATCGGCTTGCGGGTCTGCTTGGAATTCATCTTGGCGTCCATGCCGCCGCCCTGGATCATGAAATTGTCGATCACGCGGTGGAAGATGGTGCCCTTGTAGAAGCCCGATTTGACGTAGGCGAGGAAGTTCTCGACCGTCTTGGGCGCCTTCTCTTGATCGAGTTCAACCACGATATCGCCCATGCTGGTTTTAATAGACACACGTGGTGCCTCGGCGGCGAGCGCGGCGCCGGCAAAGGTCAGACCGATCACGCCGGCGGCCAGCCTGGCCAGCAGGGTGCGGCGGGATACCTTCAATTTCTCAAATTTCAGCATAGCGGCTTTCTACTTGTCGACGCGGGTGGTATGAAATGGTGGCTAGGCTGTCAAGCCTGTCTCGCAAAAATAAACCTGGGGCAGATGCGGCCAGTCGGGATTTTATCAATGCTATACTTTGCGCAGAACGTCCCATTCTATCAAAGAAGAACAACACAGAGGGTACTGACGATCTCGATGGATTTCCCACTTCTGCCGGTGCGCGCCTTCGCGGCGCCCGCGCCCGGTCGTGGTATTGTCCGGTCGTCGTGCCACCTGTAACGTAAGCTGAATCCGATGAGCCAACTCAAGATTTACAACACGCTCGCGCGTGAAAAGCAGGCATTTGTCCCGATCGAACCTGGCAAGGCCGGCATGTACGTGTGCGGCATGACCATCTACGACTACTGTCACATCGGGCACGCGCGCATGATGATGGCCTTCGACGTCATCTATCGTTGGCTCAAGACGTCCGGCTATCAGGTCAAGTACGTGCGCAACATTACCGACATCGACGACAAGATCATCAAGCGCGCGGTGGAAAACGGCGAAACGCTGTCGCAATTGACCACGCGTTTTTCCCGCTACATGGACGAGGACACGCGCGCGCTCGGTATCCTGGCGCCCGATTTCGCGCCGCGCGCCACCGAATACGTGCCGCAGATGCTCGCGCTGATCGAGACGCTCGAACAAAAAGGGCTGGCCTATCGCAGCGACGATGGCGACGTCAATTACGCGGTGCGCCAGTTTCCCTCCTATGGCAAATTGTCGGGCAAGTCGCTGGACGATTTGCGCGCCGGCGAGCGCGTCGATGTCAACACCGGCAAGCGCGATCCGCTCGACTTCGTGCTGTGGAAAGCTTCCAAGCCCTCCGAGCCGGACGAAGTCAAATGGCCATCCAAGTGGGGCAGCGGACGGCCGGGCTGGCATATCGAATGCTCGGCCATGTCGTGCGCCTTGCTCGGTGAACGCTTCGATATCCACGGCGGCGGCGCCGACCTGCAATTTCCCCATCACGAAAACGAAATTGCGCAGTCCGAAGGCGCGTTTGGCCACGTCACCGTCAACTGCTGGATCCACAACGGGTTTGTGCGGGTCGACAATGAAAAGATGTCCAAGTCGCTGGGGAACTTCTTCACGATCCGCGACGTCTTACAGAAGTACGACGCTGAGGTAGTGCGCTTCTTCATTTTGCGCGCCCACTACCGCAGTCCGCTCAACTATTCCGATGCCCACCTGGACGACGCCAAGCTGGCGCTCACGCGCCTGTACACGGCGCTGTCCGAGGTCGATCTCGGCGCCGGCGCCTGCGAGGTGGACTGGAGCGAAGCCCATGCGATTCGTTTCCGCGAGGCGATGGACGACGACTTCAATACGCCCATCGCCGTTGCCGTGCTGTTCGAGCTCGCTACAGAACTAAATAAAAGCAAGTCCGTGGCACATGCCCGCCAATTGAAGGCGCTGGCCGCTGTCATTGGCTTGCTTGAGCGCGCCCCCCAGCAATTCCTCCAGGGCGCGAGCGGTGAGGCAATGGAAGGGGCGCTCGCGCCGGCGGCGATCGAGGAAAGGATCGCGGCGCGCAGCGCGGCAAAGAAGGCGCGCAATTTCGCCGAGTCCGACCAGATTCGCGCAGATCTGCTGGCCGCTGGCGTGGTGCTTGAAGATAAGCCGGACGGCACCACCAACTGGCGCCGCGCATGATGGCCCTGCACAAGGAAACCGCGGGAACGACCGCCCTCATTCTCGCGGTGCCGTCGTACTGGGAAGAAGCCAAGGCCGAACTCATGAAGCGCGACCGCATCATGAAGAAGCTGATTCCCCAGTTTGGCGACCTGCACCTGGTCGGCAACGGCGACCCGTTCAAGACGCTGGCCCGTTCGGTGGTGGGCCAGCAGGTCACCACCCGGGCGGCGGACGTGGCGTGGAACAAGCTGCTGCTGGTGTGTCCTAAGATTACCCCCAGCCAGGTGCTCAAGGCGGGTGCGGAGCAGTTGTCCGCATGTGGACTGTCCAAACGCAAGACCGAATACATCCTCGACCTGGCCGACCATTTCAAGGCCAAGCGGGTGCATGCCAATCAATGGGCCGAGATGGACGACGAGGCCGTCATTGCCGAGCTGGTGCAGATTCGCGGCATTGGCCGCTGGACTGCTGAAATGTTCTTGATCTTCAACTTATTGCGTCCGAACGTACTACCGCTGGACGACCCTGGACTGATCCAGGGAATCAGCCAAAACTATTTCTCCGGCGAACCTGTTTCGCGCAGCGATGCGCGCGAGGTATCGGCCAACTGGGAGCCATGGCGGACCGTGGCGACCTGGTATTTATGGCGTAGTTTGGACCCAGTTCCGGTAGAATAGCGCCTGTATCGGCCGCGCGGCGGGTTTTGCCGCGGCCAGAAATAACCCGGAGGTACAATGATTAAAACAACTTTCCTCAATTTTGAGCAGCCGATTGCCGAGCTCGATTCGAAGATTGAAGAGCTGCGTTTCGTCCAGGACGATTCGGCCGTCGACATTTCAGAAGAAATCGACCGCCTGGCCAAGAAGAGCCAGCAGTTGACCAAAGACATCTACGCCAAGCTCACGCCGTGGCAGGTTTCCCAGATCGCCAGACATCCACAACGTCCCTACACGATGGACTACGTGAATGAGATTTTCACCGACTTCCATGAACTGCACGGCGACCGCTCGTATGCGGACGACCTGTCCATCGTCGGCGGCCTGGCGCGCTTCAATGGCCAGGCGTGCATGGTGATCGGCCATCAAAAAGGGCGCGACACCAAGGAGCGCGCCTTGCGCAACTTCGGCATGCCCAAGCCGGAAGGCTACCGCAAGGCCATGCGCCTGATGAAGCTGGCTGAAAAATTCGGCCTGCCGATCTTTACCTTTGTCGATACGCCCGGTGCGTTTCCCGGTATCGACGCCGAAGAACGCGGACAATCGGAAGCGATCGGCCACAACCTGTACGTCATGGCCGAGCTGAAAGTGCCCCTCATCGCCACCATCATCGGTGAGGGCGGCTCCGGCGGCGCGCTTGCCATCGCGGTTGGCGACGCTGTCCTGATGCTGCAATATGCGACCTACTCGGTGATCTCGCCGGAAGGCTGCGCCTCCATCCTGTGGAAGACGTCCGAGCGTGCCTCCGACGCCGCTGACGCGCTGGGACTGACCGCCCACCGCCTAAAAGCCATGGGCTTGATCGACAAGATCATCAACGAGCCCTTGGGTGGCGCCCACCGCGATCCCAAGCAGATGGCGGTGCTGCTCAAGCGCGCACTGGCCGATACCCTGCGCCAGTTCCAGGGCATGAAGACCAAGGATCTGCTGGAGCAACGTCATCAAAAGCTGATGGGCTACGGCAAGTTCAAAGAAACCGCGCCGTCCGAAGAGTGAGTCCGCAGGACGCCGCCACGGTCCCGGCAACCTTCGAGCGGGCGCTGGCCGCGCTCGGCACGGCCGCCGCCGCGCCGCTCGCCATCGCGTACAGCGGCGGACTCGATTCATCCGCGCTGCTGCATCTGGCCTGTGCTTACGGCCAGCGCCACGGCGTTCCCGTGTTCGCATTCCACGTCCATCACGGCATTAGTCCGAACGCCGACGCCTGGCTCGCGCACTGTGCCGCCGCCAGCGCCGTCCTGGGCGTGAGCTTCGCGGCGCGCAAAGTCGTGCTCCAAAAATCCGCATCGGGGGTGGAAGCGGCCGCGCGCAAGCTGCGCTACGCGGCCCTGGGCGCGCTGTGCGCCGAGCATGGCGTTCGCCTGTTGCTCACTGCCCACCACCTGGACGACCAGGCCGAGACCGTGCTGCTGCAACTACTGCGCGGCTCCGGCACGGCCGGCCTGTCGGGAATGGATGGGGCCAACGCGGCGCCCGAGTTGCTCGGCAACGCAGAATTGATCATGGCGCGGCCCTTGTTGCCGGTCGCGCGAGGTGAGCTGGAAGCCTACGTGGCGACCCACGCAATCGCCTACGTCGAGGACGAATCGAACACCCATCCGCGCTACGCCCGCAACGCCTTGCGTCACCAGGTCATGCCGGCGCTGGCGCAGGCCTTTCCTGGTTACCAGGAGCGCTTCGCCCGCAGCGCGGCGCATGCGCAGTCCGCGCAACGGCTGCTAACCGAGCTGGCTGCCGACGATCTCGCCGCCAGCCTGGACGGCGACTGTCTCGACGTCGCCAAGCTGCGCGCGCTGAGCCAGGACCGCGCATATAACCTGCTGCGCCACTGGTTCGCGCTGCGCGGCCTGCGCATGCCGTCGACCGCCTGGCTGGGCGAAATGCTGACCCAGCTGGTCGAGGCGCGGCCCGACGCGCAACTGCTGGTCACCCATCCCGACTGCCACGTGCGCCGTCACCGCGACCGTTTGTACCTCACACCCAAGCTGGCCGACCTGGCCGGGCAGCGCGACCCCGACGACGAGGGCGTGCTGGTCAAGGAAGGTGAAGCGTTTCGCTGGAATGGGGAAGCCAGCATGCCGTTTCCGGCCTACGGCGGCGTGTTGCATATCGAGTCGGCGGGGCAGGGCCTGGCGCCGGACTGGTTGCGCGGGCAGCAATTGTGCATTGACTTCCGCCAAGGCGGCGAGCGCCTCAAGCCTGCCGCCAACCGGCCGACCCGGCCGCTGAAATACCATTACCAGGCCTGCGACGTGCCGGCCTGGGAGCGGGCGCGCCTGCCCATCGTCAGCGCCGGCAAAGACCTGCTGTTCGCGGCCGGCATCGGCATGGACTGCCGCCATTTCGGCAGCGGTAGCGGTCCCTTCGTCGCATTTCGCTGGGAAACAACGCCCAGCTGAGCCAAACGGGCTCAAGTAATTACCTTATGACAATACTGTATAGCTTTGCGTCATCGTTTGCCTTGTTTTTTTGCATCGCACAATGTAGAGTAAAGCCCTTCTTTTTATTCTCTGAGCGGAAACTTCACTCTTATGGCTTTAATCGTCCACAAATATGGCGGTACGTCGATGGGCTCGACAGACCGCATCAAGAACGTTGCGGCGCGCGTCGCCAAGTGGCATGACGCAGGTCACCAGATTATTGTTGTGCCGTCGGCAATGTCGGGCGAGACCAACCGCCTGATCGGCCTGGCCAAGCAATTGATGGAGCACCCGGATCCCCGCGAGCTGGACATGATTGCCTCCACTGGTGAGCAGGTTTCCGTCGGCCTGCTGTCGATGGCCCTGCAGGCGATCGGCAAGCAGGCGGTGTCGTATGCCGGCTGGCAGGTGCCGATCAAGACCGATTCGGCCTTCACCAAGGCAAGGATCGAATCGATCGATGACGTCAAGGTCAAGGCCGACCTGGCGCAAGGCAAGATCGTGATCATCACCGGCTTCCAGGGCGTCGACCCGAACGGCAACATCACCACCCTCGGGCGGGGCGGCTCGGACACCTCGGCGGTGGCAATCGCCGCCGCCATGAAGGCCCAGGAATGCCTGATCTATACCGACGTCGACGGCGTGTACACGACCGACCCGCGCGTGGTGTCGGAAGCGCGGCGCCTGAAGACCATCACGTTCGAAAGAAATGCTGGAACTGGCCTCGCTCGGTTCCAAAGTGCTGCAAAGCCGCTCCGTCGAGTTCGCGGGCAACTACCGGGTGCCGACCCGCGTGCTGTCGTCGCTGACCGACCCCCTGATGCCGCTCGAAGAAGAAGCCAACTCGGGCACCCTGATTTCGTTTGAGGAAGATACACACATGGAACAAGCCGTCATCTCCGGTATCGCGTTCAACCGCGACGAGGCCAAAATCACCATCCTGGGCGTACCCGACAAGCCGGGCGTGGCTTTCCACATCCTCGGACCGATTTCGGACGCCAACATCGAAGTCGACATGATCATCCAGAACCAGTCGGTCGAAGGTAAGACCGACTTCACCTTCACCGTGTCGCGCGGCGAGTACGCCAAGGCGATGACCGTGCTGGAGGGCGTGAAGGCCGATATCGGCGCGACCCGCGTGCTTGGTGACGCCAAGGTGTCGAAAGTGTCGGTGGTCGGCGTGGGCATGCGCAGCCACGTTGGCGTGGCCTCGCAGATGTTCCGCACCTTGTCGGAAGAGGGCATCAACATCCTGATGATCTCGACCTCGGAGATCAAGATTTCCGTACTGATCGACGAAAAGTACATGGAACTGGCCGTGCGCGCCCTGCACAAGGCCTTCGATTTGGAAAAAGCTTAAGTATTTTCAAAAAAGTGGGTGTGTACCATTGACCACACCCACGCCGACCCAGTAATATTCGGGTCGTCTGATCTAGCGAAGCATGCTGGACCAGAATGGAGATGTGGCCGAGTGGCCGAAGGCACTTCCCTGCTAAGGAAGCATACGGGCTTAAACCTGTATCGTGAGTTCGAATCTCACCATCTCCGCCATTGACATGTAGCAAGTAATTCCAGGAAGTCTTAAAACCCGCACCTCTCCATATGAGATCTGCGGGTTTTTTGTTTCAGGGGGTACCGTGGCATCAATTGCATGCCCTCATTGTTCATCCTTGTTTGCATCCATGGTTGTTTCGACGAGAACGTCATGGGTGAAATAAATGCCGAAAATCGCCCGTCCCCTCACCGGTCCACGAGTGAGAACATCCAAGCCCAAGGAAAAAGCTTGCACCCTGGCTGACAGCGGTGGCATGTACCTGGAAGTGGTGCCGTCGGGCTCCAAGATCTGGCGCATGCGCTGTCGCCAGCCCAACGGCAAGAACACCCGGCTGACCTTTGGCCCCTACCCGGAAGTGTCGCTCTTGTTGGTCAGAAGAACGCGCATGGATGTAAAAGCGCTCAAGTCCATCGGCGACGACCTGGCCCGGGTCAAGCGCATCGAGCGCGTCATATGTGAAACCGCCAAGGGCAGCACCTTCGAAGCCTTGGCGCGCGAGTCGCATGCCAATAGATCCGAGACGTGGAAGGAAAACACGGCCAAGGATGCCCTTAATCGGCCCCAGAGCGACGTCTTCCCGATCATTGGCCACAGTCTAACGCCGACGTCGATGCGCCCCTTGTGGTTGACGTATTGAGGCAGGTTGAAGAGCCTCGTGCGCTCGACATGTCGGTGCGGCTGACGGAACTGTGCAGTCAGATCTTCCGCTTCGCCATTGCAGAGGGAATGGTGGAGTACAACCTTGTGCCCAATTTGCGCGGCGCGGTCAAGCCTAGGGCAAACGGGCACCACGCTGCGATCGGCACCTACGAGCTGCCAGAATTTCTGTTGGTGCGCACCAGCGGGCTGTTGTGACCCCTGGTCCGAAATCGATCTTGAGAACGAGGTTTGGGCGATCCCTTGGCAGCGTATGATGAATCGACAAGAGAAAGATTAATCCTCGCAAGCTTGACCACCACGTCAACCTGACGCTCCAGGGATGAGCCGTGCTGCGCTACTTGTAGGTCGCCAGCGGCAGTAACTCGGCGACCCCGTTGATCGGATGCGATGGCAATCGGGTCACCACATCCTTGAGCCGTAGGCAAGGATTGAGTCCGTTCAACCTAGCGAATACACCGTCGCGGCAGCGCGACAAAAAATATCGCATCATCACGCGACGCGCTGTGCCGTGATGGGCGGATGCGGTTGCAGTTGTGGGATGTCGATACGTTCGAGCCAGGCGTGCGGTGCGGCCACCGACAGGCCGCGCTGGGTCAGCGACTCCGGCGCCGGGAAGCGGCCACGTTTGAGCCGCTTGTACCACAGCGCGAAGCCGGTGCGGTCCCAGTACAGGATATTAACCTTGCGCCGGTCGCGTCCAACGAAGACAAACAGATGACCGGCCATCGGATGTTGCGCCAGCAGCGGCTCGATCAGGTAGGACAAGCCATCGATGCCGTTGCGCATATCGACCAGGTCGCGGCATAAGTCGACGCGGCAGGCGCCTGCGATCAGCATGAGAAGCCGCCAAGGCGGCCAAGCAACTGCCGCACGACACAGTCGGCATGGGCGCCTGTCAGCTCTTCCCCATCGCCTGCTCCTTGCGTTGTCATTGATGTGACCTACGTTGGCGGATCGAGCAGGTGAAGAATAGACGAGGATTCGCTGACACTTACGACGAAAATATATTTCGTCCTCATGGTCACGGTGGAATTGCAAGAAATTGACCGGCGATACGTGGCCGGCATCGAGAGATCAGCCATCGCCATGGGCACACCGCCGCAACGATTCTCAGCGAGATGACGCGCTGGGTCCGCGGCAGAGTGCGCTTACTGGATTTTGACCCTTCGCCGTGATAACTCCTAAGCGGTACGGAATATTGATGTAATCGTCCGTACGCACTGCAGGGTCATTCCCCTGGAAGAGGTATTCGAGCGGCCGACAAGGATCGATTGTCATCGTTTGATCGGGATTAGTCCGCACCATTTCACCGTGGGAAATCCCTTCCGACCAAATCTGTTCAACATTATCGCGACTCGCGAAAGCGTTCATGGGCGCGGAAGAGAATGGCTCCCATTTTCCGTCCAGGCTATTGCTCTTCCAAATCCGAAAGTAACGGCCTTTTGGCGAAATTGCCTCCACCAGCGTAATGTAGGTATTCGTGTTGCCAATCTTATAGGTATTGCTCGCCTCGAACAGGTCTTCCTTTTTTACGCTCAGGACAGCGACAGTGTTATGGAAGCCGTTCGGGAACTGGGTCGTGTCGGTTTCGGACCGAAGCAAACGTCCATGGTCGTCAGTATTGAACAGATAGCATTTTTTATCATCGCAGATCACCCAGAAATCCAGCCAGCCGGCGCCTTGCGGAGCCTTGACGATATCGGGTACGGTTGGAAAGAACGGTTTCGGCGTGCTCCAAGCCATCGGATCGCTGATATCTTTCGAGGTTGAATAAAGCGGATCGCCGCCTTGATATACGAGATACCATGTTTTCTGCGGAGCGAAATAAAATACTTGAGGCGCTGCGCGATAGCCTGGCCCCAGAGGGGACTTGTCAAGTGGCACCATTTGCGCGGCCGAAGCGTTCGACCACTTGTCAAAGCTTGTGTACCCAAGACCCCAGCCAGCAGACCCAGCCGTTGTGAAAAATACGTGATATTTGCCGCCCGTGTAAACAATCGAAGGATCTTTTACGCCGTAAATTGTCTGACGTGGATCTGGTTGAGGCGCAATAAGCGGCGGGCTCGAAGTCCAGTTAAAAGCCAGCTTGGGAGGCGCCGCCGCAGGCTCGGCAGTACTGTTGGCAACGGCATTGCTCCCACCACAAGCACATACTGCCAAGGCAACCCACAGGGGCACTCCCATATTGCATTTTTTTAGTTTCATTTGAATCTTCCTCTTTTTGGCGCATTAAAAATTATTTTAGAATTCAACAGCTAGCCTGCGATCCGAATCGCACCCTCCGCACGAGGGGTGGCTGAGAAAAGAGCGCAGGGCGCCAGTACCAGCTTGCCGCCGCCACTGGCGTCCTCGCCTCCAGACATGAAAAATGAGGGCTGAGGGTCAGGTCCGACTTTCGTGCAGCGGCGGGACGGCCCAAGCGAAAACACCTCCCCGCTCGACGCGGGGAGGTGTGCGCGTGCGGCCCAGGCTACGGGCCGCGGCTTGCCGTTGACGGCCCTACCACTCAGTTGGTGTAAAGCACACCCCGGCCGTTACCACCGACATAGACGCGTCCGTAGGTGTTCCAGTCGCCCGCCATCATGCCCATGCCGCCGAACTGGTGCGCGTCGTCATTGAAGCGCGCCCAGGTTGCACCGCCATCGTCGGAGTGGTACATGCCCCACACGCCGTTGATCGTGCCCACCACGTAGACCGCCGCCGAGTAGGTGGCGCCGGGCGCCGCCTTGCCCAGCGTGACCGTGGTCGCGCCATGCAGGCCAGGCTGGTTCAGGTCGCCCACCGAAGCAAAGTTGTTGAGCTTGGTCCAGGTCGCGCCCGAATCGAGCGAGTGGTACACGGCGTTGCCGTCGGCCAGCCAGATGTCGCCCTCGACGTTGGGGTTGACCTCCATCGAGGTGTTAAACGAGGCATTGGCGTGCAGATTCGCCGCCACCGAGCCCTGGCTCAGCGTGAAGTTGTGGCCGCCATCGGTCGATACGTACACCTTGCCCGGGCTGCCCCACCATTGGGCGCCGCTGTCATAGGCATAGACCTTGTTCGGGTTCTTGCGGTCCGCCTTCAGCCGGTAGGCGTGAACCCAGCCGTTCAAATTTGACACGGCAGGCAGATTGGTCGCGGTCCAGCTTGCGCCATTGTTGGTGGTATAGGACGGTACCGAATCGCCCGGCGCCCAGACCACGTTGTTGCGCGCGGTGACGATCAGGTTGGCCGGGTCGCCCGGGTTGGCCGCGGCGCCGGTGGGCAGCGTCGCGAACGCCGTCCAGGTGGTGCCGCCGTCACCGGACCAATAGCCCGTGCCGACGTGGTTGTTTTCATGGTCTTGAATCGAGGTGGCGATGTAGAGCGGGTCGGACCACGCCATGTCGGCCGAACTGGCATTGGTCCATCCGGCCCGGGGCCCCTTGGTCGCCTTCGTCGCGAGGTCCGTATAGACCCAGGCGCCGATGTCGCCGCCGCTGTCGATCAGTTTGTACGGCGCGCCGGCCGGCGGGGTGGAGAGGGCCAGGGTGGCGGTCTCCTCCATGCCGGGGGCCGCGATGTTCCACCACGGCGTGGCCAACGAGGCGCTCCAGGTCTCGACGATGCCGGCGCCGGTCACGTGCGCGATGTGGTCGCGGTTGAACGGATCGATCTCGATGTCGTCGTTCCAGCCGTTCGTGGAGGTGGCGGCCGGGGTATGGCCCATGCCGACCTCGATTTCGCGCCAGGTGGCGCCGGCGTCGTCGGACAACTGGACTTCCTGGCTCATGTTCGCCCAGCCGGTCACGGCGAGCGCGATGCGGGTGGTCGACCCGCTACCGTAGATGGACACGCCGCCGAATCCGCCGCTGGTCGAGCTCATGAGCTGGGTCCAGGTGCCGCTGTAGGGCACGTACTTGTAAAGATAGCTGGGGCCGGAGATGCCCTGGCCGGCGCTCTGGTTGAATGCCAGGTAGTAATTGCCGTCGGCGGAACGCACCATGTGCGGGATGTAGTAGCCGGTCGCCGGGGTCGGGACCGTGACCGGGGTCCACGAGAAACCGCCATTGGTGGACTTGTACAGGCTCGACGTCAGGCCCGCCGCGTTGGCGTAGTCCGGGGCGACGGCGGCATAGATGATCCAGGTGGTCTGGCCGCCACCCACGTTCGAGTTGTCGAAGATGACTTTCTCGACGCCGATCGCGCTGCCGCTCATCGTCACGCTGCCCAGGTTGAGCCGGGACCAGGTGTGGCCCGAGTCCGCGCTCTTCCACAGGCCGGCCGTGCGCGAACCGTAGAACATCGTCGACGGATTGGTGGGGTCCAGTTGCAGGCGTTCGCCCATGGCCCTGCCGTTGTCGTTGCCCATCACCGGGAATGGCAGCGTGACCCAGGTCCAGTTGTTGCCGCGATCGCTGGAAATATAGATGCGGCCGTTGCTGTCAGCCTTGGTACCGGCGACCATGTAGAGCAGCTGGTCGTTGGTCGGATCGACGGCGAGGCTCTCCACGCCGTGGAAATTCGAATCGCCCCCGCCGAAACCCAGGCCGTCGGTGATGGGCATCCACAACGATGTGGCCGGGTCCCAGCGGTAGGCGCCGCCCACGTCGGTGCGGGCGTACCGGATGTTCGGGGTTGTCGGATGGTAGAGGATGCCGGTGACGTAGCCGCCGCCGCCCCACTTCACGCTGCTCCAGCTGTTGGCCACGACGGTGCTGGTGGCGAGGTAAACCGGCACGCCGCTCGACGCGACGTTGTTGTTTGGATTGCCGCCACAGCCGGCAACGAGACCAGCAAGCAGCACTGGGATGATGAAATTGGAATTCCGAAGCAACTTCTTGCATTGAGCGTTCATTGCACATCTCCGTTATTGATGGGTATTGTGAGAAAGGCGGCGATCGCCGATGCCGCCAGTAGCACCGCGGCGGGCGCGCTGCCGCATGCGTTAGTAGACGAAGACAATATCATCATGAAACTTACTTTCGTTGAGGGTGAGGTTGTATGGCGCCAAACGCGACAGAGGTGAACAGACGCGCGCGTCCGTTCGACCGGGGCACTTCAGGCCGCCAAGGAGTGGCCAGGGAAACGGCCGGATTGCTCAGGATGGGGTCGGCTTCGAAGACGAAAGCGGTCGCGGCAACTGCCACGGCCAGTGATGTTGGCAAGCACGCAGCCATGCAACGGCATCGGGAAGCCGGCGGGCTGCGCGTCGCGCAGGAAGAATAGGCGCGTTATCGCGTCCTTTATTGTTGACCATCGCAATGTCTCCTTTGCTGACGATATCGGCTGGGTTCAAATCTCTCGAAATGTCACCAACTGATGAGCATATTGCACGCTACACCGCGGCGGCGATACGCCCGAATCACCAGAAAAGTGAATGTAATTTCGTAGTCGACGGCGGCCCTGGGGGCGAACGGTAGGCGGGATTTACTTGATGTCGTATCCCACGGTTGCGTGGGGTATTTTTTCGTGCTTGCTCGACGGATGCTGCGTCGTGCCGATGCGGCGTGTGCCGCCGCTTAATCAACGTCCAGATGCGGCGTGACGGCGCCACCGCTGTCATTGTCAGCGCTGGCATGGTGAGTACGGCACGGCCCTTGTTCTCTGGCCATGTGTACGCCCGCATGCCCGATCCGCTGCACCAGGCCGCCTAGTGGTGCACTCCATGAGGTTACAAGCGCAATCGGCGCCAAGTTTGGCGCCGATTGGTCAGGGATGGTCACTCTTTCGGCTTGAGCGCCGTCAGCATGCCCTCCGGCGGTCGCGCGATCAGGCTGCGCGGCAAATAGCCGTAGTCGGCCGCGCCGGGCTTTTTCCATGCAAGCATCAATGCGAGGTCGGGGCCTGGACCCTGGAAGTAGCGCACGCGGAAATTATGCGGTCCCTGCTCCAGTTTTACCCTGGCCGCCACCGGCGTCGGTGCGTGGATGCCATCGTTGTCGATGACGTTCTCGTCGTCGATGCTGAGAATGGCGCCGTCGTCGGCCAGCAGCATAATTTCCCAGGTGGCGGTTTCGGCAATGTTGACGGTGAAGCGGATATCCAGTCCGAACCATTCGACCGTCGAGCCCATGCCAGGAAATCCCTCAAGGAAGTTGCGCGGTGTGATATTGAGCTGGGCCATGCAGACGCGCTTGATCGGCTTGTGGTGCCGCATCTCAGTGACCGATCTGGCGTCCCTGGACATGCGGTAGACGTCGGCAACCATATGCCGATCCGATGCGCCCCCGCATTCTTCGAACAGCTTGGGCGCCGCGGCGGCCTTCACAGCGGTGCTCGCCACGGTCTCGACCGGTGGCGGTGGCGGCACGGGAGCGCTGACCGGCAATGGAGCGCTGACCGGCGAAGGAGCGCTGACCGGCGCCCGAATCGCGTCGGGCACGACATCGAGCACCGGCAGCGGGGGGATTATGGGCGCGGGCACTGTGGGGGGCGGCAAATCGAAGGGCTTCGTTTCGGGGATCTTTTCCTCCGGCACTTTCTCCTGGAACAGGACCACATCGACACTGCTCGTTTTAGGCAGCGTGGGTTGGCGTCCGGGCGACAGCAGCACCGCCGTCAGCAAGACGATATGGATGAGCACCACGATGGCCAGCGCATAGCGCTTGTTTTCGCGCCGCCACTGCGGATCTGGTGCAGCGTCGGGCGGGGGCGAACTGGGTTCCGGCGGTGTCTCGAGCATACGTTTCCAAATACAATGTTAAAAGAGAAAACTATCGGAAAATTACAAGGCAATCAGGGGGTAGTGCGCCTTGCTTAGAACGCCGCCATATCAAAAGCAGCCAAGACAGGTGATAAAAAAGCGCAAGGATCGGGGCGCTACGGCCAGGTCCTTGCGCTCACCCCGCGCGCCATCTTCTTCCGGTGATAGTGCTGCACTGCAATTCATGGCCACACCAATGTGTCGAATGACATGTCCGCGCCGCGCCCGCAGCAATTTATTGCCGGCGACGACGCACCAGGCCGCCCAACAGCAGGGACAGGGTGCCCGGCGGCGGAAGGGGGCAGCGTCGGCGAAGAGGTCGAGGCGACGCCGCAGGCCGTCATGCCAGCGGCCAGCATCAGGACCGACGCGGCAGTCGTGGTGGAATAAAGAGATCGTTTTATCGCATTAAGTTTGCGAATTGCCCGGCGAAAGCGGCGAGAGGCTGCTTCAAACCTGATGAGATTGTGCAAGCAACGCTGCTGCACGACAATTGACGAATGCACCAATTTGAAGAACCAAATTGACTGGTGCCGCCCCGCGCGCCCCGTGAGGGGCAGCCGCACGGCCGGTGTGGCGCGTCAGTAGCTGTGCCGGACGCCGCCGCCGGCGCCGCTGAGCCAGCTGCCAGTGCCTTGCGGGCTGGCGCCTGAAAAAAATGGTGGCCTCGCCAGCTGAAAAATGGCTCCGCGCATTGGTGAGTTGGAGAATCGCGACGCACACGAGGAATGCGCAGAATGCCGAGCGAACCTTTGGGGACCATTCATGCGACATCACACCATCCCAGGCGCGCTCCCACTGCCGCGGAGCTTGTGCGCAACCGCGTCTTCAAGGACGACAACAAGACGCCCGCGCACTGGTCGGTGGTGCGGGACGCCGGCGGCAGCGCCGCGATCGCGCTCGACTGGCGCTACCCGGTCGCAGCCACCGCGCTCACCACCAGCCTGCGGCTCGAGCGCGAACTGCGCACATAATCGGCTACTGTCCGTTCTTAATGCATTGACAGGCGCGCTGGCGTATGAAGTGCCGAGCCCGCATCACGTGTGGATGCTAGAACGCCTGATGCTGGCTCGATGCCAGCACATTGATGCCGGCGGGCGGCACCAGGATGCGGGTGTCCGCCAGGTTCGCACCGAGCAGCATCCGGTTCAGCATATGGGCGGCCGTGCGCCCCATCGCCTGGGCGCCATGGATCACCGAACTGAGCGGCATGGGCGCCAGCGCGCACTCCAGCGGATCGTTGTCGATGCTGACCAGCGCCACCTGCTCCGGCACTGCGATGCCGGCGAACATACAGGCTTGCAACAAATGGCGCGCTTGCGCATCCGTGACGGCGATGATGCCGAACGGTTTGGGCAAGCTTTGCAGCCAGGCGATCTGGCGCTGGAGCTCCTCATCCCATGAATGCGCTATGGTGCTGCAGCCATGGAAGATCTCGGTCGCCATTCGGTCGCGCTGCATCAGGCTGAGGAAGGCGTTTTCGCGCTCTTGCGCCCAGCGGTTTTCCATGCTTTTCGGCAGGCTGAACATGGCGAAGCGGCGCAGGCCGGCACCGACGAGGTGCGCGTACGCCAGTTCGACGAGCTTGAAATTGTCGGTCGCCACGTAGGGAATGCCGGGCGGGTACTCGTCTTCGCAGGCATACGAGCCGCCCACCGCCACCACCGGGACGCGCGTCCGCGACAGGGCCGCCGCCACAGCCGGATCGTCAAAACCCGCGATGATGCCATCCCCCCGCCACTGCGCGATGCCGGACATGCACAGGCGGAAGTCCTCTTCCACAAACAGCTCCCAGCCCGCGCCCATACTGCCGAAATAGGCCGCGATGCCCGCCATGATGTCGCGGTTGAATGCCGTGTTCGCGTTGAACAGCAGGGCAATGTGGCGTGCTTTTGTCAATGTCATCTGCCTGAGTGCTGTCACTCGCAGCGCATTCGTGAGAACGACAGCAGCAGCGCACTCGTTATACCCGAAACGCACCACAATGCGGCTCGGAGTTTGTTATATGAAGAAGATTTATTGCCCGACAATTGGGAAGGCAGGACTCGCTCAACAGCGGAACTGCCCCCTTTATGGTGCGTCTGCGCCCGGGAGGGCAGTCGTGGTACTCCACGTCTGAAGCATAGGCTGTCCATCGTGGGCGACGATATCGCCGGTAAGCGAATTTCTTGCAAACCGCAGAAATTGCAAGCAATGTTAGCAGCAGTGAAAATCGGCCGTCGCACCTGGCAGCGGGGGGGACTCGGGCAGGCGGCCCGGAAGAAACTCTGGGTACATCCGGCATTGATCGCGGACACCGGCGCCGTGCAAAGGTGATCCAGATACCCATCCAGCGCTGCCAAATCCACCATATTCCCCCTCCCATGACCAAGGAAGGTTTCAGTTAAGGCAATAACACGCTCAAGAATAGATTTTTATGCCACAGGAAGACTGGCGGCCTGTCGGAATTAGGGAAGCACTGATTAATTAGA
>DIZW01000102.1:48503-49105 GCA_002428015.1 Oxalobacteraceae bacterium UBA6018 | reverse complement strand
TCTGCTCTAACCAACTGAGCTAACGACCCGAAAAAAGTTTAGCTATTACCGGCTTAGTTTTCGCTGTCCAGGAAGCTCTTCAGCTTCTCGGAACGTGATGGATGGCGAAGCTTGCGCAGTGCCTTGGCTTCGATCTGACGGATGCGTTCGCGGGTGACATCGAACTGCTTGCCCACTTCTTCCAAAGTATGGTCGGTGTTCATTTCAATGCCGAAACGCATCCTCAGCACCTTGGCCTCGCGCTGTGTCAGGCTGTCCAGAATATCAGAGGTCGCACCGCGCAGGCTCTCGTAAATTGCCGCATCGATCGGCACGGCGGTATGCGAGTCCTCGATGAAGTCGCCCAGGTGCGAATCGTCGTCATCGCCGACAGGTGTCTCCATGGAGATCGGCTCCTTGGCGATCTTGAAGATCTTGCGGATCTTGTCCTCAGGCATTTCCATCTTGGATCACCAGCGTCGCGACATCCGGCTCCTGCCCGGTCTCCTGCATGATCTGACGCGAGATGCGGTTCATCTTGTTGATGGTCTCGATCATGTGCACCGGAATACGGATGGTGCGCGCCTGGTCGGCGATCGAGCGCGTGATCGCCTGGCGGATCC
>DIZW01000102.1:31064-48256 GCA_002428015.1 Oxalobacteraceae bacterium UBA6018 | reverse complement strand
AGGTGGCATAGGTCGAGAACTTGTAGCCGCGCCGGTATTCGAACTTGTCCACCGCCTTCATCAGGCCGATGTTGCCTTCCTGGATGAGGTCGAGGAATTGCAGGCCGCGGTTGGTGTATTTCTTGGCGATCGAAATGACGAGGCGCAAGTTGGCCTCAGTCATTTCGCGCTTGGCCTTGCGCGCCTTCATTTCGCCGGCCGCCATCTGGCGGTTAATGTTGCGCAGGTCCGGCAGCGGCAGCACGACGCGCGCCTGCAGGTCGATCAGGCGCTGCTGCAGTTCCTTGATGGTCGGGATGTTGCGCCCGAGGATGGCGGAATAGGCGTGGCCGGCGTTGACCTCGGCATCGACCCAGTCCAGATTGGTCTCGTTGCCGGGGAAGACCTTGATGAAGTGGGCGCGCGGCATGCCGCACTTGTTCACGGCCACGTCGAGGATCTGCTTTTCGATGTGGCGCACTTCGTCCACCTGGCCGCGCAGGGTATCGCACAGCTTTTCAACGACCTTGGCCGTGAAGCGGATGCCGAGCAGCTCGTTGGAGATCGATTCCTGGGCCTTGACGTAGGCCTTCGAGTTGTAGCCGTCCTTCTCGTAGGCCTTGCGCATCTTGTCGAACTGCACGGAGATGATCTCGAACTTTTCCAGCGCGTGGTTCTTCAGCGCTTCGAGCTGCTCGGCGGAGAAGCCGGCCGCGCCCGAGGCGCTCGGCTCTTCTTCCTCTTCCTCTTCGCTCTCCTCGGCGTCTTCCTCGTCTTCCTCGTCCTCGCCGGCCGCGCCGGTGGCGACCACGGCGGGCGCGCTGTCGTCCTCGGGCTCGACCATGCCGTCGACGATCTCGTCGATCTTAGTCTCGTCGTTCTGGATGCGGATGGCGGCCGAGATGATCTCGGCGATCGTGACCGGGCAGGCCGAGATGGCCTGGATCATGTCCTTCAGGCCGTCCTCGATGCGCTTGGCAATTTCGATCTCGCCTTCGCGGGTCAGCAGTTCGACCGAGCCCATTTCGCGCATATACATGCGCACGGGGTCAGTGGTGCGGCCGAAATCGGAGTCGACGGTGGACAGGGCCGCCTCGGCGGCGGCCTCGGCCTCGTCGTCGCTGGTGACGGTGGCCACGTTATCGGACAGCAGCAAGGTCTCGGCGTCGGGCGCGTGCTCGTACACGGCGATGCCCATGTCGTTGAAGGTGCCGATGATGCCTTCGATCGCCTCCGGATCGACGATGTTTTCCGGCAGGTGGTCGTTGATCTCGGCGTAGGTCAGGAAGCCGCGCTCCTTGCCGAACTTGATCAGGGTCTTGAGTTTTTGGCGGCGCCGCTCGAGCTCTTCCTCGCTGGCCTCGGTGTCCGACGAGAACGCGTCTTTCAGCAAGGCCTTTTCCTTGGCCTTGCGGTCCTTGGCCTTGGCCTTGTCCACGGCCTTGAGCTCGGCGCGCTCGACCGCGTTGAGCGCGGCCACCTCGTCGTTCTCGGGCTGGAATTCCTTCGGCTTGCGGCCGCGCCGCCCCGGCACCTTGACCGTCGGCAGCACGTATCCCGACGTGTCGATCGCGGCGAGCGCGGCGGCATCGGTGGTTTGGCTGACGACAGGCGGCGTGCTCGCAGTGCGGGCTTCTGCCTTGTCTTGCGCTTTGTCCGCCTTGGCGGACATTCTCATTGGCTTGTCAGCCACGCTGGGTTCGGGTTTCTTGATTGGCACAGGCGCTTTCGATGTCACAACGACTAGCTTTACGGTGGATTAAATAAAGTCTTGTTGCCGGCCTTGTAGGCCCTACGTCTACCGGAACAGGCTTGCGGCCTTTTCCGGCACTGCTGCACTTAGGTATATTCGTTACACCAAACTTCAATATTCATTACACCAACTTCACCGCGGGCGCGCTCCACGCTGGCCGCAATCGCTGCCGCCTCGCGGGAATCGTTCCGCCTTCGGCAGTAGTCTACTGCAATACAAGGGCGGTTGGAGGCGCGAGCCGCGTGTGCTTGATTGGCAAACGAAAACATCCGTGTGCGCGGGCGCCGTGCGCCCTCCCAACCCTCGCTGGCCCTGCCGCCGGCGCCGCCATGTCCGCGCCGATCAAGAGCCTGAACAGACCCGTCAAAACATCCATGAAAAGCGTGAAAAAGCTTAACATGGACACAACACTTAGCGTTTTATTATAGCACGCACCCCAAGTTTTTCCAGTCGTGAAACCGGTGGTCAGCGCCCGCTTTCACCCCCGTCAACGCGGGCTCAGATCGGCAGCCGATTCCTTCAACAAACGGTCCTGCTCGGCCGTGATTTCACGGTAACGCACGCTCAATTGATCTGAGGTCAGCCCGGCTGAAAACAACTGGTTCAACTCCTCCTTTAACGCATTCATCTTGATTTGGCGGACAGCGCCGGCCAACCAAAGTTTGACGCTGTCGTAGTCGGACTCCGGTTCCGAGGCGATCTCGGCGATGAGGTCGTCGTATTCGGCGCTGGTGTCCTTCAGATGCTGGGACAAGGCGGCGAAGCTGCCGTTCGGTCCCAGCGCCTGGCCGGCGGCCACCAGCTGCAGCATGCGCTCGGCGGCGTGCTCGCCGAAGAACGCGAACGCGGCCAGGGCCGCCGCATCCAGCTCGAGCGCCAGGGGCGGATGGGCCACCAGGTGGCGCAGGATCTGCAGCTCCAGCCCCACCGGCTGCGGGCGGCCCTGGCGCGGCGGGGCCTTGCGCGCCACCGACACTGGCTTGGACAGCTCGAACAGGCTTTCGATCTCGGCCGGGGTCGACTCCGTCATGCCGGCCAGGCCGCGCACGATCTGCAGGCGCAGCGAGGTCGGGGTCATCGATTGCAGCAGGGGCTTGGCGTCGAACTGGATGCGGGCGCGCCCTTCCGGTGTGGAATTGTCGTGCTCGGTGGAGACCTCGCGCAGCAGGAATTGCGACAGCGGCATGGCCTCGTTGATTTCCTGGGCGAAGGCGTCGGCGCCGTGCTCGCGCACATAGCTGTCCGGATCGTGCTCGGTCGGCAGGAACAGGAATTTGATGGTCTTGTCGTCCGTCACCTGGGGCAGGCAGGCGTCGAGCGCGCGCCGGGCCGCGCGCCGGCCGGCCTTGTCACCGTCGAAGCTGAAGATGACGGTGTCGGTCTGGCGCAACAGCTTTTGCACGTGGGTGGTGGTGCAGGCCGTGCCGAGGGTGGCGACGGCCTGGGGAAAGCCGAGCTGGGCCAGCGCGACCACGTCCATATAGCCTTCCGTGACGAGCACGTAGCCGGCGTCGCGGATGGCCTGGCGCGCCTCGAACAGGCCGTACAACTCCAGCCCCTTCTGGAACAGCGGGGTCTCCGGGGAGTTCAGGTATTTCGGCTCGCCATGGTCGAGCACGCGCCCGCCGAAGCCGATCACCTGGCCCTTGGTATTGCGGATCGGGAACATGATGCGTTCGCGGAAGCGATCGTAGCGTTTCTTGTTGCCGCCGTCCTCGTCGACCTTGTCGATCACGAGGCCGGACTCGACCAGCGCCAGCGCCTCGTAGTCGGGAAACACGCTGCGCAGGTTGTCCCAGCCGGCCGGGGCGTAGCCCATGCCGAAGCGGGCCGCCACCTCGCCGGTCAGGCCGCGGTTCTTCAGGTAGGCGATGGCGTTCGGGGCGCCGCGCAACTGGCCGCGGTAATAGTCGCAGGCGCGCGTCATGGCCTCCGTCAGGGCCAGCGCGTGGGCCTGGTTCTGGGCGCGCTGCAGGGGCGGGATCTTGTCGTCCGCGTCCGGCACTACCATGCCCACGCCCTGGGCCAGATCCTTGACGGCGTCCACGAAACCCATGCCGGAATACTCGATCAGGAAGCCGATCGAGGTGCCGTGGGCGCCGCAGCCGAAGCAATGGTAGAACTGCTTGGTGGGGCTGACCGTGAAACTGGGGGATTTTTCGCTGTGGAAGGGGCACAGGCCCATGTAGTTGGCGCCGCCCTTTTTCAGCTGGACGTAGCGCCCGACCACGTCGACGATGTCGACCCGGTTCAACAAATCGGTGATAAAGGTTTGTGGAATCACGTGGAATGAACAGTCTTTGCTTCAGGTCAGACTATACCGCCGCGCCCGTCGCAGGGGTTGATCTGCAACAAGCGCGGCGTGGGGCTTGAGCGCAGCGCGCGCGCGGCTCAGAGGCTCAGCCTCTCAGGCCGGGGTCAAGGCCTTCTTGATCAGGGCCGACACGGCGGCCATGTCCGTCCCCTTGGGCATTTTCGCCTTGAGGATGCCCATGACCTTGCCCATGTCCTGGGGCCCGGCCGCGCCCGAGGCGGCCACGGCGGCGGCCACTTCGGCGGCGATCTGCTCGTCCGAGAGGCCGGCCGGCATGTAGGCCGTCAGCACGGCCAGCTCGCCTTTTTCGATCTCGGCCAGGTCGGCCCGGTTGCCCGCCTCGAACTGGGTGATCGAATCCTTGCGCTGCTTGATCATCTTCTCGATGATGGCCAGGGTCTGCTCGTCGTTCAGTTCGATGCGCTCGTCGACTTCCTTGCGCTTGATGTCGGCCAGGATCAGGCGGATCGTGCTCAGCTTGCCCGCATCCTTGGCGCGCATCGCCGTTTTCATGTCTTCGGTAATTTGTTCTTTTAAAGCCATGGCATCCTCGTAAGTTTTCGTTTGACAAAAAGGCAAAACCCGCTGCGGAGCATACCGGAGCGGGCTTGCGACTTCAGTAAAACCGTGTTCCGGGCAGGCTGCTTGCCGTCACCGGATCAGTTTCGACTGGGCAGTCTTAGAATAATTTCTTTGGCAGTTGCTGGCTGCGGATGCGCTTGTAGTGGCGCTTCACGGCAGCTGCCAGCTTGCGCTTGCGCTCAGCCGTTGGCTTTTCATAGAACTCGCGGGCGCGCAGTTCGGTCAGCAGACCCGTTTTTTCGATAGTGCGCTTGAAGCGACGCATAGCGACTTCGAACGGCTCGTTTTCTTTAAGGCGAATAGTGGTCATGTAAAAATCAAACCGTTAGATTTAGGGAAGAACGAGATCATAGCAGCATTCCCAGCCGAATGGAAGCTTTTCGCTTGGCTGTTTCGCAAGCGCCACAGCCACGTTCGCCTGGCCCCGCACCCGTGTTTCCCGCTATACGGCAGCGCCGGCGGCGGCCCCGGAAGCCCATGCCCACTGGAAATTGTAACCGCCCAGCCAGCCCGTCACGTCGACCGCCTCGCCAATGAAATACAGGCCGGGCACCTTGTTGCTCATCATGGTTTGCTGGGACAGTTCGCGCGTGTCGATGCCGCCCAGGGTCACCTCGGCCTTGCGGTAGCCTTCCGAGCCGGTGGGGACGATGGCCCAGCGGTTGACCGCCTCGCCCAGCTGGCGCAGCTTGGCGTCGGGCAGGTCGGCCAGGCGGGCGTCGGCGGCCAGGCCGTTGACGGCCAGCAACACGTCGGCCAGGCGCGCGGGCAGCCACTGGGCCAGCACGTTGCCGAGCTGTTTCTTCTGGGTGCCCTTGTTGCTGATCAATTCCTCCGCCAGGTCCAGCTCGGGTAGCAGGTTGATGGTCAGCGCCGCACCCTCCTCCCAGTAGCTGGATATCTGCAGGATGGCCGGACCGGACAGGCCGCGGTGGGTGAACAGCAAGTCCTCGCGGAAATGGCCGCCCTTGGCGCCGCGCGCCTTGCCCTTGCCGCCGCCGGTGCTCACCTCCACTTCGAGCGCCACGCCGGCCAGCGGCGCGAACGGCGCCCAGCCGGGGCCGTCGAAGGTCAGGGGCACCAGGCCGGGACGGGTGGGCACCAGGTTGATGTCGAACTGGTTGGCGATGGCATAGGCGAAGTCGGTGGCGCCGACCTTGGGGATCGACAGGCCGCCGGTGGCGATCACGCAGCTGTCGGCCAGGATGTCGCCGCTGTCGGTGGACAGCAGGAAGGCGTCCGGCATCTGTTCCAGGGACTCGACCTTGCACGGCATGCGCCAGGTGACGTCGCCGGCGGCGCACTCGGCCTTGAGCATCTGGATGATCTGCTCGGCCGAGTCGTCGCAGAACAGCTGGCCTTTGTGTTTCTCGTGATAAGCGATGCGGTGCTTGCGGACCAGCACCAGGAATTCATGCGGGGTGTAGCGCGACAGGGCGCTCTTGCAGAAGTGCGGATTGTCGGACAGGAAATTGGCCGGGGTGGCGTTCAGGTTGGTGAAGTTGCAGCGCCCGCCGCCGGAGATGCGGATCTTCTCGGCCAGCTTGGCGGCGTGGTCGATCAGCACCACCCGCTTGCCGCGCTGGGCGGCCACGGCCGCGCACATCATCCCGGCCGCGCCCGCACCGATTACTGCTACATCATATTGTTTTGCCATGGAGGTGCGGTTTCCGCTAATCACAAATCGTGATTGTAAACCGGCCGCGCACCCGCCGCGCATATTCCGCGTGCGGCGCCCGCCCTGCCGCGCTTAGCCGAACTTGCGCAGCGCGGCCACATCCACCCCAGCCACGGTGGCGCAGCGCACCACGTCGCCCACCACGATGATGCTGGGGCTGCCGAGGCCGGCCAGGGCCAGGTCGTCGGCCAGGTCGGCCAGGGTGGTGAGCAGCTGGGCTTGCCCGTCGCCTGTGGCGCCCTGCACCACGGCCACCGGAGTGCTGCCGGCCTTGCCGCCGGCCATGAGCGCCTGCTGGATCTGGCGGCAGCGCGCCACCCCCATGTAGATGACCAGGGTCAGCCCGGTCTGGGCCAGCAGCGCCCAGTCCGGCGTGCGGGCCGGGCCGGCCTCGTCGCCGCGCTCGTGCCCGGTGACGAAGATCGCGCCCGAGCTCCAGTCGCGGTGCGTCAGCGGCACCCCGATCGACGCGGGCGCCGCCAGGCCGCTGCTGATGCCGTTGATGACCTCCACCTCGATGCCCTCGGCCATCAGGTGGGCGCGCTCCTCGCCGCCGCGGCCGAACACGAAGGGGTCGCCGCCCTTGAGCCTGACCACGCGGCGCCCGGCCTGCGCCTCGGACACCATCAGGCGCTCGATGAAGGCCTGGGAGGTGGAGCGGCAGCCGCCGCGCTTGCCGACCGGGACGATGCGCGCCGCCGGCGCCGCATGCGCCAGGATGGCCGGGTTGACCAGGTCGTCCACCAGCAGCACGTCGGCCGCGGCGATGGCGCGCACCGCCTTCAAGGTCAACAACTCAGGGTCGCCGGGACCGGCACCCACCAGACTGACTTTACCTTTGCTCTCCATGCTGATCACCCGTGTTGGCTCGTAATGCCTTAGCTACTAGCAAGCACTGTGCCACTTGTTCGGCGATCGGCTCCGGCACCGGGACCTCGCCCCGCAGGGCCTGGGCGATCCAGGCCGCCGTGGTGGCGGCGTCGCGCGCGGCCGGCATGGCGGCCAGGTCATCCGTTGGTGCATCGCGCTGCACCAGGATGGTGCGCTGGCCTTCGTGGAACCAGTCGATCTGCTGGCCGCGGTTGGCGTTGGCGACCGTCTCGCCCTCGGTGCCGCGCATCAGGAAGGCCTGTCCACGTTCGGGGGGCGCCGCCGTCATGAAATATTCGCCCAGCATTTCCAGGTATTCGGGATGGGTGTAGGACACCAGGCGCAGCGCGTTCCCCGCGAACGGCTGCAGGATCTTGACCAGGGTGTGGGTCGAGTTGCGCACCCCCAGCACGCCGCGCAAGGCCAAGAGGCGCGCCATCTTCGGCGCCAGCAGCTCGACCGGCATGAAGACCGGCTGGCGAAGCGCGAAGGAGCGCGCCAGCGCGGCCGGGTCGGCCGCGGCCGGCACGCCCATGGCGGCCAGGATTTCGGCCGTCGTCACCCGGCCCGGGTCGGCCGTCACGCCGTGCACCAGCACAGGCACGCCCTCGCGCGCGAGCAGCATGGCCAGCAGCGCCGTCAGGTTGGCCAGTTTGCGCGCGCCGTTGTAGCTCGGGATCAGGACCGGCGCGTAGGGCCCGGGCGGCGATGCGAGCGGCGCGATCGAGGCCTCGGCCGCGTCCAGGAAGCCTGCGATCTCGTCCACCGACTCGCCCTTGAAGCGCAGCGCCAGCACGATGGCGCCCACCTCCAGGTCCGACACGCGGCCGTCCAGCATGGCCGCATACAGGTCGTGGGCATCGGCGCGCGACATGCCGCGCGCCCCCTTTTTGCCGCGCCCAATCTCTTTGATGAAGGGTGCGGCGAGGAATGGTTGGGAGCTTGTGTTCATGGGTACGAAGCTTACACCGGCATGCGAAAAAATAAATGAAGAAAAATGAATCCAAGCCCAAAAGCGCTCCGTATAACCGCTAGCACGCTGTAGGAACACCATCCCGAACGGACTATCTGAGGAGAGAAACCATGAAACAGTTGAGACTACGCGCCAGCCTGGGCGCACTGCTGGCAGCGAACCTGCTGGGCGCCGCCTTCGCCCCGGTGGCGATGGCGTCGAGCCACCGCGAAGCGCCCTTCATCACGCGTCACCCCAAGGTCGACGCCACCGACTTCTACATGTTCCGCAGTTACGAGCCGGGGCGCTCGGACTACACCACCATCATCGCCAACTACGCGCCCCTGCAGGACGCCTATGGCGGCCCGAACTACTTCATGATGGACCCGGACGCGCTCTACGAGATCCACATCGATAACAACGGCGACGGCAAGGAAGACCTGACGTTCCAGTTCCGCTTCAAGAACACCAACAAGGACGCCCAGTTCGACATCGGCGGCAAGAAGGTCTCGATTCCGCTGGTGATCAACGGCGGCGCCATCGACGGCCCCAACGCGGCCGGCGTGAACATGCGCGAGACCTACACCGTCACCGTGGTCAAGGGCGACCGCCGCGGCGGCACCCGCGCGGCCGCCAGCAATGGCGCCGGCCAGACCTTCGACAAGCCGATCGACAATATCGGCACCAAGGCCATCCCGAACTACGCGGCCTACGCGGCCAAGCACGTCCAGAGTCTCAACATCCCCGGCTGCGCCACCCCGGCGCGGGTGTTCGTGGGCCAGCGCAAGGACCCGTTCGTGGTCAACCTGGGCGAGACCTTCGACCTCATTAACATCAAGGCGCCGGCCACCGAGTTCGACCCCAACGCCGAGCGCGGCGCCAAGGACGACCTGGCCGACAAGAACGTGACCGCGATCGAACTGGAAGTGCCGACCGCCTGCCTGCTCAACGCCAGCGCGGGCGATCCGGTGATCGGCGGCTGGACCACGGCCAGCCTGCGCCAGGGCCGCCTGATCAACCCGATGCCCAAGTCCGACGCCGACGTCTCGCGCGAAGGCGGCGCATGGGTGCAGGTCTCGCGCCTGGGCGCCCCGCTGGTCAACGAGGTCGTGATCGGCCTGAAGGACAAGGACAAGTTCAACAGCAGCAAGCCGGTCAACGACGCCCAGTTCGCCGACTACGTCACCAACCCGACCCTGCCCGCGCTGGTCGAACTCCTGTACGGCAAGGCCGGCGCCAAGGCGCCCACCAATTTCCCGCGCAACGACCTGGTGGCCGCCTTCCTCACCGGCGTCAAGGGCCTGAACCAGCCCAAGAGCGTGACCCCGTCCGAGATGCTGCGCCTGAACACCTCGATCGCGCCGGTCGCTCCGGCCATGCAGAAGCGCCTGGGCGTGATCGACGGCGACAACGCGGGCTTTCCGAACGGGCGCCGTCCCGGCGACGACGTGGTCGACATCGCGCTGCGCGTGGTGATGGGCAAGCTGTGCACCCTGAACCTGGGCTGCGCCCCCGCCGACGCGCCGGCCGGCGGCCTGCACTTCACCGACGGCGCCTATCTGGACGCGAGCATGATCGACGCCGCCTTCCCCTACCTGAAGACGCCGATCGCCGGTTCGCCGCAAAAGTAACGGCCGCTCACATGAACAGGAGAGCATCATGAAAAAATACAGTCCGATCCTGATGGCCTTGCTGCTGGCCGCGTGCGGCGGCAGCGAGTCCTACAACGACCCGGGAACCCAGGCGGCCATGCCGGCGCCGACCCCGGCCCCGCCCGCCGCCGACGCCTTCCTGGCCAGCGTGGAGAGCGTCGTCGCCACCATGCCGGACGACGCCGAAGGCGCCAGCGTGGACGCCATCGTCGCCACCGCGCCGGAAGACGCCGAGCCGAAGTCCTTGTAATCAGCTTGCAGTGCTGCCCGGCCGGCGCCTGATCCGGCCGGGCTTTTTATCCGATGCACCCACGCTCCGAGACAACCATGAACATCCGCTCCGTCGTAACGGCCGCCGTCGCGCTGGCCTGCGTGCCGCCCCTGCAGGCCGCGCCCTACACCCCCGCCAGCGGCGCCGACGTGATCGAACACCTGCCGCGCCGCGCCGATCCGGCCCAGCGCGAACTGGCGCGCATGCGCGCCGAACTGGCCGCCCGTCCGACCGACCTGGCGCTGGCCACCCGCACCGCCCAATCCTACATCGCCACCGCGCGCAGCGAGACCGACCCGCGCTATTACGGCTACGCCCAGGCCGCGCTCAAGCCGTGGTGGGCAGAGCCCGCCCCGCCGCCGCAGGTGCGCCTGCTGCGCGCTACCCTGCTGCAAAGCACCCACCGCTTCCCCGAGGCGCTGGCCGATCTGGATGGCGTGCTCGCCGCCGATCCCGGCAACGCCCAGGCCTGGCTCACGCGCGCCACCGTGCTCACCGTGCGCGGCGACTACGACGCGGCCAGCGCCAGCTGCGCGCGCCTGTCGGCCATGTCGAGCGAGCTGGCCACCATCGCCTGCATCGCCAACGTGACCGCCATGACCGGCCGCGCGGCCCAGAGTGAGGCCCTGCTCGATCTGACCCTGCGCCGCAACCCGGAGGCCGACAAGGAGATGCAGGTGTGGGTGCTGACCCTGCTGGCCGAGATGGCGACCCGGCGCGGCGAAACCCAGGTGGCCGAGCAGCGCTACCGGCGCGCGCTGGCCATCAGCCCGCGCGACAGCTACCTGATCGGCGCCTACGCCGACTTCCTGCTCGACCAGCGCCGCCCGCAAGAGGTCGAAGCGCTGGTGCGCGACCAGACCCGCATCGACGCCCTGCTGCTGCGCCACGCCCTGGCGCTGCAGCAGATCCCGGGCCAGGGCGCGGCGCTGAACCAGGCCGTGGCCGACCTGGACGCGCGCTTTAACGCCGCCATGCAGCGCGGCGACACCGTGCACCAGCGCGAACAGGCGCGCTACGTGCTGCAGCTGCGCGGCGACAGCCACGCGGCGCTGGCCCTGGCGCAGAAGAACTGGGCGGTGCAGAAGGAGGCGGCCGACATGCGCATCCTGCTCGAGTCGGCCCTTGCGGCGGGCGAGCGTTCCGCCGCCGCGCCGGTGCTGGCGTGGATCAAGAAGAACGCGGTCGAAGACGTGGGCCTCTCGCGCCTGGCGCGCAGCCTGGGAGGTGCATGATGCGCGCCCTCCTGCTCGCGCTGCTGCTGGCGGTGCTCGCGCCGGCCTACGCGCACAAACCCAGCGACAGCTACCTGACTTTGGAGGTGGCCGGCAAACAGGTCACCGGACGCTGGGACATCGCCCTGCGCGACCTGGACTTCGCGCTCAACCTGGACCAGAACGGCGACGGCGAACTGACCTGGGACGAAATCCGCACCCAGCACCAGGCCATCGCCGCCTACGCGCTCGAGCGGCTGGAAGTGGCCAGCGGCGGCGCGCCATGCACGCTGGTGGCGGGCACCCAGCAGATTGACCACCACACCGACGGCGCCTACACGGTGCTGCCGTTTACCGCCACCTGCGCCCATCCGGTCGACGCGCTCACGGTCGGCTACCGCCTGTTCGCCGAGCTCGATCCGCAGCACAAGGGCCTGGCGCGCATCGTCCACGACGGCGTCACCTCCACCGCCATCTTCAGCCCGGACAATCCGCGCCAGCTGCTGTCGCTGCGAGCGCCCGACAAGTGGAAGCAGTTCCGCGACTACGTGCTCAACGGCGTGTGGCACATCTGGATCGGCTTCGACCACATCCTGTTCCTGCTCTCGCTGCTGCTGCCGGCGGTGCTGGCGCCGGCGGCCGGCGGCAAGGCCCAGACCATCAAGGCCGCCTTCACCGACGTGCTCAAGGTGGTGACCGCGTTCACCCTGGCGCATTCGATCACCCTGAGCCTGGCCAGCCTGCACGTGCTGGCCCTGCCGTCGCGCTGGGTCGAGTCGGCCATCGCGGCCTCGGTGGTGCTGGCAGCGCTGAACAACATCGTGCCGCTGTTCCGCGAGCGCCGCCCGCTGGCCGCCTTCGCGTTCGGGCTGATCCACGGATTCGGCTTCGCCGGCGTGCTGGCCGACCTGGGCCTGCCCCAGGGCGCCCTGCTGGCCAGCCTGTTCGGCTTTAACATCGGCGTCGAGATCGGCCAGCTGGCGATCGTGGCGGTGTTCGTGCCGCTGGCCTTCGCGGCGCGGCGCACCTGGTTCTACCGCCAGCTGATGGGGGCCGGCTCGGCGCTGATCGCGCTGGTGGCCATGGTATGGCTGGTCGAGCGCGCCTTCGACATGAAGCTGACCACCTTCATTTAGCGGCCTGTGCCGGCGGGGCGGCGCCAGGATGGGTGCGGCGCCACCCTCCCCACATTTTTCGCTGTTGCGGTGCAATAAAGGCGTTTTCGGACTACACTCTCAGGTCCCTTGAAATATTTTACCCACCTGAGCCCGTCCATGATCACGCCCGACATCGAAAACACCAACGTCCTTTCTTTTGCGACCATGCCCACGCCGGAGGAGCTGCACAGCCGGCTGCCGCTGACCGACAGCGCGTTCGCCACCGTCATGCGCGGCCGCGAGGCCCTGCGCAACATTATCGACCGCAAGGACAAGCGCCTGTTCGTGGTGGTGGGGCCGTGCTCTATCCACGACCCGGTCGCCGGCCTGGACTATGCGCGCCGCCTCAAGCAACTGCAGGCCGAGGTGGCCGACACCATGCTGCTGGTCATGCGCGTGTACTTCGAGAAGCCGCGCACCACCACCGGCTGGAAGGGCTACATTAACGACCCGGACATGGACGATTCCTTCCGCGTCGACGTCGGCATGGAGAAGGCGCGCCAGTTCCTGCTGGACGTGTGCGAGCTGGGCCTGCCCACGGCCACCGAGGCGCTCGACCCGATCTCGCCGCAATACCTGGGCGACCTGATCGCCTGGACCGCGATCGGCGCGCGCACCACCGAATCGCAGACCCACCGCGAAATGTCGTCCGGCCTGTCGACCCCGGTGGGTTTCAAGAACGGCACCGACGGCGACATCAGCATCGCCATCAACGCGATCCTGTCCTCGGCCCATCCGCACTCCTTCCTTGGCATCAACGGCCAAGGCAAGGTGTCGATCGTCCGCACCCGCGGCAACGCCTACGGCCACGTGGTGCTGCGCGGCGGCGACGGCCGCCCGAACTACGATTCGGTGTCGATCGCGATCGCCGAGCAGGCGCTCAAGAAGGCCGGCCTGCCGGCCAACCTCGTGGTCGACTGCTCGCACGCGAACAGCTACAAGAAGCCGGAACTGCAGCCACTGGTGATGTCCGACGTGATCCAGCAGATCCGTCACGGCAACACCTCGCTGGTGGGCGTGATGATCGAATCGAACATCGCCGGCGGCAACCAGAAGATCCCGGCCGACCTGTCCCAGCTCAAGTACGGCTGCTCCGTCACCGACGGCTGCATCGACTGGGATTCGACCGAGGCCATGCTGCGCGCGGCCCACCAGGAACTGCTGCAGCGCCCGTAAGGTTCAGACCGCCGGCGGCGCCAGCGACAACGCGCCCGCCAGCGCCGCCTCGGCCCTGCTGGCCGGGGCGCGCAACTCGTTTAGGTCGAGCAACACCTGGCCGTCCTCCAGCTTGACCGCGTAGCGCTTGGCGCCGCCTTCAAGCAGCGCCAGCACCTGGTCGCCTTCGCCGCGCGACAACTCCACGCCCGGCAGCTCCTGCCACGCCAGCCCGCGCTGCACGCGCCGCACGCCTTGCCGCGGCACGTCCTTGATGCGGCACACCGGTTTCCATTGCTCCATCATGGCGCCCCCCTCCCTGGTTGATCGGCGCTGCCCACGCCGCACTGGCTCGCCCTCAAGACTTCAGCAACAGGCATCAGCAAGAGCGATGCCAGCGCGGCGGCCCGGGACGGCCGGGCGCGGCGCCGCGCCACGCACCGCGCTTGCCACCGTGCTTTACAATGACGCATTCTGCTCAACATATTTGCACCTCCCATGATCGTTCTCGGCGTTGAATCTTCCTGCGATGAAACCGGCCTCGCCTTGTACGACACCGAGCGCGGCCTGCTCGCCCACGCCCTGCATTCCCAGGTCGCCATGCACGAGCAATACGGCGGCGTGGTGCCGGAGCTGGCCTCGCGCGACCATATCCGGCGCGCCATCCCCCTGCTGCAAGAGGCGCTGGCCAAGGCCGACGTGGCGCTCGCCGACATCGACGCGATCGCCTACACCCAGGGCCCGGGCCTGGCCGGGGCCCTGCTGGTGGGCGCCTCGGTCGCCTGCAGCCTGGGCCTGGCGCTGGACAAGCCGGTGCTCGGCGTGCACCACCTGGAAGGCCATTTGCTCTCGCCGCTGCTGGCCAGCCGATCCGCCCGCCTTCCCCTTCATCGCCCTGCTGGTGTCGGGCGGCCACACCCAGCTGATGCGGGTCGACGGCGTGGGCCAGCTACACCCTGCTCGGCGAGACGCTGGACGACGCCGCCGGCGAGGCCTTCGACAAGTCGGCCAAGCTGCTCGGACTCGGCTATCCGGGCGGGCCGGCCATCTCGCGCCTGGCCGAGTTCGGGGACCCGCTGCGCCTACAAGCTGCCGCGGCCCGATGCTCCACTCCAAGGATTTCAATTTCAGCTTCTCGGGCCTGAAGACGGCCGTGCTGACCGTGGTAAGAAAGCAGGACGCGACGATCGCCAACATGTGCGACCAGGACAAGGCCAACATCGCGCGCGGCTTCGTCGACGCGATTGTCGACGTGCTCACCGCCAAGTGCGTCAGCGCGCTGCGCCACAGCGGCCTGAAGCGCCTGGTGATCGCCGGCGGCGTGGGCGCCAACGCCCAGCTGCGCGCCTCGCTCAACGCGGCGGCGGCGGCCAAGAAGTTCAAAGTGTTCTATCCGGAGCTCGAATTTTGCACCGACAACGGCGCGATGATCGCCTTCGCCGGCGCCCTGCGCCTGCAGCGCGACCCCGGCGCCGCCAAGCGCGACTACAGTTTCAACGTGCGCCCGCGCTGGCCGCTGGACGAGATCGAGGCCGCCTGAGCGCTTGAGCGTATTTCGGTCACGCCCGAAAAACGCTCGAGCTCTGAGACGCCGAGCCCGGCGCTGAACTCGCCGGCGCGATACCGATCCTACCGTGTACCGCCCTTTTTCAAAGAATGGCAATATCGGGCCGGTTCAGTATCTCGGGAGGTGAAGCATGCGTGTTGTCAGCTGGAATATTCACTGGGGTTGCGGCAAGGATGGCCGCATCCGCATCCACGCCATCATCGATGTTCTCAGGAAGCTCAATCCCGACGTCATCTGCCTGCAGGAAGTCGCGTCCAACCACGCCGAGCTGGAGGGCAACGCCAACGCCAACCAGTTCCGCCAGCTGGCCGGCGCCTTCGGGGGCTATCAGCCGGTGATCGAGCCGACCAGCGAAATCTACCAGAACAACCAGCCTCGCCAGTTCGGCAACATGCTGCTGTCGAAATACCGCATCACCCAGGTGCACCGCTATTCGCTGCCGTGGCCGCCCGATCCCAGCAGCCCGGCCGGCATGCCGCGCGGGCTGATCGAAGTGGTGCTGGACGCGCCCGGCGGCAAGCTGCGCGTGCTCACCACCCACCTCGAATACTATTCGCAACTGCAGCGCATGACCCAGGTTCGCCACATCAAGTACCTGCATTGGGAAGCCTGCGAGCGGGCCCGCATTTTCCAGCCCGATCCCTCGCTGGACCCGCCCTTCCAGCTGGGCTTCCGGCCCGGCACGGCGATCTATTGCGGGGATTTCAATCTCACGCCGGACAGCGCCGAGTACGCGGAGTTGCTGGCGCCTGACGACAGCATCGCGCTGCCGCTGGTGGACGCCTGGAAGGCGCGCCATCCCGACATCGCGCGCGCCCCTACAGCCGGGCTGCACGGGTTCAAGTGGCCCGAGCGCGCCGACTGCTTCGATTATTTCTTCGTCACCGACGACCTGGTGCCGCGCATTATCGACGTGGAGGTGCAGTCGGAAACGGCGGCCTCCGACCACCAGCCGATCGTGCTGGACCTGGCCTGAGGCGGCCGGCCCCGCCGGCCCTGCGGCCTGACGCCCTCGGCTCCGCTGACGCCGTCGCCGTGACCGAGCCGCCGCCAGCGACGCGGTTCAGGCCGCTTCCTGATGCGGCCTGGCCTGGCGGTGGTACAGGAACTCCAGCACCCGTGTGCGGTAGTCGATGTAGAGCGCATCGTGCGCCAGCGCCACCCGCTCACGCGGGCGCGGCAGGCGCACCTGCACGATGTCGCCGATGGTCGCGGCGGGCCCGTTGGTCATCATCACGATGCGGTCCGACAGCAGCACCGCCTCGTCCACGTCGTGGGTCACCATCACCACCGTCGAGCCGGTCTTGGCGACGATGCCCAGCAGCTCGTCCTGCAGGTGGGCGCGGGTGAGCGCGTCGAGCGCGCCGAAGGGCTCGTCCATCAGCAGCACCTTCGGCTCCATCGATAGCGCACGCGCAATGCCCACGCGCTGCTTCATGCCGCCCGATATCTCGTTGGGGCGCTTGGCGCTGGCGGCCGTCAAGCCCACCAGTTCCAGCACGGCGGCGGCGCGCGCGCGCAGCTGAGCGGCAGACTCCCTGGCGCCGAACACGCGCTCGACCGCCAGGTAGACGTTTTCAAAACAGGTCAGCCACGGCAGTAGCGAATGGTTCTGGAACACCACCGCCCGTTCCGGCGACGGCCCGGCGATCTCGCGCCCGGCGCAGATGAGCGCACCGCCGGTGGCCGTGGTCAGACCGGCCAGCAAGTTCAGCAGGGTGGACTTGCCGCAGCCGGAGTGGCCGATCAAGGTGATGAACTCGCCCTGGGCCACCGTCAGGTTGACCCCGGCGAGGGCGTGGAAGCTGCCCTTGCGGGTCTCGAACACCATCTCGGCCTGCTGCACCTCGATGAATTTCAGGTTCTTCATGTCAGGCTCCCGTGTCTTCGTAGGTGAACGATCTGGCCAGGGCCACCAGCGCCTGTTCGAGCACGAGGCCGACCACGCCGATGACCACGATCGCGATGATGATATGCGGCACGTTCAGGTTATTCCACTCGTCCCACACCCAGAAGCCGATGCCCACGCCGCCGGTCAGCATCTCGGC
>DIZW01000102.1:12134-30899 GCA_002428015.1 Oxalobacteraceae bacterium UBA6018 | reverse complement strand
GCCGCGACGATCACCAGCCAGGCCGTGCCGATGGCCAGGCGCACGCCGGTCAGCATGTGCGGCAGCACCGACGGCAGCAGGATCTTGGTGAAGATCTTCCACTCCGACAGGTTCAGCACGCGCGCCACGTTCATGTAGTCCTGCGGCACGCGCCGCACGCCGGCGGCCGTGTTGATGACCATCTGCCAGATCGAGCAGATGAAGATCGACCAGATGGCGGCCGGGTTGGCGGCCTTGAACACCAGCAGGCCGATCGGCAGCCAAGCCAGCGGCGAGACCGGCTTGAGCAGGCTGACAATGGGATTGAACATGCCGGCCAAAAATTTCGAGCGGCCGATCATGAAGCCCAGCGGAATGCCGACCGCGGCGGCCAGCCCGAAGCCCACGCCGACCCGTTCGAGCGAGGCCAGGATGTTCCAGCCGATGCCCTGGTCGTTCGGGCCCTTGCGGTAGAACGGATCGGCGAACAGGCGCACCGCCTCGGTCCAGGTCACGGCCGGGGATGGGAAGCTGGCGTTGTTGGCAGACACGACCTGCCACACCAGCACCAGCAACGACAGGCCCAGCAGCGGCGGCAACAGCGCCAGCAACAGCGCCCGCGCGCGCGGGTTGCCGTTGGCCAGCGCCACGCCCCGGCTTGCCAGGCGCTCGCTGCGGCGGCGCTTCTCCGGGGGCGGCTGGACCGCCGCGGCGGTGGTCGGACTGCTCAGACTGGAATCGAACACTGCACTCATCACATCTCCCTCGCCTTAGGCTTTGATCTTGAAAGATTCGGCATACGCCTTTGGATTCTTGCCGTCCCACACCACACCGTCGATCAGTTTCGCGCTGCGCATCGGCGACTTCGGCACGCTGACCTTGGCCATCGTCGCCGCGTCCTTGTACAGCGCGATCTGGTTGACGCTGGTGGCGGCGGCCAGGTAGTCCGGCTCGCTCTTGAGCAAGCCCCAGCGCTTATGCTGGGTCATGAACCACATGCCGTCGGACAGGTAGGGAAAGTTGACCTGGCCGTCGTTGAAGAATTTCATGCAATGCTTGTCGTCCCAGGTCTTGCCCATGCCGTCCTGGTAGCGGCCCAGGATGCGCTGGTTGATCACGTCCACCGAGGTGTTGACGTAGGACTTGTCAGCGATGGTTTCCGCCATCTTGATCTTGTTCTGCAAGCCGGCGTCGATCCACCTGCTCGCCTCGAGCACGGCGGCCACCAGGGCGCGTGCCGTGTTCGGGTATTTCTTGACCCAGTCGAGCGTCGTGCCCAGGGTTTTCTCGGGATGGTCCTGCCAGATGTCCTGGGTGGTGGCGGCCGTCACGCCGACCCCGTCGACGATGGCGCGGTGGTTCCACGGCTCGCCCACGCAAAAGCCGTCCATATTACCGACCCGCATATTGGCCACCATCTGGGGCGGCGGCACCGTGATCACCTTGGCGTCCTTCATCGGGTTGATGCCGTAGGTCGCCAGCCAGTAGTACAACCACATCGCGTGGGTGCCGGTGGGGAAGGTCTGCGCGAACGCGTACTCGCGCTTCTCGGCCTGCATCAGCTTGGCCAGGGCGGCGCCGTTGACGGCGCCCTTGTCGGCGAGCTTCCTCGAGAGCGTGATGGCCTGGCCGTTGTTGTTCAGGCTCATCAGGACGGCCATGTCCTTCCTGGGCCCGCCTATGCCCATCTGCACGCCGTAGACCAGGCCGTACAGCACATGGGCCGCGTCCAGCTCGCCGTTGGCCAGCTTGTCGCGCACGCTGGCCCAGGACGACTCCTTGCTCGGTACAATCTTGATCCCGTATTTCTTGTCGAAACCCAGTACCGACGCCATCACCACGGAGGCGCAGTCCGTCAGCGGGATGAAACCCACCTTGACTTCTTCTTTTTCAGGCTTGTCGGAGCCGGCGGCGAACACCCCGCCGCTGACCAGGCCGGTGAGGCCGGCCAGTGAGGCGCCAGCGCCCACTTTCAGCACCGTGCGGCGGGTTTCATCTGTATTGTTATCGGTCGTCATAGTTCCCTCGTTTGAGCAATCGGCGGTGATCTGTCGGTAGCTTTTGCGCTCTGCAGCGCGCGCCAGCCCTTGCATTCTTATCAGCAAGGGCCGTGCCAGCACGACAGCACGAGAGAAGACATCAATACGAGGATGGGCGCCCCGCTTTGGGGGTGCGGCGGCGCGGCGCGAGCACCTTTCTTGTGCGCCGCACCAAGCGGGATCAGCCGGCGGCGGCGATCTGGCGCAGGGCCTGTTCGAACACCTCGGGGCTCTGGCCGCCGGAAATCAGGTGGCGCTCGTTGATGATGATGGAAGGCACGGCGCTGATGCCGTGGCCCCGATAGAACTGCTCCAGTTCGCGCACCTCGGCCGCGTAGGCCCCGCTGGCCAGTACCTCGGCTGCCTCGGCGCGCGCCAGGCCGGCCTGCTCGGCGGCCTGTTCCAGCACGGCGCGATCGGAAGGGTTTTCGCCGCGCGTGAAATACGCGTCGAACAAGGCCATGGCCAGCGCGTGCTGGCGGCCCATGAGGCCGGCCCAGTGCAGCAGGCGGTGGGCGTCGAAGGTGTTATAGATGCGGTCGCGCTGGGCCATCTCGAAGCGGAAACCCAGTTCGGCGCCGCGCGCGCGGATCGTCTCGCGGTTGGCCGCGCCCTGCTCGGCGCTGGCGCCGTACTTCTGCGCCAGGTGCTCGCCGATGTCCTGGCCTTCGGGCGGCATGGCGGGATTGAGCTCGAACGCCTGGAAACGCAGCTCGGCGCTGATGTCAGGCGCCACTCGCGCGAGCGCCTGCTCGAGCGACTTGAGGCCGATCACGCACCACGGGCAGACCACGTCGGAAACGATGTCGATTGTCAGTTTATTCATGAGTCCATCCTAATCGTCTTATGTTTTTTTCGGCGCCCGAATCCGCGGCTGCTCCGAATTTTATCGGGCCCGGGACGGGCGCACGTAAATTTTATCGGGGTCGGAGGCGACATTCGGACACAAGCTCATCTGTGCAAGTATCCGACAGCTGAGGTCGTGTCCGGATGTCGCCTCCGACCCCGGTCCGTTGCGCGAACAGGTGGCTGCTCCGAATTTTATCTGGGGCGAACAGGTCACTTGAAAATTCTATTTTGGGTGAAGATGACATTCGGACACAAGCTCGCCTGTGCCCAATTGTTCGACGGCTGAGGCCGTGTCCGGATGTCGCCTCCGACCCCGTTGCCTTGCGTGGAAGTCGCCTCCAGGCACGTGCGCTTGCTTGCTACTTCTTCTTGGGCGCGGACTTGGTGGCGGGGCTGGCCTTGCTGCCGATGCGGGTTTCCTTGCCGGCGATGAGGTTGCCGATGTTTTTGCTGTGGCGCATCAGCAGCAGGGAGCTCATGGCCACCACGGCGAACAGCTTTTCGTCGATGCCGAACAGCAGAGCATAGTACAGCGGCGCGAACACGGCCGACACCAGCGCGGCCAGCGAGGAATAGCGGAACGCGTAGGCGATCACGAGCCAGGTCACCAGGGTGGCCACGCCGAGCCAGACGTTCAGGCCGAGCAGCACGCCGAGCGCGGTGGCCACGCCCTTGCCGCCGACGAAACGGAAGAACACCGGCCACAGGTGCCCGAGGAAGACGGCGATGGCCACCAAAGCGATGGCGGCGTCGGGCAAGGCGAAGTGGTCTTGCAGGCGCAGGGCGAGGAACACGGCCAGCCAGCCCTTGGCGCCGTCGCCGATCAGGGTGGCGATGGCGGCCTTCTTGTTGCCGCTGCGGAGGACGTTGGTGGCGCCGGGATTCTTGGACCCGTAAGTGCGCGGGTCGGACAGGCCGAACACGTGGCTCATGACCACGGCGAAGGAAATCGAGCCGATCAGGTAGGCGGCGATGGTGAAGATCAGGGTGTACATGGGCTCTTTCGTTATGCGTGCGTTGCTTGTTTGGGGCGTGTGCGTTTGGTCGAGGCTGTGCCTGGCTTGTTCGTGGTGTCTGCGTTACATGTTCGTGGCATGCTGTTGGCTTGCTCGTGCCTTGCTTGAGCGTTGTCTCAGGCCTGCTCGCCCTTACGCGGCCAGCGCGCAGTGGACCGGCTTGGCGGCCAGTACCTCCGTGACGACCTGGGGCGCGATGCCGACCAGGTAGCCGCGCCGGCCGCCATTGATGTAAATCTTTTCCAGCGCGAGGACGGTTTGCTCGACATACACCGGCATCGCCTTGCGCACCCCGAACGGCGAGGTGCCGCCGACCTGGTAGCCGGAATGGCGCTGGGCTACCTCGGGCTTGCACGGCTCGACCGACTTGCAGCCGAGCGCGCGCGCCAGGTTCTTGGTCGATACCTTGCAGTCCCCATGCATGAGCACGATGAGCGGTCGCGCCGCCTCGTCCTGCATCACCAGGGTCTTGACGACGGCGTGCTCTTCCACACCCAGTTCGCGCGCCGACACCGCGGTGCCGCCATGTTCCTCGTAGGTGTAGGGATGTTCGCTGAAGGCCACGCCATGCTTGCGCAGGAACTGGGTGGCCGGGGTCTCGGAAATGTGCTCTTTCTTTGCCATGCGTGATACGCTAGTGTTCAGGAGGGTTTCTTATTATGCAGCAAGAAATTCGCTTTGCCACCTTCAATGTTTGCAACCTGGCACCGGCCGGGGCCAAACTCTACGATAACCTCCTGCCCTCGACGCCGGAAGAGTATGAGGCCAAGCTCGCCTGGACGGCGCACCAGATCGACCTCCTGGGCGCCGACGTGATCGGCTTCCAGGAGATCTTTTCCCAGGATACCCTGCGCGCCGTGCTGGCGCGCACCGTGCATTACCGCGACGCGATCCATGTGGGCTTCGACCCCGACCCCGGCGCCGACAAGTACACGCCCAGCGTGGCGCTGGTGACGCGCCTGCCGCTGGCAGGTCCCGCCACGGCCTACGCGCATTTTCCGGAAGGCGTCGCCATGCCGCCCGGCAGCCGCGACCCGGAGCGTTTCTCGCGCCCGGTAATCCACGCGCCGATCGCGGTGTCGCCCGATTGCACGGTCGACGTGCTGGTGGTGCACCTGAAATCGAAGCGCCCAGACTACCGCAACGGCGATTCGAGCGACGATCCGCTGCTGTACGCCCAGGCCAGCCTGCGCTCGCTGATCCGGCGCGGCACCGAGGCGGTGGCGCTGCGCGTGCTGCTCAGTAACCTGGCCAAGACCGCCCGCCGCGCGCGCGTGGTGCTGGGCGACTTCAACGACGTGGCCGACGCCGTCACCACCAGCATCGTGCTGGGCAACGGCACCCCGCTGGCCGAGCGCATGTTCGACGCCTGCCAGCTGCAAAAGAAACACGACCACCTGCACCATGTCGGCTTCAGCCAGTTGCACGAGGGCCAGTACTCGACCATCGACCATATCCTGGTGTCGGAGCAGTTCAACGCGGCGCTGCCGAACGCGATCGGCGAGGTGGTCGACGTGATCTACCTGAACGACCACCTGGTGCTGGAGCTGCCCGAGGCGTCCGACCACGGCCAGGTGCTGGCGCGCATCCGGCTGTTCGACGAGACCCGCGGGCTCAGCGAGGCCGGGGTGTAAGGTCGGGCTCGGCCAGCGCCACGCTGGCATAGTAGCCCTGGTATTCGTCGCAGCCGTGCTCGCGCAGGAATTGCAACTGGGCGGCCGTTTCCACGCCCTCGGCGACGACCCGCAGCTTGAGGCTGCGCGCCACCGCGATGATGGCCGGGATGATGGCCGCGTCCTCGGGCTGGCGCTCGATGTCGTCGACGAACGAGCGGTCGATCTTGAGCTTGGACAGCGGGAAGCGGCGCAGATAGCTGAGGCTGGAATAACCGGTACCGAAATTGTCCACCGTCAGTTGCACGCCGCGCGCGCGCAGCGCGTTGATGGTGGCGGTGCTGTGCGCGTCGCCGCTCATGATCACCGCTTCCGTCACTTCCAGGTCCAGGAAGCCCGGCGCCAGGCCGGATGCGGCCAGGGCGGCGTCGACGCTGCCGACCAGGTTGTCGTGCAAGAACTGCAGGTGCGACAGGTTGACCGACACCGCCACCGGATAGCCGCGGTCGCGCCAGGCGCGCGCCTGGGCGCAGGCGGTGCGCAGCACCCAGTCGCCGATCGGCAGGATGAGCCCGCACTCCTCGGCCACGCGCAGGAACTGGTCCGGCAGCAGCAGGCCACGCTGCGGGTGGTGCCAGCGGATCAGGGCCTCGACCCCGACGGTGAGCCCGCTGGCGATGTCGATCTCGGGCTGGTAGGCCAGCTCGAACTCGTCGTTGGCGAGCGCGTGGCGCAGGCTGGTTTCCATCTGCACCCGCTCGACCACGTGGGCGTTCATCTCGGGGCTGAAGAAGCGGAACGCGTTGCGCCCGTTCTGCTTGGCGTGGTACATGGCCATGTCGGCGTGCCTGAGCAGGGTGTCGACGTCCTCGCCGTCGCCCGGATACAGGGCGATGCCGATCGACACCGACAGGCTGATGCTGAGCTCGTCCGAGAGGAAGGGCTGGGCCACCGCCTGGATCACGCTGCCGGCCACGTGGGCGGCCTGGTCGACCCCGCCGATGTCGGCCAGGATGACGACGAACTCGTCGCCGCCCTGGCGGCTGACGGTGTCGACCCCGCGCACGCAGCGCGACAGGCGCGCCGCCGTTTCCCTCAGCACGGCGTCGCCGACGTGGTGGCCGAAGCCGTCGTTGATGCCCTTGAAGCGGTCCAGGTCGAGGAACATCACGGCCAGCTTGCCGTGGTGGCGGCGGGCCGACACCAGGGCCTGGCGCAGGCGGTCGAGAAACAGCACGCGGTTGGGCAGGTCGGTGAGGAAGTCGTGCTCGGCCTGGTGGCGGACCTGGGCGTCGGCGTGCTTGCGCCCGGTGATGTCGGACAGGATCACCATGTAGTTGCAGGCGTCGGCGTCGCCGCGGCGGATGCAGGTGACCGAGACCCAGGCGGGAAATTCGCTGCCGTCGCGGCGCGCGGCCGCCAGCTCGCCTTCCCAGTGGGCGTGCTCGCCCACGTAGTCCCACAACTGCTGGTAGAACTCGGGATCGTGCTTGCCCTCGCGAAGCAGGGGCAGCTCGCCGCCGATCGCCTCATGCGCGGGTGTGCCGGTCAGGGCCGCGTGCGCCGGGTTGACCGCCAATACCTTGTGCGCCGAATCGATGACCACGATGGCGTCGCGGCAGTGGTCGAACACTTGCGCGGCCAGAGCCAGGGTGGTCTCGGCGTGCTTGCGCTCGCTGATGTCGACCTCCATGCAGAAGATCTCCTGCGGCTGGCCGTCGCGGATCACCGGGTAATGGGTCGAGTGCACCCAGCGCCGCTGGCCGTCGCGCCGTTCGATCTCCCAGTCGCGCGCCGGGGCCGGCCGGCCGCTGGCCCAGATGCCGCGCAGCAGCGCGCTCAATTCGTCCTCGCCATCGACGCGCGCGGCCAGGCTGGCCAGCGGGTGCCCCACGGCCTCGTGCACGGGAACGCCGAACAGCTCGACGCAGCGCTTGTTCCAGAAATTGACGTTGCCGTCGCGGTCGACGCTGTGCACGGCGACGGTGGGCACCAGTTCCAGCGCGGCGACCATGCGGTACAGCAACTCGACCGCCTGGCGGCCGGGGCCGTCGGGCTCGAAGGGGGGCGCCGCGGAGAGGGTGTCGCTCACGAATAAGGTCCCTTTAGGCGTGCAGCCTGTTGATAGCGGTGGGAGAAGCACGGACCGGCTTGCAGCGCGAGAGCCATGCCGCCATTCTTGCCTACTCGGGCATTCACCCGCTTGTGCCAACGCAAGACCGGGCCGTCCGGCCGCGCGCCGCCACGCCCGCTCCCGGCTTTCTGCAGTTCGTCGCGTCAAACGCGCGGCTCGTCGCAATGGCTTGGCGCGCCCCGGCGCGCTTTTCTATAGTGACAACATGCGCGCGGAGCTCCATCCCGCTGGACGGAGCCCGTGCGCCCCCTTCTTCCCACTTCATCGAACAGCGGCCACCGCGACCACGACCATGAAAATCGAGATCTTGCCCCCCGCCCTCGCCTACCCCACCAGGCGCGCGCCGCGCTGGCGCATCGCGGCCGCCGGCCTGGCGCTGGCCGTCGCCGCCGGGGCCGCCTGGCTGGCCTTGCGTGCTGGCCATGCCGGCACGCCGCCCGCGCCGGTGGCCAAGGCGGCGCCGGTGTTCGAGCTGGCGCGCGGCGACGTGGCGACGGTCGAGGCCGGCGCGCTGCGCCTGCGCTTGCCGCTGGCCGGGTCGCTGACGCCGCTGGCCCAGGCCACCGTCAAGTCCAAGGCCTCCGGCGTGGTCCTCGAGGCGCCCCTGCGCGAAGGCATGCCGGTGCGCGCCGGCCAGTTGCTGGCGCGGCTAGATCAGGCCGACGCCCAGGCCCGCCTGGCCCAGCAGCAGGCGGCGCTGGACGAGGCCCGGGCGCGCCTGACGCTGGCCGCCAAGAACAATGCCAACAGCGTCGCCTTGCTCAAGCAGAATTACATCTCGCAAAACGCCTACGATACGACCCACAACTCGGTCGAGCTGGCCGAGGCCGGCGTCAAGGCGGCCGCGGCCCAGGTGGCGCTGGCGCGCATCGCGCTGGCCGATACCGTGATCCGCGCCCCGCTGGCCGGCGTGATCAGCAAGCGCCACGTGCAGGCCGGCGAGAAGCTGGCGCCGGACATGCCGGTGTACAGCATCGTCGACCTGCGCCAGCTGAGCCTGGAAGCGCAGGTGCCGGCCGCCGACATCCCGCGCGTGAAGGTAGGCCAGGAGGTGCGCTTCACGGTGGACGGCTACGCGGGCCGGGTGTTCAGCGGCACGGTCGCGCGCATCAACCCGAGCGCCGAGGCGGGCGCGCGCGCCATGCTGGTGTATATCGGCGTGGACAACGCCGACGGCGCCCTGCGCGCCGGCATGTACGCCAAGGGCGGCATCACCACCGACGTCTCGGCGCTGCGGCCGCTGCTGCCGCTGGCGGCGCTGCGCACGGAGGGCGGCGCCGAGCTGGTCTACAAGATCGAGGGCGGCCAGGTACTGGCCCAGCCGGTCACCTTGGGCATGCGCAACGAGGACGAGGGCATGGCCGAGGTGAGCGCCGGGCTGGCCCCGGGCGCGCACGTGATCGTCACCCGGCTCGACGGCGTCAAGCCGGGCAGCAAGGTCAAGCTGGCCGGCCCCGCCGTCGCCGCCCCCGCCACGCTCGCCACCGTCGCCGCGAAAGGCTGAGCCATGTGGATCACGACGACCAGTATCAGGAACCCCGTCTTCGCGACCATGGTGATGGTGGCCCTGGTGGTGCTGGGGACCTTCGCCTACCGTGGCCTGGGCGTGGAGAGCATGCCCAACGTGGACATCCCCTACGCCTGGGTGGAGGTGAATTACCCGGGCGCCTCGCCCGAGCAGGTCGAGAACGACATCACCCGCCCGCTCGAGGAGGCGATCAACACCGTCAGCGGGGTCAAGACCATCCGCAGCAATTCGTGGGAGAGCCGGGCCGGGGTGCAGGTCGAGTTCCAGCTCTCGGCCAACATGGACAAGACCATGACGGAACTGCGCGACAAGGTGGCGCGCGTGCGTCCCAGCTTTCCCAAGGAGGCCAAGGAGCCTTTCGTCGTGCGCGCGGAGGGCGACAACGCCCAGGCCATCGTGGTGCTGGCGCTGACCTCGCCCACGCGCAGCCTGCGCGAGCTGTCCAGCCTGACCGAGCAGGTGATCGGCAAGCGCCTGCAGGGCGTGGCCGGGGTGGGCCAGGTGCGCATCAACGGGCGCACCAACCGCCAGATCCTGGTGAGCTTGAAGCCGGAGGCCATGACGGCCGAGCGGGTCGGCGTGGACGAGGTGCTGCGCGCGGTCCAGGAGACCAACGCCAACCTCCCGGCCGGGAACATCAGCTACGGCGCGGCCGAGCGCCTGGTGCGGGTCGAGGGCAAGATCAAGGATGCGCGCGGCTTCAACAAGATCATCGTGGCGCGCCGCGCCAGCGGGCCGGTGTACCTGGACCAGGTGGCCGAGGTGGTCGACGGCGAGCAGGAAGAGACCTCGATCTCGCGCCTGAACGGGGCGCGCGCGATCACCATGGAGGTGACCAAGATCCAGGACGCCAACGTGGTCGAGGTGGGCAACGGCGTCAAGCGCGCGGTCGAGGAAATGAAGGCCAGCCTGCCGCCGGACCTGCGCTTCACCATCCTCGAGGACCAGTCCGAGCGCGTGCAAAAGCAGCTCGACAACGTCAAGGGCACCATCGTCGAAGGCGCCGCGCTGACCATGCTGATCGTGTTCCTGTTCCTGCATTCGTGGCGCAGCACCATCATCACCGGGCTGACCCTGCCGATCTCGGTGATGGCCAGTTTCATCGCGATGAAGTATTTCGGTTTCACGCTCAACTTCCTGACCCTGATGGCGCTGTCGCTGTGCATCGGCCTGCTGATCGACGACGCCATCGTGGTGCGCGAGAACATCGTGCGCCACCTGAACATGGGCAAGAGCCATTGGCAGGCGGCGCTCGACGGCACCCAGGAGATCGGCCTGGCGGTGATGGCCACCACCTTCGCGATCGTGGCCGTGTTCGTGCCGGTGGCCTTCATGGACGGCATCATCGGGCGCTTCTTCCTGCAGTTCGGGATCACCGTGGCGGTGGCGGTGCTGGTGTCGCTGTTCGTCAGCTTCACGCTCGACCCGATGCTCTCGTCGGTGTGGCGCGATCCGGTCCAGGACCGCTTCAAGTACGTGCCCGCGCTGGGCCGCGCCATGGAGCGCATCGAGCGCGGCATCGAGCGCCTGCACGGCTGGTACGGCAGCGTGCTGGCACTGGCGCTGCGCTGGCGCAAGGCCACCCTGGCGCTGGCCCTGGCCCTGTTCGCGGGCAGCCTGGCGCTGGTGCCGCTGGTCGGCGGCGAGATGTTCCCCGAGACCGACAACGGCTACATCGAGCTGCACTTCAAGACCGCGGTCGGCTCCAGCCTGCAGTACACCGACAGCAAGGTCAAGCAGGTCGAGGCGGCGCTGGGCGAATTCAAGGAGATCCGCAACGTGGCCACCACCGTGGGCACCTACGACGGGCGCAACACGGCCCAGCTGAACCTGCAGCTGACGGACGCGACGGCCACCGGGCGCCGTTCGCAGAAGAGCCTGGAGCAGGCCATCCGCGCGCGCCTGCAGCCGATCGCCGGCATCACCATGTCGGTGGGCTGGAAGCCGATCTTCATCGCCATCCTGGGCCAGGACGAGGCCAAGCTCGACTACGTGGCGCACAAGCTGATGGACAAAATGCGCGCCATCAAGGGCGTGGCCGACCTCGAATACAGCCAGGAGGGCGCCAACCCGGCCACCATCGTCAAGATCGACCACGAGCAGGCCAGCGACCTGGGCCTGTCGCCCCAGCAGATCGGCAGCGCCCTGCGCCCCTTCGTGGCGGGCGAGCAGGTCAGCCGCTGGCTGGCGCCGGACGGCCAGAACTACGACGTCAACGTGCAGCTGCCCAGGTCGGGGCGGCGCAAGGTGGCCGACCTGGCCGACCTGTCGGTGGCGTCGAGCGCGCGCGACGCCAACGGCAACCCGCTCATGGTGCCGCTGCGCCAGGTGGCCGCCTTCGTGCCCGCCACCAGCCCCCAGGTGCTCAAGCGCCAGGCGCTCGAGCGCCGGGTGGCGGTGTACGCGGGCGTGGAGGGCCGTCCCGGCGGCGACGTCGACGCCGACGTCAAGAAGGCCATGCAGGCCATCGCCCTGCCCGACGGCGTGCGCTTCGACGTTGGCGGCGACGCCCAGCAGATGCAGGAGACCCTGGGCGGCGCGGCCAAGGCGCTCGGCATCGCGGTGATCTTCATCTACCTGGTGCTGGCCTCGCAGTTCGGCAGCTTCCTGCAGCCGGTGGCGATCATGGTGTCGCTGCCGCTGTCGCTGATCGGCGTGCTGGTGGCGCTGCTGGTGACGGGCAGCACCTTGAACATCTTCTCGGTGATCGGGGTGGTGATGCTGATGGGGCTGGTGACCAAGAACGCGATCCTGCTGGTGGACTTCACCAACCACGCGCAGCGCCAGGGACAGGGCCAGCACGCGGCCCTGCTGGCGGCCGGCCAGGTGCGCCTGCGGCCTATCCTGATGACGACGCTGGCGATGGTGTTCGGGATGCTGCCGATGGCGATCGGGCTGGGCGACGGCGGCCAGTCGCAGGCGCCGATGGGCCGCGCCGTGATCGGCGGGGTGCTCACGTCAACGCTGCTGACCCTGGTGGTGGTGCCGGTGGCCTACAGCTACCTGGACAACCTGGGGCGGCGCGCGGCGCGCTACTTCAAGGGGCCGGCGCCGGTGCAAACCGGGCAGGAGGCGCTGGCCGGGCCGGGCACGGCCGCGTGAGGCGCGGGCCTGGCGGCGCCGGCCGGGTGAAGCACGGCCGCTTGAGCTTAAGCGGCCAGGCCGCGCAGCAGCGCGGGCGCGCCACTCAGGCCGGGGCCTGCTCTTCGGGCGCGGCCGGTTTGTCGTCGTCCTCGTCGGGCGCCTCTTCGCCACCCGGCTGATGCTTGGCCTCGAGCTTCTTACGGGCCTTCTCATCCGCCTTTTTCTTCTTCTCTAATTCCCGCTGTCGCTTTTCGTATTGGAAATTAGTTTTAGCCATGAATCACCTCGTGGGGTTGGTCGGAAAAAGGATAGTGTTACAGCATTATGACGCAGTTATGCCTCCGGCATTTGAATTAACCACGCGGATGGTGCGCCGCGTGCAGCTGCTTCATGCGCTCGCGCGCCACGTGGGTGTAGATCTGGGTGGTGGAAATATCGGAATGTCCGAGCAGTAATTGCACCACGCGCAGGTCGGCGCCGTGGTTGAGCAGATGGGTGGCGAAGGCGTGGCGCAGGGTGTGCGGCGAGAGCGGCGCGCTGATGCCGGCGCGCAGCGCGTGCTTCTTGATCAGCACCCAGAACATCTGGCGCGTCATGGGGCCGCCGCGGGCGGTGACGAACAGGGCGTCGTCGACCTGGCCGTTGAGGATCACGGCGCGCGCCTCGCCCAGGTAGCGCTCGATCCAGTTGCGCGCCTCGTGGCCGAACGGCACCAGGCGCGTCTTGCTGCCCTTGCCGGTCACGCGCAGCACGCCATCGTTCATGCTCAGTTCGCCCAGCTTGAGCTCGACCAGTTCCGACACCCGCAGCCCGCTGGCGTACATCAGTTCGAGCATGGTGCGTTCGCGCAGGCCGAGGGGGGTGGCAACGTCGGGCGCGTCGAGCAAGGCTTCGACCTGGGCCTCGGTGAGCGTGTGCACGAAGCGCAGCGGCTGCTTGGCCGAGGCCAGCTGCAGGCAGGGGTCGGCCGCGATCTGGCCGTTGCGCAGCGCCAGCTGGTAGAAGCGCTTGAGCACGGACAGGCGCCGGTTGGCCGAGCTGGGCTTGGTCTGCTCGTGACGCGCGCCGAAGTAGCCGGCCAGGTCGTGCCCCTCGACCTGCAGCAGGCCGGCGCGCTCGGGGCGCGTCACCGCGAGCCAGCGCGCGAACAGCGCCATGTCGCGCCGGTAGGCGTCGATCGAGTTCTTCGCCAGGCCCTGCTCCAGCCACAAGGCGTCGCAGAAGGTGTCGATCAGCTGAAGATTGAGCTCTGCTGCCATGGAATTTTCGCCGCGCCTTCGTGCGCCAGCAGCCAGCGCTTGACCGACAGGTGGAAGCCGTTTTCGTCGGCGTGATTGGAGAACCCGCCCAGGCCGCCGCTGGCGGTCACGCGGTGGCAGGGGATGACCAGCGGGAACCAGTTGGCGCCGCAGGCCTGGCCCACCGCGCGCGGCGCCGAGCCGACCAGCTTGGCGACCTGGCCGTAGGTCAGGACGCTGCCGCGCGGAATGGCCGAAATGGCGTCCCACACGCGCCGCTGGAAGGCCGTCCCGGCCGCGGCCAGCGGCAAGCTGAACGAAAAATCCGGGTCGGCCAGGTAGCGCGCCACCTGGGCGGCCGCCTCCAGCGCCACCGGCTCGGTGGCGGCCATCTCACTGAATTGGGGCGGCAGGTAGACCAGTTCGCGCACCCGCCCCGCTTCGGTGCGGATGCCGACGGCGCCGAAGGGCGCGTCCACGATGGCGGAAAACAGGTCGCTGCCTGGCTGAGGTGTCATGGGCAGCAGTGTAGCGCGTCGCGGCGGCAAACCAAAGGGCGGCGCGAAAAAGCGCGCGGACACGGGGCGCGCACGGACGAAAAAAAACGCACCTTGCGGTGCGTTCCAAATTTTGTTCACGTTTCCGGCCGCTTGGTCAGTGCCAGCAGCATCTGTAAAACGCGTGTCTCCTCGATGTTCTCCGGTATGGACTACCGTGCTCTTATAGCTACTGCTCCCCCAAACTCCATGTCTGGTCTTTCCATGCGCACTGTTGTGGTGCCAGGAAAGGTGCCAATCATAGCGTATTTAAAATCGGAAACTGTGGCTTTTTTGGCACGCGAATTGAAATTATTTCAGTTATAAATTAAATTTGGCAGCCACAGCGAAATTTGTGGTACGTAGGTGATCAGCATCAGGAAACCGAGCATCGTCAACAGCCACGGCATCACCGCCACCGTCAATTCCGAGATGCCCATCTTGGCCACGCCCGAGGCCACGTACAGGTTCAGGCCGACCGGCGGATGGCACATCCCCACCTCCATGTTGACCACGATCAGGATGCCGAAGTGGATCGGGTTGATCCCCAGGCTGACGGCCACGGGGAACAGGATGGGCGCCATGATCAACACGATCGAGGACGGCTCCATCACGTTGCCGGCCAACAGCAGCAGCACGTTGACCACCAGCAGGAAGGCCACCTTGCCCAGGCCGAGGGCGGTGATCCAGCCGGCCATCGCCTGCGGGATGTTCTCGCTGGTCATCAGGAACGAGAACAGCACGGCGTTGGTGATGATGTAGAGCAGCATCGCCGACATCGCGGCCGAGTCCAGCAGGACCTTGCCGACCTGCTTGAGCTTCAAGTCCTTGTACACGAACACGGCGATGAAGAAGGCGTACACGGCCGCCATCGCGGCCGCCTCGGTCGGCGTGAACGCGCCCGAGTAGATGCCGCCCATCACGATGACGATCAGCAGCATGCCCCAGGCGCATTTCCGGAACGCCTGCCAGCGCTCGCCCCAGCTCGCCTTCGGCATGCGCGGATAATCGTGCTTCTTGGCCAGCAGCCAGGTGGTCACGCCCAGCAGCACGGCCAGCAGCACGCCAGGCACCACGCCGGCCATGAACAGCGCGCCGACCGAGGTGTTGGTGGTGACGGAGTACATCACCATCACGATCGACGGCGGAATCAGGATACCGAGCGCGCCCGAGGTGGTGATCACGCCGGCGCCGAAGCGCTTGGGGTAGCCCTGGCGCACCATGGCCGGCAGGATGATCGAACCGATCGCCACCACCGTGGCCGGGCTGGAGCCGGACACGGCGGCGAACAGCGCGCAGGCCAGCACCCCGGCCAGGGCCAGGCCGCCGTGCCAGTGGCCGACCATGGAGCTGGCGAAGTTGATCATGCGCCTGGCCACCCCGCCATGGGTGAGGAAGTTGCCGGCCAGGATGAAGAACGGGATCGCCATGATCTCGAAGTTTTCAATGCCGGTGAACAGTTTGAGCGCCACCGATTCGATCGGCACGCTGGTCATGGTGAACAGGAAGGTCAGGACCGTGAGGCCGAGCGAAATCGAGATGGGCATGCCGGTGAGCATGAGCGCCATCAGCAGTACGAAGATGATCAGGGCGTTCATGCGGCGCCTCCGTTGGCGGCGGCGATCTCGTCGTCGAGACCCTCGACGTGGGCGTGGTCATGCTTGGGCAGGTGGCCGGTCTTGACGAATTGCACCAGCACTTGCAGGAAGCGGAAGCACATCAGGTAGGAGCCGAGCGGCACGGCCAGGTACACGATCCACATCGGCAGTTCCAGGTCGGACGAGGTCTGGCCGGTGTGCGACATGGCCAGCACGAAGCGCGCGCCCAGGGTGCCGATGATGCCGGTGAAGGCGGCGCCGGCGAGCAGGCCGAACATGACGCACTTGGCGCGCCAGCGCTCGCTCAAGCGGTTGATGAGCACGTCGACGCCGACGTGGATGCCGGTGCGCACGCCGTAGGCGGCGCCGAACTTGGCCATCCACACGAACATGTAGATGCACAGTTCCTGCGCCCAGCTGGAATTGATCCGGATGAGCGCGTCCTGGACGCCGGGGATGGGCAGCCCGGACAGGTAGCGGTGCACCACCGCCAAAAAGGTGACGAGGGTCGCCGCGCCCATCAGGGACGCGATGATCCACTCTTCGAGGTGATCGAGGATTTTCATGTGGGGCTTTCAGAAGGAGGCCGCGCCCGGGCGGGACGCCCGGCGCGGACCAAACGGGGGCCGGCTGGCGGCGCCGGGCAGCATGCCGCGGCGGCGCCGCCACACCGGCTTACTGGTTGGCGGCCTTGGAGATGGCGCCCAGCACATCCTTGCCGATGCGCCCTTCCATGTCCTTCTGCACCGGCAGCAAGGCCTTGCGCCAGGCCGCCTGTTCCGCCGGGTTGAGCGTGTAGATGGTGGTCTTGCCGCTCTTCTTGATCGCCTCGAGCGCCATGTCGTTGTCACGCTGGGCGATGGCCTTCTCGAAGGTAGTCGCCTCGCGCATGGCTTTTTCCAGGCTGGCGCGTATGTCGGCCGGCAAGCCGTCCCAGAACTTCTTGTTGACGATCACCGCGTAGCCCAGATAGCCGTGGTTCGACAGGGTCAGGTGCTTCTGCACCTCGTGCATCTTTTGCGTGTACATGTTCGACGGCGGATTCTCGGTGCCGTCCACCACGCCGGTCTGCAGGGCCTGGTACACCTCGGAGAAGGCCAGCACCTGCGGGTTGGCGCCCAGCGCGCGCATCTGGGCGTCCAGCACCTTGGACGCCTGGATGCGCATCTTCAGGCCCTTGAAGTCGGCCGGCATGTGCAGCGGACGGTTGGCCGACATCTCCTTGAATCCATTGTCCCAATAGGCCAGGCCGGTGATGCCCTTCGGCTCGAGCTTTTGCAGCAGGCTCTTGCCCACCGGGCCTTCGGTGACGTTGTACAAGCCCTGCTTGGACGGGAAGATGTAGGGCACGTCGAAGGCCTCGAATTCCTTCACCCCGAGCGGGCCGAACTTGGCCAGCGAGGGCGCCAACATCTGCACCGCGCCCAGTTGCAGGGCTTCCAGCTCTTCCTTGTCCTTGTACAATTGGCTGTTCGGGTAGATTTCCACCTTGACCCGGCCGTTGGTGGCTTTCTCGGCCAGCTGCTTGAAGCGTTCGGCGGCCTGGCCCTTGGGCGTGTCGGTGGCCACCACGTGGCTGAACTTGATGACGATGGGCGCGTCGGCCCAGGCGCTCATGCTGGCGGCCGCGGCCAGCGCGACGACGAGTGCCTTGATGTGTGATTTGATTGCCATGATTGTCTCCTGATGGATAGGTCTAGTTGTGTGGCCGGCTGCGCGGCACGGCCCCGTATATGCTGGTTCCGAGTCTGCCGCGCCGCGGACGGCACGGCAATTGTGGATAACCACAACCACTAAATGTTGGAAAAGCGCCACACTTACTGCATGAAATCACCTGTCTCCCACGTGCGTTCGATCCAGCTTGGCGGCCCCTGGCGCTGGCTGCTGCCCTTGCTGCTGGTGCTGCTGTTCCTCGCCGTGCTGCTGTGGCTGCCGTGGCAGTCGCGCCAGATGGAAAGCAACGAGCGCCAGGAACAACTGATCGCCGACACCCTGTGGGTGGAGCAGACGGTGCGCTTTGAAATGTCGCGCGACGAGGACGCGCTGGGCGCCCTGCGCGGCGACCTGGCGGCCGGGCTGGACCCGGCCAAGGTGCCTGCGCGCCTGGACCAGTTGCGCAGCAGCGCCCACGAGCTGGCGGCGCTGGCCTGGCTCGACGCCGACGGCCGCGTGATCGCCGCCACCGGCGCCGACCTGGGCGACCTGGGCGCGCTGGCCCAGCGCGCACGCACGGCCGCCGACATGACGCGCGGCACCCAGCGCGGGCGCTACAGCGAGCCCTACGGCCCGCGGCGGGGACACGCCATGATCGAGTACCACCTGCCGCTGTACCACGACGGGCGCCGCAGCGGCGACCTGGTGGCCGTCTACAGCCTGCAACGCCTGCTCGACGAGACCGTGCCCTGGTGGTTCGCCCAGGACAACGCGATCTCGCTGGTGGACCGCGACGACCATCTGCTGGCCCAGCGCGCCGCCGCCGGCCCCGGGCGCGGCGTGTACACCCACAAGCGCGCGCTCGACCTGCCCGGCGCCAACATGTCCCTGTACACCGACAGCGTCAAGAGCGCGCCGCGGCTGCTGCCCAATTTGCTGGTGGGCTCGGTCGTCGCGCTGGCGCTGGGCCTGCTGGCGAGCCTGCTGGCCCTGTGGCGCCACATCACGCGCCGCCTGGCCGCCGAGGGCGCCCTGCGCCAGCAGATGGCGTTTCGCACGGCGATGGAGAACTCGCTCGTGACCGGGCTGCGCGCGCGCGACCTGGAGGGCCGCGTCACCTACGTCAACCCGGCCTTCTGCCAGATGGTCGGATTGCCGCGCGAGGAGCTGGTGGGCAAGGCGCCGCCGATGCCCTACTGGGCGCCCGAAGCGATGGCCGAGTACCAGCAGCGCTTCGCCGGCGTGCTGGCCGGCCACGTCACGCCCCAGTTCGAGACCATCTTCCTGCGCCCGGACGGGCAGCGCCTGCCGGTGCTGATCTTCGAGGCGCCCCTGGTCGACAGCGAGGGCCGCCACACCGGCTGGATGGGCTCGATCCTCGACATTTCCGACCGCAAGAACGCCGAGGAACTGGCGCGCCAGCAGCAGGAGAAGCTCAACGCCAGCGCGCGCCTGGCCACCATGGGCGAGATCTCGTCCATGCTGGCGCACGAGCTGA
>DIZW01000102.1:3427-11973 GCA_002428015.1 Oxalobacteraceae bacterium UBA6018 | reverse complement strand
GAGCTGAACCAGCCGCTGGCGGCCATCTCGAGCTACACCACGGGCGCGCTGAACCTGATCGAGCGCGCCGCCGGCCACGGCGCGGCGGTCGACGCCGACCTGCTCAAGCCGGCGCTGGAGCAGGCCAGCGCGCAGGCGCGCCGCGCCGGCCAGATCATCCGCAGCGTGCACGAATTCGTCAAGAAGCGTGACCCGCAGCGCCAACTGGTCGACATCGGCGAGCTGATGGATGCCATCGGCGCCCTGGTCGAACTGCAGGCGCGCAAGTTCTTCGTGGCCATCCAGAGCGCCATCCCGCCCGGCCTGCCGCCGGTCAGCGCCGACCGCATGCTGCTCGAGCAGGTGCTGCTGAACCTGACCCGCAACGCGATCGAGGCGATGCAGGAGACGGCGCCGGAGCGGCGCCTGCTGCGCATCGAGGCGGCCAGCGCCAACGGCCAGGTCACGGTGTCCGTGATCGACCAGGGCCACGGGATCGCGCCGGACGTGGCAGAGCGCCTGTTCTCGCCATTCTTCTCGACCAAGGCCGAGGGCATGGGCATGGGTCTGTCGGTGTGCCGCACTGCGATCGAATTTCACGGCGGCACGCTGACCCACCGCGCCAACCCGAATGGCGGTACGATATTCGCATTCACCCTACCGGCGCAGACCGGCCCCTGAACGTGACCACGAGCACAGGAGACACCCCATGCTGCACATCGTCGACGACGAAGAAGCGATCCGCGATTCGCTGGCCTGGCTGGCGCGTTCGCGCGGCATCGCCGCCTGCACCTATGCCAGCGCGCAAGCGTTCGTCGACCAGGCCGGCAAGGCCTTCGACGCCGGCGGCGACTGCGTGCTGCTGGACGTGCGCATGCCGGACCTGAACGGGGTGGCCGTGTTCGACCTGCTCAGCGCGCGCGCCCTGACGGCGCGCCTGCCGGTGATCTTCCTGACCGGCCACGGCGACGTGCCGATGGCGGTGGACACGCTCAAGCGCGGCGCCTTCGACTTCTTCGAAAAACCATTCAACGACAACCAGCTGATGGACCGGGTCGAACAGGCGCTGGCGCTCTCGCGCGCGGCCGGCGCGACGGCGGCCGTGCAGGCGCGCCTGGCGAGCTTGTCGGCGCGCGAGCGCGAGGTGCTCGATCTCATTCTCGCTGGAAAGATGAACAAGGTCATCGCCGACCAGCTCGGCATCAGCATGCGCACGGTGGAGGTGCACCGTTCCCACGTGTTCGACAAGATGCAGGTCAAGACGGCGGTCGAACTGGCGGGACTGCTGAAATAAGGGCCTTTGTGGAACGTAAGGGTGGGCCGGCGAGTCCAACGGGAGAGTCATCATTCTTCTCTTACTTCACCGAACGGGCCTGCGCGATGAGCGATAAAACAATTGCCGACCGGATGTACCTAAAGAACGCCAAATCGATGGCGATTTTCAACGGCGAGGCCCACCCCGCGGTGGTGGCGCAGATGCCGCAACACTTGCTCGACGCCGGCGCCGAGGCGGCCGACGTGGTGCTGATGTTCGCGCTCAACCGCAAGGAGCTCGAGCAGTATTTTCCCCAGGCCATGGCGCGCCTGGGCGACAAGGGCTCGCTATGGATCGCCTACCTCAAGCAGAGCGCGCCCAAGGCCACCGACATCGACCGCGACAAGATCGCCGCCTTCGCCCAGGAACACGGCGCGACCACGGTGGCGATCATCTCGGTCGACGCCGACTGGTCAGCGTTGCGGCTCAAGCGCATCTGACGCGGGCATGCCGTGCCCCGGCTCCAGCACCACCGCATGGCGCGCCAGTGCCCACGCCACGTGCTCGCGCACCAGCGCCGAGGCGTGCCCGGCGCGCGCGCGCAAGGCGGCCACGATGGCCGGGTCGCCGGGCGCCGCGGCGGCCGCGTTGCCCAGCCCCACCGCCAGGTTGCGCAGCCAGCGCTCGTGGCCGATGCGGCGGATCGGGCTGCCTTCGAGACGGGCGTTGAACTGCTCCTCGGTCCAGGCGAACAAGTCCACCATCTGCGCGCTGCCGAGCTCGTTGCGCTCGTCGAAATCGGGCACGCTGGCGCGCTGGGCGAACTTATTCCACGGGCACACGGTCTGGCAATCGTCGCAGCCGTAGACGCGGTTGCCGATCAGCGCGCGCAGCTCCTCCGGGATACTGCCCTTGAGCTCGATCGTCAGGTAGGAAATGCAGCGGCGCGCGTCGAGCCGGCCCGGCCCCAGGATGGCCTGGGTCGGGCACACGGTGATGCAGGCCTGGCAGGCGCCGCAGTGCTCGCTGGCGGGCGCGTCCACTGGCAGCGGCAGGTCGACCAGGATTTCGCCGATGAAAAACATGGAGCCGGCCTCGCGGCTGAGCAGCAAGGTGTGCTTGCCGCGCCAGCCCAGGCCGGCTTTCTCGGCCAGCGGCAATTCCATCACGGGGGCCGAATCGGTAAATACGCGAAAGCCCAGCGCGCCGCTGTGCGCGCGGATGCGCTCGGCCAGCTGCTGCAGCCGATTGCGCAACACTTTGTGATAGTCGCGTCCGCGTGCATACATCGACACCACCGCCGCGCCCGGCTCGTCCAGGCGCGCGCGTTCGCGCCCGCGCCAGCCGGGCGCCGTGGCCGGCGGCAGGTAATCCATGCGCGCCACGATGGCGCGCACCGTGCCGGGCACCAGTTCGTCCGGCCGCGCACGCTTCACGCCGTGGCTTGCCATATAATCCATCTCGCCGTGGTGGCCGGCGGCCAGCCAGGCCTGCAGGCCGGCCTCGGCGTGGCGCAGGTCGACATCGGCGATGCGCACGTCGGCGAAGCCCAGCTCGGCGCCCCATTGCTTGATGACGCGCGCCAGCGCGTGGAGATCGGATTCGGAATGTGGCACGGAAAGCGGCATGCTGGCAGCTACAATGGTGGGCAATCAAAGGCGACGACTTAACACGACATTCTATTCGATGCAGCATTTCACAGCCCACCTCCCCGACGAACACGCCACCGCCGCCCTGGGCGCGGCCCTGGCGCGCGTGCTCGCTCCTGGCCTTTCGATCCACCTCCACGGCGACCTCGGTGCCGGCAAGACCGCCCTCACGCGCGCGCTGCTGCACGCGGCCGGCCATGTCGGCAAGGTCAAGAGCCCGACCTACACCCTGGCCGAGCCCTACCGCATCGCGCTGGACGGGCGCACGGTCGAGCTGATCCACTTCGACCTGTACCGCATGTCCAGCCCGGAAGAATTCCTCGACGCCGGTTTCCGGGAAGATTTCAATGCCGACAAGATCTGCATCGTCGAGTGGCCGGAAAAAGGCGACCCGGTGTTGCCGCCCCCCGATCTGAACGTGATTCTCAGCGTCGCCGGCGACGGCCGTGATGTAGAATTGCAAGCGTTGTCCGACCTGGGTCTGCTATGCCTCGACCGTCTCACCTTCGCCCCGATTCCCTGATCGCCGCCCCGCTCGCGCGGCGCACCATGCTCAAGGCCGGCGCCACCTTGCTGCTGTCGGTCATGGGCGCCCTGCCGGCACGCGCCGCGCAGATCCTCGGCGTGCGGGTCTGGCCCGCGGCCGACTACACCCGCGTCACGCTGGAAAACGACAGCGAACTGAAGACCACCCACTTCCTCGTCACCGACCCGTACCGGCTGGTGGTCGACATCGAAGGCCTGGAGCTCAGTTCCACGCTCAAGAGCCTGGTGGCGAAAATCCAGTCGGGCGACCCTTACATCAAGCAGGTGCGGGTCGGCCAGAACCGCCCGAACGTGGTGCGACTGGTGTTCGACCTGAAGGAAGAGATCAAACCGCAGGTGTTCTCGCTGGCCCCAGTGGCCGGCTACAAGTACCGCCTCATTTTCGATCTGTACCCGGTCACGCCGGTGGACCCGATCGCGGCGATGATCGAAAAAGGCGAATGGTCGCCGCAGGGCGCGCCGGCCGGCGTGCCGGCGCCGAACGCGCCGCCCGAACTTGCGCCCGCCACCGCGGCGGCGCCGGCCCTCGAGCAGGCCGAGCCGCCGGGGACGCTGGCCAGGGCCGAGCCGAAACCTGACCCTGCGCACGACCCGATCGCGGATGCCGCCAGGGAGCCCGCCCAAGGCACGGCGCGCGATACTGCGAGAGACAGCGCGCGCGACCCGGCACGCGAAGCGCGTCAGGGGTCCAAGCTGGGCAAGGTGATCCGCATGATCACGATCGCGCTCGACCCCGGCCACGGTGGCGAGGACCCGGGCGCCACCGGCGCGGCGGGCACCCACGAAAAAGACCTGGTGCTGCAGATCGCCAAGCGCCTCAAGTTCAAGCTCGAGGAGCAGGCCAACATCCGCGTCATGCTCACGCGCGATGGCGACTACTTCGTCCCGCTCGGCACGCGCGTGGACAAGGCGCGCAAGATCGACGCCGACCTGTTCGTATCGATCCACGCCGACGCCTTCGTCGAGCCGAGCGCGCGCGGCTCGTCGGTGTTCGTGCTGTCCGAAAAAGGCGCCAGCTCGAGCGCGGCGCGCTGGCTGGCCAACAAGGAAAACCTAGCCGACTCCATCGGCGGGGTCAACATGCGCAGCCACGACAAGCAGCTCGCCAGCGTGCTGCTGGACCTGTCGACGACGGCCCAGATCAACGACAGCATGAAGCTGGGCAAAGCCGTGCTGGGCGAGATCGGCGGCATCGCGCGCCTGCACCGCGGCGCGGTCGAACAGGCCGGCTTCGCCGTGCTCAAGGCGCCCGACATCCCGTCGATCCTGATCGAAACGGCATTCATCTCGAACCCTGAGGAAGAAGCCAAGCTGCGCGACAATAACTACCAGGACCAGATCGCGGACGCCATCACCAAGGGCATCAAGCACTACTTCGCGCGCAATCCGCCGCTGGCCAAGAGCCGCCTGACTTAAACAGACTTCGACTGACTTCAACAAAAACAAGAAGGAAAACCGATGACCGCAATCGCGATGGTCGACTACGGCGCGCTGCCGGCTGTCCAGATCACTGCCCCCGACGGCGCCCAGGCCACCGTCACCCTGTACGGTGCCCACCTCGTGTCATGGAAGGCCGGCGGCCAGGAGCGCCTGTTTTGCAGCGCCCGCTCGGCGCTGGACAGCAGCCGCGCCATCCGCGGCGGCGTGCCGGTGATCTTCCCCCAGTTCGCCGAACGCGGACCCGGCCTGCGCCACGGCTTCGCCCGCATCAGCAACTGGCGCATGACCCATAGCGGGCTGACCGAAGGCGCCGCGTTCGCGCGCTTCACCCTCACCCGGGCCGATTTGCCGGCGGTGCTGGCGCGCGCCTGGCCGCACGACTTCGTATTGACCCTGCGCGTGACGGTGCGCGGCCCCGAGCTGCGCATCGGCCTGGACGTGCATAACAACGGCAGCGAGAGCTTCGACTTTTCCAGCGCCCTGCACACCTATTTTGGCGTGGAGGACGTGGCGCGCGTGCGCATCGGCGGCCTGCAGGATGCGCCGCTGGCGGTGGGCGAGAAGATCGACCAGATCTTCAGCGCGGTGCCAGGCCCGATCACCATCGACGCGGGTGGCCCCACGCTGGTGCTCACGCAGAAAGGCTTTCACGACGCCGTGGTGTGGAATCCGGGCGCGGTTGACGCGGCCACCCTGGCAGACATGGAAGACGACGAGTACCGCCGTTTCGTGTGCGTGGAGGCGGCCCTGATCGAACCCTACCGGATCGCGCCCGACAGCGCCTGGCACGGCGAGCACACCATCACGCTGGCTTGATGCGCGCCGGCTCGACGCGCCGAACCGCCGCGCGCGGGCCTAGTTCGATTCTTTGATCACGCGGCCGCCGCTGGCCTGGACCGGGCGCGCGTTGAGCGGATACAGGCGGCTGAACACGGCCATCTGCGCCGGCGAAGCCTGCACCGGCTGCTTCATCACCATCCACAGCACGCCCTCGGTGCAAGGCGGCGTTGTCAGCGACCCCATGTAGGTGATGTAGTCGCGCCGCTCCGGCAGCAGATCGTTCACGTCCAGTACCACGGAGGGCGACACCGTGTCGTGCTTTTCCAGCGGCAGATTGTTCCACACCGCCTGGATGGTCTCCTGGGCCTTGCCGCGTTCGAGCAGGACCGCGATCACCGCCAGCTTGCCCTCGGCGTCGCGATGCACCAGGTGCACCACCATCTCGAAGCTCTTGCCGTTGATGCGCTCCTCGGACGGCCGGTGAAAGTGAAACTGGATCAGCTCGTAGGTGCGGTTCTGCACCGTGATGTAGTTACCGGGGCTGACGTCGACCTCGACGGTGTGGCCGTTGTCGGTCACGCTGAACGAGGACGGCTTGTAGTCGAACACGATCTGTTCGAGTTCGACCTTGATGCCGTCGCGGATATCGATCGGCGACTGGCGGTTGCCGGCGCCGCACTTGGTCCAGGCGCTGTTGATCTTGCCCCAGGCGGCGGGACCGGTCTCGCCCTCGTACGACCAGGTATCGCTGTGAAACGGGGGTGGCGGGGCCACCGCGGCGGCGGCCTGCTGCTGTTTTTTCAGCGCGGCGATCTTCCTGGCCTTGGCGGCGGCGGCCGCGCGCGCGACCTGGTTGGCGCGCATGACGGCCAGGCGCGCGGCGATCTTGGCCGACAGGTCGACCTCGGCGTCGTCCTCCTTGGCGCGCTGGGCGGCCGCCGCCAGGGACGGCACGAGCGACGGCTTGATTGACGGGATGATGCTCTTGGCCGGCTCGGCGGCGGCGGCGTGCTCGGACGCCGCCCCCGGCGCGGCGGCATGGGGATCGGTCGCGCCTGCCGTCGCCATGGCGAAGCAGCAAGCGATCAGGGCGATCAGGTTACGCATGAGGATCCAGAATGGTGAATTACAGTCTGGTTAACGGCGCAAAGAGAGGGAAACTTGAATCTGCGAGGAAACTTCACCCGCCCGACCTGGGCAGTCGGGCAGGTTGTGACGAAGGGACAAGACAAAGGGACACGCTAGCGGCTGAGCACCTTGCGTCCGACCTTCCACAAGCCACCCAGCGCCACCGGCACCACCGCCACGCCCACGCCGAACAGCACGATGGCGGTCAGGTGGTCGCGCACGACCGGAATATTGCCGAAGAAGTAGCCGCCGGTCACCAGGCTGACCACCCACATGGCCGCGCCGGTGACGTTGTAGAGCTGGAAACGGGCATGGGTCATGTCCGACACGCCGGCCACGAACGGCGCGAAGGTGCGCACCACCGGGACGAAGCGCGCCATGATGATGGTCTTGCCGCCGTGTCTTTCGAAAAAGTCATGGGTGCGGCGCAGCGCGTCCTTGTTGATCCAGCGGTAGTCGTGGGTGAACACGCGCTGGCCGATGGCCTCGCCGATCCAGTAATTGAGTGTATTGCCGGTGACGGCGGCGGTGATCAGGAGCGCCAGCAGTAGCGCGTAGTTCATCTGTCCGGTAGCGCAAAACGCGCCCGCGATGAACAACAGGGTATCGCCAGGGAAGAAGAACAGGACGACCAGGCCGGTTTCGCTGAAGATGATCGCAAACAACACTGCGTACACATAGATTCCGTACTTCGACAGCAACATGCCGAGAGTTTGATCGACATGCATGATCATGCCGAAAAATTGCATCAGATCCATATTTATCCTAAAAGGTAGGCGCGAATCATACCATCACCGGGCGGTCAGAATGTCCGTCGGCAGCATGCGCAACCGGGGAAATTGATGGGGCGCAGAGAAATCCCGGCGCCGGCTAGCGATGGCGGAAGCGGACGATAGCGGCGGCAACAACGCTATAATCCCACCGATGAACGCCCCCGTCCCCGCACACCGCCCGATCCAGGCCCTCCCCGATCAACTGATCTCGCAGATCGCCGCCGGCGAGGTGGTCGAACGTCCCTCCGCCGTGGTCAAGGAACTGCTGGAGAACGCGCTCGACGCCGGCGCCACCCAGATCACGGTGCGGCTCGAGGAAGGCGGCGTCAAACGCATCGCCATCACCGACAATGGCCGCGGCATCGCGCCCGAGCAGCTGCCGCTGGCGCTGGCGCGCCACGCCACCTCCAAGATCGCGTCCCTGACCGACCTGGAAAACGTCGCCACGCTCGGCTTTCGCGGCGAGGCGCTGGCCTCGATCGCCGCGGTGGCCGCCGTCGCCGTCACCTCGCGCACGGCCGACGCTCCCCACGCCTGGGAGATCGTCGGCTCGCACCTGGGCACGGTGGCGCCCTCGTCGGGCGCCTGCGGCACCACCATCGACGTCCAGGACCTGTACTTCAACACCCCGGCGCGGCGCAAATTCCTCAAGTCCGAGCAGACCGAATACGGCCACTGCGCCGAAGTGGTCAGGCGCATCGCCCTGGCCCGGCCGGACGTGGCCTTCTCGCTGTCGCACAACGGCCGCACCATCGACCACTGGAACGTCAGCGAGATCGCCAAGCGCAGCGCGCAGATCCTCGGCACCGACTTCGCCGAGGCGCGCCTGCCGATCGACGAAGCGGCCGGCCCGCTGCGTCTGCACGGCTACGCCGGCCTGCCGACCGCCTCCAAGGCCCGCGCCGACGGCCAGTTCTTCTACGTGAACGGCCGCTTCGTGCGCGACAAGCTGCTCATGCACGCGGTGCGCTCGGCCTACCAGGACGTGCTGCACGG
>DIZW01000102.1:0-3356 GCA_002428015.1 Oxalobacteraceae bacterium UBA6018 | reverse complement strand
GACGTGCTGCACGGCGACCGCTTTCCCTCCTACGTGCTGGCGCTCGACCTCGACCCGGCGCTGGTGGACGTGAACGTGCATCCCTCGAAGATCGAGGTGCGCTTCCGCGACAGCCGCGCGGTGCACCAGTTCGTGTTCCACGCGGTGCAGCGCGCCCTGTCGCACACCTCCGCCACCGCCCACGGCAGCGTGCCGGCGCCGCAAAGCGCCGCCCAGATCGGCGCCGACACCCCGGGATGGCGGCGCGAGCACGAACAGACCAGCTTCGGCCCGGCCTTGTCCAGCTCCAGCACGTACTCGCCCTCGCCATACCCACCCGGCAGCCGCTACGACGGCCCCGGCGTGGCCCAGCGCGCCGACAGCTACGGCGCCCTGTTCAGCGACACCCGCCAGGCAGCCAGCGCCCCCGTGACGCCGTACACGCCGGCGCCGGTGCCCAGCGGCGAGTTCCCGCTCGGCTTCGCGCTGGCGCAGCTGCACGGCATCTACATCCTGGCCCAGAACAGCAAGGGCCTGGTGCTGGTCGACATGCACGCCGCCCACGAACGCATACTGTACGAACAGCTCAAGAACGCCCTCGACGCCCAGGTCGAAGGCCAGGACATGCAGGTGCAGGCGCTGCTCATTCCCGTGACCTTCTTCGCCGACGCGGTGGAAGTGAGCGCCGCGCAGGAAAACCAGGATACGCTGGCCGCGCTCGGCTTCGATATCGCCGCGCTCTCGCCCACCACCCTGGCCGTGCGCTCGGTACCGACCCTGCTCAAGAACGCCGACGCCCAGACCCTGGCGCGCGACGTGCTGCGCGACGTGCGCGAATTCGGCGGCTCACGCGTGCTGATCGAGCGCCGCAACGAACTGCTCGGCACCCTCGCCTGCCACACGGCCGTGCGCGCCAACCGCATCCTCACGCTGCCCGAGATGAACGCCCTGCTGCGCCAGATGGAAGGCACCGAACGCGCCGACCAGTGCAATCACGGCCGCCCGACCTGGGTGCAGCTGGAGATCGGCGCGCTCGACAAGCTGTTCCTGCGCGGGCAATGATGAATCAATTTAGCGCCACGCCGCATCCGCTGCCGGCCTACGCGCACGCCCCGGTCCTGCCGCTGATCGTCGCCTTCCTGATGCTCCAGCCCCTCTCCACCGACCTGTACCTGGCCTCCCTCCCGGGCCTGGCCAGCGTGTTCGGCGCGCCCGCCGCCACGGTCCAGCTGACCCTGTCGTTGTTCGTGCTCGGCTTCGGCGGCGCCCAGCTCATCATCGGCCCGCTGTCGGACCGCTTCGGCCGGCGCCCGGTGCTGCTGGCCGGCCTCGCCCTCTACCTGGCCGCCAGCTTCCTGTGCGCCGCGGCGCCCGGCATCGACGTGCTCATCGCGGCGCGCTTTTTGCAGGCGCTCGGCTGCTGCTCGGCCATCATCGTCGCCCGCGCCATCGTGCGCGACGCCTACCCCGCGGCGGACGCGGCCCGCGTCATCGCGCGCGCCAGCACCTGGCTCTCGCTGGCGCCCCTGCTCGGCCCCATCCTCGGCTCCTACCTGCAAGTCACGTTCGGCTGGCGCGCCGCGTTCGTGGCCCTGTCGCTGTTCGCCGCGCTGGTGCTCGGCGTGGTCGCGCTGCGCCTGCCCGAAACCAACGCCCACAAGAACCCGCGCGCCACCGACCTGGCCGGCATCGCCGCCAACTACCGGCTGGTGCTCGGCGCGCGCCAGTTCTGGGCCCACGCGCTGCCGGGCGCCCTGTCCTACGGCGCCATCTTCGCCTTCATCTCCGGCTCCTCGCTGGTGCTGATCCGCGTGCTGCACGTGCCCACCGGCTGGTTCGGCTTCTGCTTCGCCGCCGGCGTGTCCGGCTACATGGGCGGCACCATCGTCTGCCGCCGCCTGCTGCCCTTGTTCGGCAGCGCCGCCACACTACGCATCGGCAGCACTGGCTCGCTCGCCGCCGGCGCCGCCTTCCTGGCCGCCGCCGCCCTCGGCCTCGCGCACTGGGCGCTAGTGGTCGGCGCCATGTTCGCCACCATGGCCGCGCACGGCATCAACTTCCCGGTGGCCCAATCCGGCTCGGTCACCCCGTTCCCGCTGCAGGCCGGTACCGCCGCCGGTTTGATGGGCGCGCTGACCATGCTGGTGGCGTTCGCGGTCGGCACCCTGGTCGGCGTCAGCTTCAACGGCACCGTGCTGCCGCTGGCCGCCATCGCCTGCGGCCTGGGCGCCGCGATCTTCGCATCGGTGCGGCTGATCGGAACGCCGCTGATGGAGGTGGCGCGATGAAGCCGCTCGCCGTCGCCATCATGGGCCCCACCGCCTCGGGCAAGACCGCCGCCGCGCTGACGATCGCGCGCGCCGTCCCGGCCGAGATCATCTCGGTCGACTCCGCGCTGGTCTACCGCGGCATGGACATCGGCACCGCCAAGCCGAGCGCCGAGGAACTGGCCAGCGCCCCGCACCACCTGATCGACATCATTGAACCCACCGAGTCGTATTCGGTGGCCCAGTTCAGCACCGACACCCTGCGCCTGGTGGCCGACATCAGCGCGCGCGGCAAACTGCCGCTGCTGGTGGGCGGCACCATGATGTACTACAAGGGGCTCACCGACGGGCTGGACGACCTGCCCACCGCGGACAGCGCGCTGCGCGCCGCGATCGAAGTGGAAGCCGCGCGCATCGGCTGGCCCGGCATGCACGAGAAGCTGCGCGCGCTCGACCCGGTCACCGCCGCGCGGCTGGCGCCCAACGACGCCCAGCGCATCAACCGCGCGCTGGAGATTATCGAATTGAGCGGCAAGCCCATGTCCGAACTGCTGGCGCGGCGCGAGAAAACCGTGCTGCCGTTCGAGCTGCTCTCGTTTGGACTCGAGCCGTCCGACCGCAGCGTGCTGCATGCGCGTATCGCCACGCGTTTCGACCAGATGCTTGGCAGTAGCGACGACGCGGGCATCGTCGCCGAAGTCGCGCGCCTGCGCGCGCGCGGCGACCTGCACCCCGGCCTGCCGTCGATGCGCTGCGTGGGCTACCGCCAGGCCTGGGAGTACCTGGACGGCAGCATAGCCCGCGCCGCCCTGCGCGAGACCGGCATCATCGCCACGCGCCAGCTCGCCAAGCGCCAACTGACCTGGCTGCGCTCGATGCCGGCGCGGGTCGTGATCGATTGTCTGGGTGACAACCCGGCGCACCAGATGATGAAACTGATCGCCCAGCGGCGGGGCGATTGAAGACGCGGCGCTTGACGTGGCTGGGGGCGATCTCTATAATGCTCGTCTGTCAGGTGATATAGCTCAGTTGGTTAGAGCACAGCATTCATAATGCTGGGGTCGGTGGTTCAAGTCCACCTATCACCACCACTGTCTCTTGTACACATCT
>DIZW01000013.1 GCA_002428015.1 Oxalobacteraceae bacterium UBA6018 | reverse complement strand
GACAATGGGGAGGCGTTGCTCCCTGGCGGTGGTGGTTTCTTTTTCATAGATATCCTTTAGAACGTATTGTCCTCTATTTGGATGTCTTTGAAAGCCGGGGCGTCTCACTCCGACCCTCTTCCTTTATTGAACATCGCCCAGCGGAGGTTTGAAATTTACCAGTAACCCGACAATATCCATTGCATGGACGAGCTCGTGTCCGAATGTCGCCTCCGACCCCGCCATGCTATGGCCGAGCTCGTGTCCGAATGTCGCCTCCGACCCCGCCATGCTGCATTTCGGATGTTCGCGCGCGGCGTGGCTAGCGCACGTTCTGCAGCATGAAGCTGTCCTTGCGGCAGCTGTTGGAGGAGCGCTTGATCTCGCTGGCGCTGCAGCTGAGGGAGCCGCCGCGCTTGTCGTAGCAGACGTGAATCTCGCGCAGGAAACGTCCGCCGCCGCCGCAAAACGGCAGCACGGCGTCCGGGGCGAGGCCAGGATTGGCGGCCTGGAAGGCTTGGGCGAAGTCGCGGTTGGTGGTGCGCACGGGCGCGGTGGGGTGGTCGAAGGCGCCGGGAATAGCGACCTTGCCCTTGAGGCTGGCAACCAGCGCGAAATAGGACGCGGGATCGAGGCCGGAGCAGGTGCCATGCTTGCTCCATTCGTGGTCGATCAGGCCGGGCGCCGGGAACAGCGTGCCGTACTTGACGCGCACGTCGCCGGGCAGTCGCTCGGTGCCGCAGCTCTCGGGATAGCCGTTCGCGTACTGTGGCCACACACCATGCAGCACGAAGCCGAGCCGGCGCTGGCATTCGGCGGCGTCGCGATGGCTAGCGCAGTACGCGGGCGACCAGCTGAGCGCGACGGCGTAGTAGTCGAACTGGCCGGCCTGGGCGCGTGGCCCGTGCGGCCTGCGCGCGTCGGCGCCGGCGGTGAGCGCCATCAGCGTGATGAAAATAAGTGTTCGGACTGGGACCATGTGAGCCTCTTCTTGTATCGGTGGATGGGGAGGCGATGCCGAAATTGGACACCGTCGCCAGCGCGCGTTTCCGGCATTGCTATCGCAGACCCTATTCTAGCGGTAGCGATCATGTTCGCAGCGCCAGCGATACCGCCTTTGGGATTGGACGCGTTCAATCGTGTTCGGGATACTGGCCGATGGACCGGATGGCCGGTCCACCCATCGACCGCCCCAAGGCGGCATGACAATAGCGGAGACAATCAATGAGACTACCTTCTACCAGGATCGGCGCGGCCGCCCTGGCGCTGGCGCTCAGCCTGGCCGGCCCGGCCCAGGCCACGACCACCTTCATCAATCCGGTCGGCCCGGCCAACGCGTCGTCGGCCGATCCGTTCGTGATGCGCCATACCGACGGCTTTTATTATTTCGTGTCGACCTCGCCCAACTGGGACAAGATCGAGTTGCGCAAGTCGGCCTCGCTGTCGGGCATCGGCGCGGGCACGCCGGTGACGGTGTTCACCAAGTCGGCCACGGGCTGCAGCGGCACCAATTGCACCAGCAAGGATATCTGGGCGCCGGAACTCGATTACATCAACGGTGCCTGGTACCTGTATTTCGCGGCGGCCGGCAGCGACGATGCGCACCGGGTATTCGTCATCAGGAACGCCAGCGCGGATCCCACAACGGGCAGCTGGAGCGCGCCGCTCAAGGTGGCCGACAGCGACGACAGCTGGGCCATCGACCAGACCGTGGCGAGCATCAACGGCCAACTGTACATGGCGTGGTCCGATATTTCGGGCGGCCAGCCGCAGCGCATCAAGATCGCGAAGATGAGCAGCCCGAGCACCATCGTCGGCCGCGGCGCGATCATCTCGACGCCGACTTATGCGTGGGAGCAGGTGGGCGGTAACGTGAACGAGGGCCCGCAGTTCATCGTCCATAACAGCATGGTGCACCTGTCGTTTTCGGCCAGCGGCTGCTGGACCGATGACTATAAAGTGGGCCTGTTGAGCGCGAACCTGACGGCCGACCTGACGGTGCCATCGAACTGGACCAAGCTGTCCACGCCGATCCTGCAAAAGGGGAACGGCGCGTATGGTCCGGGCCATAATGGCTTCACCAAGTCGCCTGATGGCACCGAGGACTGGATCGTCTATCACGCCAACCCGGGCACGGGCCAGGGCTGCGGTAACTCGCGCACCACGCGCATCCAGAAGGTGACCTGGAACGGCGACACGCCGGTGATCGGCGCGCCGGTGGCGGCAGGCGCCGCGGTGACGCGGCCGTCGGGGGAGGGCAACGGGACCATCTGGTACCGGCTGCGCAACCAGTCCAGCGGCAAGGTGATGAGCATCGACCGCGCGGCCGCCGCCAACGGCGCCAGCGTCTGGCAGTTCACGAACTACAATAACTCGGACCAGCTTTGGTCGCTCGACCCGGTCGGCAGCGGCTACTTCAAGCTGACCACGATGTTCAACGGGAATGTGGCGGACGTGTATAACTCCAGCACCGCGCCGGGCGTGTATGTGAAGTCGTATCCGTACGGGGGCACCGCGAACCAGCAGTGGATCCTGCTGCAGACCGATACCCAGTACTACAAGGTCCGCAACCGCAATAGCGGCTTGATGCTGGACGTGAAGGACGGCAGCCAGCTCGATGGCGCCATCATCCAGCAGTGGACCGACAATAACCTGACGCCGCAGCGCTGGCTGTTCGAGCGCGCCAATTAAGAGGCTGAGAGTCTTTCGATCATGCCCGCTCATCACGCTAGACAAGCGCCCGCGCGTCGTTGCAAATGCTCGCCATAGCC